>NZ_JAKGBZ010000119.1 GCF_021556475.1 Acidiphilium iwatense | reverse complement strand
CCAACGTCCGATCCGTCGTCGGGACCGCCGCGCGACACGGCCTTGATGCCTACACCGCCATCAAAAACGCCGTCACCGGAGCATCACTGCCGATCGACCCCCTGCCGGGTTGAGCAGATACGAATCTATGGGCAACCATGGTTCAGAAGTCTCGGATAGGGTTTGGCGAGGCCCAGAAATTCCCGAATCGATAAGCTGAGCATTCTGCCCATTGCCGCGGGGGATTCCGGCGCGGTCGTTTGCGTGCGTAGAATTGTTTCATGGTTGACAGATCGGCGATTGGTGAGCGATTCGCGGCGGTACGGCGGAGCCTGAACGAGCGGGGGCGTCGTTTGTTCGCGGCTGCGGAGGCGCGCACTGCGGGACATGGTGGCATTACCGCTGCGGCCCGCGCGACTGGTGTCGCGCGCAGCACGATCGGTCGTGGATTGAAGGATCTTGATGATCCTGGCGGGCTGACGGGTGATATCCGGCGTCCGGGCAGCGGCCGGCGTGCGCTGACGGTCACGGATGTGACGCTGCTCGAAGACCTGCGAGGATTGGTTGAACCTGCCACGATGGGTGATCCGATGCGTTCGCTGTTGTGGGTTTCGAAAAGCCACGTGAAGCTGGCGGCTGAGCTGCGTTTCATGGGTCACAAGATTGGCAAGAGCAGCATTCCGAAATTGCTTGGCCAGTTGAACTATCGCAGGCAGGTCAACCGCAAGACCCTGGAAGGGAGCAGCAATCCTGATCGGGACGCCCAGTTCGAGCATATCAACGCCCGGGTCATTGCTGCTCAGGCGGACGGCCAACCGGTGATTTCGATCGACACGAAAAAGAAGGAGTTGATCGGTCCCTACAAGAACGGTGGCAGTGATTACCGGGCTCAAGGCAGTCCAGATCTCGTACGCGTGCATGATTTCGTCGATCCCGAACTGGGCAAGGTCGTACCCTACGGCGTCTACGATATCGCCGCCAATGTTGGTTGTGTCAGTGTCGGTATCGACAACGACACGGCTCAATTCGCGGTCAATTCAATCCGCCGTTGGTTCGCCGTGATGGGCAGGCGGAGATATCCGGATGCCAAGCGACTGGTGATCACCGCCGATGGCGGTGGATCGAACGGATCGCGCGTGCGGCTATTCAAAATCGAACTCCAGAAATTCGCGGACGAAACCGGCCTCACGCTGGAAATCTGCCACTTTCCGCCCGGGACGTCGAAGTGGAACAAGATCGAGCACCGACTGTTCTGCCACATCACGCAGACATGGCGCGGCAAGCCGCTGACCAGCCGACTTGCCGTCGTCGAGTTGATCGCCGCGACCACAACAAAAACCGGTTTGCTGGTACGCTGCGAACTCGATACGCGCGTCTACCCCAAGGGCATCAAGGTCACTGACGCAGAAATGGACGCGCTCAACGTCAGGGGTCATCCGTTCCATCCCGAATGGAACTACACGATCACGCCAAGGTCAGACCAGTGACCCAGTTATTTTTGGCCGTCCCCTTTGCGTCGGTTGAGACGACGCTGGAATTGTGGGCGTCATCACTGCGTGATGTGAAGGCGCGGATGCGTCGGCTTTTCGCGCAGGAACGCACGGCACTGAATGCTGGTTTGTTCCTGGACGGATTGCTTGGCGGGGAGCCACGCAAGACGGGGTGGATGCGTGCTGAGGCGGCGGGCGATCCAGGCCCGTGGCGGCAGCAGGAACTACTGGGGCGGGACCGGTGGGATGCGGATGAGTTGCGTGATCTGGTGCGGGAGTATGTGGTCGAACATCTTGCGGATGCCGATGCGGTGCTGGTGGTCGACGAGACCGGCTTCTTGAAGCAGGGCAAAGCGTCGTGCGGCGTGGCGCGGCAATATACTGGCAGCGCGGGAAAGATCACTAATTGCGCCGGCCCATGCAGGCCGCGCCAGAGCTTGATCCGCCGTTCCAGCGTGCGCCGGATGCCGGGGTCGAGTTCCGGATGTCGCCGGCCCAGCTCCCCTAGCACAGCGACGGCGCGCAGACCGGGTGCCGCGGTGAGCATTGGCACAACCTCGGTATCCCAGACGGCCTGTAGCGGATCGGGGCGTCGGCTGCCTCTGGGGGGCTTGGTTGCACGAGGTTGATCCAGCTCGTTCTCGATCCGATAGCCGGTTGCAGTGCTAAAGCCGGTCTTGGCCGCAGCAAGTTGCGGGGGATCCCCCTCGGCGCGAAACATCATGAACATCCTCTTCTGCTGAACGGTGATCGGGCGGCCGGGCAAGGCTGACGCTCCTACGATGGAGCCAGACCCTACCCGGTCGATCACGGCCAGTCAGACAGGTTCCGAAAGGAACCCGTTCCTGGGTGGAAGCTCGCTCGGGCTACGTCCTCCCAAGCCCCCACCCAGGATTCTTCGCGGTAGTGAACCGCGCCGGGAATCCCGGAGGCTCCAACTCTTGAGTAGGATGGAGCAATGGAAAAGCGGAAGACATCGAACAGATATTCACCTGAGGTCCGCGAACGCGCGGTGCGGATGGTGCTGGAG
>NZ_JAKGBZ010000118.1 GCF_021556475.1 Acidiphilium iwatense | reverse complement strand
ACCGCCCTCGGCAATATCAAATCCGCAATCACCGGCACGTACCGGGCGATCAGCACCAAGCACGTGCCGCGATACCTCGCCAAATTCGAGTACCGCTTCAACCGCCGATATGACCTCGCCAGCATGATCCCTCGACTCGGATACGCCATCGTAAAAGCGCCACCTATGCCTTATCGCTTGCTGAAATTGGCTGAGACTTATGGGTAAGCAGGAAATCTTGTTCCATTCACCGAAAGCCTGATTCGCGGTGATCAGGATCGATCGGTGTTCGTATCGGCGGCTGATCAGTTCGAACAGAACCGAGGTCTCGACCTGATCCTTGGTGACATAGGAAATGTCATCGAGGATGAGCAGGTGATAGCGATCGAGTTTCGAGATGGTGGCTTCGAGGGTGAGTTCGCGCCGCGCGATTTGCAAGCGCTGGACCAGATCGGTGGTTCTGGTGAACAACACCCGGAAGCCTGCTTCGATGAGGGCGAGACCGATCGCTGCACTGAGATGACTTTTGCCCACGCCGGGCGGGCCAAATAACAATAAATTGGCGCCGGTATCGAGCCAGGCATTGCCGGAGGCGAGTGCGGTGATGTGGGCCTTGCTGATCACCGGCACGGCGTTGAAGTCGAAATTATCGAGGGTTTTGCCGATCGGCAAGCGCGCTTCGAGCAGGTGGCGCTCGATGCGTCGTCGTTCACGATCGGCGACTTCGTGCTCGGCGAGAGCGGCGAGAAAGCGCGCGGCGGGCCATCCTTCCTTGTCCGATTGGGCGGCGAGATCGGGCCAGAGATGTTTGATCGTCGGCAGGCGGAGTTCGCCGAGCAGGAAGGCGAGCCGGGCAGAGTGGCCGACGGTTCCGGCGATCCGCGGGATCGCTGGCAGGACCACGGAAGGGGTATCGGCGGCATGGTTGGCGGTCATGCGACGTCTCCGCCGCTGATCATGCCAAGCTCGTTGTAAAGGCCGAGCGATACCGCTTCGATCATGATCACCGGTACGCTGGCGGTGGCGGGGCGGAAGCGTTCGCGCAAGGTGTCGAGGCAGGGCAAGTGGCCGGCATCGAGTTCGATCTCGAGAGCCTGTGCGAGTTCGGCTTCGCAGGCGTAGTCGTGCGCGAGACCGAGCAATTCGACGGTGATTTTGCAGGCGACCTTGTCGGACCGGCGCTCGGTCAGCGCATCGAAGGCGCGCGCATAGGCTGGACGTGGGAACAACTGGTTGCGATAGACCAGGTTGCGCAAGGCACCCGGCTTGCGGCGCAGGGAATGGATCACGTGGCGATAGTCGATGACGTGACCGTGCTTGCCGGTGGCGTGATCGGCGCGGCCGCGGGCGAGACTGAGCACGTGACTGGCACCGAGGAAGCATTCGAGCCGATCATCGTAGAGCCTGACGCGCAAGCGTTGCCCGATCATCCGCGCTGGCACCGAATAGAAGACCTTGCGCAGGACGAAGCCACTGGAGGATGTGACCTGAACCAGGGTCTCCTGGTAATCGATCGTGCGGTCAGCAGGCAGCGGATTGAGGGTGGCGCACTCGATGGCGATGGCTTTGCTTCGCCTTGTGTTATGGCGGGCGAAGATCTCGTCGATGAACCGGCGATAGGCGGCCAGATCCTCGAAGGCACGGCTGCCGCGGAGCAGCAAGGCATCTTCGATGGTTTTCTTGGCATGGCCGTGGGAGCTTTCGATCGTGCCGTTCTCATGGGCAACCCCGGTATTATTGCGGGTGGGCTCCATGTCGAAATGCGCGCAGAGGGCCGCATAGCGCGCGGTCAGGTCCTCAATCGCGTCACGGTCGAGATTGCGAAACGCGGCCGAAAGACTGTCGGTGCGGTGCTTCAACGGCACGCCTCCCAAAACGAACAGGGCGTTCTGCAAACCTTCGGCGAGGGCCGAATAGCTCTCCCCGCCGAGGATCACATGGCCGTGCTCGAAGCCGGAATGCGCCATCCGAAAATGATACAGGATATGATCCAGCGTCGCGCCAGCGATCATGACGCCGAGCCCGGCCAGGTCGGTGAAATCCGACAAGCCCAGTTCGCCCAGCGGATGGATCTGGCGGAACATGACGTCCTGCGCCGGACCGTGCAGGCCACGCCAGAGTTTGATCCGCCGCTCCAGCGTGCGCCGGATACCAGGGTCGAGTTCCGGATGGCGCCGGACCAGTTCCTCCAGCACGGCGATGGCACGCAGGCCGGGCGCCGCAGTCAGCATCGGCACGATCTCGGTATCCCAGACCGCCTCCAGCGGATCGGGGCGACGGCGTTGCCGGCGTGCCTGCGCCGCGGCAGGCAGATGCGGGCCGTGCTCGATCCGATAGGCGGTCGCGGTGCTGAACCCGCTCTTGGCCGCGGCTTGCTGCGGGGTATTCCCTTCGATACGTAATCTTCGCAGTAGAGACGCCCATTACTGAGCGCCCCCCGCGCAGATCCGGACAAGCCCAATTAAGGCATCCGGCTCCTACCTTGGGTGTTTGACGGCAAAGCGCGCATCTGGCCAAGGATGAAGGACACG
>NZ_JAKGBZ010000117.1 GCF_021556475.1 Acidiphilium iwatense | reverse complement strand
GTAAGCGCGCATTTCTCTGCACCAGCCTTGGGAGGGGGTCCTGTCCGTGCGGTGGAGCGCGACCGATAGGTCTGGGTCAGGCAGTGTTTTTAGTCTGGCCTGATTTGGCGAAGTTGAAGGGCAAGAGATCTTCGATGTCGGCGTCTGGCAGGCGCCGAGGCAGTTCGGTTAGCACATGGCGCAGCCAGGCATAGGGCTCGACGGAACAGGCGCGGCAGGTCAGCATCAAGCTGTAGACGACGGCGCTCGCCTTGGCGCCGGCGACGGTGTCGCTGAACAACCAGTTTTTTCTGCCTGTGCAAAAGGGTCTGATGTCGCGCTCGATGAGGTTGTTGTCGATCGGGGCGAGCCCGTCGCTGGCGTATCGCGTCAGATAGTCCCATTGATTGAGGGCATAGGAGATGGCCTTGCCGGTATAGCTTTGCGGCAGAACCTTCGGTGCCATGTCCTCGAGCCATTGTCTGAATGCGGCCAGGATCGGCACGCTGTGCCGCTGGCGCAGCCGCAAGGTGTATTCGGCGCGTGTTTCTCCGTCAGGCGGAGGCTGGCGCGCCAGGCTCTCGACCTCATACAGTTTCTTGAAGACGTTGAGCGCCTGGAGCGGCGGTCCGCCGGGCTTTTTCCTGGCCTTGAGTGCATCGGTGAACATCCTGCGCGCATGCACCATGCAGCCCAGATGGGTTGCCCCGTCCAGCGTGCGCCAGGCTTTATAGCCGTCGCTCATCAAAAGGCCGCGATAGCCGGGAAGGAAGGCTTGCGGATACTCCTGGCCGCGCCCGGGCTGATACTCGAACAGCACGACCGGCTGTTCGCTGTCCTGGCCGCTGCGATAGGCCCACATGAAGGACTTGTCCTTTGCGTCCCGGCCGTCTTCCTTGAGAACCTGAACAAAAGTCTCGTCGCCATGGATCAAGGGCTGAGAACGCAGCTTTTGCTTCAAGGCGTCATAGACGCGCTGCAGCTGCAGTTCGCACGAGCGGATCACCCAGTTGCCCAGAGTGCCGCGGCTGAGGCTGACGTTGGCGCGCGTCAGCGCGTCCGCCAGACGATAAAGCGGCATGCCGTCCCCATATTTGCTGGCCAGCACCAAGGCAAGCGTGGAGGGCGTGGCAACGCTGCCCGGCAAGGGCTGAGCCGGCATCGGCGCCACCACGACCGGGGTGTTCACCGCTGTGCGCTCGCAGTGCCGACAGGCATATTTGAACCGCACATGCCGCAGCACCTTCGCCTTCACTTCGATATGCAGTTGCTCGCTGGTAACCTCGCCCATCCGGTGCAGCCGGTTGCGGCAGCAGGGGCAGACCTTTTGATCCTCGGGCAGGTCATGCTCGACGCGCTCGCGCGGCAGATCCTCGGGCAGAGGCTTGCGGCCCCGCTTGCCAGGTTCCGGCGCCGGCGCCTCCGGCAACCCCGTGTCCGGAACGACCGCCTCGCTATCGATATCTTGCGCCACTTCAGCGGCTGCCTGCTCGGCTTCGTTGAAGACGCGCTCCTTGAGTTTTTCGCTTCGGGGCGCGTAACGGTGCAGCCGCTCCAGACGCAACTGTTCCTCGAGATCCAGCACGTGTTGCGTGAGCTTCTCGATCTCAGCCTTCAGCGCCGCGTTGGCCGCGACCAGCGCTTGCAGTTCCTCGATGGTGGGCGTGCGACGCATCGCATGCTTGAATCGAACCGGCGGCGCTTCGTCAATGGAGGCAGAGCGCAGGCACCATCAACCGACGCTGCGATAATGCCGCTCCGGATGCCGGCGAACCGCCTCGATGTCGATCCCCTCCAGCAGCCAGTGCAATTGCTCCGTCGTCAGCGTCAGCACCGGCAGTTGGCGCCGGGGCCAGTGGAACTTGTCCACCTCGAGGCGTTTCAACAGCATCAAAAATCCCGAGCGGTCATAAAACAAAAGCTTCATCCGGTCGCGGCGGCGATTGCAAAAGGCGAACACCGCACGCTCGAGAGGGTTCAGTCCCATCGACTGCTCGACCAAGATCGCCAGGCTGTTGATGCCTGCTCTGAAGTCGATCGGATCGCGATGCAGGTAGACCCGAAGATCAGGAGCCAGCCGGAACATCGCATCGGCCCAGCGCCTCGATCATCGCCGACAGCAACTGCGCGTCGCCGCCTTCCAGTTCAAGCCTCACTCCGTTCGGCATCGACACTTTCAACCGTGCCCGGGACGATCTTTGCCGGACAGGACCAACCGGCTCACCCTCTCGCCCGATCACGAGCCCGCCATGCACGGGAGACGACGTCATGACCGAAGTGGCCTCGACAACCGGAATGAAGGCTGCTGCCTCGTATCCCGCCACCTTGCGCGGCCCTTGCTCTTTCTCCCCTCGGCGCCTCCGCAGGGAGACCCAATTGCGCAGTTGGTTGGCGTTCACACCGTGTTCCAAGGCAAGCCTGGCAAGCGAAACGCCAGGTTCAAGGCAGGCATCGATCAACCGGTCCTTGTCTGCGGGATCAAATCGGCGCTTGCCGTTCCCAAGCACTTTGATGACCCGAAGCTTCCCGTCCATTCGCCTGTGTCCACTACCCGAAATAATGGACACAACCCGATCACACGCCCTCCCTCACGCCAAGGTGCCGAGAAATGCGCGCTTAC
>NZ_JAKGBZ010000116.1 GCF_021556475.1 Acidiphilium iwatense | reverse complement strand
TGCCCTTCAACTTCGCCAAATCAGGCCAGACTAAAAACACTGCCTGACCCAGACCTATCGGTCGCGCTCCACCGCACGGACAGGACCCCCTCCCAAGGCTGGTGCAGAGAAATGCGCGCTTACCATGAAAATCAAGCTGCCTTTTGCTGCTGTTGTGGCTGTGGGTATGTGGGCAACGCGCAAGCGTTGTCCAAGCTTGTCCTCGGGACAAGCGTCATATCCACAGCCATCGGCGGCAGTACGTTGCCCATTTCCGCGCGCCAGACCTCCATCGGCGCACGGTTGCCTAAAGCCTGGTGAGGGCGTCGGCGGTTGTAAAAGTTCATCCATTGGGAAATCCCGGCACGCGCCTCGATCCCATCGGCATAGAACTTGATGTAGATATCCTCGTATTTCAGCGATCGCCAGAGCCGCTCGATGAACACATTGTCCATCCAACGGCCCTTGCCATCCATCGAGATCTTGATCCCCGCCGCAGTCAGCGCGCCGGTGAATTCGGCCGAGGTGAACTGCGAGCCTTGATCGGTATTGAAGATCTCCGGCTTGCCGAACCGCGCCAACGCATCTTCCAGCGCCGAGACGCAGAAGCTTACATCCATCGTGTTCGATACCCGCCAAGCCAGCACCGCGCGGCTATGCCAGTCCATGATCGCCACCAGATACAGAAACTCCCGGCCGATCGGCAGGTACGTGATATCGGCGCACCACACCTGATTTGCCCGGTCGATCTTCAGATCCCGCAGTAGATACGGATAGATTTTGTGACCTGCACCCGGCTTGCTGGTCCGCAGCTTGGGACCTAGCGGCACGATCCCCATCAGCCGCATCAGCCGCCGCACCCGCTTGCGGTTCACGCGTAAGCCATCAGCCCTCAGCAGCGCCACCATCCGTCGCGACCCCAGGAACGGCCAGCGCAGGAACAGTTCGTCGATCCGCCGCATCAGGTCGAGATCGTTGTCGTTCGCCGGCCGGCGCTGTCGATACACCCTAGATCGGGCCACATGCAGCATTTCGCATTGCCGGCGGACCGATAGATCAGGATGGTTCCGGTCGAGCTTTGCTCTCCGATCCGGCGCGCTCATTTGCCGAACCTCCGTGCGAAAAATCGTTCTCGATCGTCAGCTGTCCAATCTTCGCGTGCAGCTTCTCGATCGTCCGGTTCGAGGCCGCCTCAGCATCTTGGCCGATCTTCGGATCAAACACCCGCGCCGCATGCTCCTGCAACTGCTTCTTCCACGCGTAGATCTGGTTCGGGTGAACCTGGTAGCGGGTCGCCAAATCGGCCACCGTCGCCTGCTCACGCAACGCTTCCAAGGCAATCTTCGCCTTCAATGCCGCATCAATCGTCCGTCTGGTTTTGCTCATAATCCGCTCCGTTTACCACAACAGAGCGGCGCCTCGTCCAATTAAGCCGGTGGTCCCATTTTCCGGGCCCAGTTCAAGCAGCGTTACGACGATTGGCGATGCGGCCGAGGGCGATCCTGATCTGAAGTTCCTCGATCTCCTCCGGGTTCCAGTCTTCGAGATACTCCGACACTTCGGCATGATCTGGGTGTTTGGCGTCTGCGAGGGCATTGAGCAGATTGTAATAGCCAGGAATGCCGCCGCAGTCTTCGGGCGGTGCGCTCCACGCACCGCCGATATAGCGTGGATAGGACACGCCAGGTTCGGCTTGACGGATGGCAGTCACGGTCAACCGATGTGCCCAGGAATCACCAAAGTCATACATGTAGTCGATTGTGGTCCTGCGGGGTGTGAGCACGTCGCGCAGGCGGACTTTGTCCGCCTGGAGACGAGGCCCCACGCCCCAGTCCTCTTCCGTTGACAACCCATAGGTCTGCCCGTCAATCGTGAACTCCCAAAGATGGTAGTCGAACCACCCCATGGTGATCTGGATAATGTCGTGCAGCACCTTGAGGGTGATTGAGGTCGGGACCTCCACCTCGCGCCAGATTATCGGATCGGTGTCCAGCAGGTGGATGCGGACTTTGCAGAT
The DNA here is from genome assembly GCF_021556475.1 of Acidiphilium iwatense. Classification (GTDB taxonomy): domain Bacteria; phylum Pseudomonadota; class Alphaproteobacteria; order Acetobacterales; family Acetobacteraceae; genus Acidiphilium; species Acidiphilium iwatense. The sequence goes on along the minus strand of NZ_JAKGBZ010000116.1, from coordinate 669 downwards.
CTGGTTGAAGCTGTCCGCGGCGGAAGTGTCGCTCTTGGGTGTCTTGCTGGGCGGGCTCATGTCGCTAGTTTGGCAGACCGCTCCGCCCAATTCCAGGGCATGAGTTCGTCGATCCGGTTTACCGGATGGCTGGCGATGCGCGCGAGGATATCGGCGAGCCAAGCCTGCGGATCGACATCATTCATTTTGGCCGTTGTGATTAGGCTGCACATCATGGCGGCCCTCTCTCCACCGCGGTCCGACGCGGCTTCATAATGCCCGGAGTCTGGGGCAAGAAGTTGAGGTTGCATATCCTTTCCACCCGCTGTTCCAGCGACCTGCAATCGTAGTCGCCGATCAACTCCACAACGGCAGCCGGCATCTGACTCTTCGCTCAGGAGAGGGGCCTTCCTTCTTGGTACCGGCCTGGATGATCGATCCGAAGGCAGCGTCGGTCAAGATCGTTGATACCCCGTGCATTTCGATCGCGCGGCTTCTCGATCTACGAGCGTTCTTGGATTCGGGCCTAGCCTTTCATCTGGGGGAACAACTCCCCGAGGGAGGCTTTGAACCGCGCCGGGAATCCTGGAGGCCATTTTGTTTGACTCAGGCGACCATAGCCATCTCGTTCAGTTGTTCATAGTAGCGCGCCTCGGCCTCGGCGGGTGGGATGTTGCCGATCGGCTCGAG
>NZ_JAKGBZ010000115.1 GCF_021556475.1 Acidiphilium iwatense | reverse complement strand
GCCCTTCAACTTCGCCAAATCAGGCCAGACTAAAAACACTGCCTGACCCAGACCTATCGGTCGCGCTCCACCGCACGGACAGGACCCCCTCCCAAGGCTGGTGCAGAGAAATGCGCGCTTACGGAAAACGGTCGCGCCGGAATCTGGAGGCTTCTGTGAGGTCGCGCGACACAGAACCCCCCGCGCGACGGATGCGCGACCTCATTGAAGCCGGATTGAACTGAACCGCGGGCCACAGGCGCTATGGGCGTTGTATGGCGCGTGCTGCTGTCAAAAACAGCGCCAGCGTGTCGCGCCTTCCCGGTTTGGTGCCAGGGATGAGCGATGCGCTCTTCGTGCTGCGCTGACCCCCCGCCGTGGTGGACATGCGGGATCCGGCAATAGGTTCGGCGGACGGCACAAACGCAGCAATCGGCCGAGGCTCTGCGTTGCCGATACCAGCGTCGGTTTTGGTAGCGGGCAGGTAGTGTAGATTGTTTTGGCCACGGTTGGTCATGAGCTGTCGCACCAGAACGGGGGGCGCGGTGGCGGTCGCGACGGCAGAACGCCGCACTCCTGCATCGGGCCGCCGCAATTTGGACAGATGGCGAGATCGTGTCCGGTCAGGCGGCGGTGACGCTTGCGGTAGTCTTCAACCGGCGACGGTTCTGGCTTGGGTGCCGCCAGCAAGGCGCGGCACAGCGCGAGCTTGGCAGCGCGATGGCCGTTGGCGAGAAACCCGACATGGCGGATGCGGTGGAACCCGTCCGGGACGGCGTGTAGCAGGAACCGCCGCATGAATTCCTCGGCTGCCAGCGTCATTACCTTGGTCTTTCCCTCCTGGCGGTAGTCTTTCCAGGTGAAGCCGACTCGGCCGTCGTCGATCCCGGTCAGCCGGCTGTTGGCGATGGCAACGCGATGGGTGTAGCGGCCAAGATAGGCGAGCACCTGGTCGGGGCCGGCGAAGGGCCGCTTGGCGTAGACCACCCACTCGACCCCGCGCAGGGCAGTGACGCACGCAGCAAACGCGGCGGGTGCCATCAGAGCCGTCAGCGCGCCGGAGAAGCGCAGATCGCCCGCCGCGAATGCCACCCGCAGCCGCGCCAGGAACAGCGTGCGGAACCGCCGGGAGATCACCCGCACCGGTAGGAAGAACCCCGGCCGGCACGACACCCAGCGCGTCTGGTCCGGCGCCAGGCCGCCTCCGGGGACGATGCAGTGCAGATGCGGATGGTGCTGCAGCGCCTGGCCCCACGTGTGCAACACAGCCACCGCGCCCACCTCCGCGCCGAGGTGGCGCGGGTCGGCGGCGATCGCGCGCAGCGCCTCCGCCGCGGCGCGGAACAGGATGGCGTAGACCACGCGCTTATTGTGGAACGCGATGTCCGCGACCTGCGGCGGCACGGTGAAAACCACATGGTAGTAGGGCACCGGCAGCAGTTCGGCTTGGCGTGCCTCGAGCCACTCGGCACGGGCCAGCCCCTGACACTTCGGACAATGCCGATTGCGGCAGGAGTTGTAGGCGTGGCGGACCAGCCCGCAATCACCGCACTTCTCGACGTGCCCGCCGAGTGCAGCGGTGCGGCATTGCTCGACCGCTGACATGACGCGCCGCTCGACCCGGCCGAGATGAGCGCCATGGCTGCGCCGGAACGCCTCGCCGTGGCGGCGGAACACGTCCGCCACCTCCAGCGCCGGACGCATCGCGGCCCCTCAGTGCGGCGGCGTCACCTCCAGCCGCAACCGGTCGAGCGGACTCGGCGTGCAGCGGATGGTGCTGGTGGCGACCTGCGTGTAGCGCGCCGTGGTGTTCAGGCTGCTATGTCCGAGTAACGCCTGGATGATACGGATGTCGGTGCCGCTCTCCAGCAGATGGGTGGCGAAGCTGTGCCGCAGCGTGTGGACCGTCACCCGTTTGCTCAGGTCAGAAGCGGCGCAGGCGGAGCGGCAGGCGGCGTGCAGCACGGTGGGGCTGATCGGATGCTCGCCATCTCGGCCCGGGAACAGCCAGTGCGTGGGACGTGCCAACCGCCAGTAGGACCGCAAAATGCCCAGCAGTTGCGGCGAGAGCATGACGTAACGGTCCCGACCGCCTTTGCCCTGCTCGACGCGGACGACCATGCGGCTGCTGTCGATGTCGGCGACCTTGATGCCGGCCGCCTCGGAGGCGCGCAAGCCAGCCGCATAGGCCGTGGTCAGCGCGGCGCGGGCCTTGAGGCTGGGCACCGCCTCAAGGAAGCGCACGACTTCGTCGGCTCCCAGCACCACAGGTAATTTGCGCGGCGTGCGGGCATACGGGATACGCTCAGGCAGGTCGGCCTGCTTGAGCGTCACGCCATACAGGAACCGAAGCGCACAGACGGTCTGGTTCAGCGCCGGCCACGAAATCCCGCCAGCGACGAGGTGAACCTGGAAGGTACGCACATCCTCCAGGCCAAGCCGCTCCGGCGAACGGCTGAAAAAACGGCCGAATTTGGCGACCGCGTGAACGTAGGATCGCTGGGTTGCCGGCGACAGATTGCGGACCGTCATGTCCTCGATCATGCGGCGGCGCAGGGGGCTTATCTCGGTCATCGGGGGTCTCCCGTTCCAGGGTTGCGGGGAAGCACCCGAACCCTGGCAGACCAGCCAGCCACCCTTCCAAACAGAACCGCGATTACCGCGTCAGCGGTTTAGTTCAATCTAAAGGTTTCTGTGAGGTCGCGCACCGTTGGCGCCGTGGCACGAGGTTGAGGGCGACCTCATTGAAACCGGATTGAACGAAACCGCGGGCCGTGAGGCAACTATGGGGAGAGTTGCCTT
>NZ_JAKGBZ010000114.1 GCF_021556475.1 Acidiphilium iwatense | reverse complement strand
GCAATCTCCCGCGCCCGGGTGCCGCCGAGCTTGCGTATGACCAGCGAGCCGGTCTCCACCACCCGTTCGACCAGCGTGCTCCCCATCGCCGCACGCCGCGCATCACCAAAATGACCCAAAGCTCCGCCCCGAACCGCCATCTCGTTCCCCATCAATACACAGATCATGGAGAATCAGAGCGCGCCCCTCAGGGCAAGCAAAATGTGTGAATGCCGTAGCATCCATACGGCGACATCGACGCTCGCGAATGGCGTTTCGCATTCGCCGACCGAACGTGTCGCCAGCAATTTGCGGCGGCGCGGATATGAGGTGGCGATCGACCTCGAGCCGATCCGCGACGTCGCGGAGCGTCTCGCCTATATCGCGGCCAGGGAGGATAAGCCTGTCGGCGCGCCCAACGAATATGACGAATTTCATTTCCAGCACCAATGTCCCGGCGGTATGGTCTCGAACCTCGCCTATCAATTGGAGACCATGGGACTTAGGGACCGATTGAACGACATCCTCGAGGAAGCATGGCATGTTCGCGAGGATCTGGGATATCCGATCGTCGTCAGTCCCTTCGCCCAGTACATTGTGACGCAGGCGGTGCTGAATGTTGTGGGCCGGGATCAGGGGCGCCGCCGTTATGACACCGTTCCGGATGAAATTCGCCTCTATGTCCGGGGCGGCTATGGAGAAATCACTGGTCCCATCGAGCCGAATCTCTACGACAAGATAACCAGGGGCGCGCCACCGATCACTGAAAGGCCGGGCTCCCGGCTGCCGCCGGCGCTCGACCGCATCCGCGCGACGCGTGGCCCTTTCGCATCGGACGACGACCTCCTTCTCGCGGCGTTCTATGACGACACCCAATGCGACGCCTTGAGGGGCGCGGGGCTGATCGACATTGAATACCCGATCATGGCAACCCCGCTCGCTACCTTGCTGAAGGAAATCAGCAACCGCCCGTCGATCAAATCATTTCACTTCCGACAAGCCGGTGCGTAGCTAGGTAAGCATTGCGAAAGTTCCATCCATGAAGCCGATCATCATCACCACCGCGATCACCGGTGCCGTTCCGAAAAAGCAGGACAATCCGGCGGTTCCGATCTCGCCGGCCGAGCAGATTGAATCCACTCATGCCGCCTATGAGGCCGGGTCGGCGCTGGTGCATATCCATGTGCGCGACGCGCAGGAAAATCCCTCATCCTCACCCGAGCTTTTCGCCGCTGTGCAGGAGGGCGTTAAAAAGCACTGCCCCGGCATGATCATCCAGTTCTCAACCGGAGGGCGCGGGCGGGAGGCTTCGCAGCGAGGCGCCAGCCTTTATCTCAAGCCCGACATGGCATCCCTCACCACCGGATCGGTCAACTTCCCGCGGCAGATATACGAGAACGCTCCTGATTTCATCGAGACCCTTTGTAAGGAAATGCTGACTTATCGCATTAAACCGGAGATCGAGGTCTTTGACGCCGCGATGCTCTACAATGCCGTCGAACTGGTCAAGCGGGGACTGATTCTGGAACCACTCCATGTGCAATTTGTTATGGGTGTCCAGAACGCTATACCGGTACGGCGATCTCTTCTCGAATTCTTGCTTTCTGAATTGAAAGAAATCAGCCCGACCGCCACGTGGTCGGCACTTGGAATGGCACGCCATCAGCTTGAGGTGAACCGATGGTGTCTCGAGCTTGGCGGACATACCCGCACCGGCCTGGAAGACAACGTGCGGTTTGACAAGACTCGTCTTGCCGCGAGCAATGCTGAGCTTGTCTCGCTCGTCGTCGCGGAGGCGGCTGCCTATGGGCGCCGACCTGCGACTCCGGACGAGGCGCGCTCAATCCTGGAACTTGCGGCGTAAGGAGGCAGAGTTGACCCTAACTTACAAGGACGTCGCTGACATCATCAAGATCATCGACGCAAGCGGCTGTGAAGAAGTGATAGTGGAACTTGCGAATGTCAAGATTGTGGTCCGGCGTTCTAGCGGGACGACAATCATACCCACAGCCACACCGCTTTCGCCGGCGGAACCGCAAAAATATGCGGAAAAACCACGACATGCCGAGCGCCAAATCGCCCCATCCGGACCACCCGCGGATATAAACGCGACTGACGGCGGAACTATCGTTCGTTCCCCTATGACGGGGACTTTCTACCGCGCACCGTCTCCGAAGGATCCGCCCTTCGTTGACATCGGAAGTATTGTCAAAAGTGGCGACTCGCTCTGCTCGATCGAGGTCATGAAACTTTTCACGACGATTATGGCTGAAACTGACGGCCAGGTGACACGTGTTTTCGCCCAAAATGCTGAGCTCGTGCAAGTTGGGCAGCCGTTGTTCAAAATTGAGGCCATACGAGCGTAGATGCTCGGGGGCCATCGCTGGATCTAATGATACGAATGTCTGGAACGCCCCATCGCGCAAGGTGAACGTGGAACGAGGTGTCGATCACGCGCAGTCATGGTTTAACGCAATTTCACATCACGCATAAACAACCTGTGCAATGCACGATCAATGCCCCCACAATTCTTCGAGCGTTTCCCCCTTTGTTTCGACGCCGATGACTGCAGTGACGATTATGCCAAACGCGGAAAAGACGAGAGGTAAAATAAGAGCGCCTTTGACACCAAAACTAGCGATTAGTACCGGCTGTAAAATCGCGCGCAATAATGACCCCTTGAGGGGCGAAAATCGCGTCCAATTCTGATGGTGTGGAACGCCCCCACCCAACCGCTGGCGTTCGCTGCGGCCGAACTGCGGTAGGATGCCGAACCGTCAACATAGGAGGGTGTATCCATGGAATGGATTGT
>NZ_JAKGBZ010000113.1 GCF_021556475.1 Acidiphilium iwatense | reverse complement strand
GGTACGCTGTTGGCGACCGGCAGGTCGCGCGGATCGTAGATCCGGGTTTCGGCGCCCATCAGATCGAGCAGCCGGGCGGCTTCCTCGGTCGCGAAACGCGAATAGGAACGTTCCCGCAACGAGCCGTAGAGCAGCAGCACGCGAGGCTTGTGGGTTGCGCGGGCGACGGGTTCGAGACGCGCCGGATCGGGTAAGAGCAACAAATCGCGGTGCAAGGCGGGAAATTCGCCGTCATCCATGGCCCACCGCTCCCACAACTGGTAGCCAGAGCGCAAGGGCCGCGAGTGTGGCGAGAAGCACCGGCGGTGTGATGACCAGCCCGATCCGCATATACTGGCCCCAGGTGATCCGCGTTCCCTTCTGGCTCAGCACGTGCAGCCAGAGCAGTGTGGCGAGACTGCCGATCGGGGTGAATTTCGGGCCGAGATCGCAGCCGATCACATTGGCATAGACCATCGCATCGTGGATGCCCGGTGACAGATGCCCCAATTGACCGATCGCGAGCGCGCCGACCAACACGCTCGGCATATTGTTCATGATCGAGGACAGCACGGCCGCCAGGATGCCGGTGCCGAGCGACGCCGCCCAGATGCCGTGGGCGGCGAAAGCCCGGAGTGCATCGGCAATGTAATTGGTCAGGCCCGCGTTGCGCAGCCCATAGACGACGAGATACATACCCAGGCTGAAAATCACGATTTGCCACGGCGCGCCGCGCAAAACCCGGCGGATTTCGATGACCCTCCCCGATCCGCCGGCAAACCAGCGTCCGGCGATGGCGAGCAGCACGACGGCACCGGCGATGGTGACGAACGAGACCGGCACGCCGAGCGGCGCGGTGATGAAATACGCCGCGAGCAGCACCGCGAGCACCGGCCAGGCCGCGCGGAAAACCAGAGGATCGTGGATGGCCGACGAAGGCGCTTCCAGTGCTTCGATGGCATAGCGCCGGTTCGCCGCCCGGCGATACATGAGGCCGATCACGGCGAGCGTCGCGGCCAGCGAAACCAGATCGACCGGCACCATCACCACGGCATACCGGGTGAAGCCGATCCTGAAATAATTGGCGCTGACGATGTTGACCAGATTGGAAATCACCAGCGGCAGGCTGGTGGTATCGGCGACAAAGCCGGTCGCGATGATGAAGGCGAGTGCAGCGGCAGGCGGAAATTCAAGGCTCGTGAGAATCGCCACCACGATCGGCGTCAGCAGCAGTGCGGCGCCGTCATTGGCGAAGAACGCCGCGATGGCAAAGCCGAGCAGCACGATCAGCGGGAGCAGAACCCTCCCGCGTCCACGCCCCCAGCGCGCGACATGCAGGGCGGCCCAGCGGAAAAACCCGGCCTCGTCGAGCAGGAGCGAAATGATGATCAGGGCGACGAAGGTGAAGGTCGCGTTCCAGACGATATGCCAGACCGTCGGGATATTGCGCCAATGGATCACCCCCAGGGCGAGATCGACGACGGCGCCGGCCATGGCGCTCCAGCCGATGCCGAGCCCGCCCGGCTGTCCGATGACGAACACAAGGGTTGCGACGAACACCGCGAGGGCGAGCATGAGAAGCCTCGAATACTGGAGAGTTAGCGGATGCGCCGACCGGCGGAATCGACCACGGCTTCACCGTCTTCCTTGGCGAAGCCAGCCCGTTGCGGCGCGGGCAGGATGTCGAGCACGGTCTCGGACGGGCGACAGAGTTTTACGCCCAACGGCGTGACCACGATCGGCCGGTTGATCAGGATCGGGTGCGCCATCATCGCGTCGAGCAACGCATCGTCGGACACGGCAGGATCATCGAGCCCGAATTCGGCATAGGGCGTGCCCTTCTCGCGCAGCACGGCGCGGACCGGAATACCCATGCGCTCGATCACATCAACCAGGGTTTCGCGGGATGGCGGGGTTTTCAGATATTCGACGATCCTGGGCTCGATCCCGGCGTTGCGGATCAGCGCCAGCACGTTGCGCGAGGTGCCGCAATCGGGATTATGGTAGATGATCACGCTCATGCCGCCGAGCCTTCGCCTTCGTTCGGCCCGATCCGGCCGATCTCCTGTACCCGGCGCCGGAGCGACGCCTGCTCCAGTTTGGCGAAGGGTAGGCTGGCGAAGAGTTTGATACGGGTTTCCAACATTCGGAATGCGGTCCGGAATGAAGCCGTTCGTTCGAGGTCGGTGCCGGTGGCGGAAGCCGGGTCGGGCACGCCCCAATGCGCCGTCATCGGCTGTCCCGGCCAGACCGGACAAATTTCACCCGCAGCGTCGTCGCAAACGGTGAACACGAAATCCATCACCGGCGCGCCCGGCTGCGCGAATTCGTCCCAGGATTTCGAACGCAACCCATCGGTCGGCAGTCCGGCATCTTCCAGCATCGCGAGCGTGCGCGGATGCACCTCGCCTTTCGGATGACTGCCCGCCGAAAATCCCTGGAATTTGCCATCACCCCAGCGCTCGACCAGTTTTTCAGCCAATATGCTGCGGGCGGAATTACCGGTGCAGAGAAACAGCACGTTGAGCGGCTGGTTGGTCACGCCGATTTTGCTTTCGCGCGGAGCGTTTTCTGTTTTGCCGAGGGTAGCGCGGGATTACAGGCCGGTCCGCAAATGGAGACGTCCTGACCACAGCAATTTTTTACCAGGAAGCCAACCAACTCGTTCATCGCGGTGAAATCTGTGGTGTATATGACGTGCCGGCTCGCGCGCCGCTGGCTGATCAGCCCGGCCCGCAGTAGCGCCTGGATATGGAAGGTGAGCGAGGACGGCACCAGGCCGAGCTTTTCGGCGATCTCGCCCGCCGCAATGCCCGCGGGACCGGCTTCAACGAGTAGCCGATACGCCGCCAATCTGTGCTCGTGCGCCAGGGCGGCGAGGGCCGCGACCGTCCAGGCGG
>NZ_JAKGBZ010000112.1 GCF_021556475.1 Acidiphilium iwatense | reverse complement strand
GCTGAGGTTGGGATGGCAACCCAAACTTCTCAGACAGGAGACCGTCGCGTGAAGTGCGCCATCAACGGCGCCGCAAAATCAGCCGGAAATCACTACCGCAGAGCGGTTTTGTTCAATCCCCCCCGGTCAAATGACGACACACCCTAGTCGAGCTGATGTCGCGCCTCAAAGAACATCTGGCCGCTCCTGGTGGTCCGACCCTACCGGCCCATCCAAACATTGTCTCTGAGAGGAGCGCGCCATGACCGTGCAGACCAAGCCCGCCATCGTCACGACCGGCTCGGTTGCCGACTCACGCAAGATCTATCGCAAGTTCTATTCGTCGCCGCCCGATCGTCCGGATATCGGCGGACCGTTCCGCGCCGTCGATCTGCATCCGTCTTCCCGCCACGCACCGTTCCGGCTCTACGACCCGTCGGGCCCGTTCACCGATTCCGGTTTCATGCTCGATTTCGATGGCGGCCTGCCGCAATTGCGTGGGCCGAAGTTCGCGCAGCGCGGATTCGAGACGATGGATGCCCGCGCGGTCAAGCCGGAGGACAACGGCTCCGCAGCGGCTGACAAGCTCGTGCCACCCTGCCCGCCAACCCGCACGCTGCTGACCGGGGCGATGGCCCGACGGTCATGCAATACAAGTATACCTGTGCCGGTATCCCCCACCGAAAAGATCTTCGTCGGCCACCGGAAGAATCTCGGCCGGATTCAGGTGGCCAATGGGGCCGCCGAGCACCGGGCGGATGGCGAGTGAGTGGCCGGGATGGAGCAGAAGAGCACCGAGTTCCGAGGGGGCGGCAGCCGGATCTACGTGGAAGGCCAGGCGGCGGAGTGATTCGATGAAGGTCGCGATCATCGGTAGTGGCGTGATTGGTCTCGCGATCGGCTGGCGCCTGACCGCGCGCGATGCCGAGGTGCATGTCTTCGATCGCGACGAAGCTGGGTATGGTTCGAGCTGGGCGGCGGCGGGGATGCTCGCCGCCGGTTGCGAGACCGAGCCCGGCGAAGCGGCTCTCGGAGCGCTCAACCGCGACAGCCTCGCCCTGTGGCCGGATTTTGCGGCAGAACTTGAAGCCGCTTCCGGCATGAAGATTGGGCTGCGCCGTGAGGGCACGCTGATTATCGCCCTTAACCGCGACGATGCGGCGAAGCTGCGGCACGATATGGCGTTCCAGCGTACACAGAACGTGGCCCTGGAATGGCTTACCCCTGCAGAAGCGCGGGAGCGGGAGCCGTATCTTTCGCCCAATCTGGCAGGCGCCATCTTTTCGCCCGGCGATATCCAGGTCGACAACCGGCTGGTAGCAATCGCGCTGAAACGGGCATTCCTCCAGGCCGGCGGCATGCTGCACGAACACTGCCCGATCACTGGGGTCGACGCCGCGCAGGGCCGCGCCACCGGAGTCATCACCGCGGATGGCACGCATGCGGCTGATACGGTGGTGGTGGCAGCCGGTGCATGGTCGGCCGGAATTGATCTGCCGATCCCGCGCCTGCCGATTCGGCCAGTGAAAGGGCAGATGCTGGCGGTCCAGATGGATAAGGCGAATCCCCTGGTCCGCCACGTGGTCTGGGCGCCGCGCGCCTATCTTGTGCCGCGCGCGGATGGTCGCCTGATCGTGGGGGGGACCGTCGAAGAGCGTGGGTTCGATGCCACGATCACCGCCGGCGGCCTCTATACACTGCTCGATGGCGCTTGGCGCGCGCTGCCGGGAATCGAGGAATTGCCAGTGATCGAGACCTGGGTCGGATTTCGCCCCGGCGCGCGGGACGACGCGCCGATTCTCGGTCCGGCTGGCCTACCCGGCCTGTTCGTGGCGGCGGGACATCATCGCAACGGCATCCTGCTCACGCCGGTGAGCGCCGATGCGATGGCGGCGACGATTCTGGACAATCGCCTCGATCCAAGGATCGCAGCTTTTTCACTCGAACGATTTGCCGGAGAGCGCTCGGCGCATGGGAAAGTGACATGAGTGGAGAGTCGTTTATTCGGGTTGGGTGATTTCCTGCAATCTCCTAAAATCATTCTCGTCACCCCGAGAACCCCGTCCACGTAACGGTGACGTTGAAACTACGGAGAGCTATTCTTTGGATCGAGTTGTGAGCGGTCGGCGGCGGCGCGAAGCAAGGCAAGACCACGGTATAAGCCATGGACAAATTTGCTGTAGGGAAGCAGCAGGAATAGCGCGAGGATAGTGCCTAGATGGAGCGCAAGCAGGACGCCCATGGCGGGTGTCGCGCGCATAGCAAGCAACAGGAGGCCGGTCATCGCAGCTAGCCAGAGCAACCCGAGCAAGGCAAAGTCGGTGTTCATCAGCCGTGCCACAGCAGGGGCAGGATCACTGATTATTTTCACCCAGATAAGACCCGATGTGCCGATAATGAGCCCGGTACCACCAATCGTGCCAAACAGAGCTGGTAGGCTGAATAGTGGGTAGGGTGCTGGTTGGTCGAAGAAATGCGCGTAAACGGTCGCGGTACAGGTCGCCAAGAAACAGAGCAAGAAACCATAGGCCATGGCATGGTGGAATCGCCGCCGCAGCATCGAGAAGCTTTTATCGTGATCGCTACAGATCCGACCACCTCCTCCGAGGTTTTGAAGTGTTATGATATCACGCAGTGCGTGCAGAATAGCAGTCGGTCGGAGCCGCTTATCCTTCCTCCCCGATTCTCGCCAAAATTTGATACCGCTTACAGCCAGTGCAAAAACAGAGAATAGTAGACTCACACTGGCGACGCTCATCATCGTCCTCCAGGGGATAACCTCAAGACTCCCCTCATTTTCACACTGCCCCGAAAGTCTCGGCGAAGACGGGCAGGTCGGCGAGCATATCGGCGAATTTCTGGACCAGTGGCAGCAGGCGAGGCTCCGGCATGGTGGGGATG
>NZ_JAKGBZ010000111.1 GCF_021556475.1 Acidiphilium iwatense | reverse complement strand
TCGACTTATGTGCAGCGCGCAGTGATGTGGAGCTGGAAGGCGTCAACTCCAGCCGACGAAGGTTTGAGGGCCGCCAACTCCACATAACTCGGTTACGGAATCATAGCCGCTTCAGCCAGTCGACGATATTGATCGCGGCTGAATTCACGTGACCAGCGCGAGGCGGCGCGAGTATCTCGGGGAACACCTGCATCAGCGCCTGACGTTTCAGATCGAGATCCGCCCTGGCGTAGGTCATGGTGGTATTCAACGTTGAATGCCCGAGCCACTGACTGATGGTCGCGAAGTCGACCCCGGCCTTCAGCAGAAATATCGCTGTCGTGTGGCGCAGGGAATGGGGGTGGATCCGCTTCTCTCGCAGAGTGTCGACTGCTGTTGCTCCGGCTTCGACATGCTTCTTGAGGAGGTAGCGGACGCCGAAACGAGTAAGCTTGGTGCCCTGACGGTTCATAAATAGCGGCGCGTCACTATCTCCTTGAAGAACCGCGGACTGGGAGAGATCCCGCAGGAGGCGCGCGGTTTGCGGCCAGATCGGGCATAGTCGGGTTTTGCCGCCCTTGCCCCGCAGGCGTACCTGGTGGGGCGGTTCGGTACGGATGTCGCGCAGACGCAGATCAAGGATTTCCTGAACGCGACCGCCGGTATTGAGCATCAGTGCGAACAGGGCATAGTCGCGTTTACCCGAAGGTGTCGAGCGATCGATGGACTTAAGCAGCGCTTCGACCTCCTCAGGCTCCAAGTATTCGATTGGGGTGTTTCGAGCACCGCGCTTGAACGGCACTCCCAGTACGCGTTGCAACTCGGCCAAGTGTGCAGGCTGCTCGGTGGCGAGGAACCGGGCAAATGTATGCAGGGCTGCCAACCGGGTGTTACGGGTAGCGACGCTGTTGTGACGCTCGGCCTCAAGGAAGGCCAGGAAGTCTCGAACCCGCGCGGCGGTGAAGTCGCCGAGATCCAAATCCTCGATGGACCACTTCTTTTGTGTCGACGTAAATCGTAGAAATAGAACGAGGGCGTCACGATAATTGCGTATCGTGTGCAGACTGGTGCCGCGGAGCGTCGGCAGATACTCGCGGAAGAAGCGCTCGATGGCTTTGCCAAATTCATTGGGTCTTTGGGGTTTCATGCGACCTCTCCCGGGACAAGGTAGCCATAATGGGTCTCGAGCCGAAGACTGGCTGCCGCAGCGAGTTCCGGAATCCACCGCAGATAATAGGCGGTGGAGACAATCGAGACGTGCCCCATATACATTGCGAGCTTCGGCAGATTGGATTGGACGTCGGCGCCTTGCTGGTACCAGCGCAACAGCGATCCGACGGCGAATGAATGGCGGAAGTCATGAACGCGCGGCGTCCGTCCGTCGGCGCCATGAACATTGGCCGATCGGAACAGCGCCTGGATCCCGTCCCGCAAGCCTGTCCCTGTGTAGCCGCGCATTCCGCCCTTGACGTTGCAGAGCAAGGGTGAAGTCGCTGCTGAACTCAAGGGCGGTCGGCAGCGCTTCCTCAGATACGTCCTAAGCTCCCGAGAAGCGTCCGGCGACAACGGGACGATCCGAGATTTGTGGAACTTCGACTCACGGATCCGCAATATGCCGTGGTGTGGATCGACGTCGGCCAGGGTGAGGCGCAGCAGTTCGCCGCGTCGTAGGCCCGCCGTGTAGAGCAGGACCACGGCAAGTCGCATGACCGCCGGCCGAAGCGGCGAGGTTGCAGTCGATGCCAATCTCTCTGCGATAGCCAACATCCTGACAACTTCGGCTGGTCCGAAGATGACAGGCGGCGCATGGGGACGGCGGCGAGGAAAGCGGTTGATATCCGGAACAAAGCAGGTGGGCTCGGTTCGCTGACGATAGAGGCAGAAATTGCGCACAATACGCTGGCAATTGCGGCGCGTATTGGCGGCGAGATGACCTTGCGATATGCACCACGTCTCGAAGACGGTCTGGTCGAGGTCGACACGGCCGTTCTTCAGCAGGAAGCGACGCAGCGCGTCAATGACCCGCTCCTCATGGACGTAAGCACGCCCGAGCGAGCGCTGTCTTTGCAAATATCGCTCGATTACCTGATCGAGTGCGCTCCAATGCGGCGTTGGGCTCATGTGGCGTCCTCCACAATGCAGCTCACTGGCGCAGGGAGAGGAAGCGCGACTTCTCGTAGGGCCCCGGTTTGCAGCCGGAGATAGACACAGGTGCTCTCCAAAGTGCGGTGGCCCAGCAGGTCACCGATTACCTTGATGCCTACCCCGCGATCGAGCAGCCGCATCGCGAAGGAATGGCGTAGGCAATACGGCGAAGTTCCTTGAAGGGGCAGCCCGCTCATCCTGGCGCGCTTCTGGTAAAGATCGTCTACGGCGCAGTGTGTGAGGGGACCGCTCGGCGTCCTTGCACGGAGGAACAGTTCAGGACGCGCACTACCGGATCGCCCACGGTATAGATAGCGCCTGAGCATGCGCATCGTTTGACCAGTTAGTGGAAGGATGAGGTCCGATCTGGTTTTGCACTGCCTGACTCGAACGGTCTGGGCTTGCCAGTCGATCGACCCAAGCGTCAGCGTGACAATCTCCGATGGACGCAAGCCGTAATGCGCCATCAGATGAAGGATTGCGTAGTCGCGCCAACCAAGCTGGCTGGATCGGTCGATGGAGCGCAACAGACGCTGGACCAACGGCCATGCAAGCGCCCGCGGTGGCAGCTCACCCCTGTAGACGCGTGGCGTATCAATTACGTCCAATCGCTCCCGCACTTCGTTCTGGTCGAAGCAGAAGCGAAGAAAGGCACGAAGGCGAGCGACAATATGTTGCAGGCTCTGCCGCTTCAACCGCCGCCCCTCGGTTGCCACGAAGCGTTCCACGGCCAGAACGGACAGCTCCAGGAGCGGCGCGTCGGCCGACAAAGCCTGTGTCAGGAAGCTCTCCGTGGTTGCGATGTGCTGTTCGATGGTGGAAACGGCCAAGCCGCGCACCTCCAACAGATGT
>NZ_JAKGBZ010000110.1 GCF_021556475.1 Acidiphilium iwatense | reverse complement strand
ACGCCCGTTATTTCCAGACCATGCGGTCCAATCCGCTCCATCATAAGTATCCACCTCCCGTAAGTGGACACCTATTCCCAGCAGCCCGCCACCCGGCCTAGGTGCGCCGAAATTCGCGCTTACAATTCTTTTGCTCCAATTTCGTCTCCCTCGTTTACGCAATGGCTTCCGAGGAAGTAACAGGCCAGCCGCGTGGTGCCATCGACCTCAACTACCAACGTGCAGCCCCGGCCGATCTGGCAAAGTATTTTCAGCAACCAAACTCCGGCTGGATCAAGCGGGGCCAGATAAAGCAAACCTTATTCATGCAGGGGAACCAATGGAATCTGGAATGAAGTGGACCCGGAATATGGGACCGGGGATGTAGCCATGTCTGGAACGCCCCCGTCGCGCAAGGTGAAAGTGGAACGAGGCGATGATCGCCGTGCAAGCGGAAAACCGCGGGATCGGCACAGGGCAGAGCCAAATCCTATGCCCTAGCCGCATGGCTCCAGCATCGACCGTGGTCTCCGTTCATGGGAATCCGGTCGCCGCAACCGAAAACTATCTTCGACCAACGAAATAATTTTGTGCCCGTGCATCGTTTTTTGCTGTCGCGGCGACCGATTGCGTACCCTTGGGGCGCCTCACTTTCGCGGGAACACACCATGGCGCGCGCAGCTGCCAATCACCGGCCGAAATGGACCCAAGACTGGACGCCGCCGTGGCGTCCCACAGATCGCGGCTATAGTTGCTGACCCTGACGCAAACCGCCTAAAATCACCTGTCCGGATAGGCAAGGAGCGCGCGCCACGATGACCCGGTCGGATGAAATGCTTGCTCACGAATTGCCAAAGATCCTGGCCGATATGATCGGGCTACACTCCGATCTGCGGGATCTGGGAGCTCGCCTCGCGAGCGCCGAGAACACACTCCTCGAACTGCGGAGCAACCTCAGCCATCAGCGAGCCAGTCGTCTACGACTTGCTGAACGTGCCGACCGCATCGACGCGCGCATCATAAGGATAGAAGAGGTTCTGGATGCAGACGAGCAAGGACGCCGTCCCGGATGATCAACCACTCGCGCAGCCGTGCGCCATCGGTGGAAGCAGCATCCGTGACCAGAAACCGGCGGATCACGCTATGACGGCCGTCGATCGAGACGTGGTTTTTGTAGCCGAGCGCCGGATCGGGATGTCGACCTGCGCTATTGGACGCCAGGCCACCTGGTCGCTGGCATCGGCGATCAAAGCCGGCCCCAGGCCGAGCTCGATCGAAGCCATCAGGTTCCCTGGCTGCACGGGAAACGGGAAGCTGTTCGGCCATCACGTCCCCGCGCCGAGCAAGGTTATATCGAGTGCGGCTGCGGCTTTTCGAAGATTGCTGTCCAGCGTCGCGAGCGGCACCGCCTCGCGTTGCGCCAGTTCGAGGTAGCTTGCGTCATAAACGGTGAGCCGGTGCTGCCGCGCAAGCGTGAGAATCGTGGCTTCCTGGGGCGTGCGGTCGATCATCACGCCGAACCGGGACAGCTCGCGCAAGAATGTAGCTGTATCGGCTTCGACCAAACGGCCACGGCGCTCACTGACGATCAGCGTGTTGCGGATCTCGAACCACCAGAGGCTGGGCGCCAGTGCCGCGTCAACACGGATCCGCTCGAGGGCATGGGCCGCAACAGGATGATCTTCATCGTCAAATGCCCAGCATGCCGCGATGGACGCATCGAGGATGAAGGGCATGTCAGTATTTATGGCCTTCGTGGCGGAAGGCGAGAATTTCCTCCAGGGTGATCTTTCCGGTCCGGCGCCGCAACGCCTTGATATTCGTGATCGCCTTGTCGATCTCGGTCTGCCGCCGGTCGGTCTCAGGGACGATGCGCGCGATCGGGCGGCCGTGACGGGTGATGCGGATGGTCTCTCCGCGCTCCACCTCGTCGAGAATCTGGGGCAGGTGGGTCTTGGCCTCGGACGCTTGGATGTCTCGCATAAAATTCACCATTTAGACTGGTTGATTCAACCAATCTAAATGGTTATCATGCCGGGATGCCGGCGTCAAACTGAGCCTGCTCATGGCTTTGTCTTCCCGGAATATTTCGTATGATAAGAACGTCATCATACAAAAAATCGGCGCCAGAAGGCGCTTGGCTGAGAGTGATTCGAAACCAGATTCCGAGGCCGCCTGGCCACCCGCAAGGCTGATTCAAGGCACAGACGAGCAAGGGCGCGACTCCGCATGATCATACGCCGCATGCCAAGGAAGAGACTCCCTGACTGCTTTTCCCGGATCGAAGCCGATCTGCTGGTCCTCAAATGGATGACCGCGGCTGCGCTCGCAGGCGTTCTGGTCCTGGTGGCAAACGCATCCCTTTGAAAGCAGCGCATTAACGTCTGCTACCTGAGAGCAGACCGATGGCCGACTTGGCCCCGTCCAGCAGCAAATCGGCCCATGCCTGGGCGAGTTCGCGGCGCCGGGGAAGATGCAGCGCCCGATTATAGGCCCCTTCGACCTTGTCCTTGGACACATGTGCCAACATGAGGTCGATGGTGTGCCGGTCGACCGGAAAACGCTCGTTCATGATGGAAGAGAACGCCGCGCGCCATCCATGGGGCACGTGCCGGTGGTGATACCCCGCTCGGTTGAGCAAATACCCCATCGCATTCTCAGACATTGGCTTGTGGCCGCTTCTGCCGTTCGGAAAGACGAAAGGCAGCCGCCCGGTAAGCGACCGCACGGCTTCGATCACTTCGACAGCCTGGCGCGCGAGGGGAACCGCATGGGGGCGCTTCATCTTCATCCGCTCGGCCGGGATCAGCCAGACAGGCGCGGCTTCGTGGAGCCCTTCGAATTCGTCCCATCGTGCGCCGCGCAGTTCTCCGGGCCGAACCGCCGTCAACGCGAGAAAGCGGATGGTGAACCGCGCCGGGAATCCTGGAGGCTCCAACTCTTGAGTAGGATGGAGCAATGGAAAAGCGGAAGACATCGAACAGATATTCACCTGAGGTCCGCGAACGCGCGGTGCGGATGGTGCTGG
>NZ_JAKGBZ010000011.1 GCF_021556475.1 Acidiphilium iwatense | reverse complement strand
TGCGCGAGGATGCCCATCTGCGCGCCGGGCTGAACGTCGCCGAGGGCCGCATCGCCCATCCCGCCGTCGCCGAGGCAATCGGCGAAACCCTCCTCCCCACAGATCAACTCCTCAACGCAGCTTAGGGAAGCGATGGACGCGGAAATCCCGATCGCGCGCGAGGATGGTGCCGGGGTCGGGGCGAGGCTGAAGCAGATGCGCCAGGTCTTCGGCCTGACGCAGCGGGAATTGGCCCGGCGGGCCGGGGTGACCAATGGCGCGATCTCGCTGATCGAGCAGAATCGGGTGAGCCCGTCGATTTCGTCGCTCAAGAAGATTCTCGACGGCATTCCGATGTCACTCGCCGAATTCTTCACCCTCGATCTCGCGGCTCCCGAGGATGTGTTTTTCGAGGCGACCGGCCTGACCGAAATCGCCTTCGAGGAGCGGATATCGTTCCGCATGGTCGGCAAGCGGCTGAAGGACCGCGCATTGCAGATGCTGCACGAAACCTATCGGCCGGGTGCCGATACCGGCGAAGCGATGCTGCGCCATGCTGGCGAGGAGGCGGGCGTCGTGGTGCGCGGGCGGCTTCTGGTGACCGTGGGCGATCAGGAGCGCGCCCTCGACACCGGCGATGCCTATTACTTCAAAAGCCAGATTCCGCACAGATTTCGCAACCCGTTCGACGAGATTTGCGAGGTGATCAGTGCGAATACCCCGCCGAGTTTCTGAGACCGATCGGTGAAGGCTTCGATTTTTGTTGAACCGGTCGCTGGATTTCGATAGACTGATCGGTGATGTTGGGGATAAGCAACAGGTTTGAGCTGGGCCGGCGCGGGGATTTTCAGTCCCGGAAGGCGCATGTTCGCGCCATTTGCGCGATCCATGACCTGCATGCCGAGTTGCTTCTGCTCTGCGCGCGGATCGGCTACAGCCCGCCGCATCGCTCCTGATCGTTGCAGCCTTGCGGCATGTCGTGCCGCAGTTTCGCTCTGACATCGGAGTTTTTTTCATGCTTGACGATATCGCGACTTTTGACTGGCAGGCGGCTGATGCCGCGTACCATCTGCACCCGTTTTCCGACCACAAGACACTGCATCAGGAAAAGATCCGCATCATCACCGGTGCCGACGGGGTGTTCCTGACCGACGACCGGGGAAATCGCATCCTCGACGGCATGGCGGGGCTGTGGTGCGTCGCTGTAGGGTATGGCCGGCGCGAACTGATCGACGCGGCGACGCGGCAGATGCAAAGCTTGCCGTTCTACAATACGTTTTTCAAAACCGCGACGCGCCCGGTGATCGCGCTCGCCGAGCGCCTGACCGCGATGGCGCCGGGCGATCTCAACCACGCATTCTTCGCCTGTTCCGGTTCCGAGGCGGTGGACACCGCGCTGCGGATGGCGCGGACCTACTGGATCACCAAGGGAAAGCCGGAGAAGCGGGTGATCGTCGGCCGCGAATACGGCTATCACGGCTCGACCACGCTGGGCGCCGCGGCCGGCGGCATGGTGGACATGCATCGTCAGGGCGCGAGGCTTCCCGATTTCGACCATGTCATGCCGCCCTACTGGTATGGCTATGGCGGACAGATGAGCCCGGAGGAGTTCGGGCTTTACGCGGCGAAGCAGCTTGAGACGAAGATCAAGGAGATCGGCGCGGACAACATTGCCGCCTTCATCGGCGAGCCGATCCAGGGCGCCGGCGGCGTGCTCATCCCACCCGAAACCTACTGGCCCGAGATCAACCGCATCTGCCGCGAGAACGATATTCTGCTGATTGCCGACGAGGTGATCTGCGGTTTCGGCCGCACCGGGCGGATGTTCGGCGCCGAGACCTTCGGCATCACGCCCGATCTGATGACGCTCGCGAAGGGAATAACATCGGGTTATATTCCGCTCTCCGCCGTGCTGGTGGGCGATCGCGTGGCCGACGTGCTGATCAACGAGACCGGCGAATTCTATCACGGTTTCACCTATTCGGGGCATCCGGTCGCCTGTGCGGTGGCGCTCGCCAATCTCGATATTCTGGAGAACGAGAAACTGCCGGAACGCGCGGCGCGAATGGGCGACGTGCTGCGGGCAAAACTCGATGCCGCACTTGGCGATCACCCGATGGTGGGTGAAATCCGGCATATCGGGCTGATCGGCGCGATCGAACTGACATCCGATAAGCGCACGCGGCGGTTTTTCGAGAAGCGCGGCCGGGTCGGCACGATCTGCCGCGACCATTGCTTCGCCAATAACCTGGTGATGCGCGCGGTGCGCGACACCATGGTGTTCTCGCCGCCGCTGACTATCTCCGAAGCCGAGATCGACGAGATGGTCGCCCGTGCGACGCGCGCCATCGAGGCGACCTACGATGCCGTGCGTGCCGAAATGGCGTGAGGTGAACGCCATGGATGCGATCGCGACCACCGAAGCCCGGCGCGCGCTGCTCGCCGAAAGCGAACTGATCGAAGCCTTCATCATCGACGTGAACGGCGTGCCGCGCGGCAAATGGCTGCAGCGCGACAAGGCCGATGCGCTGCTCGGCACGGGAATCGCGATTCCGCGCTCGGCCTATCTGCTCGATATCTGGGGGCGTGATATCGTCGAGGGCGGCATCGCCTTCGATACCGGCGACCCCGACGGGCTGTGCATCGCGGTGCCGCACAGCATCGCCAAGATGCACTGGGCCGAGGGCGAGGCGGTTCAGGCGCTGCTGACCATGCGTGAGGCCGATGGCTCGCTGTTCTATGCCGATCCGCGCGGCGTGCTCGCGCGCGTGCTCGAACGGTTCGCGGCGCGCGGACTGACCCCGGCGCTGGGAGTCGAACTGGAATTCTATCTGGTCGATCCGAACCGGGCCGGCGGGCAGCGCATCGCGCCGCGCGGGGCGGATGAAAGCTTCTGGCGCGGCTGGCAGACCGACACGATGGGGTTGTGGGAAATCCACGATTACGAGGCGATCCTGCGCGATCTGCTGCGCGCGGCGGAGGCGCAGTCCATCGCGCTGGATACCCTGATCAGCGAGAACGGTCCCGGCCAGTTCGAAGTAACTTTGCGTTATGCGCCGGATGCTCTGCGCATTGCCGACGATGCCGTGCTGTTCAAGCGCGCGGTCAAGCAGATCGCGCGCAAACATGGCCTGTGCGCGACATTCATGGCCAAGCCGTTCGGCAACTGGGCCGGCAGCGGGATGCATGTCCATATGTCGGTGCTCGGCCGCGACGGGGCCAACATATTCACCGGCGATGCGGCACGCCCGAGTGCCGCGCTGTACCACGCGCTCGGCGGGCTGGTCGCCGCGATGCCGGAGACGATGCTGATCTTTGCGCCGCACGCCAATTCGTTTCGCCGTTTCGCACCCGGAACTCATGCGCCGGTATTCGGCGATTGGGGGCACGATAACCGGA
The DNA here is from genome assembly GCF_021556475.1 of Acidiphilium iwatense. Taxonomy (GTDB): domain Bacteria; phylum Pseudomonadota; class Alphaproteobacteria; order Acetobacterales; family Acetobacteraceae; genus Acidiphilium; species Acidiphilium iwatense. Next base: position 104,926 of record NZ_JAKGBZ010000011.1, on the reverse strand, counting down.
TGTCGGCGATCCGCGTGATCAACGCGGAGCCGCGCGCGGCGCGGCTGGAGCATCGCGTCGCCGGAGCCGATTGCAACCCGTATCTGGCTTTTGCCGCCTTGCTCGGCGCGATCCTCGACGGGATTGAGACCGAGGCCGATCCGGGACCCGAGACGCTTGGCGACAAGACCGGCGCGGCGGCGCCGAAACTGCCGATCGCCTGGAGCACGGCAGCGGATCGGTTCGCCAATTCCGCGCGGGCGAGCACGATTTTCGGCGAAAAATTCCAGTCGATCTTCGCGTCCTGCAAGCGCCAGGAGATCGCAGAGTTCCGGCGCCGGATTTCCGATGTCGAATACGACGCCTATCTGAAAAATGCCTGATATGGCGAGCGATATTGTTCTTGCCGCGATCCAGATGAGCTGCGGGCCGGATCGCGCGGCGAACCTCGATCATGCCGAGACGTTGGTGCGGCAGGCCGCCGCCGCGGGAGCCAGGATTATCCTGCTGCCGGAATTATTCGAGACGCGGTATTTCTGTCAGGATCAGATCGCCGATCATTTCCGGCTCGCGACGACGGCCGACGCCAATCCGGCGGTCGCGCGGTTCCGCAAAATCGCGGCCGAGTGCGGAATCGTGGTGCCTGTGTCGTTTTTCGAGCGCGCGGGCCAGAGTTTTTTCAACTCGATCGCGATCGTCGACGCGGATGGCGCGGTTCTGGGCGTCTATCGCAAATCGCATATTCCCGACGGCCCCGGCTATACCGAGAAATTCTATTTTTCGCCGGGCGATACCGGATTCAAGGTCTGGAACACGGCATATGCGCGCATCGGCGTCGGTATTTGCTGGGATCAGTGGTTTCCCGAAGCCGCGCGAGCGATGGCGCTGATGGGAGCGGAAATTCTGCTCTATCCGACCGCGATCGGCTCCGAACCGCAGGATGCGGCGCTCGATTCGCGCGATCACTGGCAGCGCGTGATGCAAGGCCATGCCGGGGCGAACCTGATGCCGCTGATCGCGGCGAATCGCACCGGCATCGAGCCGGGGGCGCACGGCACGTCGATCAGTTTCTACGGCAGTTCCTTCATTGCCGATCAGTTCGGCGGTAAATTGGCTGAGGCCGGCCGCGACGGCGATGCCGTGCTGACCGCGCGAGTCGATCTCGGCGGAATCGCGGCGGCGCGGGCGTCCTGGGGGGTGTTCCGCGATCGCAGACCGGAACTCTACGATGTGCTTGGGAGTTATGACGGCGTGCATCGACACGCGGCGAAGGCTGAGCCGCGATGACGACCACGCCGCGCATCGACGGGTTTCGGATGCCGGCGGAATGGGAGCGTCACGCGGGCTGCGCAATGATCTGGCCGGAACGGCCGGATAACTGGCGGGACGGTGCGCGCCCGGCGCAGGCGGCTTTCGCCGCGGTGGCCGCTGCGATCGCGCGTTACGAGACGGTGACGATGATCGTGTCGGAGCGGCTGATGGATGCGGCGCGCGCGGCGTTGCCGCACGAGGTTCGTCTGCTCGCGATCGAGACCGACGATTCCTGGGCACGCGATGTTGGCCCCGTGTTCGTGGCCGATGCCAATCGCCGCGTGCGGGCGGTGGATTTTCCGTTCAACGCCTGGGGTGGACACGAGCACGGGCTCTATGCGCCGTGGGACAAGGACGACGCGCTGGCCCGGCAATTGTGCGAAGCGCTTGATGTCCGGCGTTATCGCGCGCCCTGCGTGCTGGAGGGCGGTGCGATCCATGCCGATGGTGAAGGCACCGCGCTGGTCACCGAACCTTGCCTGCTCGATCCGGCGCGCAATCCAGCAGTAACCAAAGCGGCGATGGAGCGCTGGCTCGGCGATTATCTCGGCGTTCAGGCGGTCATCTGGCTCGGCCCCGGCATTCCCGAGGATGAAACCGGCGGACATATCGACAATCTCGCCTGTTTCGCGGCTCCTGGCCGGGTATTGCTCGCCTGGTGCGACGACCCGGACGACCCGCATTACACGGTTTCGCGCGCGGCGGCGGCCCGGCTCGATGCCGCGACGGATGCGCGCGGGCGGCGGTTGACGATCGAAAAACTGCCGATGCCGTCAAAAATGGTCATCACTCAAGAAGAATCGGCCGGTGTCGTCTCGACGGGCAAGGGGATGAACCGCGCCGAGGGCGCCAGGCTCGCCGCATCGTATGTCAATTTCTACATCGCCAACGGGGCGGTTATCGCACCCGGTTTTGGCACCGAGACCGATGACGCGGCCCGCGCCGTGCTGGCGCGCAATTTTCCGGGCCGCGACATCGTCATGCTGCCGGCGCGCGAGATCCTGCTCGGCGGTGGCAATATCCATTGCATCACCTGCCAGATTCCCGAGGGGAATCCAGGATGATCGCGATGACCTGTGCATGGGGGCAATAACAAGAACCGTGCGGCGCCAGGAACGTTCAACCGTATAGGAGCAAACAATGCGAACGGAGCTGAGGGCGAATTCGCTCTCTTTCATCGAATCGATCGTGATGGGCATTGCCGGCAGCGCGCCGGGCTACACCATCGCGGTCACCACGGCGGCGCTGATCGGCGCGGCCGGGCTGCTCTCACCGGGCAGCCTGATCATTTTCGCCATACCGATGCTGGGCATCGCGGTGGCCTACAAGGCGCTGACCAAGCGAATGGTCAATGCGGGTGCGGCCTACGATTGGACGAGTCGGGTATTCGGCAAATTTTTCGGCTATTTCTCGGGTTGGGCGCTGCTTGTCGCCTCGATGGTGTTCATGGTCACCGGCAGCCTGCCGATCGCCACATCGACCCTGAATTTCATCGCCCCGGCCTTGACCAAGAGCGTGGTCATTACCACAGGTGTGGCGACATTCTGGTTCCTGCTGATCGCTTTCGTGCTGATCGCCGGCATCAAGCTGACCAGCAAAATCCAGATGGTGATGAGCACGATCGAGCTGGTGATCCTCGCGGTCGTGGCGATCGCCGCCTTCGTCCATGTCGGGCTGCATGGCTCGGTGAACCATTTCTCGTGGTCCTGGTTCGGCTTTCATTACACGGCCGGAGGATTCGCCGCGACCGCGCTGGTGGTGATTTTCTTCTATTGGGGCTGGGATGTCACGGCGAACCTGTCGGAAGAAACCAAGGATGCCGAGACCAACGCCGGCAATGGCGGATTTGGCAGCGTGTTCGTGACCATCGTTTATTATGTTGCCTTCACGCTCGCCGCCCTTCTGCTGTTTACGACCAAGGCGGCGCAGGGATACAGTGACAACATCGTCTATAACATCGCGGTCGCGTCCGGGCTTGGCCGTACCGGGGGGCTGATCGCCTCCGTCGCGGTGATTTTGTCGTCGATCGCGACACTCGAGACCACGATGCTGCAATTCTCCCGCACCTTGTTCGCGATGGGGCGGGATGGCGCGATGCCGACCGCGTTCGGCGCCGTCGATCAGCGCACCGAAACCCCGGTGCGGGCGATGTACCTGCTGATCGGCGTGGGACTCGTGGTGCTCTGGGTGTCGTCGCTGATGCCGACGATCAACACGATCATCACCGATTCGGTGAATGCGATTGGCATTCAGGTTGCCTATTATTACGGGCTGGCCGGGCTGGTCGCGGCCTGGATGCTGCGCGACATCTACAAGGAATCGGTATGGCGCTGGATCGCGTTCTGCCTGTTCCCTGCGGCGAGTGCGATTTTCCTGTTCGCCATGGCGCTCTACGCGATCACCACCTTCAATACGATCACCAATCTGGTCGGAATTGGCGGCCTTGTCGCGGGCATCGTGTTCTTCCGGCCCTGGCGCACCATCGTGCCGTCCGCACCGGCTCCGGCGGCGGCGGAATAGGCTAGAAGAGAGACAATTGCGCGTCCGGGCGGATGGTTTGGCCCGGACGCGCGAAAGCGGTGCAATCGAGCGCGGGCTGCGCGGCATCCAGCCCGTATTGCCGCGCCGCGCGGCGGAAACGCGATGCGAGCAATGCGGCATAGGGTCCGGTGCCCCTGAACCGCGAGCCGAAATTGGGATCGTTCAAGGCGCCCGCGCGGGTCTGACGGATAAGGCTGAGCACGTGCGCCGCGCGATCCGGCACGGTGCGGTGCAGCCAGTCGGTGAACAGGTCGCCGAGTTCGTAAGGCAGGCGCAGCAGGACCGCACCCGCGCTGCGTGCACCGGCGCGGGAGGCGGCTTCGAGTATCCGTTCGAGTTCCGCATCGTTCAGGCCAGGGATCATCGGCGCGGCCAGAACCCCGGCCGGAATTCCGGCGGAAGCGAGCCCCGCGACCGCGGCGAGGCGCCGCGCCGGGCTCGCCGCACGCGGCTCCATGGTGCGGGCGAGACGCGGGTCGAGCGTGGTGATCGACAGATGGACGCGGGCGAGGTTGCGCGACGCCATTCGCGCGAGAATGTCGGCATCGCGCAGGACGCCGGCCGATTTGGTGATGATCGATACCGGGTGGTTGAATCGGTCCAGCACCTCCAGCACCGCGCGGGTGAGCTTCAGTTGCCGCTCGACCGGCTGGTACGGATCGGTGTTGGAGCCGAGCACGATCGGCGCCGGCGTATAGGATTTGCGCGACAATTCGCGTTCCAGAAGTACCGCGGCTTCCGGCTTGAAAACCAGCTTGGTCTCGAAATCGAGGCCGGGCGAGAAGCCGAGATAGGCGTGGGTCGGCCGCGCGTAGCAATAGATGCAGCCGTGCTCGCAACCGCGATACGGGTTGAGCCCGCGATCGAACCCGAGATCGGGGCTGTCGTTCCGGCTGATGATGCTGCGGCTCGAATCCCGGATCAGCACGGTCTCGGGTGGCGGCGCATCCTCGGCCAGGGTTTCCCAGCCGTCATCGAAGGCGTCGCGGCTTTCGCGTTCGAACCGATTGGCCGGTTCGAGTCTGGTGCCGCGCTGGTCCGGGCGGGTATTGCGGGGGATGAGCGTTCGAATGTTCATGTTATGTTCGTGAACACTCAAGCGGCAAACCGCGCGAGTGTCAAGAACAAAAAAAGAACGAGCGACTTCCAGGCGGTGTGCGACCCGACGGCCGCGCGATTACCGCGCGGCGACCGTGGTTTTGGCGGGATAGGTCTGCTCCCAACCGCCGCCGAGCGCCTGATAGAGCGTGACCAGGTCGGTCGAGATTTTCGCGAGGCTCTGCGCCTCGGATTGGGTGGCACGCAGTTCCGATTGCTGGGCGGTCAGCACCTGGAGATAATCGGCCAGGCCCTCCCGGTAGCGTTGCTGGGCGAGGCCGAGCGCGCGCTTGCTCTCCGCCACGTCGGTCTTCAGCGCGGCCAGCGTGTTCTGCTCCTGATCGTAGGCGGTGAGGGCATTATCGACCTGATGGAACGCGGTCAGAACCGTTTTCGCATAGGTGATCGCGGCCTGTTTCTGTTCCGCCTTGCGCAGATGGAGCTGGCCGTTGAGCTTGCCGCCTTCGAAGATCGGCATGGTGATCTGCGGCCCGATCGCGTAGGTGACGGCGGCGAGCTGGTTCAGGTTGGAGAATTGCAGCGCCTGCAACGAGACCGAGCCCGACAGCGAAAGATCGGGGAAGAAATCCGCCTTCGCCACGCCGATTTCGGCGGTCGCTTCGTGCAGCTTCGCGCTCGCCTCGCGGATGTCGGGCCGGCGCTGAAGCAGTTGTGACGGCAAGCCGATCGGCACCACCGGCGGCACCGGTGGCACCGCGCCGGGGGCGATCAGCTCGGCACGGAGCGCCTCCGGTCCGCGGCCGAGCAGCAGGCTGAGCTGGTTGATCAGATAATCGATGCGGGTGCGCAGGGCGGGGATCTGCGACTTGACCGAGGCGGCCTGGGCACGCGCATCCGCGACATCGAGCGCATTGGCGAGACCGGCCTGTTCGCGTTCCGCCGTCAGGCCGGCGATATGATTGGCGCTGGCGAGATTGTCCCTGGTGATGGCCAGAACCGTCTGCTCGGCGCGCAGATCGATGTAGTCCTGCGCGACTTCGGCCTCGGTATTCAGCAGCACCGCGCGGCGGGCATCGCCCGATGCCTGGGCGGCGGCGAGGGCGGCTTCCAGCGCGCGGCGGTTTTTGCCCCAGAGATCGAAGTCGAACACCGAGGAGAAACCATACTGGAACAGGTTGAACGGCCGGATCGCCGAGCCGGGGATGCCGCCGCCGCCCGAGGTGCCGCCGGCGCCGTTCGCGGTCTGGCCGGCATTGGTGCTCGTGCTGGTGTTCGAGCCGCTGCCGCCGAGAGCGGTGAACACGCCTTTCTTGCTCGGTCCCTCGCGGGTGAACGAGCCGGCGAAATCCAGGTTCGGATAAAGCGCGGCACCTTCGATCTCGGCTTGCGCCTGCGCTTCGGCGAGGCGCTGGGTCGCGATCCGCACGTCGAGGTTTTGGGCGATCGCATCGTGCTCAAGACTGGTCAGGCTGGGGTCGCCGAAACTGTTCCACCAGGCGAGATCGACTTTGCCCTGGCTGACCGTGTCCGGCGCGGTGAGCGCCGGGCGGTTGGCAAGGAACGAGGCTGCCGTGCGCGGGTGGGGGTTGTGGAAATTCGGGCCGAGTTCGCAGCCGCCGAGCCCCAAAGCCAAAGTGAGGCTCGCGCCAAGGGCTGTCGCCTGACGCAAGCGGTGTCGCCGGTCCGGGCGGAATCGGTCAAACCTCATAGGATACTCCTTTGGCTGCCTTGGCAGGCGCGCCAAGAAAAAGAACCACCGGCCAGACCAGCAACGCGGTCATGCCAAGAATATGGAACAGATCGAGATAGCTCATGAATGCTGCCTGATGTTGCACATCCGCGGCCACCTCGGAAAGGGTCTGGCCGTGAAGGCTGACATACGGTGTGATCGCTTCGGCAAGCCTTGAATGATGGAACTGGGTGCGCCAGGCGAGCATGGTGGTGACGAAGGAAATGCCGATACTGCCACCGATGTTGCGCACCTGATTGATCAGCGCCGAGGCGTCGGCGTTGCGCGCCGGCGGCAGACCGACATAGGACAGGGCGGAAATCGGGATGAACAGGAAGGGCAGGGCGATCACCTGGAGCACCCGGTCGAACGAAATCGTCGCGAAGGACGCATCCGGCGCGAGATGCGACTGGAAGATGAGCGCGAGGCCGGTCTCGATCAGGCCGCCGATCAACAGAACACGGGGCGAAATGAACCGCCCGGTCACGATGCCGGCCACCGGCATCAGACCGATCGTGGCGATCCCGCCGAGCGCGAGCGCGAAGCCCGAGGTTTCGGACGAATAGCCCAGCAGGGTCTGGGTCAGCTGCGGCAGCAACTGGGTGGTGCTGAGCAGGATGACGCCGATCAGGAACATGATCATGCACGAGATGGAAAAATTCCGATATCGGAACAACCTGACGTTCATCACCGGCTCGGGATGGTCCCACTCCCAAACCGCCAAGGTTACGAGCGACACGCTCCAGACCACGAACAGGGTTCGGATGAAGAAACTGCCGAACCCATCATCCAGCGAGAATTTGTCGAGGAAGATCTGCAGCGCGCCGAAGCCGGTCGCGACCAGGAAAAGACCGAAATAGTCGAATTTCAACCCTGCCTTGAGCTTCGCCGCCCGCTCGCGCACCAGCAGCATTGGTTCATCGACGAAAATCGCGATCAGGGTGAAGGCGATCAGTCCGATTGGAAGGTTGATCAGGAACACCCAGTGCCAGGAGAGATGATCGGTGATCCAGCCACCCAGGATCGGCCCGACCGCCGGGGCGACGATGATCACCAGGCCGAACACCGCGAAGACTTGGGCGCGTTTTTCCTGCGGGAAACTGTCGGCATACATCGATTGGGTGACCGGCTGCAGCCCGCCGCCGCCCAGGCCCTGGAGCACGCGCGCGACGATCAGCATGGTCAGCGAGGCCGAGAAGGCGCACAGCACCGAACTCGCGGTGAACAGCGCGATGCAGATCAGGAACAGTCGCTTGCGGCCGACCACGCCCTGCAGCCAGCCGGTGATCGGCAGGATGATGCTGTTGGAGACCAGATAGGAGGTCAGAACCCAGGTGCTTTCCTCAGGGCTGACTGCAAGCGAACCAGCGATGTGGGTGAGTGCTACATTGGCGATGGTGGTATCGAGCACCTCCATGAACGGGGCGAGCGCGATCATCGCGACGATCAGCCATGGGTTGTACGGTCCCGCCGCGGAGCGCGGCGGGTTGGGCCGGGACGCATAGAGCAGGCTCATTTTGACGCAATGCGGATAAAGGGCTCGGCCGACATGCCCGGCGCCAGCAGGTATTTGCCGATGCGGTGGTCGTCGAAAATGATCCGCACCGGCACACGCTGCACGATTTTCACGTAATTGCCGGTCGCGTTCTGGGCCGGCAGCAGCGAAAACACGCTGCCGGTGCCGCGCTGAATGCTGGCGACCCTGGCGTGGAACGCAACACCGGGGACCGCATCGATATAGACTCGCACGTGCTGACCGGGATGGATGTGGCCAAGCTCCGTCTCCTTGTAGTTCGCGGTCACCCAGAGCCGGTCGCCGACCAGCGCCATCAATCCAGAGCCCGCGGCGACGACATTGCCGGTACGCACCGAGCGTTCCGCGATATAGCCCGAAGCAGGGGCGCGGATCGACGTGTAGGAAAGCTGGAGCTTGGCGTTCTCGACCGCGACATCCGTTGCTTTAAGGGCCGCCTTGGCCGCGACCAGCCCGGCTTCGGCGCCGGTGACCTGCTGTTTCGCGGCATCGAGGCGCGCCTCGGTCGCGCGCAGGTCGGCGGTCGCCGCGTCCAGCGCGGTGCGGGTGACCGCCTGGGGATTGACCCGCGCATAGCGCGCCGCGTCGCGCTGGGCCTTGAACAGATTGGCCCTGGCGACCGCGACATTCGCCTCTGCCTGCGCGACATCCGCGTTCCGTGTGCCCACATCCGCCACTGCCTGCGCGCGCTGGGCACGGGCGCGGTCCAGCGCGACGATTTCGGTACCGGCATTGAGCCGGACCAGAAGCTGGCCTTTCGCCACGTGCTGATTCTGGTGCACCAGAACCGCCTCGACCTGCCCCGAAATACGCGGCGCGATGCGATGGATCGCGCCGTCGATCTCGGCATCGGTGGTCGTCGCGAATTGGCGCGCATGCAGCCAATAGACGATACCAGCCACGACCAGGGCGAGCAGAACGATCGCCAGAACGACGAAGGGCCGTTTTGACCGGGGCGGCGTGATGGCGGCGACCGCATCATTGGGGACTCGACTCTGCCGGGCACCGGATTCGTTCCGATCATCCTCGCCCATCGCAAGGTCACGGTTTCGCCGGCCGTCATCGTCCATCATGGGCGCCTTACTGGTATGACCGAACCGTTCGGTCATTGACGGGTTATACATACCCAGCGTAGGCTGACTGTCAATGCACAAATCTCTGCCTCAAGGCGCTCATGCCGATGTCTGAACGTCTCTCTCCCCAAAAAGCGGCCCAGATCCTGCGGGGCGCCAGCGTGGTTTTCGCGCGAGACGGATACGGGGGGGCGAGTATGTCGCGTATCGCGCTGGAGGCAGGGGTCTCGAAAGGGACGCTTTACAACTACTTTCCCGGCAAGGCGGAGTTGTTCAGCGCCTATGTCGAGGAGGAATGCGCGAAAAACCTCCATTTGATCTTTCAGGCACCGGATGCCGAAGAAGAACCTGCCGAAATGCTGGCACGCATCGCCCGCCGGATGCTGCACCTGCTGCTGTCCGACATCGGCATCACGATCTATCGGGTGGTGATTGCCGAGGCGGAGAAATTTCCCGACATTGCCCTTTCCTTTTTCGAGGCTGGCCCGGCGCGGGCGATCCATTATCTTGCCGATGGGCTGCGGGAACAGGTCAGGCGTGACCGGATGAATGTCCCCGACCCCGAATTCGCCGCCGAGCAGTTCTTTGCGCTGTGCCAGACCCGGCTGGCCTTTCTCTGTAGACTCCGCATCAAAATGACGCCGTCAACTGAGGAAATCGATCGGATCGTGGATGGTTCGGTCAGGATTTTCCTCAATACCTACGGCATTGGTGGTCAGAACGCGAAGCGATCCTCATCCACGAATGAGACCTGATCGACTGGCGGGGGCTTTCCGGTTCGCCGGAACTTGAGCCGCATGCCCATTTCGCACTCATGGCCGCATCCCCACGCATAGCCTCTCTGCACATTTCACCGCGCATTCCGCAATTCCGCCATTCGACCCGATCGAGCTGGCGATACATGGCCGCATAATCCGGCGATCACTTTTCTGACCATTTGTTCATGAAATCGAGAGATGATGTGCGGATTCGCCTTGCCAAGCAAAACCGATTGCAGAATACTACCTAAGGTAGTCTTTTCTTCCACGCTCGCGCAAAAATGGATCAAAAATGATGAATTTTCAGACGTTGGACGGTTTCGTGCGCGAAAGAATCCGGGCCTGGCCGCAAACGCCGCCGGGCCTGGAACAGGCGGATGCGCGGGGGCAGGGGGTCTGGCTCAAGGCCCGGCCTGGACCATCGCAGGAAAACGATGCGCCGTCGCTCAAAATACCGGGCGCCGCACGCATGCGCACTTTCCCGGACGGACTCTGGCTCTGGTTCGGCGGCACGCCGGGCGACATGTTCGTCGATCTGTTTGCCATCGAGGTGTGCGGCAGCCTGCAAAACCTGCTCGACAAGCGCTCGCGCTATACGCCGAGCCTGCACTCTCTGCTGGTGACCTGTCCGTCGGTGTGGCTGCGCCGCGCGGTCGCGGAGCACGACGACACGCCGCGCTGGCGGACCATCGGGTCGTTCGATCGCGCGCCGGAGACGGCGATCGCCTTGCCGGTGCGCGACATGCGGGTGCTCTATGCGCTCAAACCCAAGCAATTCCACGAGTTCGCCGTGCATAACATCGCGCACGCTCATGAGTTGTTCGCGCCGATCGATATTCTGGTGGGTGAAGCCGGCTGGCGGGCGCCGGCCTTGCGGCAATTCCTGTTTCATGCCGCGCGCCGAGCGAATTTCTGGGATTCAGATGCCTATGCTTGCCCCGAAGGATCGGACGAAGCCTGGGCAGGCAACAATCCCCCCCACGGCTTCGACGGCGCTTCGGGCCAGATCCGGCCGATCGGAAATCATCCCGTCCACGCCAAGCGCGATCATCCGCTCAAACGCCTCGGGCGTATTGACCGTCCAGGGCAGAACGCGGAGGCCGAGCGACTGCGCCTCGGCCAGATCGGCCTGATCGAGGCTGGCATGAAACGGCGCCCAGCACGCGGCCCCCGTGGCGGCAACGGCACGCGGCAGCCTGCCGTCGAACTGGCCTAGATCGGCGCCGTCGAGCCATAAACGGCCTTCGGCGACGGTATCCGGCGCGCTCAGGCAACAGCGGCGCAAGCGTGGTTCCAGCGCCGCCGCCACCCGCAGTACCCGCCAGTCGAAGGCGAACAGCACGGCATCTTCCAGTGCGCCGTTCCGGCGGAGAGAGGCGATGACCGAAGCGGCCATCGCTTCCGGCGCTGCCGTGTCGTCCGGGCGGTCGGGGAAGGTTTTCACCTCGATCAGGAGATCGAGCCCGGCGAGAGCGCCGAGAGCGGCATCGAGGCTGGGGATGTGCGCGCCGTCAATCGGTCGTTGATCGGGGTAGCGCGCCTCATAGTCCGATCCTGGGCGCAATCGTCCGACATCGTATTGCGCGATCCGGGCATAGGGCAGGTCGCGCAGCAGAGGTGCATCCTTGCCGACGTAAATGCCGTCGGCGGCGCGGGCGATATCCGGGTTTGGGCGTGGATCGTGATGCACCGCGGCAATTCCGTCTTCGCTTAGCCCGACATCGAATTCCACGCCGGTCAGGCCGATTGCGTGGGCACAGGCGAAGCCTTCGAGCGTGTTCTCGGGCAGCAGTCCGCGCGCCCCGCGATGCCCGAAAATGGCGATCGGGTTCATTCGCCGGGCACCGGCTCGGCCTCGGGGACGAGACGCATGACGCCGCCGTCCCCTTGGGCGAGGCGCGTCCGGCGCGGATGCAGATCGATCACGCTTTCATGGTGGGCGATCGAGACGAACTGGGTGCCGGGCAGGCGCGTGCGGAGCATGGCGAACAAAGAGCGTGCCGCCGGTTCGTCGAGCGCCGATAAAGCCTCGTCGAGGAACAGCCAATCCGGCTGGACGATCAGCACGCGGGCCAGGGCAAGACGTTGCTGTTCGCCGCCGGAGAGCCGCAGAGTCCAGTTGTCGACCTGTTCGAGCCGTGCGGCGAGCTGCGCGAGGCCGACATCGGCCAGGGCGGCGCGCACGGCGTCGTCGGCGATTTCATGTTCCTGGCGCGGATAGGCGACGGCGCGTTTCAGCGAGCCCAGCGGAAAATAGGGTTTCTGCGGCAGGAACATCAATTGGCCGGCCGGTCGGGTGACGCGGCCGTGACCGAACGGCCAGATCCCGGCAAGCGCACGGAACAGGGTGGATTTGCCGGCGCCTGACGGACCGGTGATCGCGACCGGTTCGCCCGGCGCGATGTGCAGATGCGGCTGGCTGAACAGGCGCCGCCCATCCGGCAGGTCGATCGCCAGATCCTCGGCAAGCAGGCCGCCGCCCGGTGCCGGTGCGGTTCCAACCGGCATAGCCGCATCGCGCGCCTGGGCGGACATCACCGCCCGTTCGAAGCCGTCGAGACGTTGAACCGTCGCACGCCAGGTCACGAGCTGCGGATAGGCCCCGACGAACCAGGAAAAGGCGCTTTGCACGTTGCCGAAAATATTGCTGACCTGCATCATCACGCCAAGCGTGAAGACGCCGGTGAAATAGCCGGGAGCGGCGACCATGAACGGGAAGATGATCGCGATCTGGGTAAAGCCGACGGTGAAGAAATTCAGCGCCTTGGTGCGCTTCATGATCTTCCACCAATTGAGATAGATCGCGTGGAAGCGCTGTCCAAGCCCCAGTGCCTCTTCGGCCTCGCCGCCATAGAGCGCGATCTGTTCGGTATTCTCGCGCACCCGCATCAGGTTGAAGCGGAAATCGGCATCGACCTGCTGCTGCTGGAAGTTCAGCGGAATCAGGCGCCAGCCGATGACATGGGTGAAATAGGTGCCGACGATCGAATAGATGATCGCGGCCCAGACGAGATAGCCGGGGATGGTCACGCCGAACGTGTGCAGCGGCGGCACCAGGAACCAGAGCACGAAAATGAAGCTGAACAGATTGACGATATTGGCGATGAAGTTGATGCCGAGCGACAGGTTGTTCGAGACGAAACTGCGCAGATCGTCGGCGATCCGCTGATCCGGGTTGTCGAGCGGGCTGCCGGCCTCGGCCTTCAGGCTGATTTCGTAATAGGCGCGCCGGTCGAGCCAATCCTGCACGAAGCGATTGGTGATCCAGCGGCGCCAGCGGATTTCCAGCATCTGATTGAGGTAGAACGCATAGACCAGAACGGTGATGTTGATGGCGGCCCATTCGGAAAATCCCGGCACGAACCAGGGATAGCCCTTGACGAACCGATAGGTGAACATCGCTTCCCAGAACTTCGGCGCGTCCTTGACCTGCAGCGCGTCGTAAGCGACGCGATACCAGTAGGTGTAAAGGACGTTCAGATAGACCGCGAAGAGATTGAGCCCGATGATCGCCGCGAGCAGCCCCCAGGCGATCCATTTTTCCTCGGAGCTGAAATACGGTTTCGCGAGCCGCCAGGCATCGGCAAGGGCGAGGCGGGCGTTATTCAGAAACTTCATGGCGTGATCCTGATCAGTTTCGCTTCGATCGCGGCGAGCCAGGATTTTACCCGCGCCTGGTTCACCCCGAAATCGGAATAGCCGTAGATCGAGTGCGAATAGAGAATGAGCGCGCTGCCATCGGCGCCGTCCGGCCGCACCGCGGCCTCGACCACATCCGGGAAATTCGCGACCGGCGTGCGAACCACCCAGGCGGCCTGGAACTGTGCCGGGTAGGAATCGAGTTCGTAGGTGCGGGGTTCGGCGGCGGCCACGGAAGCGATTTCGGCGAACAGCACATCCGGCGGCACCTTGTAGCGCGGGGTGGTCAGATCGGGGTTCGGCGTGAAACCGACGGGTGCTGCCAGCGCCTTGTTCGGCGATTTCGGCAGGACGAGATGGTTGAAATCGACGATGCCGGGCGGTTTGACCCCTTGCGCTCCAGCCTTGCCGCATGCGGGAAAGATCAGGCTCAGCAACAGAGGCAGCATCCCCACGCTCATCGGCGTTCCTCCATGATTTCGCGCAACCGCAACCGGATGACCCCGCGCGCGGCCTCGGGCGGGATCACCTTGCCTTTGCGCAAAATGTCGATTGTCCCGGATTGCGCAAGGCGCAGCGCGGCGCGGCGGATAGCGGGCATATGGCGCCGCCAGGCATCGGTGGCGCCGGCATTGCCGTCATGTTCCGCGAGGCGGCGTGCCGCTTCGGCGGGAGAGATCGATTTGCCGCAGCCGCGCTCCCGCGCCAGATCCAGGATCGCGGCGTCCGCGGCATTTGCACGAGAACCGGTTGCAATCTCGTCTTCAGTCATCCGGGTGGTCTGGCCCGGATCGGTGCGCCGGGCAAGATCGTCCGGCGCCGGGAAGCGGGTTGTGGATCAGCCTTGGGATCGTGCCCGCACGCGGAGTGTTTCGGCAGGCATCGCCGCTCCGATCCATGGTCCCTGAACGAAATCGACGCCAAGCCGGCGCGCCCGTTGCAGTTCGGCTTCGGTTTCGATCCCGTCGATCGTCACGGTCAAACCGTGCCGGTGGGCGATTTCGGCCGAAGCCCGAATCAAGGTGGCTTCATCGGCGGCATCGTCGTCCGGCTCGCCGACGCGGGCGAGCCGGCGATCGAGCTTGAGACCGGAGAGCGGCAGGCGGGACAATAAGGCGAGGCCGCCGAAGGTCGCGCCGAATCCATCGAGCGTGACGCCAAGTCCGGCCGCGCGCAGATCGCCGATCGTGTGATTGAGCGGCGTGCCGCCGTCGATGAGTTCGGTCTCGTCGATCTGCAACTCGATGCGCCAGGGAGCGATGGATGCGGTATCGAGAGCTTCCAGCACGGCATCGAGCACCGCACCGTCGGTCAGGGTTCGTCCCGTCACGGGCACGGCGACCCGCCATGTCCCCGGCCATGTCGCAACCTCGGCGGTGGCGGCGGCGAGGCTGAAGCGCAGCATATCGGCACGCGGCCCCTGGCGCTCCAGGCCGCGCAGGAAAGGCGCCACGGCGACCAGACCCCGCTTTCGGTTCGGCAGGCCGATCCAGAGTTCCGCGCCCTCCAGGAGGCCAGCAGGCGTTTGACCGGCCGCGCCAAGCCTGAGTCGTGGCAAATAGCGCAGGCAAAACGATCCGTCGTGCAGGGCTTCGGCGATGCGCGTGGCCCGCTTGCGCTGTTCGCCCGCGGCGATCCGGCGCAGGGCGGCACGGCTCCGCCGCTCCCCGAGGCGGCTCGCCGCCTCGGGCGGCAACGTATCGGGCGGCGCCATTTTTGGGTATTCCGTCATGCTCACACGCATCGCTCCATTCGGACCTTGAGAGGTTCAGCGGCGATTATGAAGGTTCAGAGTAAAATTTCCGTTAGCGTCCGATCGGGAATCCGGCGGGCAGGCTTCCGATTCAGACCGCGATATTGTCGAGCAGACGCGTCGAGCCGAGCCGCGCCGCCGCGATCAGCCGGGCCGCTCCCGCGCGGGCATTGAGCGGTGCCAGCGACTCGGGCGCGACCAAGGCAAGATAATCCACCGCGAAGCCGGCGCGCGCGAGGGTTTCGCGCCCGGCGGCGAGTGTCGCTTCGATAGCAGCGCCGGCGCGCAGCTCATCGCGCGCGCGGCACAAGGTCGCGAACAGATCCGGCGCCCGCGCACGGTCTTCCGGGGTGAGGTAGCGGTTGCGCGACGACATGGCGAGGCCGTCCGCCTCGCGCCGTGTCGGCACCGCGACGATCGCGACCGGCAGCAGAAGATCTTCCGCCATCCGGTGGATCACCTGGATTTGTTGCCAGTCTTTTTCACCGAAATAGGCAGAATCGGGCCGCATTTGGCCGAACAGCTTGGCGACCACGGTTGCGACTCCGCGAAAATGGCCGGGCCGCGCGGCGCCTTCCCACAATAAGGCGGGACCGGCGACGTCGATCATGGTCGCCCCATCCGGCGGATACATGATGTCGACCGTCGGCAGCCAGACGAGGTCGCAGCCTGCCGCTTCCAGCATCGCGCAATCGGCATCGGGATCGCGCGGATAGCGGCCGAAATCCTCATTGGGACCGAACTGTGTCGGGTTGACGAAAATCGAGGCGGCGACCGCACCCCCGGCGGCGCGCGCGGCGCGCACCAGCGCGAGATGCCCGTCATGCAGCGCACCCATGGTCGGAACGAGGGCCAGAGGACCAGCGTGGCCAGCACGGGCCGCGCGCAGTTCCGCAAGGGTACGGGCGATGTGCATGGGTTCCTCGGCTCACATGTCTTTTGACTACGTTATGCGGCGCCTCATGGGCGAAACCGGCGCTTTCGTCCACTCCCGCCGGTCTGAGTCCTGGTTTGTTCTTTGAAAACATGAATAAATTAGTCATCTTCTCGTCATGTTCTTGTTAGATTCATGACTTGATCCCGCTTCATTGAGGCACCGTGATGAAGAAATCGCGCTCTCGCGGTCCCCGGCGTCCCGTGCTGTTGGGTTTCATGGGAAAGCTTTATATGTCTCCGGCCATGGCACGCAGCGTCTCCCCGACAAAATCATGGATCAGGCAGGAAATTCGCGGCGGACGGCGCCGCGCCGCGCCCGCGACCGGTCTCGGGCTGCTCGGCGTTCTGCTCGCGATCGGCCAAATCTATTGCGCGTCCCGCCTGCTCGCCGCCGCTCTGCGCCCCGGTTCGGCGCCGGTCGAATTGCTCGCGATCGGCTTCGCGATCGCCGCCGTGCTGCGCGCCGGGCTGATCGTCGTGCAGGAACGCGAGGCAGCAAGGCTCGGCATCGCCGCGCGTCGCCGGCTGCGCAGTGCCACGCTCGGCGGGCTGATGACGCTCGGCCCCGGCTTGCTGCGCGGGCGCCATTCCGCCGAGCTCGCGGCGGTGGTGGTCGATCGGATCGAGGCGCTGGGCGGGCTGCACGGGCGCTGGATTCCGGCGTCCGGCATTGCGTTGGTGGGTCCCCTGATGGTCGCCGCCGCCGCGGCGATCGCCGACTGGCGCAGCGGGCTCATTCTGCTGATCGCCGGATTGCTGGTGCCCGTTTCGATGGCGGTTACCGGAATCGGCACCGGCATGGCGGCACGCCGGCAATTCACCGCGATGCGGCGGCTGCAGACGCGATTCCTCGACCGGGTGCGCGGTATCGGGACCATCGTGCTCGCCGGTCGGGCCGAGGCCGAGGCCGAGGCGCTGGGCGGCACCGCCGACGAGCTGCGCCGCCGCACCCTGCGTATCCTGCGCGTCGCCTTTCTGAACGCGACGGTGATGGATCTGCTCGCCGCCGCGGCGCTGGTCGCGATCGCGATCCGGTTCGCCGGACCGCTGCTCGCCGGCCATTGGGCGTCCGCTCCCGCTGCCCTGTTTTCCCTGCTTCTGGTGCCCGAGTTCTTCGCGCCGCTGCGGGCATTTTCGGCGGTCTATCAGGACCGGATGACCGCCGAGACGGCGGCGGAGGATCTGATCGAACTGCCGCGCGCGGAGGTGCACGCCGCACCGCCGCCCGCGATCCGCACCGTGCCGGCCCAAGGGGTGACCATCGTTTTCGAGGGCGTGTCGTTCGCCTGGGATACGCTGCGCGGCACGGTCCTCGATCGGCTCAGTTTCCGCCTGCCGGCCGGCGAGACGATGATGCTGGTGGGACCGTCAGGCTCGGGCAAATCGACGATTCTCGAATTGCTGCTCGGTTTCGCGCATCCGCAGGCCGGACGGATCACCGTCAACGGCGCGCCGATCGAGACCATCGTTCCGGCCGCGCTCGCGCGCATGACCGCGATGATCGGCCAGCGGCCCTTTCTGTTCGCGGGATCGATCGAGGAGAATATCCGGCTGGGCCGGCCGGAGGCGAGCGAGGCCGAATTGCGCGAGGCGGTCCGGCTCGCCCGCGTCGCCGATTTCGCCGATGCGCTGCCGCTTGGGCTTGCGACGCCGATCGGCGACGGCGGCTATGGGCTTTCCGGCGGCCAGGCGCAGCGGATCGCGATCGCACGCGCGTTTCTGAAGGACGCCAAGCTTCTGCTTCTCGACGAACCGACCGCGCAGCTCGATCCGGCGACCGAACGCGACGTGCTGGACAGCCTGAAGCGGCTCGCGATCGGGCGGACCGTGATCCTGGCGAGCCATGCCGCTTTCGCCCACGAGTTCACCGGCCGCAAGCTCGATCTCGGTGCCGTGCGCACCGCGGGGCTGGAAGGGGTCGCTTGATGAACCGGGCGCGGCCGATCCTGCGGATCATCGGATTATGGCGGGCGCAGCGCGCCGCCCTTGCCGCAGGCGTGATCGTCGCTCTCGCCGCGCTCGCCGCCGGGGTCGCGCTGATGGCCGGTGCCGGCCGCTACATCGCCGCGGCGACGCTCGGCATCGGCCTCGCGGTACCGGCCGCGCTGGAGGCGCTTGGCGTCGCGCGCGTGGCGCTGCGCTATTTCGAACGGCTGGTCACCCACGATGCCACGTTCCGCGCGCTCACGGCATTGCGCATCTGGTTCTTCCGGGGCCTCGCGCGCAGCGCTGCCGGCGGGCTCGGCTATCGTCGCGCGGGCGACGTTCTGGCCCGGCTGGTCAACGACATCGAGGCGCTGGACGGGATTTTTCTTCGCATCCTGGTTCCCGGCTTCGGCGCCCTGATGCTGATTCCCGTTCTGCTGTTCGTGGTCGGACGCGAGGATGCCGCGGCGGCAGCGATCGTGCTGGCGCTGTTCGCGCTGATCGCTTTTTTATTCCCCTGGCGGGCGATGGGAGCGGCGCGCCGGTCCGCCGAGGCGGAAGCGCAGGCCGGCGGCGCCTTGCGCGTCGCAGCGCTCGATGCGCTGAGCGGCTTGCGGGAGGTCAAGGTTTACGGCGCCGAGGGGCGGATGCTGGCCGCGATCCAGGCGCAGGAATCGCGGCTGTTCGGTGCAGAAAGAATGCTCGCCGCGCGCGCGGGGGCGATGCAGGCGGTCTCGTTCCTGGCCGCGCAGGCAGCACTTCTCGCCGTTCTGCTGATCCATGGCGCGCGTCCTGTCGCCATCGTTATCGCGGTGTTCGTGGCGATCGCTGCTTTCGAGGCGGTGGGCGCGATGCCGCGCGCCGGGGTGATCGCGGGCCGCGCGAGCGCCGCGGCAACTCGCGTGCTGGAGGCGGCGGAAGCGCCGCCGCGCGTCGCCGATCCCGCCTCGCCCGCCGCCATGCCGGTTGCGCATGGCTTGAGTTTCGACGAGGTGACATTCCGCTGGTCCGCCACCTTGCCGCCGGTGTTCGACGGGCTGTCGCTTCAGGTACCGGCCGGTTCGCGCATCGCCGTGCTCGGGCCATCGGGTGCCGGAAAATCGACCCTTGCCGCGCTGGCGCTCAAGCTTGCCGAACCCGAGGCCGGGGAGATCAGGCTCGGCGGGGTGGATATCGCACGGCTCAACGCGGCGGACGTGCGCACGCGCGTCGCCTGGCTGTCGCAGGCGACGCATCTTTTCGCCGATACGGTGCGCAATAATCTGCTCCTTGCCCGGCCCGATGCCAGCGAGGCGGAACTCTGGGCGGCACTGGATGCCGCGCGGATCGGCGATGTCGTTCGCGCCCTGCCGGATCGGCTCGATGCCTGGGTCGGCGAACAAGGGGTATTGTTTTCCGGCGGGCAGGGGCGGCGTCTCGCGCTGGCGCGCACGCTGCTGAGTCCGGCGCCGGTCCTGATTCTGGACGAACCCTGCTCGGGTCTCGATATCGAGACCGAACGCGAGTTCATGAGCACGCTGAACGAGACCCTGGCCGGACGGACCGTCCTGCTGATTGCCCATCGGCTGACCGGCGTGGAAAAATTCGACCGGATCTGGCGCATGCAGAACGGACGGGTGATCGCGGCGACCCGGTAGGGGGGGCCGTCAGGCGACGGCGGCGAATTCCGGGACGGTGGTCTCGAACCGGCGATAATTCGCCGGATCCGCGAACAAGGCGCGCAGCAAAAGATTGTTCAGCCGGTGGCCGGTGCGCGCGCCGACGAAGCGGCCGATGATCGGCGCGCCGGCCAAAGCGAGATCGCCCACCACGTCGAGCAGCTTGTGGCGCACGAATTCGTCAGGGTAGCGCAGGCCCTCGGGGTTGAGCACGCGGCCGCCATCCACCACCACCGCATTGGCGAGGCTGCCGCCGCGCGCCAGACCGGCTTCATGCAGCGCGTCGATCTCGTCCTTCATGGTGAAGGTGCGTGCGCGGGACAGATCCTCGGTGAAGCGCGCGGGCGAGAGGTCGAGCGAGAAAGCCTGGCGGCCAATCGCGCGGGCCGGAAAATCGATGTCGAGCGCCAGGGCAAATCCTTCGGCATCCGGCCCGGCGGGGCGCAGTTCGGCGAAGGCAGCGCCGTCGGCGATGCGCACCGGGCGCAGGATTTCGATTACCTCGCGCGGCGCCTCGCTTTCGGCGATGCCAGCACAGGTGAGCAGGAACACGAATTCAGCGGCCGAACCATCGAGGATCGGGACTTCCGGGCCATCCACCTCGATCAGCACATCGTCGATCCCAAGCCCGGCGAGGGATGCCATGACATGCTCGACCGTACCGATCCGCGCCTCCGGGTGCCGGGGATCGGCGAGAACGGTGCAGAGACGGGTATCGGCGACGAAATCGTGCCGTGCCGGAATGGTCGCATCGAGATCGGTGCGCCGGAATACGATGCCGCTCCCTGGCGCGGCCGGCACGAAGCGCAGATGAACCGCCGCGCCGCCGTGCAGACCGAAGCCTTCGCATGAAATGATCGATTTCAGGCCGCGCCGGGTGTCATCCGCCCGCGGCATCCTCGTCCATCCATCCGGCCGCATGGCCATGCGCGTCATCGTGATCGAAGCCTCATCAAATCGCTGCGATGCACACTAGACGCGGGCGAACGGTCTGGAAAATCAATGAATATTTCTGATTATTTCTCTATAAGTTATTGATTTTCAGGCTTTTTCATGTTTCCGTTTGTTACGGACGCCGGCTTGGGTTTCCTGTGCTTCCGGCGTCGGCGGCGCCAGGGTGATCCGGTTCGCCTGGCCGGCGTTCAGCAGAATGATCTGGTCGCACAGCACGATGGTCTCGCGGCGGTGGGCGATCACGATGCGGGTCGCGTTCAGCCCTGCGATCGCCTCGACGATGCGGGCCTCGCGCGCGGTGTCGAGATGGCTGGTCGCTTCATCGAGCAACAGGATGCGCGGCCGGTGATACAGCGCACGCGCCAGGATCAGCCGCTGGCGCTGGCCGCCTGAAAGCGTCGAGCCCATGTCTCCCACCAGCGTCCGATAGCCCATCGGTTGCGCCACGATTTCGTCGTGAATTCCGGCCATGGTCGCGGCTTCGGTCACCTGCTCGTTCGTTGACGCCGGATCGAAGAAGCTGATATTTTCCGCGATCGATCCGGCGAACAACTGGTCGTCCTGCATCACCGCGCCGATCATCGAGCGATAGGTGGCGAGGCCGAGCGTGCGGATGTCGAGGCCGCCGACCAGGATTTCGCCTTCGGTGGGTTCCAGCAGCCCGAGGATCAATTTGGCCAAAGTGGTCTTGCCGGCACCGGACGGCCCGACCAGCGCGGCCGATTGCCCGGCTTCGATCAGCATCGAGCAGTTCCGCAAAATCCAGGGCTCGCCGTCGCCGTAGCGGAAACCGACATTGCGCAGTTCGATCGACGGTGTCGGCAGCGGCCCTTCATAGGCCGAGCCGACATGCCGTTCCGGCGGCGTCAGCACAATATCCGCGAGGCGTTCGCCATAGAGCCGGAGCATCCGCAACTCGATCGCCGAATCGACCAGATTGCCGGCGCGCGCGGTGAATTGCTTCGCATACATGGTGAAGGCGATCAGCATGCCGACGGTGAACTGTCCGCGCAGCACCAGAAGGGCCGCGAGCCAGATCAGCGCCACGTTCTCCAGCCCGAACAGGCCGGATTGCAGCGCGGTGAACACGATATGCAGCCGGCGCACCATGACCGAGCGGTTCGCGGTCTCGACCAGGGCGTTGCCGTAGCGCGCGGTGCGTTCGTTCTGCTTGTTATACAGCTTGATCGGCTGCACGCCTCGGATCGCCTCCAGCAACTGGCTCTGCTGACGGGCGGCGAAGACGATCTGATCCTCGGTCGCCTGGCGCAGCGGCATGAAGAACAGCCAGCGCAGCGCGCCATAGGCGGCGAACACGCCGAGCACGATGACGCTCAGGGCCGGGCTGTAGATGAACAGAATGACCAGGGTGAGGATCGCCATCACCCCATCGAGCACGGCTTCGACGAACTTGGTGGTCAGCGTGCGCTGGATGTTCTGCACCGCACCGTAGCGCGACACCACGTCGCCGATATGGCGTTTCTCGAAATAGTCGAGCGGCAGGCGCATCAGATGGGCGAACACGTTGGAGGCCCACTGCACGTCGAGCAGGGTGCTGACATAGACCACGACCCAGCCGCGCAAAGCCGAGATCGCCACCGAAAAAATCGTGACCAGTACGAAACCGATGCCGAGCAGGGTGAGCAGCGAATGATCGGCGGTGACCAGCACCTGATCGATCACCCATTGCAGATAGAACGGCCCCAGAATGCCGAATATCTCGAGCGCCAGAGCGAGGATCAGGATCTGCACGGCGGCCGCGCGCAGTCCCACGATCCGGCCGGCGAGGGCGCGCAGCGAGATCGAGCGCCGCGCCTCGGCGGGCCGGAAATCGGCGCGCGGCGACAATTCGAGCGCGATGCCGGTGAACGAGCGCGACGCTTCGGCAAGGGTCAGCCGGCGCACGCCGCGCGACGGGTCGTGGATGGTCACGCCGTTCGCGTCGGCCGATTTGAGCACGACGAAATGATTGAGATCCCAGTGCAGCAGGCACGGCGTTCCGAGGTTTTTCAGATCCTCCAGTTCGAGCCGGAGCGGTCGCGAATCGAGACCGAGCCGGCCGGCGATCTCAATCAGCCGGGTCAGATTTGCCCCCTTGAGCGAGGCGGGAAATTGCCGGCGCAGATTGGGCAGGTCGATATCGTGGCCGTGATAGCGCCCGACCATGGTGAGGCAGGCGAGACCGCATTCCGCCGCCTCGGTCTGCAAAACGATCGGCAAATGCCGGCCGAATCCGAAGGTAAGGCCGTCGAGGCCGAACGATGCGAAATCCGGGATTTTCATGACGCGACCTTCGAGCCGGTCCGCCGCACCGCCGGGTGGTGCGGTGTGCCGACGAATACGTCCCGCCCAAGACCATAGAGCGGTTCGAACACCCATTGGATCAGCCGTCGCCGGTCGAGCACGATGGTCGCATCGAGCGCCAGTCCGGCGCGTAGCGCCTCCCGCTGGCCGTAGACATCGACATGGGTGCGGTCAAGCGCGACCATCACCCGGTACAGCGGTTCCTTCGCCTGCGTCTGGGTCAGAGCCGCGACTTCGCTTGGTGTCAGCGCGCTTTTCGAAATCGAGACGACGGTGCCGCGATACTGGCCGAATTCCTGGTAGGGAAAGGCGGCGTAGCGCAGGTTGAGCCGGCTGCCCCGATGAATGAAGCCGATCGCCCGGCTGGGAACCAGCAACTGCGCGCGCAGGATCGAACCTGCCGGGGTGATCGAGATCAGCGACTGGCCGGTGGCGACCGCCTGGCCCGGATCGACCACGATCGACGAGACGATGCCGGCATTCGGCGCGCGCTGCACGATCGAGGCGGAAGCGGCAGTCCGCGCAAGCTGCTGACGGATACTGGCCAGTTTCGAGCGGGTCGCGTTCGATTGGGTGGCCGCGTTCAGCGGCAATTGGTGGATATCCTGGGTCGTCTTGGCGATCTGCTGATCGATCGCGGCGGTTTCGCGCTCGAGCGCCTTGAGCTGGGCGCGGGCCGCGAACACGGTGGATTTCTGCTGCTGCATCTGCAGATCGGAGATGAAACGGCCGCCGCCGATGCTTTTGAACTTGTTGAGAACCGCTTCGGTGCTGGCGATATCCTGCCTCTGGATCGCGATCTGCCCGGCGATCGCGCCGCGCTCGGTGTTCAGCATGACGAGTTTCGCGTTCAGGCCTGCGGTTTCGGTCGCGACTTCCTGTTTCTGGGTGGCGAGATCCTGTTCGAGCAGCGCCTGCTGGTCGCGCAGCGATTGACCGATCAGCACGTCGATCAGGCCCATGCTCCGGCTGTCGACATCGCCGGAAAGTTCGAGCAGGCGCTGCCCGGCGCGAACCGTTTCGCCGTCATGCACATCGACCCGCTTGACCGTTCCGGCGATGGTCGCGCTGATGTTCAGCAGGCCTGATGAGGGCACCAGCGCGCCGGATACGGTCTGGCGCCGTGTATAGTGGCCGAAGACCAGGAACAGAATGACGGCAGCGCCGATCAGTCCGGCCAGGCCCGACAGAACCCAGTGTCCGGGCGGCGAGGCCAGACGGATCGGGCCGAGCCACTCCTCGCGCTGCGCGTCGAGCGTGGCTTCGCGAAACAAACCGTCCGACACGCTCACTCCTTCGCCATGAAACCGCCGATTGCGGTAACACGCCATGCAAGGTCGCTAAAATCAAGATGATTTTTGGCGTTTTGATCAGATTCTCATTTTATGATCGATGTGCCGGGTAAATTCTTGAAATCCTGAGAAAACAGCAACCTCCAATTGCAACGGAGCCGGCCGTAATGCAATTTTAATGATTTAAATTGAAAAATAATTCTAGAATCAAATTGACGAGGTTAGGCGAGGTTGTATACGTTTTCTTAGGTTTTGATGGTTTTTGAGACAACGCCAAAAGCGATCAAGCCTCGGGAGGATTCGATGACGGCGCGGGCCGCAGGTCCGGGGGTCAGATAGAGCCTTTCGCCCGACATTATCGGCAGAACGGCGTCCTCGTCGGCGGAGTTCTGCGCCTTTCAATCGCTTCACAAAAAGGAAACTATCCGCAATGACAACCATTCGTGAACTCACCGCCGCTGAAATCGACGCCGTCTCGGGCGCCGGCCTGTCCTTCAGCCTTGGCGGCAGCCTGAGCGGTCTTGGCGGCCTGCTTTCGGGGGGAGCTGCGGATCTCGAGGGCGTATTCACCTCTCTGACCGGTGACTTTGCCGCATTGTCGGCGGGTGGCGCGGCTATCCTTGGCGGTCTGGTCGGCCAACTGACCGGCGGCCTCGGTGGCCTCAGCGGTCTGACCGGTATTCTCGGCGGTCTCGGTCTCTGATTTGATTCGATAGGGTGGCGGAATCACCGGTTCCGCCACCGCGTCTTTTCAGCGTTCTCGACGGGCGTCCCGTGAAGGATGTCCGGGGCGGTTCTTGACGCCTTAACCAAACCCCGCCGCAGCGATCAGGACGACCCCGAGCGCCACTAGAACCAGCCCTATGGTTTCGCCGGGCCTGGTGCGCTCCTTCAGGTAGAAATGCCCGACGGCGAGGGTGAACAGAATCTCGATCTGGCCGAAGCCGCGCACCAGCGCCACGTCGGTCATCGCGAAGCCGGCGAACCAGCAGCCCGACCCCAGCGCCGACAGCACGCCGACCGGCGCCGCTCTGCGCCAGAGCACGATGCACTGAACGAGTTCGCGGGGGGTGCGCAGGGCCATGAAGGCGCCTTGCGCGACCGTCTGCAACGTATTGGTCAGCATCAGCACCAGCAGGGCCCTGAGCAGCACGGGGGTTGCCGCGGGCAGGGCGAGTGAGGCGTTGCGGAGCAAAATCGCGGTGATCGCGAAGGCGGTGCCGGCGCCGAGTCCACACAGCGCCGCCGGTTGCGTCGAGGCGCGCAGCACCTCGGAAGGAGTCATGCGTTGACCGGCGAGGGATAGCCCGAGTACGCCCGCCACGGCGAGCATGATGCCGAGGATCGCGATCGTCGGAAGGTGCGCGCCCAGCACGACCACCGAGAACAGCACGAGCTGCGCCGCCTCGGTCTTCGCATAGGCGGTGCCGACCACGAAATTGCGATGACCGAACGCCATGATGAGCAGGTTGGTGCCGAAAATCTGCGCGATCCCGCCGATCAGGCAGAACAGGACGAATGTGCTCCCGAAGACGGGCAAGCCGCGATCCAGTATTGCAAGGGCGCCGCACAGGAGCACAAGATCGACCGGCAGCGCATAGAGATAGCGCACGAAGCCGGCGCCGCCCGGTGTCAGCGCGCCGCGCAGCCGCGCCTGCAACGCGGTGCGCCAGACCTGGAAAATTGCGGCAGCGATGGTGACCGGAATCCAGCCGGCGACGAGGCTCATGACTGGGAAGCGACATGCGCGCAGAGCCGCGCCGCGATGGCGACCAGCTCATCGGTCACCGCTTCGCCCAGCGCCGCGTCGGCCTGGGTCGCATCGGCGGCGGCGGAACTGGGGGCGATTTCGGGATATTCGACCGGAGCGTCGATCTCCACGCCGCCGAAACTCAGTGCGCCGAATCCCGCGACATCGAGACCGATGACGCGTCCCGCGGCGGCGGGCGGGGTTGCGAGATCGGGTCGCGCCGCCCGCGGGCGCAAAGCGAGGGTGATCGAGGCAAGCGGTTCGCCGCCATGGCCGAAGCGCGCCGGAGCGGGGCCGATCCTGCGCTCCATCAGCCGGCGTGCGATCTTCCAGAGATAGACCGACGGAATCAGCCGCCCCTCGGCGCGGCGGATCGCGAGCGTCGCCTCGTGAATGACCGGTGCGTTGCCGCCATGACCGTTGAGAATCACGACGCGCTCCAGCCCGTTGCGTGCCAGCTCGGCTAGAACATCGGACAGCACGGCGCGGAACGTTGCCGGCGCCAACGCAAGACCGCCGGGAACGGCGCCGAAATGGTCGGCGGCGCCGAAGGGCAGGGTTGGGGCGGCGAGGGTGAGGGTTCCGGCGCCAGTGGCGGCGTGGGCGATGCGCGCGGCGATGATGTCTGTCAGCCGGAAATCGCCCATCGGCGCGTGCGCGCCCTGATCCTCCTGACTCCCCAGCGGCAGCAGGATGACCGGCCGGCGCGGCAGCAGAGCGCGCAGTTCGGCACTGGTGAGATCCTCGAGCCGTATCTTGTCGATCGAATCGGTCATGTCCTGCCTTTTCCGCATCATGCTGGACGCATAACGCATCCGCTGGCAATGAAGCGGCGACGTGAATTGGGGGACCGCATGGCTGATGGGACTGGAGCGCGGAACGAGACGATCGTTCCGGTGATTCTTTCGGGAGGCACCGGCACCCGGCTCTGGCCGGTCTCGCGCAAGGCTTATCCGAAGCAGTTCTGGCCGCTGATCTCGGGGCGTACCATGCTGCAGGAAACCGCGGCGCGGGCCGCGGGCAACGGGTTCGCGCCGCCCATCGTGGTCGCCAACGAGGAGCACCGCTTCATCGTCGCCGAGCAGTTGCGCGAAGCCGACGCCGAGGGGGCGCGCATCATGCTGGAACCGGAGGGCCGCAACAGCGCGCCGGCGATCACCGCCGCCGCGCTTCTGATCGCCGAAACCGACCCGGACGCGGTGCTCTGGATCATGGCCGCCGATGCGTCGATCGCCGATACGGCCGCGCTGCTATCGGCGCTCGGCATCGCCGTGCGCGCCGCGCGCGAGGGCTTCATCGTCACGTTCGGAATGCGGCCCACCGCGGCAGAGACCGGCTATGGCTATATCGAGCGCGGTCCGGCGCTGGACGGTCATGACGGCGCCTTCCGCATCGCGCGCTTTATCGAAAAACCCGAGGCCGCGACCGCCACCGCCTTGATCGCCGACGGGCGGCATTTCTGGAACTCGGGCATGTTCGTCGCGACCGCGCGCACGTTGCTCGCCGAAATGGAGCGCCTCGCACCGGATGTCGCCCGCGCGTCGCGCGTCGCCTTCGATGCGCGCCAGCTCGATCTCGATTTCATCCGGCTCGGCGCCGAGGGTTTCCGCTCCTCGCCCGATATCAGCATCGACTACGCGATCGCCGAGAGGACCGATCGCGCCGCCGTGGTGCCGGCGGCGATCGGCTGGTCGGATGTCGGCTCCTGGTCGGCGATCTGGGAGGTCGCGGCGAAAGACGCTTCGGGCAATGCCGCGATGGGCGAAGCACTGATCGAGGATTCGGCGCGCTGCTACGTGCGCAGCGAAGGTGCGGTGACCGCCGTGCTGGGGCTGGAGGACGTGGTGGTGATCACCACGCCGGACGCCGTTCTGGTAACCCACCGGGACAAGACCCAGAACGTCAAATCCGTGGTCGACCGGCTCAAACGCGACAAGCGCCCCGAAGCCGAGGCGCATAACCGGGTCTATCGCCCCTGGGGATTCTACGAAAGCCTGATTCAGGGCGACCGGTTCCAGGTCAAGCGGATCGTGGTCATGCCCGGCGCCAAGCTCAGCCTGCAGAAGCATTTCCATCGCGCCGAGCACTGGGTGGTGGTGGCGGGTTCGGCGCTGGTCACTCGCGATGCCGAAACCCATCTCGTGCGCGAGAACGAGAGCCTCTACCTGCCGCTCGGCTGCGTTCACCGGCTCGACAATCCGGGCCGCATTCCGCTCACGCTGATCGAGGTGCAGTCCGGCGCCTATCTCGGCGAGGACGATATCGTGCGCTACGAGGATACCTACGGGCGGAGCTGAACGGCCGATGCGTCGCGCGCCGCCGCGACGATCTCGAAGCTGCGCACCCGTGCGGCATGATCGTGGATCTGGGCGGTAATCATCAATTCGTCCGGGCGGTATTCCGCGATGAAGGCAGCGAGCCCGGCGTGGACCGTCTCCGGCGATCCGACGATCGAATGCATGAGCGCGTGCTCGACCTGGGCTTTTTCCAGCGGCGACCAGAGTTCCTCCATGGCATGAGGCGCGGGCAATTTGCCGGGCCGGCCGCGCCGGAGATTGATGAAGGCCTGCTGCAGCGAGGTGAACAGATGCGCGGCGAGCGCGTCGGTTTCGGCGGCGAAGATATTGACCCCGAGCATCGCATAGGGCCTGGCACGCTGCGCCGAGGGCTGGAATCGCGTGCGGTAGAGTTGCAAGGCGCGGCTCAGCAGGTCGGGTGCGAAATGCGAGGCGAAGGCAAACGGCAGGCCGAGTTCGGCCGCGAGTTCCGCGCCGTAGGTGCTCGACCCGAGCAGCCAGATCGGCATGTCGAGCCCGGCGCCGGGAACCGCGCGGACCGGCTGATCGGGCGGCGCGGGCTGAAAATAGGATTGCAGTTCAAGGACATCCTCGGCAAAACGGGCTTCGCTGCCCGCGAGGTCGCGGCGCAGTGCGCGGGCAGTGCGCTGATCGGTGCCCGGCGCGCGACCCAGCCCAAGATCGATCCGGCCGGGATAGAGCGAGGCGAGGGTACCGAATTGCTCGGCGACGATCAGCGGCGCGTGATTGGGCAGCATGATTCCGCCCGAGCCGACGCGGATGCTGCTTGTAGCGCCGGCGACATGGCCGACCACCACCGCCGTCGCGGCACTGGCGATGCCCGGCATGTTGTGGTGCTCGGCCAGCCAGTAGCGGTTGAACCCGAGACGTTCCGCATGGCGCGCGAGATCGGCGGTGTTGCGCAAGGCATCGGCGGGCGTCGCGCCCTCGGGAACCGGCGCGAGATCGAGAACGGAAAACGGGATGGTGCTCATTATCGATAAATAGAAGAGCACCCCCCGTTTGTCAGGGCCGTATCGGCATGGTCGTCATGCCGCCTTGCGGCGACCCATGGCGGATTGCAGGTTCTCGTCGAGCTTGGCGAGGAAATCCTGCGTGGTCATCCAGGGCTGATCCTTGGAAATCAGGATGGCGAGATCCTTGGTCATGTGGCCGGATTCGACGGTTTCGACGCAGACGCGTTCCAGGGTTTCGGCGAATTCCGTGACCTCGGGCGTCCCGTCGAACTTGCCGCGATAGGCAAGGCCGCGGGTCCAGGCGAAAATGCTGGCGATCGGGTTGGTCGAGGTCGGCTTGCCCTTCTGGTGCTCGCGATAATGCCGCGTCACCGTGCCGTGCGCCGCCTCGCTCTCCACCGTTTTGCCGTCCGGGCTCATCAGCACCGAGGTCATCAGCCCGAGGCTGCCGAAACCCTGGGCGACGATGTCGCTTTCCACGTCGCCGTCATAGTTCTTGCACGCCCAGAGATAGCCGC
Organism: Acidiphilium iwatense; assembly: GCF_021556475.1. GTDB lineage: Bacteria > Pseudomonadota > Alphaproteobacteria > Acetobacterales > Acetobacteraceae > Acidiphilium > Acidiphilium iwatense. The sequence goes on along the minus strand of NZ_JAKGBZ010000011.1, from coordinate 74,938 downwards.
CATTCCATTTGAGCGCCGAGGCCACCATGTCGTCGATCAGCCGATGCTCGTAGGTCAGGCCGTGCCTGTCGAATTCGGCCTTGAATTCAGCGTCGAAAATCTCCTGGAACACGTCCTTGAACATGCCGTCATAGGCTTTCAGGATGGTGTTCTTGGTCGAAAGATAGACCGGATAGTTGCGCAGCAGGCCGTAATTGAAGCTGGCGCGGGCGAAACCTTCGATCGAGGCGCGGGTATTGTGCATCCCCAGCGCCACGCCGGGCCCCTTGAAGTCATGCACGTCGAGGATCATCGGCTTGCTGCCATCGGCGGGGATGTAGGAAAGCTGCACCTTGCCGGGGCCGGGGATTTTCGTCTCCGCCGCGCGGTAGATGTCGCCATAGGCGTGACGGCCGATCACGATCGGCTCGGACCAGTGCGGCACCAGACGGGGGACGTTGCGGCAGATGATCGGCTCGCGGAAGATCGTGCCGTCGAGAATGTTGCGGATGGTGCCGTTCGGGCTGCGCCACATCTGCTTGAGGTTGAATTCCTTCACTCGCGCTTCGTCCGGGGTGATCGTCGCGCATTTCACCGCGACGCCGTATTCCCTGGTCGCCAGGGCCGAATCCACAGTTACCTTGTCGTCGGTGGCGTCCCGGTGCTCGATGCCGAGGTCGAAATATTTCAGGTCGATGTCGAGATAGGGCAGAATCAGCTTGTCCTTGATGAAGCCCCAGATGATCCGTGTCATCTCGTCGCCATCCATCTCGACGATGGGGTTCCTGACCTTGATTTTCGCCACGATTTTGCTCCTCCGCGCTCGGTTCCGGGGATGTCTATCACCTCGGCGCCGCGCGGCAAGACGGTGGACGGCAGGGCAGGGGTGATCTAGGACCGCGCAGAGCACGGAGGGCTGAGATGGCGGCGGGCATGGGACACGCGAGCGATTGGGACCGGGATGCGGCGCTGACGGCGGCGCGGATTCTGCTGGAAATCAAGGCGGTCAATTTCCGCCCCGACGAACCTTATACCTTCACCTCGGGCTGGAAGGCGCCGGTCTATATCGATTGCCGCAAGATCATCTATTTTCCGCGCGCGCGGGCGAAAATCTGCGAGCTGGGGGTGGAAAAGCTCACCCGGCATATCGGGTTCGAGACGATCGAGGCGGTGGCCGGCGGCGAGACGGCGGGGATTCCCTACGCTGCCTGGATCGCCGACCGGCTGTCGCTGCCGATGGCCTATGTCCGCAAGAAACCCAAGGGTTTCGGCCGCAACGCGCTGATCGAGGGCGACGTGCCGGAAGGCAAGCGCACGCTGCTGGTCGAGGATCTGACCACCGATGGCGGCTCGAAAATCCAGTTTGCCACCGCACTGCGCGACGCCGGGGCGATCTGCGATCACGTCTTCGTGGTGTTCTATTACGGGGTGTTTCCGGGCAGCCTGTCCAAGCTCGCCGAGATGGGGATTTCCCTGCACCATCTCTGCACCTGGTGGGATGTGCTGGAAGCCTGCCGGGGCGGAAATTATTTCCCTGAAGCGACACTTGCCGGGGTGCGCAAGTTCCTGGAAGACCCGGTCGCTTGGTCGGCGGCGCATGGCGGAGTTTCCAGCGCCGAGGAAGCGGCGGCGCATAAGGCGGGAAAATAAAGGCACCGCCCCATCCCGTCATTGCGACGCCGAGCCTGCGAGGCGGAAGCAATCCATCGCGCCGCAAGCCGCCATCCTCCTGTCAGTGTCCCGGTTCGGGGCAAACATCGGAACCGTCATCGCGAGCGGAGCGACGCAATCCATCGCGCCGCAAGCCGCCATCCTCCTGTCAGTGTCCCGGTTTGGGGCAAACATCGGAACCGTCATCGCGAGCGGAGCGACGCAATCCATCGCGCCGCAAGCCGCCATCCTCCTGTCAGTGTCCCGGTTCGAGACAAACATCGGAACCGTCATTGCGAGCGGAGCGAAGCAATCCATCGTGCCGCAAGCCGCCATCCTCCTGCACCGCAATAGATTTCCATTCAAGCAAAGGAACGGATATGGTAACGTCCAGCGGGCAAGAAAATCATGCCTTTCTGTCGAGGAACCATCCCAATGCCGCCAGGACGAATTTCACGGCTCGAACTCGAGGCTGACAATTTTCACGAAGGCGCGGGAGGCCAGTGGTACCGGGATCATAATTATGGAAATCGGGATGTCGGCGATAACCACACCCATTTGATCGGAGTTATGCGGACTTTCGGTTACGACCCGGTCACCAATCCCCGTCCGCCGGAGATTCTTGTCGTGGATCGGATTGAATTTAAAATACGTCTCGCCGGCCGCAATGTTTGCAGGGTATGGCTCATCAAAACGACGGAAGGTGATTTTCTGATGCCTGTTCTTCCCAGGGGCATCAATACCGAAGAAGCGAGGATCGCCCGCCGCCTCTTCGACGCTCTTCCGAGTTCGCTGAGCGCAGAGTGATCATTGCGACAGGGGCATCATGACAAATCCCGCCTCTGATTTTACGGGTATCATGAACCGGCGGCGGGTATCTCTGCCAGGCTGTCGCCGCGCGCGCCGCATCGGCGCGGTTCCGCAATAAGTGGGCCGGAGCCTCGCCTGACTGAGAAGGCGCCGCCCACGGCTTCGCTCCACTTGACACGAAATTCACAAAAACGCACCAGCCGGTGACCAAGTTATCCAGATAGTCGGGTCCTCATCCGACCATATGCTATCCGGGCCGCCACGCCCACTCTCCAAAACCGTCGCAATGGAACCGGCGCGATGGGACTGATGGGCAGCTCCAATTCATCGTCCTTTGCACCGAGGGCTCTACGAGCGAGGAGCTCCCCTACAAGCGTCGCCATCGCGACGCCGCGGCCATTGTATCCAACTCCCACCAGCATACCGGGTGCCGGCTCATGCACATGCGGGTAATGATCCAAAGTGATCGCGACACGGCCATTCCAACCGTGGGTCCATTCAATTCCGTTGAGAAAGGGCCATAGCCGTGACGCATAGCGCTTCAAATGGAGAAAACTATTGAGCCCCTGTTTCGATCGGAGAACGCTCCGCCCTCCGATCAGTAGACGATTTCCTTCATCCACTCGAAAGTAGGTTGGAAGCGGGCCAAGCTCATAGACGACTTGTCGACCCGGCAAGATGGTAGTTGCGAGCGCGTCAGGTAAAGGCTCCGTCGCGATGATCGCACTATAGACAGGTACGAGGCTATTCTTAACCGCTGCGGCAACCTCATCCGTATATCCGTTAGTACCGAGAACCACCTGCTCGGCGTCTACGCTCCCCCGAACCGTCGTAAGAGTCCAATGGGCTCCGTCTCTTCGGACTCGTAACACCCGGCTCGCGCCGTAGATCTCCGCGCCGGCTCTCCGAGCGGCGGCTGCCAGACCTCGCGCATACCCCAGTGGGTTCAGCGATCCACCGCGGCGATCCAGCATGCCGACCAAATAGCGCGACGAGCCAGTTCGGGATTGCATCGCATGTGACGATAGAAGCTCTACAGGCATGCCATGGCGCACGTATTGAGCGATACTCTGCATGATCCGCCTTTCATCAGTCGTCGTGTATGCGGCGCGAATGGTTCCATCCTGCCTCGCTTCACATTCCATCCCGTGCTGGCGCACCAATTCAAACACTCGGCTGGGGCCGTTCCAAGCCCAGTCGATCATCCTGTTTCCTCTCTCGTTTCCGAACCGTCGCACGATCTCGTCCGGATCCGCTTTGAGGCCGGGATTTACTTGTCCCCCGTTTCGTCCTGAAGCTCCCCAACCAACGTCGTTGGCCTCAAGAACGACAACCCGCACGCCACGTTCTGCCAAACATAGAGCCGCTGAGAGGCCTGTATAGCCGCCGCCAATGATCGCGACGGATGTTCGAATGTGACCGGCAAGGCTCGGCGCAACAACGCCGGACTTCGCGGTTTCCACATAAAGGCTGGCCGGAAACGACTGTCGATCCATCGTCAGTTCTTCACGCGTGAATCCTGGCCGTGCTCGCCGTCATAAGACCTACGACATATCCGGTCAGTGCTCGCGAACTGCCGACCAGATAGCGTAAAATACCTGCACCTTGTTCTTTGGAAGAGGATTCAAGAAATACAATCTTCTCATCTCATCTTTGCCTGGCGACACCAATGGCGCACTCAGGGCCTTATCAAGATATGGCATCGCTTTCGCGTTGGGGCTCGAGTAGTTGTTGAAGTTCGACAGCTCGGCTCCGGCTTTAGCGGAAAGAATATAGTTTATGAACTCGTACGCTAGTGCCGGGTCAGGCGCATGTGCGGGAATGGCCATCGTATCGACCCACATCAGAGTGCCTTCCTTGGGCACGATGTACCTCGTATCCGGGCAATGCCCCATTTGCCCCGCGTGACAAGTAGCAATGTCGCCGTTCCAGCTCATTCCGGCGTCGATGATACCAACTTCTATATCATGAACCTCGACTTCGCCGCCAACGAAGCCGATGAAATTCGGCCGCTTCGTTGTCTTCTCGATTAAGCGCGCCGCCTTCAACCATTGACTCTTCTTGCTACACTGAATACCGAAACCGAGGTATGCACATGCCGCGCCTATGGTCTCACGCCCCTTGCCACCTATGAGCGCAAACGGATAATGCGGATTTTCTTTCGGATCAAACAGTAACGCCCAGCTATTCGGCGCGCTATTGAATTTTTTTGTATTATAGATTACACCCGTCGTACCCCATTGGTATGGAATCGAATAGGCGTCATGTGGATCATAACTTGGATTCTGAAATTTTGGCAGAAGATTTTTGAAATTCGATAGGCGTGCATGGTCTAGTTTTTGAATTAATCCTTCGTCAGCAAGCTGGGAAATATAAAAGCTGGTCGGAACAACAACATCGTATTGCGCATCGCCCCCAGCATTGAGTTTGGCGACAAGTTGTGCGTTGGAATTATAATAACTCTGAATCACCTTGCAACCGCATTTTGCTTCAAATTTCTTGATAACTCCATTACCGATATAATGCGCCCAGTTAAAAAGGTAGAGGGTTTTGGTTGACGCCCAAGTTGGTGTCGTGGACAATCCCCAGAGGATAAATAATGAAAGCAGAATTCTGCCAAACTTTACAGGAATGGCATGAGACTTCAGCATCTTGGCCTCCTCATCTATTGTTATCAGAAAAACAGCGCAACAGAAAATCCAATGGGACCCTCGGCACAACGCTTAGACGGGGCGGGGCGCCCGATACGGGTTCAGTTTCGGCCATACTTAAGGCAAGCTATAATCTGGAGCATTTTAATGTCAATAAAAATGTAAAAATCTTGCAATTTTTATAGCTATAACGGAAAAGGAACCCAGATGGACGAATATGACCGAGCTGGCGCACTAAAGCGCAGAAGGAGGGTCAAGGGTGAGGCCGAGTCTACTCAGATGAAGGTCGGAGCACGGTTGCGTATCTCTCGCAGAAGACGGAATTGGACTCTGCAGGAGTTAGCTAGGCTCAGCGGGGTCTCGGTAAGCATGCTGAGTCAGATCGAGTGCGGCGTCTCAACACCTTCGATTAAAACGTTGCAGCGTTTATCAGATGTCTTCGGCGTGCCTATGAGCTGGTTCTTCAGTGAACCCAGCGCCATGGCACATGAGCCGCGCTGGATCGTTCGGCAAGAGCAGCGGCGAGTGCTTAAACTGACGACAAATGGTGTCACGAAGCAGCTATTATCCGCGGAGGCCGGAGACGGTAAGATCCAGCTTATGTTGGTTCACATTGAGCCGAATGGCTCCTCGGGCGACACCGCGTACACCCATGCGGGTTACGACGCGGGCACGGTCCTGGAAGGGTCTCTGCGCCTCGAAGTCGATGGTCAGGCCGGCGTTCTCTGCGCTGGTGATTCGTTTGAGTTTTCGAGCGCTCTACCACATCGGTTCGAAAATGCAGGTTCGACCCGATGCGTCGTTCTCTGGGCCGTTGCCCCCGCCTTTTACTGACGTGTAGCCAATTCTGACAATGCCTTGCGCACTATCAACAGATATGAACCGTCAAAGGATCGGCGACGCGCTGGATGGAACTTGCTGCGAACCGGGAGTTCCGACGCCGTCGACGTAAGGGTTTGTCCCCCACCACCCGATCATGGACGAGATTGATTCTGCGATATGGAGCGCGGGACGAAACGGTCTGTCGAACCAGCCCTGTCCACCCCGCACAATCCCCTTGCCCACCCCCCGCCATTTATGTTCTTGTTTCGTTCGTGAACCTGAACACCCCCTCGGCCCGCTTCGCCGGCATCATCGAGTATCTCTGCCAGGCCGTCGCCGCCCGCGGCGTCAAGGGTGCGTTCGCATCGCCGCTGCTGACCCTCCTGCTCTGGAACCGCCTGCGCTTCATCGCCGCCCGCTTCAAGGCCATCGCCAGCGCGCCCCGCTACGCGACCCCGCCCCGGCGCCGCGCGCGGACACGCCCTCCGGCACCGCCGCGCGAACCCGAACCTGCACCCGCACCGTCCGAGCCCGCATCGCCGGAACCCGAAGCGCTCCGCCTGCCGCGCCGCTTCGGCTGGCTTCTCGCTCCGTTGCCGGAATCCAGGACGGCCGCCTCGCAGCTTCGCTTTTTCCTCGGCGATCCCAGGGTCGCCGCCATGATCGCGGACGACCCGCGCTTCGGCCGCCTGCTCCGTCCCCTGTGCCACAGCCTCGGCATCAGGCCGCCGCCCTGCCTCTGCATCGCAAGATCGCCAAACCCGTCCGAACCCGCGGCACCCGAGCCGCGGACAAACACCGCCCCCGAAACACCATCGATGCGGCACATCCCGTTCCATGTTCAGGTGCCGCCCCAGCCCGGCCGCGCCATCCAGCCCGTCCTTTGCCGCGCCATCGCGCGCGCGCCGCCCTGACCGCGCACCGGCTCATCCGCCCGCCCAACCTTGCCCGATCAGCGATCGGGCAGGGCGATCGGCGTTGCGGCTCAGAAAATCCCGGCGGCGATGTTGATGGTCAGCGCCAGCACCACTGTATTGAACATGTAGCCGATCAAGCCTTGCAGCGTGGCGAGGCGGCGCATTTTCCGTCCGGTGACGTTCACGTCCGATACCTGGAACGTCATGCCGAGCACGAAGGAAAAATAGATGAAATCGAGGTAGTCGGGCGAATCCTCGCCGGGGAATTCCAGGCCGCCCTCGGGGCCGGCGCTCGTGATGGCATAGTATTCATGCGCGTAACGATACGCGAAGGTCACTTGGGTCATCAGCCACGATGCTGTCAGGGTAAGTGCCACAAGCGCGATATATTCGCTATGAGCGGCCTTCAGATGCGCGAGGCCGGAAAAAATCACGATGGCGGTGAAACTCATCACGGCGCCGATCAGCGTCAGGGCGAACAGCGACCATTCACCTTCCTCCTGACGGGCGGCATCGGCAGCGATGCGCTTATGGTCGGCGTGCGCGAAATGGATGGCCGCGAGAATCAGGAATGCGGCGACGAACACGTCCCATGAGATCACGCCGCGCGTGGTCAATGGGAGGGTGTGCGGCAGGAACGGAAACGCGATCAACCCACAGACAAGGCCGGTGAACAGGCGCGGGCGACCGAGAATGATGCGGATGGGCAGGATCGGATTGGACATTTAGCCTTAATAAACGACCGTCCCGTAATAGCCAGAATCCCGATGGCTCAATCCATCAATAGCCGGCCATAAGGGTGCGATAGGCAAGCTGGTCGGCGTGCATGCGCTGGAACACCGCATATTTCCGGGCGTGATACCCGGCGGCGGCTTGGTTTGGGGCGATGACCTGTCCGGCGCGGCTCATTGCCGCCATCGCCGCGCGAATATCGGAATAGGCTTTGCCGGCGACCGCGCCGAGGATGGCCGCACCCAGGAGAACCGCTTCCGGTTCGGTGGGCAGTGCCACGCGGCAGCCCGTGGCGTCGGCGTGCTCGCGCAGAAATACCGGGTTCTTGGTGCCCCCGCCGGTCGCGAAAATCGTGTCGATCGCGTAGCCGTTTGCGTTCATCGTTTCGATGATGTGGCGCGTGCCATAGGCGATCGCCTGGATGGTCGCGAGATAGAGGCGCGCGCAATCCTCCGGCGTGGCGGAAAGCGACAGGCCGGAGACCATGCCACGCAGGGTCGCATCCGCGTGCGGCGAGCGGTTGCCGTGGAAATCGGGGAAAACATGGAGCCCTTCGGTGAGTAATGCGGGCAACGGCGCTCGCACCGCCATATCGTCCAGGATGCCGTTCAGAAGCTGATAGATGGTGATGCCCTGGACTTGCGCCCGTTCGGCCAGCGCGGGATAGGCGGCATGACCGGTCACGATGTGGTCGATCAGCGCGCCGGTCGCCGACTGGCCGCCCTCGTTCAGCCAGAAATCGGGAACCATCGCCGAGAAATACGGCCCCCACACGCCTGGAGCGAAATTCGGGGTGCGCGAAACCGCCATGTGGCACGAGGAGGTGCCGCCGATCAGCGCCAGACGGCGGGCGAATGCCGCATCGTCCGGCGGCGTGCCGTCGAGAGCGGCGCCGATCACGCCCAGACCGCCGGCATGGGCGTCGATCGCCGAGGTGCCGACTGGGATGCCGGCATCGAGCCCGAACGCGGCGGCGGCCTCCACCGACAGCCCTGGTCCCGCGGGCGCGCCCATCGGCAGGATGGCGGTGCCGATGCGCGCGAAGTTCTCGTCGGCGAGATCGCCAAGGCCGATCGCGCGGAAATAGGTCTCGTCCCAGCGATTCTCGTGGCTGAGATAGGTCCATTTGCACACGGTGGAGCAGAGCGAACGCGATGGCGCTCCCGTCGCACGCCAGGTGAGATAGTCGGGCAGGTCGAAAAAATGTGCTGCCTTCCGCCAGATTTCCGGCAAGTTCTGTTTGAGCCAGAGCAGTTTCGGCGTCTGCATCTCCAGCGAGATGCGGCCGCCGACATAACGCAGCACCGCGTGATCGCCCGCGTTGATCCGTTCGGCCTGCCCGTGCGCGCGATGGTCGGCCCACAGAATGACATCTTGCTCCGCCGCGCCGGCGGGATCGACGCTGAGCGGCGCGCCGCCGCGATCGAGCACGACAAGCGAACAGGTCGCATCGAAGCCAATGCCGCGTACACGCAGGTTTCTGCCGGCCTCGGCGCGTGCCGCGTGCACGGAATCGCCAACGGCGGCCCAGATATCGGTGCTGGATTGCTGGATGAAATCGGCGCGCGGCCACCACTGGCGGATCGGGCGCACCGCCTGGGCAAGCATGGCGCCATCCAGCGTGAACACGCCGGCGCGCGCGCTGCCGGTGCCGACATCGATGCCGATCGCCACATCCGTTTTTGAATCACTCATGATGCGCTCTCTCGAAATAACGAAATGTTATGGCAGATCGCTTCGCGCGATGAGCGCATCTAGGGCTGCAAAACCCCCGATCCCTTCCATCCCGCCTTTGCGGCTGACCGCGAGCGCACCGGCGGCATTGGCGTAGGTGACGCAGCGCCGCATATCCATACCCTTGAGCAGACAGGTGACGAAGGCCGCGCTGAAACAATCACCCGCGCCGGTCGGGTCGGCTTCCTCGATCGGAAATGCCGGCACGTCGAAGGCATCGTCGTTGCTGTAGAAACTCGCCCCTTTGCGGTTGCGCTTGATCACGATCATGCGCACGCCGAGGTCGAGCAATTCGTCGATCGCGGCGCGTTCGGATTTCGCGTCGGTCGGCAGCAGGATCTCAGGGCCCGACGGCATGAAGATGTCGGTATAGCCCAGCATGAATTCGAGTCCCGCGCGCATTTCTGGAATCCGCAGCATTTCCTTGCGGATATTGGGGTCGAACGAGATCGTCGCGCCATTCGCCCGGACCAGCTCGAGTGCTTTTTTCATTTCATCGATGATGTGGAACGAGAAGAGCGACGACCCCATGATATGGAAATGCGCACACTCGGCGAGCATGGCGCGTGCCGCGCCGTCGATCGCGATCCGGCCGGCGGCGCTGCGCTTGAGGTTGAACAGGAAGTCGCGGTCGCCATCCTCGCGATAGCGCACAAAGGCGCTCGCGGTGACCTGATCGGGGTCGATGCGCACGGCGCCGACATCCACGTTCTCGCGGCGCAGCCGCTCGACGTTGAGCCAGCCGAAATCGTCGTCGCCGACGCAGGAAATAATGCCGGCGCGGGCGCCGAGCCGTGCCGCCTGAACGATGAAGGTTGCCGGCGCGCCGCCGGGGAACGGACCAAGCAGGCGGCCGGGTTCAAGGAAGCCCTGGCCGCGTTCCTCGGCAAGGATATCGACCAGAATCTCCCCCATGGTGAGGATCATGCCATCCCCACTGTCACGCCGCACCCGTCACGAGGCTTCGCCGGCGGTGCGGGCCGCGCGTTCGGCACTCGGACGGTGGCTGCAGAAATGCGCCTGGGTTCCGCCATCGCTGTCGATCGGCCGGAATCCAGCATCGATCATGATGTCGCGCGCGCGATTGCTGGGGGCCGAGGGCAGGATGATATCGGAAATGCCGGCAAGCGGCAGATGCGCGGCCCTGCGTTCAAGTGACAGTGCCTGGCTGCCGACCAGCACGATACTGCGTGCCGCGCGTCGCAACGCCGCTTCGCCGAGGCGCTCGGCGGATTTCGAGGCCAGCAGAAGCATCGCATCGGCCGAGAGTGCGTCGGCTTCGATGATCGTCCAGCCGAGCGGATAGTGGTCCAGGCCGCGGATCGTCTGTGCGCCTTCGAGCGCGCCAGTCTCGGCGTTGATCTCGCCGCCCAGCAGATGCACCCGCGCATCGAGACAGGCACGTGCCAGCGGAATTGCTGCCACATTGGCGAGCAGCACGGACAATCCGGGAATTTCGGCGAGCCAGGGAATCAGTTGCATCGCCAGATCGCCGGGGCCGATCAGCACGGTCTGATCCGGCTCGATCAGGCTCTGCGCACGTCGCAGCATGGGCACGAGCAGCGCCTTGGTCAGCGGCGCGCTCACCGGGCGATCGCGCGGCGCCGCGGATTTCGTGGCGATCGCCTTGCCGAAGCTGCGCACGATCAGGCCCTGTTCCTCGAGATAGGACAGATCACCGCGGATCGTGACTTCCGAGACCATCAGCGCGGTGCTGAGTTCGTCCACCCGCATCTGGCCATGCTGGCGGATCCAGTCGGCGATTTTCAGCCGGCGCTGGAGCACGGCGCTTTTCGCGCCGATCATCACCTTGCTGCCCTGGCGTTGCGCATCCCCAATCGTTGCCAGCGATCGGACAGAAAGTCCATAAGTTTCGTATCGAAAGCCGAAAACCTGGACAGCGCTGCTGCCTCATGCAAAAATCGAGGAATTTGCCCGGATTTGCGATGTTTTCTACGAAATAATTTTTGCATTGACTTTCTAAACGAAAGAAGTTTACCTGCGTTTCATAAGATGCGGACGAACCGCACGCCGTGGCAGCGAGAGGAGCGTCGTCACAGCGGTGCGTTGGACATTCGCACCCGTACGGGTTTTCTCATTCGATATCGTCACGAATTTTGCGGTTCTCACTTCCGCCGCGCGGTGTCGCGTGCCGGTCTGTCTCCTGGGCACGCCATCGCCGCCGACTTGCATTGAAGCCATCAAGAACGATCGAAAGGGGGATACAGGAATGAAACGATATCAGAATATCATGGGCGGCTTGCTCGGCGTGCTCTGCGCGACCGGCGCGGCTCATGCCGCCACATTGACCATCGCAACGGTGAACAATCCCGACATGCTGCAGATGCAGAAACTGTCGCCGCAATTCACCAAGGAAACCGGGATCAAGCTGCACTGGGTGGTGCTGCCCGAGAATACGCTGCGCCAGCGTGTGACCACGGATATCGCGACCAATTCCGGGAATTTCGACGTGGTGACGGTGGGAACCTACGAAGTGCCGATCTGGGCGAAAAGCCACTGGCTCGACCCGATGACCGGCCTGCCGGCGAGCTACGACGTCAAGGACATATTTCCATCCGTCCGCAAGGGGCTTTCCTACAAGGGCATGCTCTATGCCCTGCCATTCTACGCCGAAAGTTCGGTCACCTATTACCGCACGGACCTGTTCAAGAAAGCCGGCATCACCATGCCGAAGCACCCGACCTATAAGCAAATCGCGGAATACGCGGCGAAAATCAACGATCCCGCCAAAGGCGTCTACGGCATCTGCCTGCGCGGCCTGCCCGGCTGGGGCGAGAACATGGCCTATATCGATACGCTGGTGAATACCTATGGCGGCCGCTGGTTCGACATGAAATGGCAGCCGAAGCTCGATAGCGCCGCGTGGAAGAATGCAGTCACGTTCTACGTCAATCTGGAAAAGAAATACGGGCCGCCGAACGCGACATCGAACGGTTTTACCGAGAATCTGGCGCTGTTCAGCCAGGGCAAATGCGGCATGTGGATCGATTCCACCGTTGCCGCCGGAACGCTGTGGGACCCCAAGACCTCGAAGGTGGCCCACGATGTCGGCATGGTCGATGCGCCGGTCGCGGTGACGCCGAAAGGGGCGCATTGGCTCTGGGCGTGGTCGCTCGCCATTCCGAAATCGACCCGCAAGGAAGCGGATGCCAAGAAGTTCCTGGAATGGGCGACATCGAAGCAGTATCTGGCGCTTGCCGGCAAAACCTTCGGCTGGGTGCAGACGCCGCCGGGCACCAGGATTTCCACTTATGACAATCCGAACTACCTGAAAGCCGCCCCTTTCGCGAAAATGGTGAAGCACGCGATTCTGACCGCCGATCCCAACGACCCCACCTTGAAGAAAGTGCCCTATGTCGGCGTTCAGTTCGTCGCCATCCCGCAATTCGAGGGAATCGGCACCGAGGTTGGCCAGCAGATCGCGGCGGTATTGGCCGGGCAGAAATCCGTTGAAGCGGCACTGAAACAGGCGCAGTCTTCAACTGCGCGGACGATGAAGGAAGCGGGCTACCACTGAGCCGGATCACGGAACGTTCAGGTGGCGGAATGAGCGAAGCGATCACCAAAACCGGCGGGCTGCGGGTGACTGGCCGGTCCCGCGGCTCGCGGCAGGTCAATACCTTGCCCTTGCTGCTGCCGGCGGTGGCTTTGCTGCTGCTCTGGTCGGTTCTGCCGCTGCTGCGCACGCTGTTCTATTCGTTCGAACACTATAACCTGATGTCGCCGCCTGCAGTGCTCAACGGCGGCCTGAACTACCGCTATCTGTTCACCGACGTCTCGACCTGGGTGGCGATCGAGAACAGCGTTATTCTCGTCGTCGGCGTGCTGTTTGCGTCCATCGTATTCGGCACGCTGATCGCCTTGCTTCTCAATAACGATTTTCCTGGTCGGAACGTCGCGCGGCTGATGGCGATCGCACCGTTTTTCGTGATGTCGCCGGTCGCGGCCCTGATCTGGAAGAATCTGCTGCTCGATCCGGTCAGCGGATTGTTCGGTTGGCTGATGATGCTGGTGGGATTGCGCCCGATCGCCTGGTTCAGCACCGATCCGATGACTGCCGTGATCATCATCTATTCCTGGCGGTGGATTCCGTTCGCAACACTGATCCTGCTGACCGCGCTGCAATCCCTCGACACCGACCAGCTCGAAGCGGCCCGGATGGACGGCGCGCACGGTTTCGCGCGGCTGCGCTACATCGTGCTGCCGCATCTCGGACGGCCGATCGCCATCGTCATCATGCTGGAATCGATCTTTCTGTTGTCGGCATTCGCGGTGATCTACACGACGACGAATGGCGGGCCGGGCGATGCGACCACGACGCTCACCTATCTGATCTTCATCAAGGCGTTGAATGATTTCTCCATTGGCAGCGCGTCGGCGGCGGGCGTATTCGCGATCGTGCTTGCAAATATTCTTGCTTTCTTCCTGATTCGCGCCGTTTCGAAAAACCTGCAGCGTTAGGAAGCGGCGATGAAACCATCCATCTCCAGCAGGGTCATTTTCGGCGTGCTAGCCTGGATCGCCGCCTTGGTGATGTTCTTCCCGATTCTCTGGATGCTAATCACCGCCTTCAAGACCGAAGGCCAGGCGATCGCGATCCCGCCTCTGCTAATCTTTCCGCCGACATTCGAGAGCTTCCTCGCGGCGACGAACAATGCCGGCTATATTCTGTTCGCGATCAACAGCGTTGTCGTCAGTATCGGGTCGACGGTTCTCGCCATCGCGATCGCGTTCCCCGCTGCCTATGCGCTTGCGTTTTTTCCGGGAAAACGCACCGAGTTTACCCTGATGTGGATGCTGTCCACCAAGATGCTGCCGGCGGTGGGCGTCCTGATGCCGATCTATCTCGGCCTGAAGGAAGCCGGGCTTCTGGACACGCGGATTGGCCTTGTCGGCATCGACACGCTGATGAACCTGCCAATCGTGGTCTGGATGCTCTATTCGTTCTTCAAGGAAATTCCAGGGGAAATTCTGGAAGCCGCGCGGGTCGACGGGATCGGTCCGCGCAAGCAGATGGTCCATCTGCTGTTGCCGCTGTCGGGGCCCGGCATTGCGTCCACCGCACTGCTCTCGGTCATTCTGTCGTGGAACGAGGCGTTCTGGAGCATCAACGTGACCGCTTCGCGCGCCGGCACGCTCGCCGCCTATATCGCGCGTTTCTCGGCGCCGGAAGGTTTGTTCTGGGCGAAACTGTCCGCGGCCTCGGTGCTTGCGGTGGCGCCGATTCTGGTCTTCGGCAGCCTGACTCAGCGGCGCCTGGTTCGCGGCTTGACGTTCGGCGCGGTGAAATAGGAGAGAATGATGGCAAAGCTCGTTCTCGAAAAAGTCGAGAAGCGGTATGAGGGATTCCATGCGATCAAGGGAGTCGATCTTGCGATCGACGATCGCGAGTTCGTGGTTTTCGTGGGGCCGTCCGGCTGCGGCAAGACGACGCTGCTGCGCATGATCGCGGGGCTTGAGGAAATCACCGGCGGCGATTTCAGTATCGACGGGGTGCGCGCGAACGATATTCCACCCGACAAGCGCGGCCTCGCCATGGTGTTTCAGACCTATGCGCTCTACCCGCACATGACGGTCGCGGAAAACATGGGATTCGCCTTGAAAATGGCGAAAGTCCCCAAGGCCGAGATCGTGGCTAAGGTGTCCCAGGCCGCCGCGATGCTGCAACTCGACAAGGTGCTCGACCGAAGGCCGAAGGCGCTCTCCGGCGGGCAGCGCCAGCGTGTCGCGATCGGCCGGGCGATCGTGCGCAATCCGAAAGGATTTCTGTTCGACGAACCGCTGTCCAATCTCGATGCGGCGCTGCGCGTTCAGATGCGCACCGAACTGGTCAAGCTCAACAAGGAATTGCAGACGACGATGATCTACGTCACCCACGATCAGATCGAGGCGATGACCATGGCCGACCGCATCGTGGTGCTGAACGGCGGGATCGTCGAACAAGTCGGCAGCCCGCTCGAACTTTACAACAATCCGGCCAATCTGTTTGTCGCGGGATTCATCGGCTCGCCCAAAATGAACTTGCTGGACGGCGAGATCGTCGCGCGGGACGATCATGGGGCGCAAGTCGCGCTCGCGGATGCGGGAGTGGTGACGATCGCGGCCGATGGCATCGAAGCGGGGCCGGGAACCCGCGTGACCGTTGGAATGCGGCCCGAGCATACGATGCTCGCGGAATCCGGGCCGATTGGGGGCGTCGCGGATTTCGTCGAACATCTCGGCAACGAAACCCTCGTCTATGTGAAGCGACCGAATGGCGGGATGATGATTGTCAAGGCCGATGAACTGGCTGGCATTCGCATGGGCGATCCGGTGACCATGGCGCCGCGGACCGATCGGGCATCTTTGTTCGGCCCGGACGGCAGGGCGTTGATAAGGCGGACATTTCATCTGCATTGAACCCGTATCCGCGATACCTGACGAACGACAGGAGCAAAAATGTATCTCGAAAAATACGATCTCAAGGGCCGTAATGCGGTGGTGACGGGGGGCGGCCGCGCGATCGGCCTGGCCTGTTCGACAGCTCTGGCCGAAGCTGGCGCGCATGTGATCATCGCCGACCGTGACGCCAATGTCTGCGAGGAAGGCAAGGTGACATTGGCAAAGCTCGGCCATTCGGCGGACAGCGTGGTGCTCGACGTAACCGACAGCGCGGCCGTAAATGCGGCGGCTAGATCGCTTGAAGAAAAATTCGGTGCGATCGACATTCTCGTGAACAATGCCGGCATCGCCCGCTCCGGCACCGCCGCCGAGGATGTGACCGACGAGCATTGGCTCGACGTCGTCAACGTCAATCTCAACGGTGTATTCTACTGCGCCCGCGCCTTCGGCAAGGCGATGCTCGCGCGCAAGCGTGGTGTGGTGGTGAATATCGGCTCGATGTCCGGTTTCATTTCCAACAAGCCGCAGAAGCAGAGCTATTACAACGCTTCCAAGGCAGCCGTGCATCATCTGACCCGCTCGCTCGCCGGCGAATGGGCCGATCGTGGCGTGCGGGTCAATGCCGTCGCCCCCACCTATATCGATACGCCCCTGACGCGGTTCGGTATGGAAGACGAAGAACTCAACCGTATCTGGCTGGATATGACGCCGATGCACCGAGTCGGCCAGACCCATGAAATCGCCTCCGTCGTTCTGTTTCTCGCCTCCGACGCATCGAGCCTGATGACAGGTTCAATCGTGCTCGCCGATGGCGGCTATTGTGTGTGGTGAGGCCCATTCGATGAGCGGAAGATTAACGGGCAAATACGCCACGATCACCGGCGGCGCCGGCGGCATCGGCCGCACCATGGCGGCGGGTTACATTGCCGAAGGTGCGACGGTGTGCATCGCCGACCGCAGCCTTGAAGCGGCGGAAGATGCCGCGCAGGCGCTTGGCCCAAAGGCGCACGCCTGCGCGCTGGATGTCGCGGATATGGGGTCGATTGCCGATTTCGCAGCCTTCACTGCCGATCGCGGCGGTCTGGATATTCTGGTGAACAATGCAGCCGTATTCGATCTCGCGCCGATCGCCGATATCACCGAAGCGAGCTATGACCGTATTTTCGTGATCAACGTGAAGGGCCTGCTGTTCACGCTCCAGGCGATCGCGAAACAGATGATGGCGCGCGGCAAGCGCGGGCGCATCATCAACATGGCCTCGCAGGCGGGGCGTCGGGGCGAGGCGCTGGTTGGTGTTTATTGCGCGAGCAAGGCTGCGGTGATCAGCATCACCCAATCGGCGGGACTCGATCTGATTCGTCACGGCATTCGGGTGAACGGTATCGCCCCCGGCGTGGTCGATACGCCGATGTGGGCCGAGGTCGATGCGCTGTTCGCACGCTACGAGAATTTGCCGGTCGGCGAGAAAAAACGCCTTGTCGGGCTCGCGGTGCCGTATGGGCGGATGGGCAGGCCGGACGATCTGGTGGGGGCGGCGGTGTTCCTCGCCTCCGACGAAGCGGAATATGTCGTGGCACAGACCCTGAATGTCGATGGCGGCAATTGGATGAGTTGAGTTGGCGGGCAGGGCGGCATATATCGGCGTTGTGCAGTGCGAATAGGTTTGACCCATGAATTTTTCCCAGCCGATCATCGAGCCGTTCGACTATGTGGTTTTCGGGGGCACCGGCGATCTTGCCCGCCGCAAGTTGCTGCCGGCGCTCTATCGCCGCGATCTCGACGGGCAGTTGCCGGAAACATCCCGCATCATCGGTTCCGCGCGGGGGGAAATGACGCGCAAGGCGTTTCAAACCCTGGTGCATAAAAGTCTCGAAGAATTCGTCGAAAAAGAAGCGCTGAACCAACAGGCGGTAAAGCGGTTTCTCGACCGGCTGCATTTCATTTCGTGCGATGCCACCGCCGCGCGCGGCTGGGCCGATCTCGGCAAGCTGCTCCACCAGGAACCGCGCAAGATCAGGGTATTCTATCTCGCGACCTCGCCCGAACTTTACGGCGCGATCGCCGACAACATTCACGCCCACAAGCTGCAGACGCCAGAAACCCGGATCGTTCTGGAAAAGCCGATCGGTCACGATCTCGCCTCGGCACAGGACATCAACGACCGGGTGGGTGCGGTGTTCGAAGAGCGCAACATCTTCCGCATCGATCACTATCTCGGCAAGGAGACGGTGCAAAACCTGCTGGTGCTGCGTTTCGCCAACTCGCTGTTCGAGCCGGTCTGGCAGCATAACGCCATCGACCACGTGCAGATCACGGTGTCGGAGACTGTCGGCGTGGAGGAACGCGGCGGGTATTACGACCATACCGGCGCGCTGCGCGACATGATTCAGAATCATCTGATGCAATTATTATGTCTGGTGGCGATGGAGCCACCGGCGACGCTCGACCGCGAAGCGGTGCGCGACGAAAAAATCAAGGTGCTGAAATCGCTCGCGCCGATCACGCAAGACGAGATTTCGACCAAGACTGTGCGCGGCCAGTACCGCGCCGGGGCGATCAAGGGCGGTCCGGTCAAAGCCTATGCCGAGGAAAAGGACATCGCACATGGTTCGATTACCGAGACGTTCGCGGCGTTGAAGGTCGAGGTACGCAACTGGCGCTGGGCCGGCGTGCCGTTCTATCTGCGCAGCGGCAAGCGCCTGCCGGAAAAAGTGTCCGAGATCGTCATTCAGTTCCGCCCTGTACCTTACTGGATTTTTCCGACCGGATCGGACGAGGCCATGCCGAACCGATTGGTGATCAGGGTGCAGCCGAACGAGCATATCCGCCTGCATCTCTGGACTAAGGAGCCGGGACCGGGCGGACTTCGCCTGCGCACCGCGCCGCTGAATTTGAGTTTCGCCGAGACCTTCAAGAATCACCTGCCGGATGCTTATGAAAGACTGCTGATGGACGTGGTGCGTGGCAACGCGACATTGTTCATGCGGCGCGACGAGGTCGAGGCCGCGTGGCAATGGACCGAATCCATTCTTGATGCCTGGAAGAATTCCGGCGAGAGACCCAAGCTTTACACGGCGGGAACCTGGGGGCCGTCCGAGGCGGTTGCGTTGATAGTGCGTGACGGCCGGACATGGTTCGACGAACAGGCCGGAGATGTTCCCGGCACCTAACAGGTGCGATCCGGCGGATCGCGAGGAATGAAAATGCTGAACGACCAGATTGCCCGCGTGACCGACCGGATCCGCGAGCGCAGCCACATAAGCCGCGGCGCGTATCGGGCACGCATCGATGCGGCGGCGCGGCGCGGCGTGCATCGCGCGGCGATCGGCTGCGCCAATCTCGCCCATGCCGTGGCGGGTTGCGTACCTGCCGAACAGGACGATCTGAAGCAGGACGCGAAGCCGAATATCGGCATCGTGACCTCTTATAACGATATGTTATCAGCGCATCAGCCACTCGAGCGCTTCCCCGACATCATCAAGCGCGCGGTGCGTGCGGCCGGCGGCGTGGCGCAGGTCGCGGGGGGCGTGCCGGCGATGTGCGACGGCGTGACGCAGGGTCGGGAAGGGATGGAATTGTCGCTGTTTTCGCGCGACGTGATCGCGATGGCGACCGCGATCGCCCTGTCGCACGATGTGTTCGACGGCGCATTGCTACTTGGTGTGTGCGATAAAATCGTGCCGGGTCTTGTCATTGCGGCATTGTCGTTCGGCCATTTGCCGTCGATTTTCATCCCCGCCGGCCCGATGCCGTCGGGTATTTCCAATGGTGAAAAATCGCGCATCCGCCAGTTGCATGCGGAAGGAAAGGTGGGCCGTGCCGAATTGCTGGAGGCGGAATCCGCAGCCTATCACAGCCCCGGCACCTGCACGTTCTACGGCACTGCGAATTCCAACCAGATGCTGATGGAGATCATGGGTCTGCATCTGCCGGGCGCATCTTTCGTCAACCCGAACACGCCATTGCGCGACGCGCTGACCGAGGCGGCGTCGCGGCGGATTCTGGAAATTACCGCACGCGGCAATGATTTCACGCCGACTGGGGAAATGATCGACGAGCGCGCCGTGGTCAATGGCATGGTCGGTCTGTTAGCGACCGGCGGTTCGACCAACCATACGATCCATCTGGTCGCGATGGCGCGTGCCGCGGGAATCCACATCACCTGGCAGGATTTTTCCGATCTGTCCGATCATGTGCCGCTGCTCGCGCGCATCTATCCGAACGGTGCTGCCGACGTAAACCAGTTTCAGGCTTCGGGCGGCATGCCGGTGCTGATCGGTTCGCTGCTCGATCATGGCTTGCTGCATGGCGATGTGCGCACGGTCTGGAGTGGAGACGGTCTTGCATCCTATCGCGACCAGCCTGTGCTCAAGGATGGCGCGCTCAACTGGGTTCCCGCACCGCGCGAAAGTGCGGATACAACTATCCTGCGCGACGGATCAGACCCGTTCAGCGCCGATGGCGGGCTCAAGATCCTGCACGGCAATCTCGGCCAGGCGGTGGTGAAGCTTTCCGCGGTGAAGCCGGAGCATCGGATTGTCGAGGCGCCGGCACGGATTTTCCGCAGCCAGGACGAATTGCTTGCGGCATTCAAATCGGGCGAACTGCATCACGATTTCGTTGCGGTGGTGACGCATCAGGGACCGATGGCAAATGGTATGCCGGAGCTTCATAAGCTCACTCCCGCACTCGGCGTATTGCAGGATCTCGGCTTCAAGGTGGCGCTGGTCACCGATGGGCGGATGTCCGGTGCGTCCGGCAAGGTTCCGGCGGCGATCCATGTCACGCCGGAATGCGCGCAAGGTGGATCGCTCGCGAAACTGCGCGACGGCGACATGATCCGGCTCGATTGCAATGCAGGTACTTTGAGGGCGCTGGTCGACGCGGCGGAATTCGCGCAACGCAAGCTGCCTGAGGTCGATCTTTCGGCGAATCATCACGGTGTCGGGCGGGAGTTGTTCGGCGCGTTCCGATCCGCGGTCGGCGGTGCGGATGTCGGCGCGAGTGTATTCGCATGAGCACTTGGGTCCAAGCCAATCAGGGGGGGCTTGCCGAACTTCTGGCCATTTCGCCGGTCATTCCGGTGCTGACGATCGAGGTTGTATCTCACGCCGTGCCGCTGGCACACGCCCTGCTTGAAGGCGGCATCGGCGTGGTCGAGGTCACGCTCCGCACAGAAGTCGCATTGCAAGCCATCGCAGCCATGGCGGCCTCGGTGCCCGGCATGGTCGTGGGTGCAGGCACCGTGCTGACCGCAGTGCAATATCGTCGGGTTGCCGAAGCAGGTGCGCGGTTCGTGGTGTCGCCAGGATCGAGTCCTTCGGTGCTCGACGCGGCCGCGGCGAGTTCCGTGCCGTTCCTGCCGGGTGCGGCGACTCCGTCCGAGGTACTGGCTTTGCTGGAACACGGCTATCGCTGGCAGAAATTCTTTCCAGCCGAACCGGCCGGCGGGATTCCCATGCTACGCGCGATCGCGGCACCGATCCCCGAGGTTCGGTTCTGCCCGACCGGCGGAATCGGCCTCGCCAATGCGGCCGATTATCTGGCTCTTGCCAATGTGATCTGTGTTGGCGGTTCCTGGCTCACGCCGGCGGAATCGTTGCGCGCGGGCGATTGGCGCCGGATTGCCGTGCTCGCCGCCGAAGCCGCCGCATTGAAACGCTAACCGGCACTGTCCATCTCTCCGGCTAACCCCGTCCGCCGACGGACGGATCGGAGGATGCGATGCAGTTCACGTTGATCGCGGTCATCGCCGGACTCGGCGGCTTGCTGTTCGGCTACGATACCGGCGTGATTTCCGGCGCCTTGTTGTTCATCCGTCATGTTTTCCATCTCGGTCCGACCATGCAGGGCGTCGTCGTCGCGATTGCCCTGGCGGCGGCGGCGGTGGGCGCGGCATTTGCCGGCAGCCTGTCCGATTCGTTTGGGCGGCGCATCATTTTATTGATCACGGCACTGATTTTCATTGTCGGCGCGCTGGTTTCGGCGGTGGCCTGGAGTGTTGCGATCCTGCTCCTCGGGCGGGTGCTGGTGGGTGCCGCGATCGGCGTCGCCTCGATGCTCACGCCGATGTATCTGTCGGAGATTTCGCCGCCCGAGAAGCGCGGCGCCATCGTCACCATCAACCAGTTCTATATCACCCTCGGCATCGTGGTGTCCTATGGCGTCGGCTTCCTGCTCTCGCATGGCGGCAATGGCTGGCGCTGGATGCTCGGCCTTGGTGCGGTGCCAGGCGTCGTGCTGTTTGCGGGCATGCTCACTTTGCCTGAAAGTCCGCGCTGGCTTGCCGGCAAGAGACGCGAGGACGCCGCGCGCCGGGCGCTAATTTTTCTGCGCGGCCGCGAAGACGTGACGGATGAGTTGAGCGCGCTGCGCCAGGATATCGCACGCGAGGATCGAGCGACGGCACCATGGTCGGTTCTGTTTGAAAAGCGCGCGCGCCGGCCGCTGATCGTCGGCATCGGGCTCGCGATCTTCCAGCAGGTCACCGGCATCAATACGGTGATCTATTTCGCGCCGACCATTTTTCTGAAGGCTGGTCTGCCGTCGGCCTCCGTCTCGATTTTAGCGACCGCCGGCGTTGGCGTGGTCAATGTGGTAATGACCTTGGTAGCAATGCGCCTGCTCGACGTGGCCGGGCGCCGCAAGCTCCTGCTCTGGGGACTTGCCGGGATGCTGGTGACGCTGGTTATCCTCTCGGTCAGTTTCATGATCGGGCTGCACGGGAGCCTGGCGCTCGTCACGGTGCTGTCGGTCGCCGCCTATGTGGCGTTCTTCGCGATCGGGCTGGGCCCGGTATTCTGGCTGCTGATCGCCGAGATTTTTCCGCTCGCAGTGCGCGGGCGCGGCATGTCGCTCGCGACCATCTCGAACTGGACCTTCAACATGCTGGTCTCGATCACCTTTCTTGATCTGGTTCATGGGTTCGGGCGCGGTCCGACCTTCCTGATCTATGCTGCGATGACCCTGGCGACGATCGTTTTCACCTGGTTCCTGGTGCCGGAAACCAAGGGTCGCAGCCTGGAGGAAATCGAGGCGGCACTCGAGGGGGAGGAAAAACTCGCGGCGTAGGAGCGCTATCAGGAGACCGGAATGCCCGAACAGCCACCGCATCGCTGGACCAGACGGACAACGCAACAAAGTCGCGTTTTTGCCATGCCGGGCTGGAGTGCCGCGCTGGCACGGGGGCTTGCCATGCGCTGTCCGTCCTGTGGGCAGGCTTCGGCATTTGCGGGATGGTTCACGATTCGCGCCCGTTGCCCGCGCTGCGATGCGCCCTTGGGGCAGGTTCCGTGCGACACGCTGCCGCCCTATCTCACGATCGTGATCGGTCTTGGCATTATCGGCGGCGGGCTGATGATCGCGGACCGGAACGGCGCGCTGAGCTATGCCACATCGTTGATCGTGTTCATTCCGCTGGCGATCGTGCTGCAGCTTCTGCTCCAGCGCCCGGTCAAAGGGGTGGTGCTGGCGCTGATGATGAAGAACGACATGATTCGCCGTCCGGTGGAAAAGCCATAATCGCGCCGCTCCGTCAGCTGAAGAACAGAAAGGTTTCGAGTACGAAAATCGGCAGCAGCACCGCGCCCGCCGCCAGCATATAGGTGAGGAAACCCGGCATCCGCACGCCCCTGTGGGCGGTGATCGCTCGGATCATCAGGTTGGGCGCGTTGCCGAGATAGGTGATCGCGCCGAACAGCACCGATCCGGACGAGATCGCGGTGAGCAGCCGCGCCGGTGGGGTGATCAGATGCGCGGCATCGCCGCCCGCCGCCTGGAAGAACATCAGATAGGTGGGCGCGCTGTCGAGAAACGCGGAGCACAGGCCGGACAGCCAGAACCACAAGGGCGGCGACCGCGTGAGCGGTATCGTCGTCAGAAGATGCAGCACCGGCCCGATCGTCACGAAAATCGCGAAGAACAGGATGGCGATTTCGCGCATCGGCGCCCAGGCGAAGCGGTTGCGGGCCCTGATCGCGGGCGGCGTACGGATTTCCGAAATCGCAATGATGAGGGCGGCAAGCATGGTCAGCGCCGCTTGCGCTGCCGGCAGGTGGGCCGGTCCGATCGCGATGTCGGGGCCCTGCATCAGGCCGGATGCGGTGATCGCCGCGGCGAAGACCACCAGCATCACGATGTTCAGGCCGCCGCGGATTCGCAAGGGCTGCGGCTTCGGCTCCGGTTCGCGTGAAGCGAGCCGCCGGTCCAGCGCGTAGGTCGCAGCCAGCACCGGAATCGCGACGACCAGCATCGGCAAGGCAAGATGCAGGGTCGGCCAGAAAAACGGCACACCGCGCAGAAAGCCGATCAGCAGCGGCGGGTCGCCCAGCGGGCTTAGCGCACCGCCGGCATTCGCGACCAGAATGATGAAGGCGAACACCAGATGCCGCCGTTCGGCCCGCGCGCCGTTCGCGGCCAGCAGCGGGTGGATCAGTAAAAGCCCAGCCCCGATCGTGCCCATCAGCCCGGCCAGAATCGTGCCGCCGCCAAGCAGCAGCGCGTTGCCCGCCGGTCGTCCCCATGGTCCGCCGGCGATCAGGACGCCGCCGCCCAGCGTGTAGAGCGCCATCAGCACCGCGATGAACGGCAGAAAATCGACGATCCCCGCTTGCCAAACCTCCGCGAGTGCGGCTGCCGGACCCTGACGGAAGCTGCCGAGAACCGCGCCGAGCACCACCCAGGACAAAGTGATCCGCGCCATGTTCCGGTGCCAGAAGCGCGGCGCGGCACCGGGCAGGAGCGCGAAACTGAGAAGTGTCCCGAAAAAGGGCAGCATGGCAGGCGCGTCCGCGACAAGGCTTGTCATGCCGGGACCGCCGCGCGATTTGGTTTTTCGCGTGGGAGGGCAATTTGCGCGCGGGGCAGCCTCAAACTAAGGTCATCCGCAACAAAATCGAGACGTGAAGGAGACTATGCCAGATGGATATGTCGGGAGAACGGCTGATCGCGGCGCCGCGCGAGACGGTCTGGGTCGCATTGAACGACCCCGAGATCCTCCAAGCCTGTATTCCGGGATGCGAGAGCATTGAAAAACTGTCCGATACCGAGATGAAAGCCGTGGTGAACGCTAAGATCGGCCCGATCTCCTCCCGGTTCAACGGGCGGGTGACGCTCGGCGATCTGGACCCGCCGAATTCATACACGATTTCCGGGGAAGGGCAGGGCGGCGTTGCCGGTTTCGCCAAGGGTGGCGCGCAGGTCAAGCTCGACGACGAGCAGGGCGCCACCAGGCTGCACTATCAGGTCAACGCGCAGATCGGCGGCAAGATGGCGCAGCTCGGCGCAAGACTGATCGATTCGGTGGCAAAATCCTATGCCGAGACGTTTTTCACCCGCTTCGTCGAGCAGGTCGCGCCGACCGTTGCGCAGAACGTGCCCGAGCCCGTGCCGGCGGCCGATCATGGCCACGCCCCGGCGCCGGTCCATGCCCATGGCGCGCACGAGGCCGACCGGAGCAACCCGGTGATCGCCGGCCTGCCCATCGGCATCTGGATTCCGCTGGTCATCTCCATTGTCGTCGTCGCGATCGTGATCGCGAAGTTCATCGGATGACGCCACGGCCCTTGCCCGCTTCGGTCGCAGAAACGGCCGCGCTGCTCGCCGGAGGAGACTACATCGCCGACCGGGCATTGGCCACCAGCGTCCATCTCGCCCTCGCGATGGAACGCCCCTTGTTTCTCGAAGGCGAACCGGGCACCGGCAAAACCGAGATCGCCAAGGTTCTGGCCAAGCAGCTCGATCGGCGCTTGGTCCGCCTGCAATGCTATGACGGACTCGATCTCGCCGCCGCCGCCTACGAATGGGACCATGCACGTCAGCTTCTCGAAATCCGCCTTGCCGAGACCGGCGGATCGCGCGCGACGCTGCGCCAGAACCTCTATGCGCGCGAATTCCTGCTCGCCCGGCCGCTGCTGTCGGCAATCGACCCCGATCTGCCCTCCGCCGTCTTGCTGATCGACGAGCTTGACCGCGCCGACGAGCCGTTCGAGGCATTTCTGCTGGAACTTCTGGGTGATTTTCAGATCACCATTCCCGAACTCGGCACGGTGCGCGCGGCGACCAGGCCAGTGGTGGTGATTACGTCCAACCGCACGCGCGAGGTTCACGATGCGATCCGCCGGCGCTGCCTGTATCATTGGGTCGATTACCCGGACGCCGCACGGGAACGCGCGATTCTCGCTGTCCGCGCGCGCGGCGTGCCGGAAAAACTCTCCGCACAGGTCGTCACCTTCGTCCAGCGCATCCGCACCATGGACATTTTCAAGCTGCCGGGCGTGGCCGAAACGATCGACTGGGCCGCAGCACTCGCGGCGCTGGACGAATCCGAACTCAACCCCCGCGCCGTGGACGACACGCTGGGCGTGCTGCTGAAATATCAGGACGACATCGCGAAACTCCGCGGCGAAGCGGCGGCGAAACTGACCGAGGAGGCGATCCGCGCGGCATGACCGCGACCCGTGAAACCGGAGCGCTCGCAGCGAATGTGATGCATTTCGCACGGCTGTTGCGCCGGGCCGGCCTGCCGGTAGGGCCGGGCGAGGTGGTCGCCGCGACCGAGGCGCTGACTCATGTGGACATCACCGACCGGGTGGTGTTTCGCGCCGCCCTGCGCACGGTGATGCTGCGGCGCCACGAGCACGAAATCCTGTTCGATCAGGCGTTTTCGGTATTCTGGCGCAATCCCGATGCCGCGAAATTCGCCGAAATCCTTGCTGCGATGGAGGGACGCGCGCCGGGCGAGGAGCGCGTGCCGCCGGGGGCGCGACGGCTGGCCGAGGCAATGGCGGCGGCAAAATCGCGCGAGCGGCCGCCCATGCCGGACGACCGGCAGGAGATCGACGCCGTGCTCACCGCGTCGGGCCAGGAACGGTTGGAGACGCTCGATTTCGAGGCGATGAGTGCGGATGAAATTGCTGAAGCCAAGGTGGAGATCGCCCGGCTGACCTTGCCGCTCGACGAACGCCGCACCCGCCGCACTCGCGCCGCCGCGCGCGGCAGCAGAATCGATCTCAAGCGCACGATGCGCGATTCCCTGCGCAGCGCCGGCGAGATATTCGACATCGCGCGCCGCGTGCCGCTCACCCGCCCGCCGCCTCTGGTGGTGCTATGCGACATTTCCGGCTCAATGGCGCGTTATACCCGGATATTGCTGCATTTCCTTCATGCGGTCGTCAATGATCGCGGCCGGGTCACGGTGTTCCTGTTCGGCACAAGGCTGACCAATATCACCCGTCAGCTCGCCCGGCGCGATCCGGAGGAGGCGTTCACGCAGGTTGCCGGCATTGTGCCCGACTGGTCGGGCGGAACGCGAATCGGCGAGGCCTTGGCAGATTTCAACCGGCTCTGGGCGCGGCGGATTCTGGCGCAGGGGGCCGTGGTGCTTCTGGTAACCGACGGGCTGGATCGCGACGGCGCCATGGGGCTTGCCGACAACATGGCGCGGCTGCACCGCTCCGCGCGCCGCCTGATCTGGCTCAATCCGCTCTTGCGCTATTCGGGCTTCGAACCGAAATCCCAGGGGGTGAAGGCGATGCTGCCGCATGTGGACGAGTTTCGCCCGGTGCATAATCTGGCCAGCCTGCGCGCGCTGATCGGGGCATTGTCGGGCGCTGTTCCGCCGCGCGGCCAGGCCGCGGCGCGATGGGGGCGGCTTGGAATGGGAGAAAACCGATGAACGATCATGGTGCCGATGCCGAGGATATCCTGCGTGTCGCCGCGAATTGGCTCGAAGCGGGCGAGGATGTCGCAATCGCGACCGTAACCGGCACCTGGGGCAGTTCGCCGCGTCCCGCCGGCAGCCGGATGGCGGTGACACGATCGGGACGCATGGCCGGTTCGGTCTCCGGCGGCTGTATCGAGGGCGCCGTGGCCGAGGCCGCGCAGCGCAGCATCGAGACGGGGATGCCGCAACTGCTCGATTTCGGCGTCACCGATGAGCGCGCATGGGAGGTCGGGTTGGCTTGCGGCGGCAAGGTTTCCGTATTCGTCGAAAAACTTTCATGAATGCCGCACAGCTCGCCGCGTTGCGCGAAGCGACGGAAGCACGCCGTCCGGTCGCTTTTGCCACGCGCCTGCCCGATGGCGCGGCTTATATTCTGCCCGATCCAGCAGCGCCCGCCGGCCTCGCGGCCGAGGCCGCGTCGATGCTGGCGGAGGATCGCACCGGAACCGTGCAGATCGGCGGCGAAGCCTGGTTCATCGAATCGCGCAATCCGGCGCCGCGCGCGATCATCGTCGGCGCGGTGCATATCGCGCAGAGCCTCGCCCCCTTGGCGGTATCGATGGGATTCGCTGTCACGGTGATCGATCCCCGCCGCTCCTTCGCCTCCGCCGACCGGTTTCCGGGGGTTGCGACGCGCACCGACTGGCCGGATGAAGCGCTCGACGTCCTGGTGCCCGACCGCCGCACCGCGATCGTCACCCTGACCCACGACCCGAAGCTCGACGATCCGGCGCTGATTCGCGCGCTTGCTTCGGACGCGTTCTACATCGGGGCGCTCGGTTCGCGGCAGACCCATGCGAAACGGCTTGGCCGTCTGCGTGACGCCGGTTTCGCCGAGATGGCACTGGCGCGCATCCGGGCTCCGGTCGGGCTCGATATCGGGGCGGTTACCGCCCCGGAAATCGCACTGTCGATTATCGCCCAGATGGTCGCGGCACGGCGTGGCAGGCTTGGGGCAACTGCGTGATCTTCGGCCCCGCGCGATTGGGCGATGATCTGGCGGGCGCCATTCTCGCACATAGCCTGAAAACCACCGACCGGCTGATCCCGAAAGGCGCTATGCTCGATGCCGCCTCGATCGCCGCTTTGCGCGCCGCCGGGCATAGCGACATCACCGTGGCGCGGCTGGAACCGGGCGATGTGCCGGAGGCGGAGGCGGCGCGGCGCCTTGGCGCGTATCTTTCCGGTCCCGGCCTGCGAGTCGCCGCTCCGGTGCATGGGCGGGTCAATGTATTCGCCCGGTCTTCGGGACTGTTGCACCTCGATCCGGCTGGGATCACGGCGTTGAACACGCTCGACGAAGCGATCACCCTCGGCACCTTGGCCGATTCGATGCCGGTTGCGCCGGGCGACATGCTGGCAACGCTGAAAATCATTCCCTTCGCGGTGCCTGGCGCCGTGATGGACCGTGCCGAGGCGTTGCTTGCGGGCGAAACCTTGCTCGCGGTAGCGCCGTTCCGGTCCATGGTGGTCGGGCTGGTGCTGTCCCGCCTGCCGCATCTCAAGGACGCGGCGATCCGCAACACCATCGAGGCGACACGCCGGCGGGTGACTGCGCGCGGCGGAACGATGCTCGACCCGATCGAGACGTCGCACGAAACCGCACCGATCGCCGGCGCGATCGCCCGATTGCGCGCCTCCGGTGCCGAATTGCTGCTGATCGCCGGCGCGTCGGCGGTGACCGACCGTGCCGATGTCGCGCCCGCCGCCATCGTCGCTTCGGGTGGGACGATCGAGCGATTCGGCATGCCCGTCGATCCGGGCAATCTATTGTGTTTCGGCAGGATCGGCGGTGTGCCTGCCATCGTATTGCCCGGCTGCGCGCGCAGCCCGAAGCAGAACGGCATCGATTTCGTGCTCGATCGGATATTCGCCGGTGAGGCGATCGACAATGCAACCATCGCAAGTATGGGCATCGGCGGGTTGCTCAAGGATTTTACGCCCCGTCCGGCGCCGCGGATTCCCCGAACCGCACCGAAAGCAGCACCATTCATTGCCGCGATCGTTCTGGCCGCCGGGCGCTCCTCTCGCGCGGCGCCTGCCAACAAGCTGCTGACCGCGCTGCCGGACGGGCGCGCTCTGGTTGCCGCGGCCGCCGATCACGTGCTCGCCTCGCGCGCCGATCCGGTGATCGTGGTGACCGGGCATCAGGCGGATTTGATCCGCGCCGCGCTTGCCGGGCGCAAGATGCGCTTCGTCCACGCACTCCGCTTCGCCGAGGGCATGGCCGAAAGCCTGAAGGCAGGAATCGCGGCGCTGCCAGAACAGGTCGCCGCGGCGCTGATCTGTCTCGGCGATATGCCGCTGGTCGATGCGGCGACACTCGATCGGCTGATTGCCGCCTACGACCCGGACGAAGGGCGCGCCATCGTCATTCCCACCCATCGCGGTCGGCGCGGCAACCCGGTTCTATGGGACCGGCGGTTTTTCGCTGAAATCGTAGCACTCGGCGGCGATGCCGGCGCGCGGCAAATTCTCGCGCGGCACATGGACGAGATCGTCGAGGTCGAGATGGACGATGATGCGGTGCTGCGCGATTTCGACACCAAGGATGCTCTAACGTCGCTGAAAGGGATTCCATGACCCATCGTCTCGTCGTCACGCGTATGTTGCCCGAGCCGGTCGCCGCACGCGCCGCCGCCGATCACGACACGCGGTTTCTCGATTTCGAGGCGGCGTTCGAGCCCGAGATTTTCCTCGCGGCGCTCGACGGCGCTGCGGCGGCTTTGGTCACGCCGGCGGATCGGATCGACGCGGGCTTGATCGCGCGCCTGCCGGCGAGCGTGAGGGTGATCGGCACGTTTTCGGTCGGCACCGATCATATCGATCTCGAAGCCGCTCGGGCGCGCGGCTTCGCGGTGGTGAACACGCCGGATGTGCTGTCCTTCGCCACCGCCGAAATCGCGCTGACCCTGATGCTGATGGCCGCGCGCCGGGCCGGCGAGGGCGAGCGCGTGGTCCGCGCCCGCGCCTGGCCGGGATGGAAACCCAATTTCATGCTCGGCACCACCCTTGAGGGCAAGGCGCTCGGCATCCTG
This sequence comes from Acidiphilium iwatense, assembly GCF_021556475.1. Lineage (GTDB taxonomy): Bacteria > Pseudomonadota > Alphaproteobacteria > Acetobacterales > Acetobacteraceae > Acidiphilium > Acidiphilium iwatense. Next base: position 44,481 of record NZ_JAKGBZ010000011.1, on the reverse strand, counting down.
GGCATGGGGCGGATCGGCCGGACGCTGGCGGGCATGGCGCGCGGATTGTCAATGCAGGTGCTCTACCACAACCGCAACAGGCTGCACCCGGATCAGGAGCAGGGCGCACTTTTTCACGCAGGCGAGGACAGGTTCCTTGCCGCGTGCGACGTGCTGTCGATCCATTTACCCGGCGGGGTGGCGACGCGGCATTGGCTGAACGCCGAACGCATCGCCCGGCTGAAGCCCGGCGCGATCGTGGTGAATACCGGGCGCGGCACGACGATCGACGACGATGCGCTGATCGCCGCGCTGAAATCGGGGCATATCGCGGCGGCGGGACTCGACGTGTTTCCGGCCGAGCCCGCCGTTCCGGCGGGGTATCTCGATCTGGAGAACGTCGTTCTGCTCCCGCATCTTGGCAGCGCCACGCAGGAGACCCGAACGGCGATGGGGATGCTCGCGCTCGACGGGATCGACGCGGTGCTCGCGGGACGCGAGGTTTCGAGCCGGTTGGTTTAGTTTCGAGGGCGCAGGTCGCGCACCCGCCGCGCCTTGCCCACCGAGCGTTCGATCGTCCCCGGCGGTTCGATCACCACGCGCGCGGTCACGCCGATCACGTCCTTCACCCGGAGGGCAAGACGCGCAGCCTCGTCCGTGAGACCGGCACCGTCCCAGTAATCGGGTCGTGCTTCGGCATGCACGGTCATCTCGTCGAGCCGGGCCGGACGGGTCAGCTCGATTGTGAAATGCCCGGCACCCCAGTCGCTGGCCAGGATCAGCTCCTCGATCTGGGTCGGGAACAGGTTGACGCCGCGGAGGATGATCATGTCGTCGGCGCGGCCGGTGATTTTCTCCATCCGCCTCATGCCGGGCCGCGCGCTGCCGGGCAGCAGCCGGGTGAGATCGCGGGTGCGGTAGCGGATGATCGGCAGCGCCTCCTTCGTAAGGGAGGTCAGCACCAACTCGCCCGTCTCGCCGTCGGGAAGCACGGCGCCGGTCGTCGGGTCGATGATCTCGGGATAGAAATGATCTTCCCAGATATGGAGCCCGTCCTTGGTTTCCACGCATTCCTGCGCAACCCCCGGCCCCATCAGTTCGGACAACCCGTAAATATCGGTCGCCTGGATACCGAAAGCGGTTTCGATTTCGCCGCGCATCGCATTGGTCCAGGGTTCGGCGCCGAAAATGCCGAATTTAAGCGCGGTTTTGCGGGGATCGCACCCCTGGCGGACGAATTCATCGAGGATTGCGAGCATGTAGCTTGGCGTGACCATGATGATGTCGGGGGCAAAATCGAGGATGAGCTGCACCTGCCGTTCGGTCATCCCGCCCGAAACCGGCACCGCCGTGCAACCGAGTCGCTCCACGCCGGCATGGGCGCCGAGCCCGCCGGTGAAAAGGCCGTAGCCATAGGCGACATGGACCATCATTCCCGGTCGCCCGCCGGCGGCGCGGATCGAGCGCGCCATCAGGTCGGCCCAGATATCGAGATCGGCTCTGGTGTAGCCGACGACGATCGGTTTGCCGGTGGTACCCGAGGACGCGTGAAGGCGAAGGACGCGGTTGCGCGGCACCGCGAACAGGCCGAACGGATAATTGCGCCGGAGATCGTCCTTCACCGTGAAGGGAAAGCGCGCAAGATCGTCCAGCCGCCGGAAATCCGAGGGATTAACTCCGAGCGCGTCGAATGAAGCGCGATAATGCGGAACATGCTCATAGGCGTGACGCAATGCCGCCGCGAGGCGCTCGGTCTGGAGGGCGATGATTTCATCGCGCGAGGCCAATTCGTCAGGGTCGAATGCGGTGGTCATGAAGCGTTTCCCGTTTCGATCCAGGAGCCGCCAATGGTGCGCGAATGGCCACGAAACTCGGCGATCACATGCTCGCCCACACTGACCGAAACATCATAGATGCCGTTGCGGCCGCTGCGCGAAACCTCACGGGCCCGAGCGACGAGTTTATCGCCGAGATAGCCTGGGCGGAGATAGGTGATCGCGCAATGGGACGCGACCGCCCGCGCGCCATGGCTGTTGCAGGCGAACGCGAAGGCGGAATCGGCCAATGCGAAAATGAACCCGCCATGGGCGGTGCCGTGGCCGTTGGTCATGCTCTCGGTGATGGTCATTCTGAGCACGGCATGACCGGCATCGATCTCGTCGATCGTCATTCCAAGCCGCTGGCTTGCCGAATCGCTCGCCCACATCGCCGCTGAAGCGGCGCGCGCGATGTCCTTGGGTGCTTGGTCACGAGCTTCGCCGGCAGCCTCGTTCATACCGTCACCTCCTGCGATTATCGACCCCGCCTGCGCGGGCCATGATTGATATCAATATGTGCGAAGACTGCGTGGTCTGTAAATTCGCCGGCGGATCAGCTTGGCGGCGGCAGGGCGATTCTGGCACCGAGTTTCGCCAGTTGCGCGACCATGCTTTGTGCTTCGTCTTCAGGCATATCCGTGAGGAGTATACGGCGGGCGGAAGCGGAGTGGTCGGCGAGGGCAAGTGCCGTTGCATAATCCGCGCGGATTTTGGCGGTCGCTCTCGGTCCGCGCGCGAGCGGCCCCAGGATCGTCTCGGCCTTGCCCGGATTGCCGCCGAGAGCGAGGGACATGCCCAGATTGACCGAAGCCGCGCCCAGCACTGGATCGAGCGCCAAGGCTTTTTTGAATTCGGCATTCGCCGCCGCGAATCGGCTTGCTTCGGCATCCGCTACGCCGAGATCGTTGACGGTGGCGGCGTTCGACGGATCATCGTCTATTGCGCGTGAGAAATCGGCCGCGGCGGCGCGCGGATCGCGCGCCAGGGTGCAGCGGCCAAGTCCGAGTTCGGCTCCTGCGGCGTGCGGGGCCGTGCGCAGCGCGTGCTGATAAGCAGCTTCGGCCTGCGCGCAGTCATTCATGAGATAATAGGCGTCGCCCCGGTCGATCAGTGCTTCGGAATTGCCGGGATCGGATTTCAGTACGGCTCCGGTAATCGTGAGGGCCATTTGCGGATTGCCGCCGGCGAGTGCGGTCCTTGCGACGTTCAGGGTCTTGCTGCCGAGGTGCGGTGTTGGTTGCGGCTGGGCGGAACAGGCCGCGAGCGACAGCGCGGCGAACATCACGATGGCCAAATGTTTGGATGAAATCGCCGCAAGACTGGTCATAAATTTGTCCAGCCGGTTCATTGCACACCGCTTCCGACGCCGATTCCCCCAGACACCGCCCCGCTCAAATTGTCCGTCATCGAATTGCCTGATGTCGAATTTCCAATTCCGATACGGGTCGATTTGATGGCTTTCATTCCTGAACCGACCGCGCTTTCGGCGATCGCTCCGGTCAGAACCGGCCGACTGGTGCCATCGACAAGGTCTTCGGGGTTGACCAGTTCAGCCGCGACATTGCGCATCGCGGCTCCGGTTTCGCGCCAGGTGCCGGCTCGCTGGAACGGTTCGAAATCGGCACAGGCCGTCAAAAACAGAGTCGAGCCGATGCACAGGACGAGAGTTAGAAAACAGGGTACTCGCATCGGGATCACCTAAGCATGAAACCGGCCCGGCCAGGCAAAATCGTCCGCCGTGCCACCGTGCCGTTGTTCTGGAACAGGAAGATACGCTGCAACTGGTTTGGCGGGGTCCAGCCTCCGTCCGGCGATTCCAGGTATTTCGAATGATCGACGGGTTGCACCAGATAGGGGGTGACCAGAATGACGAGTTCTTCCTCCTGCCGGTTGAAATCGTCGTTGCGGAACGCGGCGCCGAGAACCGGAATCTGCCCCAGGGCCGGAACCGCATGATCGGTCTGATTACTGCTGTTATCGAGCAGGCCCGCGATCGCGAGGGTCTGGCCGCTGCCGATCACGACGGTCGTGGAGGCGGATTGGGTGGATAGCGATGGCACCACGATCGATTCGCCCGCGACCTGGACCTGAAACGCGTTCTGCGTGGTGGGTGAACTGACCGTCGGTTTGACATGCAGCACGATGCTGCCGTCGTTCAGGACGACCGGCTTGAACTTCAACTGAACGCCGTAATTCTGGTACTCGACCGTCACTTGGCCGTTCTGGCCGGGAACCGGCACCGGGAACGACCCGCCATCGATGAAGCTGGCACTTTGCCCGGATAATGCGGTCAAGGTCGGTTCGGCGAGGATATGGGCGAGATTATCGGTATTCAGCGCGTCGAGAATCCCGTCGATCGGGACGGTCTGCTGGGGGAATTGTAGATTGAACGTACCTCCCGCGGGCGCCGTGCCACCCGACGAGCCGATCAGATTGCCGAGGGTCGAAAACCCGAATAGGAATTTGCCGATCGGAACACCGCTTCCGACGCTCTGCCAGTTGATGCCGAGCTGTTGGGTGACGGTGCGCGACATCTGCGCGATCCGCACCCTGAGCGCTACTTGCTGCGGCTGCTCGACCTCGGTTTCGTTCACGATTTTCTGCTTCGCCCCGGCGTCGAGCTTGGCTTGCTTGACGATCAGGTAATCTTGCGCCGGTGTCGGCACCGTGCCGCGCAACACGATACCGTGAGCCTCGCTGGCAACCGAGATCACCGAACCTGGAGCGATGCGCTTGGCTTCGGTCTGCACCCGTATTGCCGGATAGCGCGCAGGCGATACCGCAACCCGAAACACCGCGATCCGATGACCCTTCGCATTGGTCGCGGTCAGGGTGGTGAAGCCGGGCGCTTTGCCGAACACGAAGAGCCGTCGCGCGCTGGCTGGCCGAACGGCGATAATTTTCGGGTCCGCGACGAAGACGTTGCTGGCGTCGCCGGTCAGCGCGATCAGCTTGCCATTGCCTTGTTCGATCGCGAGCCGGCCAGCGACCCGCGGCGCTGGCGAGGGTGCATCGATGCCCGGCAATGGGTGCGGTTGAGCATGGGCGCTGAACGATCCGACAGCGAGGGGAATCGCACAGAAGGCCCCGAGAATGCGGCTGGATCGTCCGTAATCCGGCGTCATCGGACTATACCGTCGGGGATCGTCATGAACGCCACCGCATTTTGCCTCTAAAACCTTTTCAGAAACGATCGGCGAAGAACTATCGTGCGGACATCGGTTCGCCGGGCCGTGGTCAGGGTTCTAGCGGAGGAAAGTTAATAATTTATTGTGTTCTCGGATCATTTTGCCGGATCGCGGGAACGGGAGGCGTTTTCGCCATGCGTATCCCCCTTGTCGTTTGCGCTACCTATGGCATGATCGCATGTGAGGCATCGTCTTGTGTGGTGGTTCTGAAATTCCCGAGTGCTCGCGGTAGCGATTTTAGGAATTTAAGAACCAAAAACCACATCAGCCTCAGAACAACAAAAGGGAGACCGAAATGTCCAAAAAAGGGAGACTTGCGGTGATCGCGGGGGGCATCGCCCTCGGTGTCCTGCCGATGGCATTCGCGCACGCCGCGAAGCCGATCAAGATCGGCATAACCGCCGAACTCGGCACCATTCCGGGCAAGGCAATCGCCAATGGCGCCATTCTCGCCGCCGACCAGATCAACGCCAAGGGTGGGGTCAACGGGCGGAAGATCAAGCTGATCATCGAAGACGACCACCTTTCGACCACCGATGCGATCCGCTCGTTTCAGCGCATGGTCAAGCAGGACCACGCAGTCGCCGTGGTCGGCACATTCGTGAGCGAAGTGGCGCTCGCGCTCGAACCCTGGGCCGCGCGGCTGCACGAACCTTATTTGATTACCGGAGCGGCGGCCAACGAACTTTCGGAATACGTCCACGCCGACTACAAACAGCGGCAATATATTTTTCACGCCTATCTGCCGGCGGCCTATCTCGCGCAGGCGGTGTGCGATGCCTCAAAACAGACGCTGGTCGATCAATTCCACATGAAAACCGCGGTGGTGATGAGCGAGGATGCGGCGTGGACCAAGCCGCTCGACGCCGGCTACGACAAATGCCTGCCGAAAGTCGGCTTGAAAGTGCTCGACAATATTCGTTTCGCGCCGAACACCTCCGATTTCACGCCGATCTACCAGAAGATCGAAAGCCTTCACCCTAATGTGATCATTGCCGGATGGGCTCATGTCGGTGTGCAGCCGACGGTGCAATGGGCGGAACAGAAAGTGCCGATCGCGCTGGCGGGGATCAATGCGCAAGCCGGATCTTCGGTATTCTGGAAAGCGACCAACGGCGCGACCGAAGGCGTGATTACCGGCAGCACCTCGGCGCCAGGTGTCGCGATCACGCCGAAAACCCTGCCGTTTACCGATGCCTATCAGAAGAAATTCGGCATTTCGCCAGCCTATACCGGCTATTCGACCTATGACGCGATCTATGCGCTTGCGGATGCGATCGGCCGGGCGAAATCGACCAAACCCCTTGCGATCGTCGATGCCCTCGACAAGACGAATATGATCGGCACGCAGGGGCGGCTCGTGTTTCAGGGCCCCAAGAGCAAGTTCACCCACGCGCTGAAATACGGCCCGAAATACGTGACGGGGGTGGCGTTCCAGTGGCAGAAGGGCGTGCAGAAATGCATTTGGCCGCTCAACCTCGCCAATGCAAAGCCGGTATTTCCGAGCTTCGTGAAGCTGCCTGCAAAATCGTGACCGTGGGCCATGGTGGTCGGATGCCTGTGCGCATCCGGCCGCTTTCCATCTGAAACGATGAACCGAAGGGAGCCGGCGTGCTCGCCTTGCAAATTCTGATCGACGGCTTCGCGATCAGCACGCTCTTTGCGCTGGGCGCGCTGGGGTTCACGCTGATTTTCGGGGTCTCCGGCGTGCTCAATCTCGCGCATGGCGGATTGCTGGTGATCGCGGCGATGATCGCCTGGTACGTCGGAACCTCGCTGGGTTACGGCGCGGATTGGGGGGCTCTCGCGGGGCTCGCCGCGTGTGTTGCCGCCGCTTTGCTCACCTATCTCGGCGTGGTGCGGCCGATCGAGCGGTCGCGCGCGATTCCGGCGCGGGAGCGGGAATTATTCGTGCTGACCGCGACGCTGCTCTGGGGCGTCATGATCGAGGAAGCCCTATCCTACGCTTTCACCAACAGTCCGGTAACGGTGAAGCCGCTGATCGGCGGCACGATCGACCTGTTCGGCGTGAGCACGCCGATCAACGAATTGCTGATCGCGGCGATCGCCTGGCTGGCGATGGGCGGCTTATGGCTCCTGGTCAATCGCACCAGGATCGGCAAGCGGCTGCTCGCCGCCTCGATCAACCCGCGCGGGCTGACATTGCTTGGCTTCGAGCTCGGCACGATCTATCTGATCGTCTGGCTGGTCTATGGCGCGCTCGCCGGCATCGCGGGCGTGCTGCTCGGCAGTTTTCTGGGCTCGGGCTCGGGCTACATTCCGGGACTGACCGGCAGCGCCTTCACCATCGTTGTGCTCGGCGGGCTTGGTTCGGTGTCGGGCACACTGATCGCCGCCTATATCGTCGGCTACATCGAAACGGTGACGGCGTACCTGATCTCGCCCTCGCTGCGCGATGTTCCCGCATTGATCCTGTTGGTCGTGGTGCTCTATGTGCGGCCCCAGGGGCTGCTGGGGCGGCGTTAGGTGCACCGCAATCTTCGCCGCACGCTGATGCTGGCCGGTATTCTGGTACTGCTTGCCCTGCTCCCGCTTGGTGCCAATGGCTATATACTCGGCGTACTGACAACCGCCTTTTATTTCGCGGTGTTCGCGATGTCGTGGGATCTTCTGTTTGGCTATGCGGGAGAAGTTAATTTCGGCCCCACTTTTCTGATCGGACTTGGCGCCTATGGCGCGGGCATGGCAAATGCGCTGCTGCACGCCCCGGTGCCGCTCGCGATCCTGATCGGCGCGGCCGCCGCGGTCGCCGGCGGCGTGGCGCTTGCCATCCCCGCGTTGCGGTTGAGCGGTCCCTATCTCGGGCTGATAACCCTGGTCGCGGTGTTGCTGCTGCAGCAGGCGATCGTGATTTTCGCTGGCGTGACCGGCGGCGAGATCGGACTTTCGGTGCCCGACGTGCTCTCGATCGACAGCGGGCCGAACTATGAATATGCGCTCGCCTTCATGGCGGCGAGCGGGCTCGTGCTGACGGTGATCGCGCGATCCTCCTTGGGCATGATCCTGCAGGCGGCGGGACAGGATCGGATCGCGGCGGCGGCGCTGGGGTTCAACGTCACCAAACACAAGATCATGGCCTTCGCCGTCTCGGCGCTGTTTTCCGGCCTCGCCGGCGCATTCCTGGTGTTCTATCTCGGCACTGCCTCGGTCAGCGCCGTCGTCGATATCGCGATCGGGGTGCGGGTGATCATCGCCGCCGTGCTGGGTGGGCGGCGCACCATCATCGGCGGTGCGATCGGCGCGATCTTCCTGATCGTGGCGGGAGAATTGTTGCGTCCGATCGGCCAGCTCTCGACCTTCGTGGTCGCATTGATCGCGCTGACGGTCATCGTGCTGTTTCCCGACGGATTGCTCGGTCTTCTGCCGGCGCGGAGAGGATCGTGAACGACGCTTCGCCGCGTCTCGCGGTGTCCGCGCTGCACAAGCGTTTCGGCGGTCTTGTCGCGGTGAAGTCGCTCGATTTCGCGTTATATCCCGGCGAGATTCTCGGACTGATCGGCCCGAACGGGTCGGGTAAATCCACCGTGATGCAGATGATCATGGGAGTGGTCCGGCCGACTGCGGGGCGCATCGTGCTCGATGGCGCCGATATCGCGGGCAGGCCGGTTTTCGAGATCGCGCGCGCCGGCGTCGGCATCGTGTTTCAGCATTCGCGGCCGCTGCGCCTGCAAACCGTGATCGAGAACATCCTGCTGGGGCTTCTGCCCGACCGGATCGACGGGTTGCGTCCGCCGCCGGGAGCAGTCGATCGGGCCCGGATCATCGCGGAGGAATGCGGACTCGGGGCGGTGCTCGATCGCCTGCCGGCGACGCTGCCCTTCGCGGATCTGCGCCGCATGGAACTTGCCAAGGCGATCGCGCGCGATCCGCGCGTGGTGCTGATCGACGAGCCGTTTGCCGGTCTGACGCGCGCGGAGGTTCAAGATTTCTCCGCATTGATCAGCCGGTTTCGCGATCAGGGCCGTGCGGTCATGCTGGTCGATCACAATGTGAAAAGCATCGCCTCGCTCGCCGACCGGGTGTTGGCGCTTTATCTCGGCGAGAAGATCGCCGAAGGGAGCCCGGAGGCGGTGATGCGCAACGAGACGGTCCGCCGCGTCTATATCGGCGGCGGCATCGAAACGCATGAGCGCCCGGAAGCCGAGATCGCGGCCCGCAAGGCGCTGCTGAAGGTGGACAATCTCAGCCTGTTCTACGGCAAAGCGCAGGCATTGGACGATGTTTCTCTGACGGTTCACGCGGGCGAGTTCGTCTCGATCGTCGGGCTCAACGGCGCGGGTAAAACCTCGTTGTTCAACGCGATTTCCGGCCTCGTGCCCTATCGCGGCACGATCGCATGGGATGGCGTGGTACGCGGCCGCGAAAGCGCCGCCGTGATTGCCCGATCCGGCATCGTTCAATGCCCGGAGACGCGGGAATTGTTCGGCGCGATGAGTGTTGCCGACAATCTCGATCTTGCGGCGCAGCATCTCGATCCGCGCGAAGTCGCGGAGCGGCGGGAGTGGTTGTTCGGCCTGTTTCCGATTCTCAAGGCGCGCGGCGGGCAGGAGGCGCGCACTCTGTCCGGCGGTGAACAGCAGATGCTGGCGATCGCGCGATCGCTGATGATGAAGCCGCGCCTGCTCATTCTCGACGAGCCGACCCTCGGGCTTGCGCCGGTGATTCTCGGCCAGTTGTCCGAGGCGCTCGGGGTCCTGCGTGCAACGACCGATATCACCGTTCTGCTGGGCGAGCAGAATGTGACCTTCGCGCTACCCCACGCCGATCGGGTTTATATGCTCGAACACGCAAGGATCGTCTGGCAAGGAGGCCCGGCGCGCTTCGCCGCTGAGGCCGGGACCGGATATCTGTGAACTGTGCAATATTCCGGGCCGAGGAATGTTGCCAAAACAGCACATACGAGCGAAAACTTGGAGGTTGTTTCCGGCGCTATAGGGCAAAACGTTGATTCGGCGCGACCTATCGCCGCAAAGTGCAGCAATATATAATCGAAAACCATAAACCTTGGGAGAGAAGTCGTCATGAGACCGAAAGTCAGGCTCAATATCGGCAGAATCGCCTATTGGTGCGGTGTTGGCGTCCTGGGTGCGGTCGTCGCCACGAGCATCGCGAGCACGTCAGCCGAGGCTGCTGCACCGCTACCTTATGATCTGCCGACGCCGCCGCCGAATGTCAATGTGGGCATCATCTACAACCAGTTTTCCACGGCGGGCAGTTTCTATACCGCGAACGGCACCAAGGTCGGCAATACCCATATCGCGACCGATGTGCCGATTCTGCGCTACGTCCATACCTTCAGCCCGATCGATGGCATGCAATGGGGCGTTCAGGTTATTGCGCCGGACGTCAATTTTCTGGGCAATACCAAGATTGGCGGCGCCAGTTTGTCGACCAACGGGGGTTTCGCGGAACCGCTCCTGTCAGCCTTCATCTATCCGCTCGACGATCCGGCGGAAGACCAGTATCTCACACTGGCCTACTTTCTCAGTCCGCCAGTCGGTGCCTACAATGCCAACAGTTCGATCAACGCCGGCACCCATAACTGGGTGAACAATCCCGAGATCGGCTACGGCCACATCGTGTTCGGCAAACCAAAAGGTAAGCGCCTGGACTTTCAGATCTGGCTCGATGCCTATTTCTATGGAGTTAACAATGATGGGCCGGCGGTCGGGCCGTTCGGTTCGCATGTGCATACCCAGCCGACCGGGCAGGTCATCGTCTATCTGCCTTATTTCTTTCACCCGCAGACCGATGCCTATGTCGGCCTCAGCTTCGAACAGACCTTCGGCGGCAAGCAGTATCTGACCTCGCCGATCGGCAGCTTCGATACCGGGAACCGCAACAACGTCACCACGATCGGCATCAACGCTGGCAGCTTCCTGGCTCCCACGGTTTTCGCCCAGGCTTCGCTGGGCACCGATGTGCGGGTGCGTGGCGGCGCGCGGAGGAATGTGATCTTCCAGATTCAGGTTGGCAAGATTTTCTGACAAACCGAACCGGCGCTCCTGCCACAGAAGCGCCGGTTTCTCCAGGCTTTTGGCTACTCGGCGGTTCCCGCCGGCAGAGCCTTCCGCAACATGTCCAGATTTTGCTCGACCAGCGGCGCCGTCTGCATCGCCACCTGTTTGAAGGTCGGGTTCAGGCCGTTCCGCGCCTCGTCCTGAAATACCGCAAGGGCGGTCTCGTGGCTGGCGATTTCGGCACGCAGGAAGGCGACCGACAGGTTTGGCTGCGGGCGATAATTCAGCGTAACCAGTTGCGCCTTCAGCTCCATGGGGAGCGTGTTCGGTAGGGTTACGCCATTCGCCGCGGCCTGGGCACGGATTTTCGGCGCGTATTCCGCGGCGTCGGCGCAAATCTTGTTCACCACGGGCACGACCTGCGGCTCCAGCGTGTTCTTCTGAACGAAGGCGCAGGCATCGAGATCGAAATGCACGAGCTGGTAAGCGGTGGTTATGAAATTGAGATCCTGGGACGAGACATTGCTCGATTGCGGCGCCTGCGCCGTCGTCGAGCAGCCCGCAAGAGCAAGAAACGCGGCGAACACCCCATAACGTGCGGATAATTTCATTGAACCGTCTCCCTCAGGGCGTGATCCTTACGGGTTTCAGCGCGAAACCCCAGCCCGCCGTCACCCCATCGGCAAGGCTTCCGTCCGCATAGTCGCAAATCGATGCCGATCCGGGAAGCGTAAATTTCACCATCGCACCGATGATGAAGAAATGGCGACCCCGGCGTGACTCGAACACGCAACAACCCGCTTAGAAGGCGGGTGCTCTATCCAGTTGAGCTACGGGGCCGATATAATCGGCATCATCGGATAAAACCACCGCGATTTCAATGTTGTATCCGCTTAATGGGTCCAGTTGCTGCGCCGGTCGAAGCGGAAATTATCAGCATAGGCCTTGGGCCGGCAACGATGCTCGGTCGGGATTTCGAGGTCGAACTTAATGCCATGGCGCTCGGCATAGGCGACCGCCTCGTCGCGCGTCTCGAAGAAAAGCCGCACCTGGGTCGCCAGCGTGTCGCCGCTGCCGGTCCAGCCCATCAGGGGGTCGAGCCGCTTGGCCATTTTCGGCTCGAATTGCAACACCCATCGGCGGGTCTTGGCCCAGCCGGACTGCATCGCGCTCTTCGGCGGCAGAAAAATACGCGCCCTGGTCATGCCAGCTCCTCGTGTTCCGTTTCGGAAATTCGCCTACATTGCCCGATAGCGTTCTACGAATTTCCGAAGCGATAGAACACTAGGAAAATCAAGGTCTTCTAGTGTGGTGATTCTGGAATTCCTAAAATTGCTGCCGCAATCGGGTAGGAATTTCAGAATCGCCACACTAGGTCATGCTCGCCGCGATATCGGGGCGGCCGGACTCGAACCGGCGGCCTCTTGTACCCAAAACAAGCGCGCTACCAGGCTGCGCCACGCCCCGACAATGCCGCATATCAACCGCGCTTCCTAATGCTGTTACCCCCGACTAGGCAAGCAAGCCTATCCGGCATCATTGAATTGCGAGCCGATCACCTTGTTGCCCACGTCGATATCGTCCTTCGCCGTGATCCCTCCCTGGAGTTCCAGCGTCGCGGCAACCGGCACGTGGCTGGAGATTACCCGCAGGCTCTGCGGCACGGTTTCATTGGCAATGTGGCGAATCGTGCCGTGCGGTCCGATGAACACCATGTCGAGCGGTACCAGCGTATTCTTCATCCACATTTCGGAGATCTGCGGCGGAGTCCAGGGAAAGATCATGCCGGTATCCGCCGGGACGTTCTTGCGGAACATCAGCCCGACCTCCTGCTGGTGCGGAGTCGTCGCCTGCTCGACGGTGAAGGTGAACCGTTTGCCGTGCTGGTTGACGATGGTGATCTGCTCGGTGGGCAGCTTGGGCTGCGCCTGGGTGATCGCCGCCGAGGCGGCTCCAATGGCGAGCAACGCGCTTGCCGTCCCGGCATAGAATCGCCTCGTCCAGATACCCATCATCCTGCTCCTTATCTCACACGGCCATTGCCCGGACGGCATCCCGCACCGTTCCGGCGTTCGGCGGATCGGCGATGCCGGTCAGCCAGCGCGCCGGGCGCGGCTGCCCTGGCGCGCGGAAATAGCCGATCCCGGCGAGAACGTCCAAGGCGGCCCGCGGCAGGCGGTCCGGGATCACGAAATCGTTAAGCCGCGCCCAGATGCCAGCCCAGGCCCGCGCCAGCGCATAGGGGTTGTAGCCGCCGCCGAGCACGATCAGGCGCGGCGCCAGAGTCTTGATCGCACCGACGGCGGACCAGAGGGCAAGATTGGACAGGTCGAGCTTGGCCATCCTGTCGTCGGCCAGGGCATCGGCGCCGGGCAGCAGCATGATCGCCTCGGGAAGGTGCGCCGCGATGCGCGGCAGGATCGCGCGATCCATCAGGAAATCGAGTTCCGTGTCGTTGAAGCCGGGCGGGACCGGATAATTGATGACGCCCATATCCGGCCGGGAAACCGGTCCTGTGCGCGGCCAGCGCCCGGCTTCATGGACGCTGATGGTCAGCACGCGCGGATCGGTCGCGAAGGCGGCTTCCACCCCATCGCCGTGATGGGCGTCGAGATCGAGATAGACGATGCGGGACAGGCCATGATCGAGCCACTCAAGAATGCTGAGCGCGGCATCGTTCAGGGCGCAGAAGCCGCGCGTGCGATCGGGCCAGGCATGGTGATTGCCGGCCCCCGGCACTTGGACGATGCCGCCATGGGCGGTGAGCCGCGCCGCCAGGATCGCGCCGCCCGCCGAGGTTGCCGGCCGGCGATAGACCGCCGGATGGATCGGATTCGCGTCTGCCCCGATCCGATAGCGCGTGCGCAGGGCTTCCGGCAGGTCGAGCATGGCTTCGGCCTGCTCCAGCGCGTCGAGATAGGCCGGGTCGTGAAACCGTTCGAGCGCTGCCCGGTCGGCGACCGGCGAGATGCGATAGTTTCCGGTATCGAGCCAGCCCATCGCGCGTGCCAGATCCTCGGCCAGCGGCGCGCGGATCACCGCAAGCGGGTGCGGCGGCGTGGCGATGGGCTGCCGATAAATGTCGGCGCCGATGAAAACCGGCGGTCCAGCATGGCTCACCTGCCTTGCCTACACAAGCAGGAGCCTTGTTGCTATAGGCCGCACATGATGGATGATTTGGCCCTGATCGCCGCACCGGCGGAGACAGTCGTTTCGCCGCTGCCGCGCCGGACCTTTGCGATCATTTCCCACCCCGACGCCGGCAAGACGACGCTGACCGAAAAACTGCTGCTGTTCGGCGGCGCGATCCACGAAGCCGGCATGGTCAAGGCGCGACGCGAGCGCCGCAATACCCGCTCGGACTGGATGGCGATCGAGCGCCAGCGCGGTATTTCGGTGACGTCTTCGGTGATGACCTTCACCTGGCGGGACGTGGTGTTCAACCTGCTCGATACGCCGGGGCACCAGGATTTCAGCGAGGATACCTATCGCACCCTGACAGCGGTGGATGCGGCGGTGATGGTGATCGACGCCGCGCGCGGCATCGAGGCGCAGACGCTCAAGCTGTTCGAGGTCTGCCGCCTGCGCGACATCCCGATCGTCACTTTCATCAACAAGATCGATCGCGAAGGTCTCGATCCGTTCGCTTTGCTCGACGAGATCGCCGGCACCCTGGCCCTGGATGTCACCCCGCTGCTCTGGCCGGTGGGGATGGGCGGCCTGTTTCGCGGTTGCTGGGATATTGCAGGGAATCGGCCGATCGGCCAGCAGGCACCGGATGGCGGCCCGGCGCAACCGGTGGACATCCCGCCCGAGCAACTGACGGAATTGCGCGAGGCGATCGAACTGGCAGGGGCCGGTTATCCCTCATTCGACGAAACCGCGTTCCGCGCCGGCCATCTCACGCCGGTCCTGTTTGGCAGCGCCCTCAAGGATTACGGCGTGGCGGAGTTGCTCGCCATGCTCGCCGATTGCGCGCCGGCGCCGAGCGTGCAGCGCGCCGAGCCACATCCGGTCGCAGCCGATGATCCGGCGGTGACCGGTTTCGTGTTCAAGGTGCAGGCCAATATGGACCCGAATCACCGGGACCGCATCGCCTTTACCCGAATCTGCTCGGGCCGGTTTCAGCGCGGGATGAAATTGTTCCACGTCCGCGCCGGCAAGACCATGGCGGTTCAGGCGCCGATTTTCTTTTTCGCGCGCGATCGTTCTCTCGCGGAGGAAGCCTATCCCGGCGACATCATCGGCATCCCGAATCACGGTTCGTTGCGCGTTGGCGACACGCTCACCGAAGGCGAAATGTTGCGCTTCACCGGGATTCCCAGCTTCGCTCCTGAAATTCTGCGGCGGATCGTCTTGGCCGATCCGATGCGAGCCAAACAGTTGCGCCGGGCGCTGGAGGATCTCGCCGAAGAAGGGGTTGCGCAGATTTTTCGTCCGATGCTCGGGGCGGACTGGATCGTCGGTGTGGTCGGCGCGCTTCAGCTCGACGTTCTGGCGGCAAGGATCGACGCTGAATACAAGATCCCGATTCGCTTCGAAACCGCACCCTATGCCACGGCGCGCTGGGTCAATTGTGACGATGCGCGGCGGCTGAAAGAATTCGTCGATGCCAATCAGGCGTCGATGGGACTCGATCGGGACGATTCGCCGGTGTTTCTCGCACGCGATTCCTGGTCGCTCCGCTTCGCCACCGAGCGCTGGCCCGAGATTCGCTTTTCCGCCACCCACGAACAGGCTGTGACATAGTCGCTGCGATCGGTTAGGCCCGTGCGGCGGCACAATAGTCGTGCCACGCGTGGCGCAAACCAGCGCCAAGGCTTTTGCCGAAGCGCGCGGTATCGCATAACGGGCTTGCCACAACCTGCCGGCGTAATCCCGCGCGCAATTCCGTGAGTGTGTGCAGATCCTTGGCCAGTTCCATTGCGCGATCGATATAGGCATCCGTCGATGTGGTGACGCAATCTAAGAGCCCGACATTGGAGAGATGGCTGACCGAATGGCGTGCGGCGAAATGTTCGCCGGCAAGAGTGACAACCGGCACACCCATGAACAAAGATTCGCAGGTTGTCAGGCCGCCGGAATAAGGAAAAGGGTCGAGAGCAATGTCGATCTTGTTATAACCGGCCAGAAATTCCCGATGCGAGGCCCGCCCCAGAAAATCGAGCCGTGCAACGTTGATCCCCGCATTCCGCGCCCGCTCCTGCAGGCGCATGACCGTGACGGATTCCGAAAATTGCGGGCACCGAAGCGCGAGTCGCGCATCCGGCACATGGAATAGCAGATCAGCCCAGGCGGTTAAGGTTTCGTCGGTAATTTTGGTAACATTGTTGAAGCAACCGAAGGTGACATGACTACGCGCGAGGGCGGGCGGGGGCGTGAAGCCCGGTGGATTGTCCGGCGGTAAATAACAGACGTAACCATCAGTCAATCTAAGCAAGCGTTCGGTATAGAACCGCTCGAAACCGTCTGGTGTTTCCCAGCGATCGGTAAGGAACCAGTCGATTTCGCGGATGCCGCTGGTCGTGCATTGCATGCCGACCCATTTGATCTGCACCGGCGCAGCCCGATAGGCAGTCACCGACATGCGGCCGGCGTCGCCATAGCCACCAAGATCGATGAGAATGTCGATATTCTGTTCGGCAATCAACGCGGCGACTGCGTAATCGTCGAGCGCGTCGATCGCATGCCAGGCATCGGCGCGGGCGGCGAAACGTCGAGCCAATCTGTCCTCCGGCGCGAACCGGCCGAAACAATGGATCGGAAAGCTGTCACGATCGAGTGCCTCGAATCCGGCAAGCGTCAGCCAGCCGACCGGATGGGTGCGTAAAGTATTGGAAAGTAGGCCGATGCGCAAAGGCCGTTCAGGATCGTCCGATATCGCTGACCGCGGGCGCATCATCGGCGTGCCTGCGCGCGGCAACATGGCACCTAATGTCTCCATCGCGTGCCGCACCATGATTGCCGATGCGTCGCGGCGATATGGCATCAGGCTACACTCGGCGCGCAGCGCCTCAATCTCATCCGCGCCGTTCATTCGTGCGGTGGCGAGATCGTCCATTGCCCCCTGGATGTCACCCATCGATGCGCGTTGATTGGCCCTGGTGCAAAAAATCCTTGGATGCGCCGATCCTTGTGTCGCGACCATGCCGAGAATCGTTTCCGCCTCAGCATAGCGATAGAGTCGTGCCAACGCGACGGCAAGATCATGGGCGATCACCGGGTCGTTCGGCGCGAGCCTGTGCGCCGCACGGAGTGCCGGTTCGGCACGATAGGGCCGCATTGCCATCATATGCACCGATCCGAGAGCCGTTGGAATCCACGGCTCGTCAGGCATCAAGGCATAGGCGGCTTCCAGGGCGGCTTCAGCCTCGTCGAGCGCGCCGCGTTGCAGTGCCGAACGACCGGCGAGAGCGAGCCTGATTCCATCGCTCCAAGGGGGCGCAGGATCGGAAATCGGACCATCGAGCCATGTTTCGGAATCGACCGCATCAAACGCATAAATAAGCCGATCCGGCGCCAGTGTAGCGGCGTGCCGGAATGCGCCGGCAGCGCGAATATCGAGTTTTGCCGCGGCATATGCATGACCCAGGGCATGCCAAGCCTGATGATTGTCCTGCGCAAGATCGGTTGCGCGGGTCAGAAAATGCAAGCCTGTCTGGGGCGGTTCATGCTGCAAGGCGAGAACGCCCCGTGCGAGCAGCGCCTCGACTCGCCTTGGATTGCACTCCAGAGCCGCGTCATAGGCAGCCATGGCCGCATCGTGACAATTCCTAGCGCGCAGGCTTTGACCGAGGCGCAGCCAGGGTTCATCCCAACCCGGTATCAGCGTTACAACCTGACGCATTGCCGCCTGAGCAATGTCGTGCACGCCCTCGCCGTCGAGCCGGATCGCCTTGTTGAGAAGGGCAACCGGATCGGTGTCGGCTCGATTGTCCTGCCAAGGTGCGACGCAACCGTCATGCATGAGCGATTTCAACGAACTGGGGGTCGTCACATAGCCGCGCGGCTTCCGCCCAATCGGCGGAGTGGGTGGCGGCTTCGATCGCGAGCAATCGCGTTTCGATATCGCAGGTCCCGGAATCGACCGTGGACTTTATCTCGATTTGTGCTGATTCAAGCTGATCCTGGGCAAGAAGTGCGCGGATCAATGCGTTGCGGAAAGCGATCTCCGTTGGGGCCAATGCGATCCCGGTACGCAGGATTGAATCGGCTTCTTCGGGCACGGCCCGCGCCAAGGCGAGGCGAGTGGGTGCATGGGCGGGTATTGCGGCGCAAGCTTCACGCAGACAGATCGTGGCTTGTTCGACTCGCCCGAGTTCCAACAGGGCCCGACCGAGCAATGACTTTGCGCCAGCGTTGTCAGGTCTTGCAATCACCGCTTCGGCTGCAGCAGTGGTAGCCGTGGCGAAGTCGCGTTCAGAGAGACCGATTTCGGCACGCAGGATGAGCATGGCGAAATTAGCCGGGAAGCGTTCCAGACCGCGGTCGAGCATTTCCGTCGCTTGCTTTGAAAAACCACCAGCAAGCGCAATCTCCGCCTTAATCGCGATAGCGCTTTCCTGCATATCGACCAGTTTTTCGAGAGTCGGCAGAAGAAGCTCCGCGGCGCCGATCTGACCACGGGCGATCAAAGCACGCATGCGTGAGGCAAGCGTTGCTCCAAAGTCGGCATCGCCTTGAGTTGGTTCGATCGAATTCAGGCTGGTCATGTTTTATGTCCCATTCTTGCATTGGATCTCACGCGACCAGGCCTTGCGCTTGAACGGCAAGGGAGGTCATATTTGCTATTGTACTGGTGCTGGCGTTGCTCTGGGCTGCTGCTTGCAGGACGGTCAGATAGCGATCGGCAAAGGACTGCACGAATTTGGGGTCTTGCAAACTGGCAACGTTGAACTGGCTTGTGATGGCCTGCTCTTGTGCTGCCAAAGGCTGATAGGCAATCTGCTGTGGGATACCCAAAGCGGTGGTGACTACGTCACGGATCACCGGATCTCCGAGAATTTGCACGGTCGAGGTAAAATTCTTGGCATTTTGAACGAAATCTAAGGCGTTCGATAGACCGGCCGTCTGCTGATCGAGCGATTGCCGCCAGAGAACCTCGGCATAGCCGTTGGCCAGAGTGCTGACGATTTTTGGATTCTGGATAATGCTGAGCCCTTTGTTCGCAAAATCATAGGTTTGTGCGGTTGCAAGCCATTGCGTATTGGTTGTGGCCAATTGATTGGCGAGCGATGTCGGGTCGTTTGGATCGGACAGCAGCGCCTGTTGAGCCAGTGCCGGATAGCCGATCTGTGGCCCAAGCCCGTTGGCGGTCAGCAGAACCTTCATGACCGCCGGGTTCGCCAGAAGTTGCTTCGCCGAGGTCGCGGTCTGGACGGCCTTGGTGAAGGCAGCCACATCCCGAAGCACCTGAGGCTGTTTTGCCTCGGCTGCAACGTCCTGCGCTTGATTACGTTGGGCAATCTGAAGCGCCGTAATTGGATTTTCCGAACTTGTCCCAACATTTCCGGCAGTCGCGCCCGCATAAGCTGCGCTCAGAATGGAGGTGATGTTTTCCGAGATATTGAAGTTTCCTGACAACGATAATGCCGTGAAAAGCGAGGCATAGGTGCTAAATACTCCCGACAGGCTGACTGACATAACAAATATCCTGGAATTACACGCGACCGTTCAGGCCGTTAGCAAAATGATCGTTGATCTCGGCCAGGAAATCGAAGTCAGGTGTCTCCTGGATTGCCGCACGCAATACGGATTGCGCGACGGAAACGATTTGCGCGCGCAGTGGAATCGGTAGCGGATTGCGTGGATCATGGTTTGCCGCAAGAATGGTTTGCCAGAGCATTTTGACGTCGGCGAGTGCGCGGGTGCGGGAAATCTCATCCGATGCGCGGCACAAAGCGCTACTTACCCTGCGAATGATTTCCGCATCCTGATCGCGCTGATTGCGCAGAGTTGCGGCTGAGCCGTAAGCTTTCAAAACCTGAAAATGGTTAGACATAAGCGGTCCTTTTTGATCATAGACTGGCGTGCATGACGGCGGTTTCATGCCGCATGATTCTACGCGTAAGTTTCAAGGCCTCGTAACAATTATCCGTTTCGGCAAAGGCGAGCGCTTTGTCGAGAATCTCCCGCGCCAATGCTGATGTCGTCGCTGTTTTGAACTCCTCGATCAACCCGCGAACCCGGGTCAGCGCGGTATTGCGTTCTTCATCAGTACCGATATAGGCCGTCTGGAACGCAAAATAGATTCGCCGTGCCGGCGTATCGGCATCTTCTGCACGCAAGATCTGTTTGCCGAACATGAAGCGGGCCTTGGCAGTCAACTCGATCCGCGACTTGGTCCGAAATCGAATCGGGGCGCCGTTCAAAACCATGACGTCACCTTGGCGGAGTTCGAGAACCAGAATCGACATCAGGCAATCCTCGGACAAAATCAGTCGAATCCGGCCTGCCATTGGCAAGCCGGATCGCGGGACAAATTTACGGAAACAATTTTGTCAGCAGACCAGGCGATTGATCGGCAATGGAGAGCGCCGACGTCGCTAATTGCTGCTGAATCTGCAAAGACTGAAGCTTGGCCGATTCCTGCGCCATGTTGGCATCCACCAGGGCGCCGAGACCGGTATTCAGTGAGTTGATTTTATCCTGGTTGAACGTGATCTGATTGTTGATCTGATTGGTCAGGTTGCCATAGGTGTTCATTGTCGACCCGACCGAACCCACCTTGCTGCTGAACGTGCCGGTTGCGGTAATGAAGCTTGCGACCGTCGTTGCCGAATTCAGCTGCGTGCTGGTGAACGCCAGGGAGTGATAGATTGCGGACATGCCGCTCGAAGCGATCGAAAAAGTTCCGCCGGAGCCGTTACTGACGACCGACAAGGCAGTAGTCGTGAACGTGCCGTTCGAGCCCGCGATATTACCAAGTAGAGAGCGGCCGTTGTAGTTTGCGTCCTGAATATAGGTTTTGATGTTGGTGAGCTGAGACTGATATTGCTGAATATACTGCGCGCGCTGATTGCCGGTGACGCTGGAGTTGGCCAGATCAACCAGCGTCCCTTTCATGTTCTGCATCATGTTCGAGATGTTGGTCAGCGCCGTGTTGGTGGTCGAGAGCAGTCCCTGAGTATCGCCGAGCTGCTGATTGGCTGCGGTGAGACCGGTGACATCGGTTCGTACGGACTGAGCAACGGCAAAAGCGGCACCGTTATCGACCGCGCTGTTGACTGAATATCCCGTCGAGACGGCGGACTGCACCGACTGGAGTTGAGAATTGATTGTGTCAAGAGAGTTGACCGCGACCATCGCGGCCGAGTTGGTGATGATGGAGTTGATAGCACCAGACATTGGGTTATCCTTTGAAACATAGCATCGAAAGCTTCGCGTTTTGCGAAATCGGCGTATTTTGCACCGAATTAGTTAATGCCGGATGAAGCAGACCCATTAAATGTATTGCGCGAGGGACATTGTCTTCATAGCGGCGATAAGCTGATACGACGCCTGCAACTGGGTTTGCGTGGACGACAAATCGGCAAGGGTGCTGGTCATATTGACCTGATCGGCACCGGCAAGCTGGTTTGTGAGTGCCGTCGCCGTTTGTTGCAAATTGACCGCCTGAGTCGCCAATGCCGCTTGCGTGTTGCCGAGAACGCCGGCATCCTCCGAAAGCGCGGTGACGGCGTTTCCCATCGAGGTTGCGGTCGCCTGGGCGAAACCCTGGAAATTCGCATTGCCCACTTGACCGGACGTCAAACTCCCGATGGTCGCAAGACCGCGCATGATATCGCGCATATAGGAGCCGGTCGTATCCGCTCCCGCAGAGGTGACGAATCCGTTGGCATTGGCTGCGATTCCGACCGCAACCATGGCGTCGTCGCCGGCAGCGACTTGTGATAATGCAGGATTGGCGCCGAGCCCGACAGCAAACGGCGTTATCCCTGGTGAATTCGAACTGGCAACCACAAGCGTTGCGGCTTCGGTCGCGGTAGCACCGTTGCTTGCGAGACTTGCGACCGCGTTTTGAATACTGGTGAAAAATCTGGAACTTGCGATGCCATTCGGATTTGGAACCGGAGGCGAATCGCTATTCTGACCACCGAATATGTAAATCGAACCGTCTTTGGTGTTGAGCAGGTTGGCGACTTGTACCAACGCCTGCTTCGCGGAAGCGGCGAGCGTATCCATCGCCTGCGGCGTCAGCGCACCGATGGATAGCAGTTGCCCCATGAAGTTCGAACCGATCTTGCTGATCGAGGAAAGCGCGGTCTGTTGCACGCCCATTCGTCCGGTAGCGACATCGAGATTGGCAATCGTGGTGGTGATGCCGGCGATTTGCGGAGCAAGGGTGAGGGTGGTTGCCGCCGTGCCAGGAGTCGCGGTATCGAGCCTGGCATAGGTCGATGCTACGTAGCCGGTCGAGGATTGTATGATAAGTTGATCGAGCCGCGCCTTGGTTGCGGTGGCTCCGGCAACCAATTCCTGTATTAATCCGAAATTGCCGCCCGTGAATCCAGAAATTGATCCGCTCATGAAATCATGGCCTCCATCGTTTGCCACATTTGTTGTGCGATTCCGACAATTTTGGCGTTCGCGGCGTAGGCATTCTGGAGCGCGACGAGCACACCCATCTGTTGATCGACACTGACGCCATTTGTTGCGGAAAACTGGGTGGTCAAGGCGTTAGTGAGCGAGCTAGATGAGGCTTTCGCTGCTTGCGCATCGCTGCTGATTGCGGCTTCATCACTTGCGAAATTTGTGGCGACGGTTGAGATCGTGCCGGCACCGGTGTAGTTGAGCGCAATCGTGCCGGAAGGGCCAAGTCCACTGGACGCGGTTACCGGCTGACTGACGCCGGCCTGAACGTCTTTTCCAAACGCGAATTTCAGCACGCGTTGGATCATGGTCGAGAAACCAGCCGGACCGCCCGGCGGGTTTGGCGTGAAGGATGACGCACCTGTAGCGTTTCCCGCGATTGCCTGGGTTCCGTCACGCACCAAAGCCGGATTTTTGACGACTGCCGGATTGACGGTTACCGCGTTAGAGAAGCCAACACTGCCGGTTGCGTTTGGAACGTTGCCCGAAGAGTCTGAAAACAGCGTTAACCCCTGCGCGGAAAATCGGCTTGCAATCCCTTGCGAAAATGAATCGAGGCCGGCCTGCAGTTTGGGCAATGTGGCATCGCGCAATTGCAGCGATGCGCCAATGGTGCCGTCGGTGAGGAGTGGTGTTACGTCCTGGCCATTCAGCGTAATGGCCGGGACGCCACCGCCGGGGTAATAGGCATTGGCCCCAAGTGTCGCGGACGGTGTGGATAAGGGATGATTTGCGTCGGTTGGCAGTTGCAGACCTGTTGTGGTGTAAAGCGCAATCGTGCCATTCGGCTGCGGAACCGACTTGGCGCCGGTGAGCGAGGCGATCGTCTGCACCAATACGTTGCGCTGATTCTCGAGATCGGCGGTACTCAGGCCCTGCTGCTTGAGGGCGACGATTTGGGTGTTGAGCGTGCCCACTTGCGTCAGCGACCGGTTCAGGTTCTTGATGTCGGCAACCATTGTGGTTTGCGCCGCTTGGCGTGCGGTGCCAATGGCGCCGGCAATGCTGTTGATTTGGCTGGTCAACGTCTGCGCTGCCGTGACGAGGGCGGATTGTTGCGCGGGATTGGATGGATCTGACAGCAAGGTCGCGAAGGAGGATTGAACGGCACCAACCAGGCTCGGCAAGTCATTGCCCTCGCCTGGCGCACCCATCACCTGGTCGATGCCGGATAATGCCGCCGCCATTGCACTCTGATACGACTGGTTGCTGATCGATGCGTTGAGTTGCGATTGCATGTCGGTGTTCAATTGGCGCGTTGCCACACCGCTTATCACGCCGGTGCCGATGCCTCCTGCCGTGGTGCTCGAGAGGGTTTCGGTTTCAGCCGAATATCCCGGTGTATTGGCGTTGGCGACGTTCTGCGACACCACGGCGAGCTGCCGTTCGATCGCGGTTAGCCCGCTGCTGGCAATGGCAAGGCCCGCTCCGATACTCATGATCCTAATTCCAGGTCGATATTATCATGGCAGCATGTTGATTGTGGTCTGGGTCAACTGATTGGCCGTGGTAATGACCTTGGCATTGGCCGAATACGCGGCCTGAGCGGCGATCAGCTTGGTAAATTCGGTCGCGATATCGACATTGGAACTTTCCGTCGACCCGGTCACCAGAGACCCGCCGCCATTGGTTCCGGCCGCATTGACCGTTGCCGTGCCGGAACCCTGGCTTGCGGTGAACAACTGACCACTTTGGTTTTGCAGCGCGTCCGGCGCGCGGAAGGTCGCGAGCGGAACCTGGGCCATGGTTGCCGAAAAGCCGTTGCTGTAATTGACCGTGACATTGCCTCGATTGTCGATGGCTACATTACTGAAATTGCCTTGGGGCATCCCGTTCTGCGAGGCGCCTTGCAGGTTGAAACTGGTGCCCGAATATTGAGTGAGCCCAGAGGTGTCGCCGAAATTGCCCAAATCGAGCGAAATCGGTTGCGCACCATTACCGAAATTGGCCGAAAAATCGAGCGTCGCCGGGCCGTTCGCTGCATAGCTTGTCGCGGTAACGCTGCCGGTCGGATTGGATAGGCTGCCAAGCGTGCCGGCAGGAACCGCATTGCCACTAGTCGCGCCGAATTTCATTTCGGCGGTTCCGATCGTCGAGGGGGTGGCATCGGGTGAGGACAATGTCACCGTCCAATCGTTGCTCGCATTTTGAACCCAGCTCAGGTTAAGCTGATGCAGCGTGCCGAGACTGTCATAGACATCGACCTGCGTGCTCACCGGCTGACCGGGCGTCGGCGTCGCGGGCAAAGCAGCCGATAACGTCACGCTGCTGGTTGGTACCGGCGGGGTTGTGCCCTGGGCAATCCGGATCGGTGCGAGCACTGCGGTATTGATGATGCCGGTGGAGGGATTGACCGACCAGCCATCGAGATAGGCGCCGGCCCCATTCACCAAGTAGCCATCCTTGTTGAGCGTGAAGTCTCCCGCCCGCGTGTAATATTGCTGTTCCTGAAAGCTCTGCGCCATCGTACCGCCGGTTGCAGTAGTCGCGGCGGGTTCGCTGACCGCGAAGAACCCCTGGCCGCTGATCGCGAGCGCCAGCGGATCGCTACTCTGGGTGACCGCACCTTGTACCGTATTGGTATAATCCGGGTGAGCCGCGACCGAGTCCGAGCCATTGGCCGTTGCGGTGCTTTGGGTCAGATAGTTGATGAAATTGGTATCGACGCCTTTATAGCCGACCGACTGGCTATTCGCGATATTGTCGCTGATATTGGTGAAGGCGCTGGATTGCGACTGCAACCCGCTCACTGCCGTATCCAAGGCACCGAAAATCGACATCTTGTCCTCATTTCCCAAAAGAACCACTCGCTGGAATCGATCGCGCGGCGGCATCGGCCATGCGACGAAGAGCCATGCAATGAAGAGCTAAGCATGAACCGTGCCAATGCAGGTTGACGAGGAATCAGCAAGAATTGGTGAAAATGGTGCCGCTACCCTCGGCAAAATGCGCCGACCAGACAGATTTGGCCCGGCAATTTCTGCCGCTTGTCCCATGGTTGGCCTGCTTTTCTTGCCAATACGCCGGGTTTGCCTGGCAGGAGATTTGCATTGCTGTTTTATATGCCGTTCAGTTTCACTCCATCCATCAATTCCGCTTCGATATCAACCATGCAGGGCAATTCTGAGGCGAAATCGTCGGCCACCGCAATCCCGATCGGCGGAGCCGCACTCAAAACGACATTTACTAACGCGACATTAACCTCTACGGCTTCGATAACACTGCCAATTGCAAAACCAGCCGATCTCCCACCCAAAATACTGATTTCCTTTAAGCACACGCTGTCGGATGCCATGCCGGCGGCGCAACTTCCGTCGAAGGAAGCACCCGACCGGATAAGTCACAGCATGGCGAAGGATTGGTCTCTTCCGACCGAGCCGGGCGGCATTGACCCATCTCTAGCAGTGGCCGTGCCGAATCTATCGTCGCCTTCAGCCATCTCAGACAACGTGGCAAAAACCATAACGATAAAAGTAAGTAAGGGCGATGGGACGGCTGCGAATGATCGCACCAAGATAACGCCTGATGTGGCACCAGCACCGGCAGCCCGGATCGATTTGCCATTTCCGATCCCGCTTCCTGTAACGCAGCAATTCATGCCAGTGGGGCAGAGGACAATCGTTGGTGTGCCGCCGAGCGACGGTCAAGCGGTGTTGAGACGATCGGGCATGATGAAGCAGCATGACCTGGAGACTGGATATCAAACCGTAATCGCGGCACAGGGGAATTCCGCTACAGCGCAAGGCGCGTCCACGGGGGATGCCAGTTCGGCGACAACTTCATTTCTGCCGCACATGACCGGGCAAAGTGTGGCAGATGGACAGAAACGCTCCCTGGAGTCGCCGATGCCGAGTCCCGACTCATCGGCCTTGGCGGGTGCCGCAACGGCCGGGCCAGTCGCATTGTCCGAGGCGGTACCTCTGCCAGTCACCACGCTACCGACTCCTGTTGCCGCGCCAGCCGGCCAGGGTGCTGCCGTGCAAATCGCCGCCGTGATGGTCGGTGCCGACGCAATCCCGATCGCCGCAAACCAGGCGCTGAGCGCTTCTGGAATCCGTCTCACCATCGCGATGGCGCCGCCCGCGATCGGCATGGTCACGGTTCAGATCGACCGTCATGCCGATGGAAAAGCCGTCATCGCGGTGACGGCAACGCATCCAGCGACACTCATCGCCTTGCAGAACGATCATATGGCACTCGAACGAGCGCTGACCCAGGCGGGCATCCCGATGGAACATCGCAGCATCGCATTTCATCTCGACGCTGCCCGAGCCGACACCAACCCTTCATCAGGTCAAGACACCACCGGCCAAAACAATGGTGGTCAAGGCAACGCTGGCCAGCTCGGCATGAGCAGCGGCCAGGATGGCCGAAGGTCGCGTAGCGAGCCGTCGCATGGCACGGCGTTTGCCTGTCCGTCGGGCGACGCTTCCGGCGAGCGTCCCGCCGCCGCCGATAACGCCTTGCCGCAACGCCCGATACGGATGCGACGCTTCGGCTTGAACGTGATGGCCTGATACGACACGAGCAAAGGATTGCCCGATATGACCGCAAGCATCGCTTCCGTCGCCTATCAGCAGAGTCAGTTGATCGCCGCAGCAAATGCCAGGGCCTCTGGCATTACCGGCGGCGGCTCGGCCGTGCCCTCGGCGAGTGGCGGCACTTCCGCCGCCGGAGGTGGCGGGCTCGGCGTGCTGTCATCGAATTTTTCCAGTTTTCTCAACCTGCTGATGACCCAGTTGCGGAATCAAGATCCGTCCAGTCCGATGGATGCCAATCAGTTCACCTCCGAGCTTGTGCAGTTTTCGCAGGTCGAACAGCAGATCAACACAAATTCAAGCCTCGGTCAGTTGATCCAGCTTACCCAGGCAGGCGATCTCACGCAGGCGAGCGCGATGCTCGGCAGCAAAATCACCGCCCAATCGAACGAAATTCCGCTGCAGAACGGCAAGGCAAGCCTGAGCTTCACATCGCCCGTCGCCGGGCCGGTGGCAATCGCGATCTACAACAGCGCAGGCCAGCAGATCCGCGACGCAGCGCTCACCGCGACGCAAGGCAGCAATACCTGGAACTGGGACGGTACCAACAATGCCGGAACCGTCATGCCGGACGGCGCCTATAAGGTCGCGGTGATCGGCGCGAACGGCAATGGCTCGACCAGCGCGCTGCCCTTCACCGTGACAGGAACCGCGACTGGGGTATCCAGCGGCACCAATAGCGTCTCACTCAATCTTGGCGCCTTGTCGGTACCTTTCAGCTCGGTGGTGAGCGTCAGCAAGGCGAATTGACCGCCAATGGCGGTGCGGCAAGGCTACTCGTTCAGAAAACAATGGGTGCCATGAGTCGCCGCCGCCCCCGCGCGCAGCGCCGCGGCGACCATGATGGCTTCGGCGATCTCGGCGTCGGTCGCGCCGGCAGCGCGCGCTTTGCCGGCATGGATATCGATGCAATAGGGACATTGGGTTGTGTGAGCGACGCCGAGAGCGATCAACTCCTTGTATTTCACTGGAACGGCGCCGTCAGCCATGGCGGCGGCATCGAACGCGGCAAAAGCCTCCATCGCTTTCGGGGCGTGTTTGCCGATTGTCTTGAGGTGCTTGAGATTTTTCCGATCATACATGGCGTCTCTCCTGTTTTTGATGGTTGACGTGCATAATGAAGCGATGATGCTGGAAGCCGTCAAGCTACGGCCTTTCCGGGACAAAGCGTCGTCAACCCCGATCCACGAAGCGGATATTCACTGTTTCTTAAGATCATTGCGATAGTGTCCTGATCGCGTCGCGATGCCATCGGGGCAACGACACGCCGGACAAGGGATCTTCATGAACATCGGTTCACCTGGATCAACGATAATCATGCCGGCCAGCCCGCTTACCGGGACAAGCGATGGAGTCGTGGCCGTCCGTTCCATCGACGTTCCGCACCTGATCGATGGATATCGGCGGCGTCATGGCATCGACGTTTCTGCACTGTTCGCCGCCATTCATCGGGTACACCTCATGCGTGACGAGGTAACCGGCTTGTCCTTTTTTGATCCGCCGGTCGCCGGCGATGCCGCTTTCTATGCTGCGATCGCACGACGTCACGGCTATCACAGACCCGATAAAGCAGAATTTAGAATTGCCGCCGACTATATCCCATCCGGCGCACGGGTGCTTGAGGTCGGTGCCGGCATTGGGCATTTCGTCGGGCATCTCCGCGATGTTGACTATCTTGGTTTGGAATTCAATGCGGATGCTGTGGCGGCGGCAGCCGTGCTGAACATTCGTGTCATTCAGCGGGACGTTTGCGATATCATGCGCGAGCGGCCCGAAAGCTTCGATGTCACCTGCGCTTTTCAAGTCCTCGAACACGTCTCGGCCCCGCGTGCGATGATCGAAGCAATGATTGCGCTGACGAGGCCCGGCGGCCTGATCATTCTCGCGACACCCAACGCCGAATCCTATGTCAGCCGTTCGCGGGATTTGCTGAACGTTCCGCCGCATCACCTTACCTGGTGGGAAGATCGAACCTGGCGTTGGATTGCCGGAACGTTCGGCCTTGTCGATCTTCACCTTCATCATACCCCGATCGACGAGATGCTCGGCGCCTGGGCGCAACTGGTCGCGAGCGAGGGGATCGCGCGACAACTCGGATTCGAACTCGATCCGGTGGTCGATGAATCGCCTTTGCGGGAGCGGGTCGACGCCCTGGCGGCGCCGCTCGCGTGCACGCTTCTCGCCGGCTTGACCCGGCGCACCGATTGCCCCGCCATCGGGCACACCACTGTCGCCGTGTTCACCAAACCTGCAGCCGCAAGCAACGGAGCCGAACGTGCAAACCCGTGATTGGACAAACGAAGCGGACAACATTGCTGCATGTGCTCATGAATGGGTTGGAAAGTTTCGTGACAAACCCTTTGTCAACACGAATGGTATGGCACCCGATACGGCGTTCTGCCTCTATTACTGGGTGCGTGAATTATCGCCGAAATTCATTGTCGAGTCGGGTACCTGGCGTGGTTTCAGCACCTGGGTGATGCGTCAGGCGGCGCCGGAGGCAAAAATCGTCAGTCTCGATCCGATTTTTGCCCTGGGCCACTGCCTCGATTCCGCGAAAATCGGCCCTGGCTACTGGCCGGCCGATCTGGAACGCGCGGGGATGGATTTTTCCTGCTGCGGGTTCGAATTCATGGTCAAGCCGGAACCTTCTCTCGTGCTGTTCGACGATCATCAGCACAAGATCCATCGCCTGCAGCAGGCAATCCAAAAAGGCTTTCAGCACATCGTTTTCGACGATAATCTGCCGGGCGAGGCGACTCATCTGACGTTTTTCCGCTATCTTCGCGATCCCGCGATCAAGGAATGGATGGAACAGGTCGTCGATCGTTTCGAGATATTCCCGCCACTATGGGATACCCAGGCGGGCAGGAGCAACGAAATCTTTGTCCCCGGATTGAATATCCCGCGCGATCCCGAACTCGCTTGCCTCGATACGACGGCGCAGCCCCGCAGCGGCTATACGTGGCTTACCTATGTCAGGGTCAAGGATTCCGCGCTGGCAGCGCGCCACGACCCCGCAACCGTGACGTAAATAATCGATTATTGCTTGAAGTTTTTCTTTCGCCGCTTTCAAGCATACAGCATAAATCGATTTATATTTTTATTGGGTTTGTCTTGATGGTTGCATATCAGGCCGTGACGACGGAATGCTGGCCTGTCGCACATTCCGTCCTCGCGGCCGCATGGCCGTTCAGCATCGCGCCGATCGCATCGATCTGCCGCTCCAGCGAGAAATTTGCGCAGACATGATCGCGCCAGCGATGCGGTCGCGCCGCGCGGATCAGCGCCGCCGCCTCGTCGACCGTGCCGAACAGGATCGGGGCCGGCCAGCACGCGGCAGCACCCGGATGGTCGAACACTGCGAGATCGCACCCAGCGGAAGCTGCTTCCAGAACTGCATAGCTCAATCCTTCATGCAGGCTGGTATGCAGAAGCACGCCGTTCGCCGCGTGCCATGACGGCATGTCCGCCTGAGCGATTCGCCCCTCCCAGCGTATCGCGGCAAGGAGGTCGAGCCGGCGCGCGAGGTGAAGGAATGTCTCGTGCGCCAAAGTCTCGCCGCCCATGCCGCACAGGCTCAGATGATAGCGGGAATCCTCGGCCCGCAACTGCGCCAGTATCTGCAGGGCGAGGGAAGGGTTCTTGCGCAACGTCATCAGTCCGCACCAGCCGATGCGAAACGGGTTCCAATCGGCGGGGGGCGCGAACCGCTCGGTATCCACGCCGTTGCACACCAGATGCAGCCGGCTGGTGACGGCGATTTCCGGCGCGGCCGCGCGCACGCGCTCGGCCATGTCTGGACTGACCACGATCACGTCGTCGACCTTCGCCCAGGACATATCGGCGACATGGCCGGTTTCGGCCGCCTCGATGCGATGAACCCGCACGATCACCCGCCGTCCGCCGAAATCGGTGGCGCCGATCACTGCCGGAAAGGGCGGCCAGCAGAATTCGAACCAGATCGCGTCGCCGGCCGCGCCGTCGGTCCAGGCCAGGGCCGCCGCCAGCGCCGGCGCGCCGGTCACCATGAACGGCCGGACCTCCCACCCGAAAGCGGCCGGCAATCGCACCAGCAGATCGGCGGTGAAGTGATCGAGGCCGGGAAGCAGCATAATGGCAAGGCGGGGTGCACGTTCCATCGCGCCACGCTACCAGCGATGTGCGAAGATCGGGTTAATCCGGGGCTGTCGCCAAGGCATCCCGCCTGCCCGAATGTGATGTGCGAGACGAAAGCTTGCCTCCGCGCCGAACCGCGATATACCGAACCGTATGAGCAAGCGCACCCATCGTCCGGCCACGCAACTCGTCCATGCCGGCCAGATCCGTTCCGACTTCGCCGAAAACGCCGAGGCGCTGTTTCTCACCTCCGGCTTCGTCTATGACGATGCCGAACAGGCTGAGGCGACCTTCAAGGGCGAAATCGCACATTACCAGTATTCGCGCTTCGGCAATCCGACTGTCTCGATGCTCGAAGGGCGGCTCGCCGCGATCGAGGGCGCGGAAGCCTGCCGCGCCACCGCGACCGGCATGGCCGCCGTCCACGCCGCGATGCTGTCGCATCTCAAAACCGGCGACCGCGTCGTCGCCTCACGCGCGCTGTTCGGCTCCTGCCACTGGATCGTCTCGACCCTGCTGCCGCGCTTCGGGATCGAGACCGTGTTCGTCGATGGCGGCGATCTTGATGCCTGGCGCGCGGCTCTGTCGCGCAGGACCGATCTCGTGCTGATCGAAACGCCGTCCAACCCGATGCTCGACATCATCGACCTGCGCGCCGTCGCCGATCTCGCCCACCAAGCCGGCGCGATCGCGGTGGTCGATAATGTATTCGCCACCCCGCTGCTCCAGCGCCCGATCGAGTTCGGCGCGGATGTGGTGGTCTATTCCGCGACCAAGCACATGGACGGGCAGGGCAGGGTGCTCGGTGGTGCCGTGCTCGGCCGCAAGGACTGGATCGACAACACCCTGCAACCCTTCATTCGCAATACCGGCCCGTCGATTTCGCCGTTCAACGCCTGGATCGTCCTGAAGGGGCTGGAAACGATGGCGCTGCGGGTCGATCATGCGTGCCGGTCGGCAGCCACGATCGCCGACCATCTGGCTGGGAAGCGCCACATCGCCCGTGCGCTCTATCCGTTCCGTGCCGACCATCCGCAATCCGCCCTCGCGCGCGCCCAGATGTTGGCAGGCGGAACGCTGGTGACGTTCGAGCTGGAGGGAGGCAAGGACTCTGCGTTCCGCTTCATGAATGCGCTCGACCTCATCGTGATTTCCAACAATCTCGGCGATTCCAAGTCGATGGTCACCCACCCGGCGACAACCACGCACATGCGCATCGGTGCCGAGGAACGCGCACGCCTCGGCATCACCGACGGCACGATCCGGTTCTCGGTCGGGCTTGAGGATGTCGCCGATCTGATCGACGATCTCGACAACGCGCTGGCCGTACTTGGCTAATCCGTCTCGATCAGCCGATAGCCTACACCTGGCTCGGTCGCGAGGCTGATGCCCGACCCCGCGAGCTTGCGGCGCAACTGGCTGACATAGATGCGCAGATAGGCGATGTCCTCGGTGTGCGCCGGGCCCCAGACGGCGGTGAGGATCTGGCGATGGGTCAGCACCCGCCCCTGGTTGCGCACGAGCAAGGCCAGAAGCGTGTACTGGATGCGGGTCAGCCCAAGATCGGCATGAGTCCCATCTTTCTGATGAAGACTTGCGGCGCGCCGCTCGGGGTCGAGCGCGAGCGGCCCGATACCGAGGTGCGGCGCGGCATCGGCCTGTTGCGCGTGCATTCGCAATGCCGAGCGCATACGGGCGAGCAATTCGCCGAGCGCGAAGGGTTTTTCCACATAGTCATGCGCGCCCGCGTCGAGGGCGGCGATTTTTTCGGCTTCGCGGTCCCGCGCTGAAAGCACGATCACGGGTATCGCGGAAAATTCTCGCAGTTTCGTGAGCACCTCATGCCCGTCCATGTCCGGCAGACCGAGGTCGAGCAGCACGAGATCGGGTGACGCCGATGCCGCCAGTCGGAGCGCCTCGGCACCGGTCTCCGCCCGCAGCGTCGCGTAGCCCGCGGCTTCGAGCGCGGGCTTGAGGAACCGGTGGATCTGCGTCTCGTCATCCACCACAAGAATGGCCCCGGTATTCACGCCGCTGGTAACCGGATGGCGACGATTGTTCCCGGCAGCCCGTCGCGCGGCAAATCGGGACGCGGGCTCGCCGCCTCGATCGTTCCGCCCATCGCCTCGACGAAGGCGCGCGCGATGGCGAGTCCAAGTCCGGTGCCGGGGGCGACCCGGTCGCCGCGTGCG
Organism: Acidiphilium iwatense; assembly: GCF_021556475.1. Taxonomy (GTDB): domain Bacteria; phylum Pseudomonadota; class Alphaproteobacteria; order Acetobacterales; family Acetobacteraceae; genus Acidiphilium; species Acidiphilium iwatense. The sequence goes on along the minus strand of NZ_JAKGBZ010000011.1, from coordinate 11,075 downwards.
GCGCGGAAGAAACTGTCGAACACATGCGGCAGGTCTTCGGCGGCGATGCCGATGCCTTCATCGGCGACCGAAATGACGATCATCGTGCCCTCGTTTCGCGTGGCGATCGCGATGGCGGAGCCGTCGGGTGCGTATTTGACCGCGTTTTCCAGCAGATTGACGATCACCTGTTCGAGCAGCGCGGGATCGGCCTCCACGGCATCCGCACTTTCGCCGAGATTGACCGCTGCATGAAATGCCTCGGGCACCCGCGCTATTGCCGCCTCGATGAGCGGTCCGAGCGAGACGCGCTCGCGGCGCGCGACGATTTCGCCGGTCTCGATCCGCGCCATGCCGGTGATATTGGCCAGAAAACGCGTCATCCGCCCGACATCCTGCACGATGCTGGCGAGCAGATCGGCGCGCGTCGCCTCGGTCAGCGTGGCCTCGGAGGCGGCGAGCGTCTCCGCCGCACCCCTGATCGCGGTGAGCGGCGTGCGCAGATCGTGCGACAGCGACGACAGCAGCGCCGTGCGCAACCGCTGCGTCCTCGCCTGGGCGCGGCTGTCGGCGGCACGGGCGGCAAGGCGCAACCGCTCGGTCGCCATCGCCGCCTGATCGGCTAGAGCACCGAGCGCCTGAACCAGCGGCTCGGTCATCGGCCCGGCCGGCTTCACGCCGAGCACGCCGACCGCGCCGGCTTCGGTCGCGAGCGGCATGAAGCGCCACGGCACCGAAGGCAGGGTGATGGTTCCGGCGCCGGTCGCCAGCCGGTTCCGGTAAGCAAATTCGGCGGCGGCCTGCGCGGCCTCGTCGAGAGCCGCGGAAGCGGGCAGGTCGGCTCCGGTTGTGATCAGCGCGATCGCTTCGCCGCCCAGCGCCGCCGCTTCGGCTTCGATCGCGGCGCGCAGCGAAACCTCGTCGGTCGCCTGGGCCAGGGTACGGCCGAACAGAGCGACGCGGCGCAGCGCCTCGATGCGCCCGCGCGCCGCTTCGGCCTCGATCCGTACCCGTCCGGCCAGCGTGCCGGTGAGCAGGCCCACGCCGAGGAACACGATCAGCGCCACCACGTCGCGCGGATCGCCCACCGACAGGGTGAAGATCGGCGGCAGGAAGAAGAAATTCCATAGCAGGAAACTCGCCACCGCTGCGAACACCCCGACCGCGCGGCCATAGCGGCTCGCCAGGCCGACCACGATCGCGGTGAACACGAACCCCATCGCATCGTGCGGCACCATGCCGCGCACGGCGTAGCCCAGCACGGTCGCGAGCACCATGACGGCGACGCCGATGGCGAAAGGAGTGAGGTTCCGTTTCGGTCGAGGCAATTTCGGTGCGGCAGCCCTGGCTGCCGGATCGGGCACGACATGCAGCGAATAGGCACGGGCGCGGCGCGCCAATTTTGCCGCGAGCGGTCGGCGCGCCCAGAATTTCTCCGGCCCGCGCGCGATGACGATATGGGCCACATTCTGCCGTGCCGCGACGTCGAGCAACGCGGCGAGAGCATCGGCGTTGGTGCTGGTTTCGATCGCGCCGCCGAGCTGAATCGTCAGATCGAGCGCCGATTGCACCGCGCTCCCGCCGGATTCGGCCTCGGCGTGGAAGGCGAGCAGCGGCGCCTGCAGTGCATCGGCCAGCCGTGCGGCGTGGCGCACCACCTGTTCGGCCGCCTGGCCGGGTTCGATCACCGCCATGACCCGCTCCGCCGCCGGCCAGGGCCCGGCGATCGCCCGGCTGCGCATATAGGTCGCGATGTTCCGGTCGACATGCTGGGCAACCCGCCGGAGCGCCATCTCCCGCAACGCGGCCAGATTGCCTTCGCGGAAAAACCCCCCAAGCGCCTGGCGCGCGACATCGGGCCGATAGATGCGCCCCTGTTCCAGCCGCGTGCGCAATTCGGCGGGCGGCAGATCGATCAGTTCGATCTCGGTGGCGAGGCCGAGCACCGTGTCCGGCAGCGTCTCGGCGACCCTGACCCCGGTGATCCGCGCGACCTGATCGTTCAGGCTCTCGAGATGTTGGACATTGAGCGTGGTCCAGACATCGATCCCGGCCTCCAGCACCGCCGCCACATCCTGCCAGCGCTTGGCATGGCGCAGTCCCGGTGCGTTGGTGTGGGCAAGTTCGTCGACCAGCAACAGGCCGGGCCGGCGGAGAATCGCCTGGTCGAGATCGAATTCCTCCAGCACCCGTCCACGATACGGCACTTTCAGGCGCGGTAGAACCGGCAGGTTGTCGAGCTGGGAAGCGGTTTCGGCTCGGCCATGGGTTTCGATCAGCCCGGCCAGGACATCGACGCCTTCGGCGTGTTTCTGCCGGGCGGCGGCGAGCATTTCCCAGGTCTTGCCGACGCCTGGTGCTGCGCCGAGAAAAATCTTCAGCTTGCCGCGATGCTCGCCCGCCGCCTGCGCAAGCAAAGCGTCCGGGTCAGGTCTGTGCTCGGAATCCGATGCGGCCATCAACGTCCATCATCGCGCACCAGCCAGCCTCGGCGCAAGGTTCGGTTTTGCGACCTTTGCGCCGATGAAGCCAATCTGCCGATGTTTCAAGTCTGATATATCACCTTCTGTTTCTTGGCCGATTGAGCCAGATGGAAAATTCCCAGAGACTGGCAAGCGCAAGATAGATGGTCGTTGTCGCCGCCACCGAACATATGAATACGATCATGAATTCCTTGCGTTCTTTCATTAGAAAAAACAACATCAGTTCAATGAACAGCAAAATCGAAAATGGGCGGGATATTTTCCTGACCAGTATCAATATAAATTTTCCATTCATGGCATTATTGCTTTTGGCAAGTCGTAGAAGAGTCGAAAAGGATACCGCAATCCATGAAACAATGGATGATTCAAGAATATTTTCTGCAATGACGGATTTCGAGTAATTTTTCTCATAATAAATCAGCAGGATAAAGATCATTATCCATATGATGCTCCAGTATCTATGGGATTTCAGGGTTATGTTGTCCATGGCGAGTCATCAAATGATTTATTTTTGCACCATCGTGGTCGCGGCTTGCATCCGAGACAGGGCCAGGTTCAGCTTCAGGACATTAACCCGATCGGTACCGATGACGCCGAGCAGCCGATGCATGGCAAACCGCTTTACCAGCGCCGTCATCCGGCCTGCCGGCAGATGCCGGGCCACGGCGACGGTGGGCGCCTGGCGCAGCGCATTGGCGAGCGAGATATCCGGATCGAGGCCGGAGCCCGACGACGTAACCGCATCGTCCGGCACCGGGCCGGGACCATAGGCCTTGCGGTAAGCGGCAATCCGGGCGGTGACATTGGCGATCAGCGTCTTGCTGGTCGGCCCGAGATTGGACGCCCCCGATTCCGAGGCATCATACGGCGTGGCGACGGTCTGCCCCTTCGCGTCGGTTCCGGTCAGCGCCGAGGGGCGCGGCTGAAACCATTGCCTGCCCGGAAAATTCTGGCCGATCAGGGCCGAGCCGATGGCATGGTTTTTCACCCGGATCAGGCTGCCATTCGCCTGGTATGGAAAGACGAGTTGGGCGAAGCCGGTGAACGCGACCGGCGCGGCCACGCCAAGGATCAAGGTGAACAGCAGAACCAGCGACAAAGCCGGGCGAAGTTCGCGAATCATGACAATGTCCGATCAGGAGAAGATGTGGAAAGCGGTGAGGATCATGTCGATCGCCTTGATGCCGATGAACGGGGCGATAATCCCGCCGAGGCCGTAGATCAGCAGGTTGCGGCGCAGCAGCGCGGCGGCGCCGATCGCGCGGAATTTCACCCCGCGCAACGCCAGCGGCACCAGCGCCACGATGATCAGGGCGTTGAAGATCACCGCCGAGAGAATCGCACTCTCCGGGGAACTCAGTCCCATGACGTTGAGCGCTTGCAATTGCGGGTAGGTCGCCACGAAAATCGCCGGCAGGATCGCGAAATATTTCGAGATGTCGTTGGCGATCGAAAACGTGGTCAACGCACCGCGGGTAATCAGCAACTGCTTACCGATCTCGACGATTTCGATCAGCTTGGTGGGGTCGCTGTCGAGGTCGACCATGTTGCCTGCCTCGCGCGCGGCCTGGGTGCCGGTCTGCATTGCCACCCCGACATCGGCCTGCGCCAGTGCGGGCGCGTCGTTGGTGCCGTCGCCGCACATCGCGACCAGTCGGCCCTCCTCCTGCGCTTTGCGGATGTAGCCCAGCTTGTCCTGCGGCGTGGCTTCCGCGATCACGTCGTCCACTCCCGCCTCGGCGGCGATCGCAGCAGCGGTGACGCGGTTGTCGCCGGTGACCATGATGGTGCGAATGCCCATCCGGCGCAGATCGGCGAAACGCTCCTTGATGTCCGGCTTGACGATGTCTTTCAATTCGATCGCGCCGAGCAGTTTGCCGTCCACGGCAACGGCAAGCGGCGTCGATCCTGCGCGGGCGATGCGCGACACCGCCTCGGTGAAGACCGCCGGCGTTGCGCTGCCCGTCAGGCTCAGCACGGAATCGACCGCGCCCTTGCGCCAGGATTTACCGCCGCTATCGATTCCCGACACTCTCGTATTGGCGCTGAACGGCACCAGGGTCGCGTTGGTGGGAAGGCGTTCGGCAATCTGAAACCGCTCTCGGATAAACGTGACGATCGAGCGGCCTTCCGGCGTCTCGTCGCCGAGCGAGGCGTAGCATACTGCCTCGGCCAGAACGCGCTCGTCCACGCCTGGAACCGGATAGATCGCCGAAGCCATGCGGTTGCCGAAGGTGATCGTGCCGGTCTTGTCGAGCAGCAGCGCATCGACATCGCCGGCCGCCTCCACCGCGCGGCCCGAGGTCGCCACGACATTGAAGCGGATCAACCGGTCCATCCCCGCAATGCCGATGGCCGAGAGCAGCCCGCCGATCGTGGTGGGGATCAGGCAGACGAACAGGGCGGCGAGCACCGCGATCGACAGATGTGTCCGCGAATACGAAGCAAAACCCGGTAGAGTCGCCACGGCGATGACGAACACGATGGTCAGACCAGCCAACAAGATGTCGAGCGCGATCTCGTTCGGTGTCTTGCGCCGCTCGGCCCCTTCGACCAGCGCGATCATCCGGTCGAGAAAGGTCGAGCCCGGCTCGGCGGTGATGCGCACCACCAGCCAATCGGACACCACCTGGGTTCCGCCGGTCACCGCCGAACGATCGCCGCCCGCCTCGCGGATGACCGGGGCGGATTCGCCGGTGATCGCGCTTTCGTTCACGCTTGCGATACCCTCGATGATCTCGCCGTCGGACGGGATGAGATCGCCCGTCTCGACCAGCACCAGATCGTCCTTGTGCAGCTCAGGTGCTGGCGTCGGCTTGAATATCATCCGGTCGCGCGGATCAAGGATGAGCTTCGCCATGGTATCGGAACGCGCCCGGCGCAGCGCGTCGGCGCGCACCCGGCCGCGCCCTTCGGCCACGGCTTCGGCGAAGGTCGCGAACAGCACGGTGATCCACAGCCACACCGCGATCACGATCGAGAAGGCGGCGGGCTGGCCGGTCACCAATTCGCGGATGCCGACTACGGTGACTAGAGCGGCGATGATCTCGGTGGTGAAGATCACCGGGTTGCGCATCAGCGTGCGCGGGTTGAGCTTGAGCACCGAATCGCCAGCCGCGCGGGCAAGGATGGTGCGATCGAACAGGCCGATCGTATCGGCTTGATTGGACATGATCGGATTCCTCAGAAGGTCTTGCCGGCGAGCAGCAGATAATGTTCGGCGAGCGGCCCCAGCGTGTCGGCCGGCATGAACTGCAACCCGCCCAGAATGATGATCACGCCGATCAGCAGGCCGACGAACAGCGACCCGTCGGTCGGGAAGGTGCCGGCGGAATGCGGCAGTTTCGGCTTGGCGGCGAGCGATCCGCCGATCGCCAGAACCGGGATCAGCACGGCGAACCGGCCGAACAGCATCGCGGCGCCAAGCCCGTAATCCAGCAACGGCGTGTTAGCCGAAAGCCCGGCGAAGGCGCTGCCGTTATTCTCGGTCGCCGACGTCCAGCCATACAGCATCTCGCTCAGCCCGTGCGGGCCGGCATTGGCGAGCGAGCCAAGGCCGGACTTTGTCAGCAGCGAGAAACCCGCTCCCGCGAGAATGAACAGGGTCTGGACCAGCACCGCGAGCATCGCGAGCTTGATCTCCTTGGCCTGCACCTTCTTGCCGAGATATTCCGGCGTTCGTCCCACCATCAGCCCGGCGACGAACACGGCGAGCAGCGCGAACAGCACCATGCCGTAGAGACCCGAACCGACGCCGCCGGGTGCCACTTCGTCGAGCTGCATTAAAAACATCGGGACCAGCCCGCCGAGCGGCATATAGCTGTCGGTGAAGGAGTTGACGGCTCCGGTCGAGGTACCGGTCGCGGCGGTGTTGAAGGTCGTGGACTGCGCGATGCCGAACCGCATCTCCTTGCCCACCATGTTGCCCGGATGGGCGGCGATACCGGCATGAACCAGGATCGGGTTGTTTGCCGCCTCCGCCGCGTAGGTGCCGACCATGGCGAAACCGAGAATGATCGCCATCGCGGCGAACAGGGCCACCCCCTCGCGCTTGCGGCCGATCATGTGGCCGAACGCGATCGGCAAGGCGAAACCGATCACGAGCAGCAGCCAGATTTCCAGCAGATTGGTGAGCCCCGTCGGATTCTCGAACGGATGCGCGGCATTCGCGTTGAAAAATCCGCCGCCATTGGTGCCGAGATTTTTAATGACCTCCTGCAGCGCCACCGGTCCGCGCGCGATGGTTTGCACCCCGCCCGCCAGCGTATGAACCTGCGCGAACGGCGCGAAGGTCATTGGCACGCCGGAGACGAGCAGCAGAACCGCGGCGATCAGCGCGATCGGCAGCAGCAGATAAAGCGTGATCCGAGTGATATCGGCATAGACATTGCCCAGCGTCTTCAGCCCGCCGCTGGTGAAGGCGCGCATCAGCGCGGCGGCGACCGCGATGCCGGCGGCGGCCGAGAGGAACATATGAACCGCGAGCCCGAACATCTGCGCGCCGTTGGAAATCTGACTTTCCGGCGAATAGGCCTGCCAGTTGGTGTTCGTCGTGAAACTCGCCGCCGTGTTGAAGGCGAGCATCGGCGCCATGCCGGCGATGTGCTGCGGATTGAACGGCAGATAATATTGCAGCCGCAGGATCGCGTAGAGCAGCAGGAAATGCGCAACGCTGAACATCAGCAGAGCGATCGCATAGGCGCCCCAGCCCATCTGCCGCGCCGGATCGATGCCGCAAAGCCGATAGATGCCGCGCTCGATCGGCGCCAGCCAATGCACCTCGCCCCGGAACAGCCGCGCCATATAGGCGCCGAGCGGGAACGCCGCGCCCAGAACCAGGACGAGGACGAGCGCGATGTAGCCGAACCCATGAAATGTCATGTTCAAAAATCCTCCGGTCTCACGAGCGCCCAGACCAGATAGACGAGCAGCCCCAGGGCAACGGCGCCGCCCAATGCCAGATCGATCATCGGGTCAGACCTTTGCGCAGACGGGAACGTAGACGAAGAACAGGGTGAAGATCGCGGCGGCGATCAGCAGCGAGACGATATCGGGCACGATTGGCCTCCGATGTGTGTCAGACAGAATGGCGCGCTCACCCGATCCGCCCAAAGGGCCGAAGCGGAGCGAAAGCGTCAACGAGCCCGCATCATCGCGGATCGCTCATAAAATCGAGATGGCGATTTTCCGTGCCGTGCATAAAACCGGCATAAAAATTATATCACGCCGCAGTCAGGGCGAAATATCCTCCAGGGTCAGATCGCGGGTCCTGATGCCGAACTGCGCGATGATCGCGGCAAGAACCAGGAACCCGATGATGATCAGCATCGCCGCCAGCACGCCCAGATGCGGGATCAGCGGGGCGATCGCGATCAGGCCGACCCCGCCGCCGAGATGGCCGATCCCATCGACCAGCGCGAAGCCGGTGGTCCGCGCCCGCGTCGGGTAATTCTCGACCGACCACGCATAGGCGATCGGCACCCAGACATTGAAGCCGAAAAACACGATCATCGAACCCAGCACGCCGAGCCAGAACACCGAGCCGCCGAGTGCCACCAGAACGCCGCCGGCCAGGGTGATCGCTGCGGCAATCGGCATCCAGGTCTTGCGCTCCATCTGCTCGCCATAGGCATAGGCGACGACCGCGCAGAGCACGAAGCCGAAGGTGCCCATCGCGGTGATCAGCCCGGCTTCCGGCGGCGGATAGTGCAGTGCCGCGAGCAGCGTGGTGAACCCCGCCGCGAATGCATAGACGGTGATATAGGCGCAGAACCACATGGCGACGAGCAGGAAGGTGCGGTTGCGATAGGTCGCATTGCGGAAAATCGCCGAATAGGGCAGGGCCTGCGTGTCCGGCGGCGCCGGCGGGATCTGTTCGGGCACCGGCGGCAGCGGTGAGATGACATGGGCCCGCGCTTCCATATCCGCGATCACGCTCGCCGCTTCATCCAGCCGGCCACGCGTCACCAGCCAGCGCGGCGATTCCGGCAACTGGAACCGCAGCAACACGCCGACCAGGGCGAGCGCCGCGCCGATCAGATACATCACGCGCCAGCCATAGCCGAACCCCTTGCCGGCCAGCGCGAAGGGCAGGCCGAGCGGCAATGGCGTCGGCGGCGTGGTGAGCCAGAGACCGAGCCAGATGCCCAGCACGGCACCCAAAGCAGAAAATATGAAGATCATCGCGGTATAGCGCGCCCTTCCGCCGCGCGGTGCCATCTCGCCGATATAGGTGTTGACGATCGCCAGATCGGCGCCGATGCCGATGCCGGTGATCGCCCGCGCCACCACGAACCAGGTATAGCTGCTGACCACGGCGGTCAGCGCCGAGCCGATCCCGGTGAGCACCATCGTCACCAGTAGCAGGTCGCGCCGCCCCGCCCGGTCGGATAGCGGGCTCAGGATCAGGGTTCCCGCCACGTAGCCGGCAAGGTTCAGCAGCACCGGCAGCCCGATGTACTGCGCCGAGTTCGGTGGCGTGCAGCCCGGCACAAGCTGCGTGCAGGTTTCGATGAACGAGACGTTGATGTCGAAAATATCGTAAAAGGTGAACAGAAAGCCAATGCCGATTATGCCCGCGAACAGGCTCGGCAGCGCCCAGACCGGAATCCGGTCGAGCCGCGCGAGCAGCCGGCCCGCCTCCTTGTCATCGTTCACGTTGAACCCTCCCGATTATTTTTATCGCCGCCTGATGAAAGACGGCCGGGGCGAGACTAGCGTGGCGATTCTGAAATTCCTACTCGGTTGTGGCGGCGATTTTAGGAATTTCAGAATCAGATGGGGTATTCGGCCGGTCGTCGTAGCCTCGATTTTTGGGTGAGGTGCTGCGCTTCAGGCTGATGGTAAACGTGGTCCGGGTTGAAACGGCCACAAGCATCAGATGGAGAAGCGCAGCATGAAGTATTATGCCGGTCTGGACGTCTCGGTGAAAGAGACGTCGGTGTGCATCATCGACGAAATGGGCAAGATCTGCCGCGAGGCGAAGGTCGGGAGCCATCCTGAGGACCTGGCGCGGTTGCTCAACGATCCTGGCTTGCCCCTTACCCGTGTCGGTCTTGAGGCTGGACCATTGTCACAATGGCTGTTCAGCGGGATGGCAGAGGCTGGATTGCCAGTGATCTGCATCGAGACCCGTCATACGAAGGCGTTCCTCAAGGCGCAGGTCAACAAGAGCGATCGCAATGATGCTCGTGGCATCGCACAGATGATGCGTGTCAATTTGTTCCGGCCCGTGCATGTAAAAACGCTGACGAGCCAGAAGCATCGCGCCCTGCTGACGGCGCGCAAGCTGCTGCAGGAGAAAGCCATCGCCATCGAGAACGACATCCGCGGCTTGCTGCGCAACTTCGGGCTCAAGGTTGGCGCCGTCGGCGTGGTCAAATTCGACGACCGGATCCGAGAGCTCGTTGACGGCATGCCCGAGCTCGTCGAGATCATGGCGCCACTCCTGGCATCCCGAGAACAACTGCGCCATGCGTTCATGACGCTGCACCGCAAATTGCTGTTGATCGTTCGCGATGACGCTGTGTGCCGACGGCTGATGACGATTCCTGGCGTCGGCCCGGTCGTATCGTTGGCCTTCAGGAGCACGATCGACATTCCGGCGCGCTTCACGAACTCAAAGGCTGTCGGCCCAGCCTTGGGGCTGACCCGGTGGTTCTCAATCAATCGGGTGAGAACCACCGGGTCGGTCGGATCTCGTTGTGCGGGGACGACATGATGCGCCACCTGCTCTACGAAGCCGCCCAGGTCATGCTGACGCGTGCACAGAGATGGTCGTGGCTGAAAGCCTGGGCGATGAACATCGCCAAACGGCGGAGTCAACAAAAGGCCATCGTCGCGCTCGCTCGCCGGCTGGCCGTGATCATGCATCGCATGTGGATCGATGGCACGGAGTTCCGCTGGACAAAGGAGACAGTTGCCGCCTCGGCGGCTTAATCACTTCTCCGACTGTCATACGGCACGGAAATATCGAGTTCCACCGCCTGGTGGAAGATGTCCCTCGCGGGACGACGGATGGGGTGAGTTCGCCGTGGCTCTTGTACCGGTCGCGCAACGCGTGATCAGGACGCGAGTCAGATTGTTCCGCCCCATTCTACTGATCCCATGCTGGGAGAGCCAAATGGCTGATCCCGAAGAGAAGAGCGGACCCGCGGGCGACGTCAAACATCGGAACGGTGGATGCCTGAAAGCGCTTGACCTCAACCAGCCGAATAGAGAAGCGGACCCGCGGGCGACGTCAACCCAAAATACGCGCCGACCGTCCGCGATTTAGCGAACCGACCGGGTTCGTCAACCGCGGAGCGGTAGGTGATCGCGACGAGGGCGCCGACCCCCTGGCGTGCTCATCAACCGCCGGCAGACCTGATCAGCTAGGGTGTGTCGTCATTTGACCGGGGGGATTCCGGCGCGACCGTTTTCCTGATTCATAGCAGATCAGCATTCCGAAAGGCTGATCGATGGGGCGTTATGAACCGCGCCGGGAATCCCGGAGGCTCCAACTCTTGAGTAGGATGGAGCAATGGAAAAGCGGAAGACATCGAACAGATATTCACCTGAGGTCCGCGAACGCGCGGTGCGGATGGTGCTGGAGCATGGCAAGGATCATGCTTC
>NZ_JAKGBZ010000109.1 GCF_021556475.1 Acidiphilium iwatense | reverse complement strand
TGCCAAACTCAAGCAATTCCGCGCCATTGCAACGCGCTACGACAAAACCGCCAGAAACTTCCTCGCAGGCGTCCACCTCACCGCCACCGCTATCTGGCTTAATTGACGACACACCCTAGCAAATCAACATCTTCCAGTGTGGTTTCTGATTCTGAAATTCCTAAAATTGCCGCCGCACGTGCTTAGGAATTTCAGAATCGCCACACCGATCCTTCGAGCCGATGGCACGACGAGGCCGAGATGTAACCCCTTCATGTTTTTGCGACAAGCCGAACCCCTCGGCGTGTGCGGGCGTGACCGGCGCGAAAATCCGGGTTAGGAGACAAGCCATGGCTCCTGGTCCGAAAATCCTTCGCCGCGCCGCCCTGTCCCTGGCTCTTCTGCTGTCGGCCTGCGCGGGCGGACGGGCGGAAACCGGGCCATCGCCGACAACCTCGCTCTACGGCGCCTTCATGGCCGGCAATTACGCCGCCGCCACCGGCCATGAGGCCGAGGCCGCCAATTTCTTCGCCACCGCGATCGCGCGCGACCCCGCCAACCGGGATCTGCTGCGCCGGGGCTTCATCGCCGCCCTGCTCGCCCGGAGCCCGGAGCGGATCGCCCTGGCGAAGCGGCTGGGCAACGACCCGCTCGCGCTGATGGTGCGGGCCAATGCGGCACTCGAGACCGGAAATTACGCCGCGGCCGCGCAGGATTTCGCCGCGATGCCGAAATTCGGCGTCACCGGGCTGGTCCGTCCGCTGCTGCTCGCCTGGGCCGAAGCGGGTGCCGGTAAAACCGGTACCGCCATCGCCGGACTCACGAGGCTCGATGCCGCCGCACCCTTCGGCCCGGTCTATGCGCTGAACGCGGCGCTGATCGCCGATTTCGCCGGGCGCGAGGCCGAGGCCGCACCGCTCTACCGCATCGCCGAGCGCGCCTTCCCCGCGCCCAATCTGCGCCTTGCCCAGGCCCTGGCAAGCTGGCAGGCCCGCCAGGGCAATACCGAAAGCGCCTATGCCGTGCTGGTGCACATGGCGGCGAGCCACCCCGATCTCGACCTCGCCCTGCCCGCGCTGGAACGCAACGCCGCCAAGCCGATGATTGGCAGCGCGCGCGACGGCGTGGCCGAAGCCTATCTCACCCTCGCTGGCTCGCTGGGCCAGCCGGCTCAGGCGCTGCTGCGCAAGATCCTGCTCGGCTTCGCGCTCGAGTTGCGGCCTGACCTGTCCGCCGCGCGCCTGCTGCAAGCCAATCTGGATGTCTCGCTCGGCAAACGGGCCAGCGCCGCCGCAACCCTCGCCGCGATCAAGCCGGGCGATCCGCTCCATGCCCCGGCGGTGATGCAGCGCGCCGAAATCCTCGACGGCCTCGGCAAGGGAGCGACCATGCTGCCCGCGCTCGCGGCCCTGGCAAAATCGCATCCGCACAGCGCGGCACCGCTCACCCTCGCCGGCGATATCGAGCGCGACGCCAAACACTACGCCGCCGCCCGCGCGCTCTATTCCCGCGCCCTCGCCCGGCTCGGCCCGAACCCGCCCGGCTCGGCCTGGGCGATCATCTATGGGCGCGCGATCACCGAGGACAAGCTGAACGACTGGCCGCAAGCCGACGCCGATCTGCACCGCGCGCTGGCGCTCGATCCCGGCCAGCCCTTCGTCCTGAACTATCTCGGCTATTCCTATGCGCTGCGCGGCATCCATCTCGCCCACGCCCAGAAAATGATCGAACAGGCGCTGCAGGTCGACCCCAACGAGGGCGCGATCATCGACAGTCTCGGCTATACCTTGCTGCGGCGCGGCAAGATTGCCCACGCCATGCGTGTGCAGATCCGCGCGGTGCAGCGCGCCCCGGACGATGCCGAGGTGAACGCGCATCTCGCCGATATTTTCTATGCCGCCGGCGACCGCCTCGCCGCCCGCAACCAATGGGCGCGCGCTCTGGCTCTGCACCCCGATCCGGCGGAAAAAGCCAAAATCGAGGCGGCGCTGAAACGCCACGGTATCGAAGCGGGTTCGTAACCCATGCCGGTTGCCCAGGCGCGGGCCAAGGTCAATCTGTTTCTCCACGTCACCGGCAGGCGCCTGGACGGGTTTCACACGCTCGACAGCCTCGCCGTCTTCCCGCCGGTCGGGGATACGCTCCGGCTCGAATCCGGCACGGGCCTGTCGCTCGCGATCGACGGTCCGTTCGGTGCCGGCCTCTCCGGCGAGGCCGATAATCTGGTCCTGCGCGCGGCACGAAGTTTCGCCGACGCGATCGGCCGATCGCCGGACATCGCCTTCACCCTGACCAAAAACCTGCCGGTCGCATCCGGCATCGGCGGCGGCTCGGCCGATGCGGCGGCTTCGCTGCGTCTGCTCGCCGCGCATTGGCACCGCGCCGTTCCGCCCGATCTCGCCGTGTCCCTGGGCGCCGATGTGCCGGTCTGCCTGGAAAGCCGCCCGGCGCGGATGGGCGGCATCGGCGAAATCCTCGCTCCCGCGCCGCAACTGCCAGATTTCGGCATGGTCCTGGTCAATCCCGGTATCGCGGTCTCGACCCCGGCGATTTTTGTCGCGCGCACCGGCGATTTTTCGCTCCCCGCCGGCCTTCCCGCGCGCTGGAACGATGCGGCGGCGATGGCCGCCGACCTCGCGCGCCTGTCCAACGACCTCGAAGCTCCCGCCATCCGCCTCGCCCCGGCGATCGGCGAGGTTCTGGCTGCCTTGCGTTCAACCCCAAACTGCCTGCTGGCGCGGATGAGCGGCTCGGGCGCGACCTGCTTCGGCATTTTCCCCACCGGCGCCGATGCCGCCCGAACCGCCGCCAGCCTCGCCCGCCCCGGCTGGTGGGCCTGGGGTGGGTAGTACCTCAGTTTGAAATCAGGCGACCCGGCGAGCGGTTTCGGTCCAGGCCATCGCGACTCCGTCAGTTGTTGCAAACCAACAGAATCACAACCCGCTGAAATCGCTCAACTAACTTTTTCGTTCAGGCTCTAATCTTACTGTGTCATAAATCGAGCATTCTCGATTTGTCGTTGGCAACACGGGCATCTAGGCAGGGTTCTGGCGAGGGTGCGGGCGATTGTTGTTCTGAGCGTGGTCATTGATGTTGCGA
>NZ_JAKGBZ010000108.1 GCF_021556475.1 Acidiphilium iwatense | reverse complement strand
TACAAGGATTTCAGGAAGGCCATCAGGTCCTTGTCCTCCTTCCATGAGCGCCCGGGCGCTTGCGTGGCGACTTCGCAAAGCGCAACGGCGCTGGCTTTCAGCGTGAGGTCTATTTCGGCGTAGATATTGGTGGTGCTGATCGAGACGTGGCCGAGCCAGGCGCGGATTGTATTGATGTCCACGCCGGCGAGAACCAGGTGGCAGGCCGTTGTGTGCCGGATCACATGCGGGGTTATCGTTCTGTCCGCCAGTTCGGGAACCCGCGCCGCGCACCTTTCGATGAGCCGATAGACTCCAAAGCGGGTGAACTGCGCTGCAAGTCTGCTGACAAACACGGGGGCTTCTGCCTCGCGGTCGAGGATCTCGTTTGCCAGGACCGTTTCGGTTTCCGGCCACAGCGGACATTGGCGCGTCTTGCCACCTTTCCCGTGCAGGGTGGCAAGGTCGTGACCACCGTTGCCGCGCCCGAACTTCAGATCCCGCACCTTCAATTGCGTTGCCTCGGAGACACGCGCCCCAGTGTTGTAGAGAAAGAGCAGCAACGCGTATTCGCGTCGCCCCCGGCTGGTCTTGCGGTCGGGCACGGCCAGCATGGCCTCCATTTCCTTCTTCGTCAGCCATCCGACAGGTGGCGGCATGGATTTCTTCGATGCGATGGCACGGATGTGGCCGCACCATTCGACATGAGCTGGATCCCGGCTACCCACGAAGCGGGCAAATGCACGGATCGCCGCAAGACGCTGATTGCGGGTCCGGACGGAACAGTCCCGGTCATCCTCGAGATGCGTGAGGAACTTCAGCACCAGCTCGGAGGTGAGATCGCGCACGGCCAGACGGTCCACGGGCTTGCGCAGCTTGCCGCTGACGAACGGCAGCAGCAGGCTGAAGGTGTCGCGATAGCTCGCCCGGGTGTTGCGGGCCAGATTGCGTTCGGTGACGATGTACTCGACCAGGAAGCGCCTGAGCCATGGGCCAAGGAGTTCACGTTCAGACATTCTCGCCCCCGCCCGCATAGCGCGCAAAACGCAACGACGCCTGCTGCAGAAGCTCCGGCGTCATCGACAGATAGACCTTCGTCCCTTCCAGATCGGAATGGCCGAGATAGGTGGAAAGCACTGGCAGCAGCCGCTGCACATCAGCGCCCTGACGGTACCAAGCGGTCAGGCTGTGAACCGCGAAGCTGTGCCTGAGATCATGCAGGCGCGGGGTCTGCCGTCCGACCTCCGCGCCATGCACTTCGGCGATGCGCCGCAGCGCTTCGAATGCCGTCTGAACGGTACTGCTGGCGAGCCGCGTGCCGTCTCGGTTCGCCAGCAGGAACGCCGCTTCACCCTGGGCAAGTCCGTTTTGTTTCTGCACGGACATGTAGTTTGCCAGCACCGCCGCGAGTTGCGATCCCACAGGCACCAGACGGCTCTTGTAGAATTTCGTGTCTCGGATGGTCAGGATGGCTCCCGACAAGTCCACATCCGCCAGCCTGAGCCCCGTGGCCTCGCTGAAGCGCAACCCGGCGCCGTAAAGCAGAAGCAGCAGGACGCGGAACGTGACCGCGTCGAGTTGCCTGGCGCCGCGTCGGCAGGTCTCCACGTTGCTCGGATCAAGGAGTCGCCGCAGTTCGTCCCGTGCGTAGATGTAGGGCGGCGCACGCAAAGGCGATCTCGGTTCATCGCCTGGCAAAGGTGAACGGCGCGCATAGCCCCGGCTGATCGCATAGCGCCAGAACCCGGCAAGGGCGTAGTTCTTGTTCTCGCGATGCCGGGTCACTGGTCCCTCGCCCGCAAGGAAGGCCAGCACCTCCGCCATGGTGACCGCGCCGCACTCGGCGTCCCCGTCTGCATAACGGAGGAACTGGCGCAGCAGATTCCCCGCAGCCGTGAACTTTGCGCCATGAGCCTGTCGCCAAACGACATATTGCTCGATCGCCTCGCGCAGCGTCATGCCAGCCCCTCCAAATCAAGGGCCGCCACTTCGCGAAGAGCCGTGAGGTTGACCTTGGCGTAAATCGCGGTGGAGGATGGGTCGCTGTGTCCCAGAAAGTCTCCGATCACCTTCATGGACATGCCCTGATCCAGCAAATGCTGGGCTGCGGCGTGACGCAATGCGTGCGTTCCGCGCCGGCCGGTGACGATGCCAATGCCCGCGAGGCGATCATGGACGATTTTGCCGAGAGTCTTTCGGCCGACCGATTGGATGGGTGCTTGCGACGTGAAGAAGAGGCTTCGTCCGTGACCGGTCGGACGAACGTCCGTGATGTAGCGCAGAATGGCGTGGCCGACCGCCGGTGTAAGTGGCCAGACATGGGTTCGGCCCGGTTTGGGGCAACGAACGCGAACGGTCTCGTTCTCCCAGTCCAGGTCATCAAGCCGCAGACCGGCGACTTCCCCGGCTCGCAACCCATAGGCAACAAACAGCATCAGGATCGCGCGGTCGCGCTTCTCGACCGGGCGATCGGCCTGGACGGAGGCTAGCAGACGCACGACGTCTTCGCGCTTGATGCCCTTCGGAACGGTCTCGTCCGCCATAAATCGGGGTGCCATGATCCCCGCCGCCAGCCCGGTCCGACACCAGCCCCGCTCTGCGGCGAAGGCAAAGAATGGCCTCAGGCGCTGCGCGTAATCATGGATTGTCCTCCGCTTCCAGGCGCCCCGCCCGCGCTCTATCGCAATGGCATCGTCGACGTCGGACATCTGGATGGCGTCCAGCGCCGTGCCTCTCGCTGCGAGCCAGATGAAGAAGTGGTCAGCAGCGCGGCAATAGTCATCAATTGTCGTCTCGGAGAGGCCGCGTTCGTTTCGTAACCACCCTTCGAATATCCGTACCTCGTCATGGTGCGGATGATGGTTTCCTTTGGCCTCATCGACCCAGCCCAGAAAGCGCAGCAAATCGATGCCGTGGCCGATGAACCGGCTACGGGCCTTGGCAGTGGCTGCTTCGTCGCTTCTACGACCCTTCGGCCGAGACCAGATCGTCGCCGCTGCCTCGATCCCGTGAATGCTGATCTGGCCGTCTTCCCGCGGATTCAAAAGCCGGACAAGGTTAAGGTGATCGCTGGCGCATTTGCGCAGGGTGCTGCGACAGGCGCCGGTTTCCTTGAGATGACGCAGATACCGTGCCCGTGGTTCGGCAAGCGGCGCTGCTCGATGTTTCGCTGCGGTTCGGGGAAAGAAGATTTCTTCGAACATAGTTGGGCCTCCGTGCTGGTGGAGGCTCAAGCTTCCGCACCGGGCGCTGTGCTGTCAGTTGTCTTG
>NZ_JAKGBZ010000107.1 GCF_021556475.1 Acidiphilium iwatense | reverse complement strand
GGCGTGTGCCGCCTCGGCCAGTTCATTGATCATCGCAGTGGCCGTGGTGAACCGCACGCGCCGGCGCTGACGGCAGGCCGCTACGCATAATCCGGTCGCCAGATGCGTCTTTCCCGTGCCCGCCGAAGCAGCGAGATACTGCCGGGTATCACGACGCCGAAGGGCGGATTTTCTATCGTTTTCATCCGCGGTGTGGCGAGCCGGTGGCGATCACGGGGCGGAATCGGCACCAGGGTGAAGAGTTTCTGACGATCCGCCAACTGGATGGCACGTTGGCGCACATTCCCGCGTGGATGATGCGTAAAGAAGCGGCACGGCATGCCATTGTTGAAGTGCCGCGACTGCCGCTCGCGCATTTGCGCGCCCTGCGCTGCCAGATCGATACGACGTTAAGCTCTCTTCAGGCCGACTCGGCTTTGATGGGAGCAAATAATGAAGCGAATAGCCCGAAACTTGGAGCGCGATCTTTTCGAGGCCGAGAGGCCGGGACCACCGTTATCATCGGATCAAAGAGACAAAGTGCTGCCCCTCATTCAGGCACTGCTTCTCGAGATTCCGATGGTGAACGCAGGAAGGGGCGACGATCGTGAATAAGATCACGCCTGAACATTTGGCCCGTGGGGCCTATGTCTATATCCGCCAATCTACAGCCGACCAGCTACTGCATAATCACGAGAGCCGACGCCGCCAGTATGGACTTAGCGAACGGGCGCGCCAGCTCGGATGGAGCGACGCGACGATCATTGATGACGATCTTGGTCGATCGGGGGCGGGTATTGCTCGGCCCGGCTTTGAGCGTCTGCTGGCGGCGATCTGCGAGGGCCGGGTTGGTGCCGTGCTGGCGATCGAGGCGTCACGACTGGCGCGCAACGGCCGCGATTGGCACACGCTGATCGAATTTTGCGGCCTGGTCGGCACACTGATCATCGACGAGGACGGGGTCTATGAACCACGGCATCCCAACGACCGGCTATTGCTCGGCATGAAGGGCACGATGAGCGAGCTGGAACTGTCGCTCCTGCGGCAGCGCTCGCTAGAAGCGCTCAGGCAGAAGGCACGCCGCGGCGAGCTGTTCCTGACCGTGGCGATCGGTTACGTGAAGATTCGACATGATCGTATCCAGAAAGATCCTGATCAACGTGTCCAAGAAGCGATTGGACTGGTATTCGGAAAATTTGCTGAGTTTCAGAGCATCCGTCAGGTTCATCTATGGCTACGCCAGGAGTTGATCCTGTTGCCGGCGGTCGATTACCATGTTGATCAGGATCGACGGATCGTCTGGAAGCCTCCGGTCTACAACACTGTCCATCACATTCTGACCAACCCGATCTATGCCGGCGCTTACGTGTTTGGCCGGACTGGCAGTAGGGTCAGTCTCGAGAACGGCCGCAAACGCGTGGTACGTGGCTTCAAGAAGGAACGGTCGACCTGGGAAGTCTTGATCGTCGAACACCATGAGGGTTATCTCTCGTGGGCCGAATTCGAAAGGAACCAGCGTCTGATTGCAGACAACGCCACCGGCAAGGGCATGATGATCCGCGGTGCTGTGCGCCGTGGCGAGACGTTGCTGGCCGGGTTGCTGCGCTGTGGACATTGCGGGCGAAAGCTTCACGTTGCCTACAGCGGGACCAAAGGTGATGTCGGCCGCTATCATTGTCGCGGTGCCATGATCAACCATGGTACGGGTCCGTGTATCTCCTTCGGATCGCTCCGCGTCGATCATGCCGTTGGCACCGAGGTGCTTCGGCTCTTGCAGCCTCTGGGCATCGAGGCAGCCATCAAGGCAATCGAAGCCCGTGATGCCGAGACCGATGAGAAGGGTCGCCAGACAGAACTGGCGCTCAAGCAGGCTCGCTACGAGGCGACACATGCCCGCCGGCAATATGACGCCGTGGACCCGGATAACCGCCTCGTCGCCGCCACACTCGAAGGTCGCTGGAATGACGCCCTCTTCGTCGTCCGCAAACTCGAAGACCAGTTGGAGGCAATCAAAAATCAGTGCCGATCACCCATGAATGCCGAGGAGCGTGATCAATTGATGCGGCTTGGTGCCGATCTTGAACGGGCCTGGCAGCATCCAGCCGCCACCGCATCCACCCGCAAGCAGATTCTGAGAACCGTGCTGAGCGAGATCGTCGCGCGGGTCGACGAGGGGCAAATCAGGCTGGTGCTCCATTGGCAGGGCGGAGACCACACGGAATTGGCGGTCATGAAGAGCAAGACCGGCCAGCATCGTTGGACCGTCGATACCGAGACCGACGCGCTGATCCGAGAACTTGCGCGGCTGATGCCCGATAAGGCAATCGCAGCGATCCTGAACCGTGCTGGCAGATCGACCGGGCGCGAGAATGGATGGACCCAGTCGCGTGTATGCACCTTCCGCAATCATCGCGGGATCGCCGTCTATCGCGACGGGGAACGGCTCGATCGCGGTGAACTGACCTTGGGTGAGGCTGCGATCAAGCTGAATGTCAGCCCAATGACGGTCCTGCGCCTCATTCGTGACGGCGTGATCCCGGCGACTCAGTTCTGCCGTGGAGCTCCGTGGGTGATCAAGGAGGAGATCCTGGACCGCTCCGAAGTGAAGCGAGCAGCGATAGGGCGACGCAAGCGGCCGCTATCACAAGATCCCGGCCAAATAAGCCTTGCATTATAAACACATACGGAGGTGAGCATTATGACGTGGGATCGGCTTCGCCGACCAGCAGGATCGGTTCCGCCTTGGCCACGTAATCGCCCGCGGCAAGATCGCGCAGTTGCGCCGCCGAGACGCCGGAACGGTCGAACTCGAACCCATCCAGCGTCTTCATCCGCGGCAGTTTGGCCTCGTTCAGCAGCCGCGCGATCGCACGGGTCTCGCGTTCCTCCATCTCAGCCGTTAGCAAAGCTTCGAGATATCCCAGATGTGACTGCTTCTCGCGGGTGGCGGCTTCCGCCAAGCGGGTGAATTGGCCACCGATGGTCGGCATCCGCAGCGTCTTGCAATGTTGGCGGATTGCCTGGTCCTGCAGATCGCTCATCACGCGCTTCCCATGCAGGGGGCGGTGAGCAATACGTCGTAGTCGGCGACACTCGGCATCGGCCGGTCGTAGCGGGCGAGTTCCCCGACATCGATCGGTTCAGGCCGGCCCTTGTGCAACCGCGCCTCGGTCAGCAGATAGCGCACCGCCGCCACGTCGCAGGCACCGAGCGACACCGTGGATATAACCGCCGCCCGGAGCCGGTCATGACCAAACTCCCGGCCGAGCAGCAGCACCGCCACCATCGACCGTGTGCCGTTCTGCTTGCCGTGTCGGGCCCGCAATCGCTCCCAAAGCTCGTCGTAGCAATCGGGC
>NZ_JAKGBZ010000106.1 GCF_021556475.1 Acidiphilium iwatense | reverse complement strand
CTTTGCCAAACTCAAGCAATTCCGCGCCATTGCAACGCGCTACGACAAAACCGCCAGAAACTTCCTCGCAGGCGTCCACCTCACCGCCACCGCTATCTGGCTTAATTGACACCACACCCTAGTATGAGACCGCCTACTACCTGCTCAGCACCGCACTCTCCAGCGAACGCTTCAATGCGGTCGTCCGGTCCCATTGGGGCATCGAAAACGCTCTGGCACTGGGTTCTCGATGTCACCATGAACGAGGATCAGGCCAGAAACCGCAAGGATCACGGGCCAGAAAACATCGCCCTCCTGCGCCGTCTCGCCCTTAACCTCGCAAAACTCGAAGACTCGAAAGTATCCATGAAAGGAAAACTCAAACACGCAGGATGAAATGATGCGCTCCTGATCAAGCTCCTTGCCGCATTCGGCTCAGCTCAAATGCGATAGCCCTGAGCACCCGGCTTTGCTATCAAGTATTCGCACGAGCGGTCACGAGCGCGGCCACGGCATCGGCCGTGGCCGCGGAGAGCGTCCAGCCGAGGTGACCGTGCCCAGTGTTGTAGAAAACGCGCGGGTTCCGCCCGCGTGCGACGCGTGGCATCATGTTTGGCATCATCGGGCGCAAACCGGTCCAGGGCACACACTGGCGCGTGCTCATGCCCGGGAAATGCGCCCGGCACCAGGCGATCAGCGGCGCGATACGCTCGGCTCGGATGTCTCGGTTGTAGCCGTTGAATTCGGCCGTCCCGGCCACACGAAAGCGCGTCGGGCCCAGGCGACTGGTCACAATCTTGGCCTTGTCGTCGAGCAGGCTTACCCAGGGCGCGGCCTGCTGGTCGGCGCCCTCGGTCAAATTGACGGTGATGGAGTAGCCCTTCACCGGGTAGACGTTGATGCGGTCTCCTAACGACCGACCGAGTTGCCGCGACAGCACGCCACCGCAGACCACCACCTTGTCGAAGCTCCCGACCTCCTCCGGTTGCGGAGCGTCATTTAGCGTTGGTTCGGTAGAACGGCTGATGATGGTGACGCTTTCGGTACCCGCCGTGGCGGAAACCACCTCCGTCGCCAAGCGCATGGTCACGCCATGGCGCGTGCAGGCGAGAGCGAGACCGGTAGCGAATTTGTGGATGTCGCCGGTAAAATCCGACGGGGTGTAGAAGCCGCCGTAATAGGTGCCGCGCAGTGCCGGTTCGATCGCACGCATTTCAGAAGGAGTGATGGCGCGACGCTCCACCCCGCCCCTAGCCAGGAGCTCGGTGGCCCTACCGGCCGCTTCGAACTCTCGTTTCGTCTCGTAGAAGTGGAGGATGCCGCGGTCCTCGCGATCGAAGTCGATACCTTCCTCCTCAGCCATCCGTCGCAGATGCCCGCGCGCCTCGATCGCCAAACGAGCAGTGGTGACCGTGTTCTCCTCGTATCTGGGGATAGCAGCGAGGAACTCGGCCATCCAGGAAAGCTTGTGCCAGGAAGGCTTCGGGTTCACCAACAACGGTGCCCCGGGGGACATCATCCACTTCAATCCCTTCAACACCGTCGTCCAACTGTTCCACACCTCAGCATTCGAGGCTGAAAGTTGTCCGCCATTGGCAAAGGAGGTTTCCATCGCCGCGTAGGGCTGTCGGTCAAAAAGCGCGACGCGGTGGCCGCGCCGGACCAGGTTATAGGCCGTCGTGACACCGATGATACCGGCGCCGATTACGGCAATAGCCTGACAATCAGAGGTGGACATGCGCATTCTCCCACCCGCCCGCAGCGGGTATTCAAATGCCCCCTCTGTCATAGGCCTGAGAGTTTCGTCGCACCCCGGCACGGGGCGAAGACTTACACCATCGGCGGGAGCTGCCGCTCCGCTTTTCAGAGTTCCAGTCCGGTCGCGGTCGCTTCTGCCTGAGGGTTTCCGGGGCGGTTGCCCCTTCGGCGTCGCTTTGGCCGGTAGCCGCCGCGAACTCTCCCACAATGCGCCTATGCCAGAGCCGCCGCGGCGGGTCAAGCCTGTTGCAAACAGCAATTATTAGCGTGCCGTGGCAACGATGCTCCTCCTCTCGTACTACGCGAAATTGGCCGAGATGTAATCTGCCAAGCAGTGCATGACTACATTCCCGGCCGGTTCCAGGTGGTCCGGCATGTCCGGCCGAAATATGCCTGCAAGCGCTGCGATGCGATCGCGCAGGCTCCGGCTCCCAACCTGCCGATCCCGCGTGGCCGTGCGACACCCTCGCTGCTCGCGATGATCGTGATGTCGAAATATCTCGATTATTTGCCGCTGTATCGGCAGAGTGAAATTTATGCGCGCGAATGTATTGATCTGCCCCGCTCGACGCTCGCCGATTATGCCGGCCAGGCAGCGTGGTTGCTGACGCCAATCGCCGATGGCATCCGTGCCCATGTGTTCACCGCAGAGAAAATCCATGGGGACGGCACGCCGGTTGCGGTCCTGGCGCCCGGCCTCGGGCGCACCCGGACCGATCGATTGTGGACTTTCGTGCGGGACGATCGGCCGTTCTGCGGCACAGCTCCGCGACGAGGCGTTCATTATGCCTATCCTTTTCAAGTGTCTGGAAACATTGGAAGTTGGTTTTCAAAACCGGTGCGACACGGACCGCCTGTTCGCTTGATCGCGGCGAGGACGCGATCATCCTGGAGATCGGCGGCGCGAATCTGATAGGGAGCACCAGGCACGACTTGCTCAGCGGTAATAATGCGATCTGCGATGAGCCGTCTGATCCGGTGGTGGGTCACGCTGACTGTCGCAGCGGCTTCGGTCATCGTCAGCCATTCGCCATCTTTTTCGGCGGATCGATAGGCATGTATCCCACGCACCCGCCGGAGCGAACTGACGCGGTGCGCCGTCCAGGTCTTTCCTTGGCCCGTCGGCATGCCCATTCGGTTCAATGTCGCAGCGATATCCGCGTCCGACCATCGGCTGGCCATGCTCTTGATCACCGCGATCGCTTCGTCAGAGGTTCGGCAGCCATGTTCGCCGGTTTTTGGCTTCCGCACTCGCAATTGCGAATGCTGTCCGCCGCGCCAATGGATCGTCAGGACGACCTCACGTTTGGCTTCGTCGACGTTAGCGATGATGTCGGTGATGAGCGCGCGCAGGAGCCGCTGGCGCGCCCGCATGGTCGCGCCAGGCGCGTTCCATGCGGCATCAGGATCGTCGGCCAAATCCGAGAAGTCTGGCGACGGGGCGGCCGGATCAGAAGCCTGCACCGCCTCCAACCGCGCCTGGCACGCCTCGAGGCGACGTTATGCCGCTTCCCAACTCTTCTCGAGATGTGCTGCAATTAGCCGATTATCGGGATTGCGAATCGGCACTATACCGGGTCAGTGAAACGAGGGGATTCGTGAGGTACACGCGTCCTCGCACGCATCAGCGCATAATAGACCCCCGACCCGACCAGCAGACCGACGATCCAGGTCACATCGGCGCCGCCCAGATGTTTGGCGACCGGTCCGGTGAAGAACGGCGTGCTCATGAACGGAATCTAAAGGTTTCTGTGAGGTCGCGCACCGTTGGCGCCGTGGCACGAGGTTGAGGGCGACCTCATTGAAACCGGATTGAACGAAACCGCGGGCCGTGAGGCAACTATGGGGAGAGTTGC
>NZ_JAKGBZ010000105.1 GCF_021556475.1 Acidiphilium iwatense | reverse complement strand
TCGCAACATCAATGACCACGCTCAGAACAACAATCGCCCGCACCCTCGCCAGAACCCTGCCTAGATGCCCGTGTTGCCAACGACAAATCGAGAATGCTCGATTTATGACACAGTAAGACTAACTGCTTTGGCTGAACAAAAGCTTGAAATAATGGGGACGTCCAAATGAACACTGAAACGGGTGAAGGAACCACAAACGCATTTCGGCTTGGCATCGAGCATCGGACCATCGATTATGTGCCGATTTCGGAACGACGCGGCAAGGTCATCAACCAGGGGCCATTCTGGTTTCTCGGAAATTTCAACTTCGTCACGACTGCGATTGGCTTCATCGGACCGGGGATGGGCCTGAGCTTCGGCTATACCGCCCTCAGCGGTACGCTGGGTATCTTGTTCGGCACGATCTTCATGGCATTCCATGCAAGCCAGGGGCCAGATCTTGGATTGCCCCAGATGATCCAATCACGTGCCCAGTTCGGCTATCGGGGGGTAATTATCCCGTTGATAGGCACGCTCTTCACCTTTGCTGGTTTCAACGTGGTCGACACTGTGTTGCTCAGCCAGGGCTTGCACAATCTGTTCGGCTGGGAAATCAGTGCCGTTGCGTTAATCCTTGCGGTCATCGCGATAACGATAGCGATTTATGGTCATGATTGGTTGCATCTCGTTTTTCGTATTTTGTTTTGGATCAGCCTACCACTTTACCTGATACTCACGGTCGCGATCGCAACCGGCGGTGTATCTGGAAAACCGCCTGCACATTCCGGCTTCAACTGGATCGCTTTCGCCGCGGAGTTCGCGGCTGGAGCCAGCTTCAACATCACCTACGCGCCCTATGTTTCGGACTACACTCGATATCTGCCGCACGGAAAATCGCGCACCGGGCTTGTGCTAAGTGTTTATCTTGGCGCCTCTCTCTCGGCAATTTGGCTTATCATTCTCGGAGCCTGGCTCTCCACCTATCTCGGTGTGCAAGACGGGCTAGTTGCGACCAATCTAGCGGGAAACATGGTATTCCCCCATCTCGGTACGATACTGGTGCTGGTCTCCATCGGCGCGCTGGCCGCGACGATGGGACTCAACGCCTACTCCGGCATGCTCACTCTGGTCACAGGTGCCGATGCGTTCGTAAAGCTGAAACCCAGCAAGGGCGTACGGGTTGTCGGCATTCTCGTCCTGATGGTGATCTGGCTTGCCATTTCATTGAACGTCACCGCAAAAGCCATCAATGCGCTGTATGACAGCTTGTCGATCATGCTCTATCTCCTGGTTCCATGGACGGCTGTGAACCTGATGGATTATTTCTTTGTCCGCCGTGGACATTACGCGATCAGGGATCTGTTTGAGCCGAACGGAATCTACGGCGCATGGAGCTGGCGCGGTATCGTCGCCTATTTCGTTGGCTTCGCGGCAAGCGTGCCATTCTTTGATTTAGCAGGTTTCTACGAAGGGCCTGTCGCCAAGGCTCTCGGCGGGGTGGACATTTCATGGGCGCCAGGCCTGTTGGTGTCTGGCTTGGTTTATTACAGCGTCGCTCGCTCGCTTGATCTTGCCCGTGAGCGGCCGGCGATCAACGCTAGCGTGCTCAGTCTGGGTTCGCTGTAATCACGCAAATCCGAATATGGAAACGCCCGAGGAATCGATCCATGCGCACGATCTTCAATGCCGATCATCGGTTTCACCAAAGCCCCGGAGAACTTCTCAACGGCGCATATGTTCCCGCCTTCGAAAAACCCGAACGGGCGGACCTGATCCGCGCCGAAATCGAGCGCGCGCGGCTTGGCGAAATCTCCGCGCCGCAACCCTATCCATTATCCAAACTCACCGCCATTCATGATGCCGGCATGATCGATTTGTTCCAGCACGCCTATGCGGAATGGCAGGAAGCCGGACGATCGGGCGGCGCGATTCCCTTCACCTTCGGCACGCGCGGCGTGCGGGAAGACCGGGTTCCGCGCTGCCTGGACGGAAAACTGGCCTATTACTCCTTCGATGCCGGCACCCCGATCACGCCAACAAGCTGGCGCGCCATCAAATCCTCGGCCGATACCGCGCTTACCGCGAGTTCCCTCATCACCCAGGGCGAACGCTCTGCCTTCGCGCTCTGCCGTCCGCCCGGTCACCATGCGGGCACCGACCACTATGGCGGATATTGCTTTCTCAACAACGCGGCCATCGCGGCACAGGCGATGCTCGGCGACGGTGCTGCCAGGATCGCGATCCTCGATATCGACTACCATCACGGAAACGGCACGCAGCAGATTTTCTATCGGCGCAACGACGTGCTGTTCGTCTCGATTCACGGCGACCCCGACGCGGAATTTCCCTACCGGCTCGGCTTTGCCGATGAAACCGGCGCAGCCGATGGCGAGGGTATGAATGCGAATTACCCGCTGCCGCTCGGCACCGAATGGCCGGCATGGAGTGCCGCGCTCAACCACGGACTGACACGCATCCAGACTTACCGGCCGGACATCGTCATCGTCTCCCTGGGCGTCGATACCTATAAGCACGATCCGATCTCGCAGTTCCGGCTGGAGCGGGAGCATTTCACCCGAATCGGCGAGCGCATCGCCTCCTTGGCGCGGCCGACCATGTTCGTTATGGAAGGCGGCTACGCCGTCGAAGACATCGGGATCAACGTGGTGAACGTATTGAGCGGATTCGAAACCGCATGACGACATTGCCATTCCAGCAGGTAGACGTGTTCACCGCACAGGCGCTTAAGGGAAATCCTCTCGCCGTGGTCGTCGGCGCGGACGCGGTTTCGGATGCACGGATGGCCGCTTTCGCCGACTGGACCAATCTGAGCGAAACGACGTTTCTGCTTCGCCCGCGCGCGCCGGATGCGGATTACCGGGTGCGCATTTTCACGCCCGAGCGGGAATTGCCCTTCGCGGGACATCCCACTTTGGGAAGCTGCCATGTCTGGCTGGCATCCGGTGGCGTACCGCGAGGCGCCGAGATCGTTCAGGAATGCGATGCTGGCCTGGTGCGCATCCGGCGCGACGGCGCATCGCTCGCCTTCGCGGCGCCGCCGTTGCGGCGGGCCGGCCCGGTCGAGCCCGAGTTGTTGGACAGGATCGCGCGTGGGCTTCGCCTGACGCGGGACACCATTATCGCATCGCAATGGGTGGATAACGGCCCAGGCTGGGTCGCCGTCATGCTACGATCCCGCGCCGAGGTGCTGGCGCTGCAACCGGATTACGCCGCCCTGGCGGGTCTGGATCTCGGTGTGGTCGGGAAATGGGACCGCGACCGGGACGGGACGGACGCCGAATTCGAAGTGCGCGCCTTCATTCCGGGTTCCAGCGTGCCGGAAGACCCGGTCACCGGGAGTCTGAATGCCGGCCTCGCCCAATGGCTGATCGGGAGCGGCCTGGCACCCTCGACCTACGTGGCCAGCCAGGGCACGGCACTCGGGCGCGCGGGACGGGTCGAGGTGCGGCAGATCGGCGCGGATATCTGGGTCGGCGGCAAGGTCACGACCTGCATCGAGGGAACAGTGGCGCTCTAATCTTCCTCCATCCCGTCCTGGCGCAACCTGCTCGGCAGCAGCTCGCCCTTGCCCTCAAGCACGGGGTATGCCGCCGCCGCGACAAGGTGGGCGTTCACCCGCTTGAGGTCGCGCAGCGT
>NZ_JAKGBZ010000104.1 GCF_021556475.1 Acidiphilium iwatense | reverse complement strand
GATCGTCTCCGCCGGTACGTTGTTGCCTTCACCGCCGCCGCCGAGCGCGTAGCTCGATTGCGATGCGGCGAGCAGGGCGGTGGTCAGTCCCGCTCCGACAAGAAACTTCGTCGTCTTTTTCATGTCACGCTCCCTTTTTCCCAGACTTTTATGATGTCGCGGCTCATGGCGCTGCTCCTTTTGTGCAGTCTGTTCAGCGACGGCCTGACGGTGCGTTAGCTGCGTTGCGCGAAGCGCGCCGCACTTGCACCCGTCCGCGGATCGCGCATGAGAGCGGAAGCAATTTCGAATGAATTAGCAATCGGCCTATTGCCGCATTCGCGACCTGGCTCATTCCAAGACTTCCCTCTCACGCGACAGGCTGATCCGCCTGTTCAGTTTGGATGCCGGCTATCGACCCGTTCCGGGCTTCTGGCATCTTTCTATTTTGTATACCATATTGTATTATTCTGTCTAGCGATATTTTGCATGAATCCCTATGATTTTATTGCGGGATCACAAAAAAGGGCGACCCGCCGGCGACGGGCCGCCCTTCAATGTCCGTTGAACCGGTTCAGCAACCGCCGGGATGGCGCAGTCCCAATTGAGGTACCGAGTGCAGTTTCGCCGTTTCGCAGGCTTGCTTCTCGGCTGGCGACAAATGATGCAGCACGCGGATCTGCACTCCCATTATCCCCGCGCTCTTCATCTGCGCTCCCGCCGGATGAATGCTCTGGTTCTGTGCTCCCACCAGATGAACGCTCTGGGGATTGCCCGGCTGACAATTATCCGCATGACGCATCCCTGCCTGGATCATCGAATGCGCCTCCGCCTGGCGACATGCCTGAACGCTGATCGAATCCGCCGGTGCCGGCGCTACCCTGACGGAGCAGGATGCCAGCAGGAGCGCGGCCACGACTCCGGCCATAGTCGTTTTTTTTCGCGATCAGGTTCATCCTCTTCAGAGCTCCAGTGGGTTTTATGATAATTCGGGCCCTTGAATCGGCGTTGTCCAAAGAAGGCAGGAACGCGACCTCGGGGCACCGAGTATTTATAATGGACTCTCTGGTCGACCATACACCCTCTGTTTATGCAGGGCAGAGAACGGCCGAGTCGGGAACTTTCTGCTTCTGATACAATCCCGCCACCTCGCCGCGCTGCCTGATCAGGGCAAGAACCGTATCGATCGTCGGCGTCGGCACGCCGACGAGCGCGCCGAGTTCCTGCACCACCGTGACAAGTGCGTCGATTTCCATCGGCCGGCCGCGTTCGAGATCCTGCAGCATCGAGGTTTTGTGACCGACGACCGCGCCCGCCCCGTCGATCCGGCGTTCGACATCGACCCGGAAATGCACCCCGAGCCGGTCGCCGATCGATTTGGCTTCGAGCATCATCGCCTTGGCCAGAGCGCGGGTATCGGGATCGTGGGCGATCTTGTCGAGCGTCGCGCCGGTCAGCGCGCTGATCGGGTTGAAGCACAGATTTCCCCATAGCTTCAGCCAGATTTCGTCGCGAATATTGTCGCGAATCGGCGCTTTCAGCCCCGCCGCCTCCATCGCCGTCGCGAGCCGGACGATTCTCTCGGTCCGCTCGCCGGACGGTTCGCCGAGCGGAAATTTGTCGCCATAGACGTGCTTGATCACGCCGGGTTCGACAACCTCGGTCGCCGGGTTGACCACGCAGCCGATCGCACGCTCCGGCCGCAGGATTTCCCATTGCCGCCCGCCCGGATCGACGCTTTCCAGCGTGGCGCCTTCCCGCTCGCCGCCATGGCGGTGGAAATACCAGTATGGAATGCCGTTCACCGCCGTCACCACGCTGGTATCGTTACCCAGCAACGGAATCATCCGGTCGACCACCGCCGGGATCGAATGCGCCTTGAGGCAGATGATGACGTAGTCCTGCGGGCCGAGTTCCGCCGGATCGCCGGTGCAGTGCGGCCGCGCGTGATGCTCGGCATTTTCCATCAACAGGCGGACCCCGTCGCGGCGCATCGTCTCCAGATGCGCGCCCCGCGCGACCATGCTGACTTCACATCCGGCGCGCTCCAGCATGACGCCGAGAAACCCGCCGATTGCCCCGGCCCCGAAAATGCAGACTTTCATGTGCGTTCTCCCTTCGATTCATGTCGCGCCATTTGCCCGGTCCCGACATTCGAATTCGGGATCGACTAAACGGTTTTTGACAGTCTGGTATACGATATACCAAATGTCAAGAATTTTATTCTGAAATTATTTTATTTGTCGCATTAATATAATATGCACCATTCCGGTCGGCGAATGATCACCGCGAATGCAGGAAAATCGTGGGACTTCGTGTGAGGGGCGCGCGGCGAACAACCAGCGTCTCCGCCGGCTGGACTCTTCCGGCCGCGCCGTCGCCTTCAGCCGGGATCGATGAGAAAAAATCCCGGCCTGACTGAAGGCCGGTTTTTCAAATCAGCTGCCACTGGTTCCGTTATGCCGCCGGGAGGCCGAATGCCGCGTAGCTTTGGCCAATGACGGCAGGTGGCGTTTGCGGAAAGACCGGGACTCCACGCTCCCCGAAAACAGGAGTTTGACCGATTACCGGCGGCGGCATTTGGGCAATGATGGGCACTCCTTGTTCCGCGAATACCGGCTTGTTCTGACCGATCACCGAAGGCGGCGTTTGCGCGATGATCGTTGTTGCCAGCAAGCTGGAAGCACCCTGCTGCGCGGATGCGACACCGCGTAACCCGCCGATACCTGCCGCGATCACGGCAAAAAACATCATCCTTTTCATGGCTCGATCCTCTTTTGGTTATCCGAAACCTGCTGCCCAGGTCGATCTCCCTTCGATCAGGCCGCTTTCATGTCCCGCGGCTTCGTGCCCACGGTCGGTTCAGCAAGTTGTCATAATATAGTATACCAAATGTAAAATGTCAAAATTATGAGAAGCTTGTGCTTGGCCCATTCGGAAAAGTCGCGCATAAGTGAAACTGCCTTTGCCGCCTTGGTGAAGCGGTCAGGCGGCTGGCCCTATCGGGTCAGCCGCGCGCGGCTAGTTCCGCAAGGGAGCGTCGCTGGGTGCCAACCTCGTCGAAATTCGCCGGGTCGATCCAGGCTTCGAGCATCGCGCGGTTGCGCGGCCATTCGGCGTCGGTCTGGCTGAACATCGCCGAATCCCGGCTGCGGCCCTTCAGGATCAGATGATTGCGCAGAATGCCCTCGAAAGTGAAACCCAGACGCTCCGCCGCGCGTCGCGACGGGGCGTTCAGCGCATCGCATTTCCAGACCAGCCTTCGATAGCCGAGATCGGCGGCGAGCCGGAGCAGCAGGAACATCGATTCGGTACCGACCGGGCTGCGCTGCAGAGCCGGCGAAAACCAGATGTTGCCAAGCTCGATCGCGGCGTTGGCGGGTTGAATGTCGCGCAGGGTGAGCCAGCCCATCACCCGGCCGTTCCGCTTCGAGCGGACCGCCCAGGCCATGGGGTCGTGCTGGCTCGCCAGCGTCGCGATATGGCGCCGCATCGCCGATTCGGAGCCGAACGGACCGCAATTCATGTAGGTCCAGCTTGCCTCGGCCCCCTGCGCGGCGGCCCAGAGGTCTTCGACATGGGCAACGGCAAGAGGTTCGAGGCTGGTATGATGGCCCTCGATCGGCACGCGCGGCGGCAATGGCCGCGGCGTGTCGTCGACTTCGGGGCCGCGCGGAGAAGTGCTCATGGATGGACGCTCCGATACCATTCTGCCGTCAGCCGGTCGCGAATTTGCGGCTCGGTTCGTCGCCGGCCAGAACCCGGACCATGGTTGATCCGAGGGATGCTGGGCTGTCGGCGACATGGATTCCGGCGGATTTCATCGCCTCGATTTTCGCCTGGGCGGTGTCGCGCCCGCCGGAAATCACCGCCCCGGCATGGCCCATC
>NZ_JAKGBZ010000103.1 GCF_021556475.1 Acidiphilium iwatense | reverse complement strand
CCGATTCCGAGGCTGACCGCATATTCGTAAAAATTTATTCGTTGGCGGGGCGGCATAATGGCGCGCTTCCCTTGACCAAATCCCGCGCTGGCCACCATCATGCGGGCAACATAAGGAGGACCCAATGCCCCAGGTCAATCTGACGGTGAACGGCAAGGCGGCGACGGCCACGGTCGAATCGCGCACCCTTCTGGTGGAGCTGCTGCGCGATTATCTGCATCTCACCGGAACCCATATCGGCTGCGATACCAGCCAGTGCGGCGCCTGCGTCGTTTCGGTCGACGGCAAATCGGTGAAATCCTGCTCGATGCTGGCGGTGCAGGCCGAGGGTGCGACGGTGCTCACCATCGAGGGGCTGGCGGCGGCGGACGGCACGCTGCACCCGATGCAGGAGATGTTCCGCGAGCATCACGCGCTGCAATGCGGCTATTGCACGCCGGGCATGGTGATGAGCGCGATCGATCTGGTCGAAAGCCACCCGGACGGGCTGACCGAGCAGCAGATCCGCGACGGGCTGGACGGCAATATCTGCCGCTGCACCGGCTATCACAACATCGTCAAGGCGATCGCCGCCGCATGGCCGCTGATGCACGGCAGGCAACTGCCGCAAGCCGCCGAATAGATCGATCCAAAAAAACAAAGACTCCCGCGCCGGTATCGTCCAGAGCGGGAGCGGAAATATCGGGAGAATATCCATGAACGACATCATCAAGGGCGGAATCGGCGATTCCGTGAGGCGCACGGAGGATCATCGGTTCCTGTCCGGCCACGGCCACTATACCGACGACATGAATCGCCCCGGCCAGGCCCATGCGTACTTCAAGCGGTCGGACGTGGCGCACGGGGTGATCAGGTCGATCGACACGTCGGCGGCGGCATCGATGCCCGGCGTGGTCGCGATCTTCACCGGCGAGGATTTCGCCCGCGACAATATCGGCGGCGTGCCTTGCGGCTGGCAGATCCACAGCAAGGATGGCTCCCCGATGATCGAGCCGCCGCACCCCGTGCTGGCGCAGGGCAAGGTGCGTTACGTGGGTGATGCGATCGCCATGGTGATCGCCGAAACCAGGCAGCAGGCGAAGGACGCCGCCGAGGCGCTGGTCATCGACATCGACAGCCTGCCGGCGGTCGCCGATCTGCGCGCCGCCGCCGCACCCGATGCGCCGCTGGTGCATGACGATGCCAAGGGCAATGTGTGTTTCGACTGGCATATCGGCGACAAGGACGCGGTCGATGCCGCGTTCGCCCAGGCGCACAAGGTCGCGACAATCGACCTCGTCAACAACCGGCTGATCCCGAACCCGATGGAGCCGCGCGCCGCGATCGGCGAATACGATCTTTCGTCGGGCGAATACACGCTCTATACCACCAGCCAGAACCCGCACGTGATCCGCCTGCTGATGGGCGCCTTCGTGCTGCACATCCCCGAGCACAAATTGCGCGTGGTCGCCCCCGATGTCGGCGGCGGTTTCGGGTCGAAGATTTTCCATTATATCGAGGAAGCGGCGGTCACCTGGGCGGCGGCGCAAGTGCATTGCCCGGTGAAATGGACCTGCGAGCGCGGCGAAGCCTTCATCACCGACGCGCATGGCCGCGACCACGTGACCCATGCCGAACTGGCGCTGGCCGAGGACGGCAAGTTCCTCGCCCTGCGGGTCAGGACGATGGCGAATATGGGGGCGTATCTTTCGACTTTCGCGCCCTCGGTGCCGACCTATCTGCACGCGACATTGCTTGCCGGCGTCTATACCACGCCCGCGATCTATGCCGAGGTGAAGGCGATGTTCACCAATACCGTGCCGGTCGATGCCTATCGCGGCGCGGGACGGCCGGAGGCGACATTCCTGCTGGAGCGCATCGTCGATGTCGCGGCGAAGGAACTGGGGATGGACCGCATCGCGATCCGCCGGCGCAACTTCATCCCGGCCGATGCCTACCCGTATCAGACGCCGGTTGCCCTGCAATATGACAGCGGCAATCACGAAGCCACCCTCGCCAAGGCGATGGACCATGCCGGCTGGGCCGGGTTCGAGCAGCGCCGGGCGGAGGCCAAATCGCGCGGCAAGCTGCGCGGCATCGGCGTCTCGACCTATCTCGAAGCCTGCGGCATCGCGCCCTCGGCGGTAGCCGGTGCGCTGGGCGCGCGCGCCGGGCTTTACGAGGTCGCGAACGTTCGCGTCCACCCGACCGGATCGGTCACGGTGTTCACCGGCACCCACAGCCACGGCCAGGGCCATGAGACCACCTTCGCCCAACTGGTCGCCGACCAGCTCGGCGTGCCGTTCGAGGCCGTCGAGGTGGTGCATGGCGACACCGCGAAAATTCCGTTCGGCATGGGCACCTATGGCAGCCGTTCGCTCGCCGTGGGCGGTTCGGCGATGGTCAAGGCGATGGATAAAATCATCGCCAAGGGCAAGAAAATCGCCGCCCACCTGATGGAAGCCTCGACCGACGACATCGAGTTCAAGGAGGGCAAGTTCACCGTCGCCGGCACCGACAAATCCAAAGCCTTCGCCGAGATCGCGCTGACCGCCTATGTGCCGCACAACTACCCGATCGAGGAAATCGAGCCGGGCCTCGACGAAACCGCGTTCTACGACCCGAAAAACTTCACCTTCCCCGGCGGCTGCCATATCGCCGAGGTCGAGATCGACCCCGAAACCGGCGTGGTTTCGCTGCTCAACTTCACCGCGGTCGACGATATCGGCCGGGTGATCAACCCGATGATCGTGCATGGCCAGGTGCATGGCGGCGTCGCCCAGGGCATCGGCCAGGCGCTGCTGGAACACGCGATCTATGACGAGACCGGGCAGTTATTGTCCGGCTCGCTGATGGACTACACCATGCCGCGCGCCGATGACCTGCCGAATATCCGTGTCGGCACCGAATCCACCATGTGCACCCACAACCCGCTCGGGGCCAAGGGGGTGGGCGAGGTGGGTGCCATCGGCAGCCCGCCCGCGGTGATCAACGCGGTGGTCGATGCGCTGCGCGACTACGACGTGACCCATATCGACATGCCGGCGACAGCGCAGAAAATCTGGTCGATCATCCAGGGCGCCGGGCCGCGCATGGCCGCCGAATAAGCAGGAGACAGAGCGATGTACGAATTCGAGTATCAGAAACCCGGCTCGGTCGCCGATGCGGTCAAGGCGTTGGGCGACCCGGACGCCAAGGCGCTCGCCGGCGGCATGACCTTCATCCCGGTGCTCAAGCAGCGGCTCGCGAAACCCTCTGCCGTCGTCGATCTCGCCGGGTTGGGTCTGACGGGTATCCGCCGCGAGGGCGATGCGATCGTGATCGGCGCGATGACCACCCATCGCGAGGTGGCCAACTCCGCGGAGGTCGCGCGCGCGATCCCCGCGCTTGTGTATCTGGCCAGCCATATCGGCGACCGGCAGGTGCGCTACCGCGGCACGATCGGCGGCTCGCTCGCCAATAACGACCCGTCGGCCTGCTACCCCGCGGCGGTGCTCGCACTGGGGGCGACGATCAAGACCACCAAACGCAGCATCAAGGCCGCCGACTATTTCCAGGGCATGTTCACCACGGCGCTGGAGCCGGACGAGCTGATCACCGAGGTCTCGTTCCCGATCCCGGAAAAGGCGGCCTATGAGAAATTCCCCAACCCCGCCTCGCGCTACGCGATGGTCGGCGTGTTCGTCGCCAGGACCGCGCAGGGCGTGCGCGTCGCGGTGACCGGTGCCGGCACTGACGGTGTGTTCCGTCACACCGCGATGGAAGCGGCGCTGGGCAAATCCTTCAGCGCGGACGCGATCAAGGACGTGACCACGCCCGAGAGCACCATGAGCAGCGACATCCATGCGAGTGCGGCCTATCGCGCGCATCTGGTCGGCGTGATGGCGCGCCGCGCGGTCGCCGCCTGCGGATGAATTTCTGCTCCAATCGTTGAGGTGCAGGGGCGGCGCAACC
>NZ_JAKGBZ010000102.1 GCF_021556475.1 Acidiphilium iwatense | reverse complement strand
GGCTGGCCGGGCACGATGGGGCAGGCGATGAGCGTCGGTCGACAAATTCGACCGCTGAAAACCACTCCGGCGCCACGCATGCAGATAATTTCAGTCATGGAACGCAAATTCACCCAAATCTCACTCCGACAGGCTGCTAGTCCGATTATCGCGACGAGGATCGAACGGGAAATCGTAGAGGCCCTCACCAGCGCGGGACTGCCATTGATGCGCAACAAGCTGCATGAAAGGCAGGCCTACAAGGCGGCGTTCGTGCGGCGACTGGCGCTGCATGAACTCGACGGCGAGCAGGTAAATGGCCTGTCCGAAGCGTTGAAAAACGCGGAGTATTTGGCTGATGAGTTGGTTGATATTCTGGCGCCGGCAGAATCCCGGCAGGAGATTGCTTGATGACTGAGGACGCTTTTGGGTTTTCGGGATCGAAGCCATCGACTGCCGAGCGTCTCCGTGCTTTCCGGCCGGCGGCACCTTCAGCAGAGCCTGTGCCAGCCGATCTTGCCCGTGTTGACGCAGCCGGCGAGCGTGTTGGATTCAAGAGCCGAGAGCGGCCGGAGCCAGTCCCAGTTGCGCGGCGGCGCAAGAAGGAAATCGGACCTACAACGGCGATTAATACGCGAGCGCCGCAGCGTGTAGCGGTCCCTTGCATAGCTTTCTGCGAAGAACACCGATTCTCGTATTGGGAGGGAATCGAGGAGTTGATGCGACGCGCAGGTCTCGTCGGGGAAGAGTGACGTCGCAGTTATCCCTTCAGGCAGCGTTTCCGACTCAGGCCGAGCAAGGAGGATGAGATTTCAGCAGAACAAATGCAAGCTGCGGGCTATCCCTTGTGTTTTTCTCACAAAAAATATATTCTCTAAGTTAAGAACAATTATGGTGTTTCGATGCGAGCACAAGAGACCTTGTTCACGCCGACCGAAGCGGCTGTCGTAACGCGACTGCCCCTGAAGGCTGTGTACAACGCGATCGACAGGAAGACCGTCCCTGCAACGACCGGCAGTCGAGCCGGCCATGCGACACGCTTGCTGGACCTGGGCGCGCTCGTGTCGCTGGCGCTCGAGCGCAGGCTTGCCGACCGGTTGGTGCCCGAGCTACGGCGCGAGGTCTTCACAGCGGTCGCGAACGCGCGCCGGAACGTCGTATCTGTCGAAGGAGGCCTCCTCAAGATCGACCTGCGAGAGCCGCGGCGAGAGCTGGCGGTCTCGTTGCGCGAGCTTCGTCGCGCGCGTGGCTTGGTTGCGACAGATCCGGAGGTTATGGGCGGCGATCCCGTGTTCCGGGGGACACGGATACCGGTTCACGTAGTTGCCAGCCTCCAGGAGCAGGGGGCAACAGAGGCAGAACTGCTCGCAGGATATCCGCGCCTTACCCCGGATATGATCCGCCTCGCGCCGATCTACGCTGCCGCCTATCCGTTGCGTGGACGCCCGCGTGCGCAGCCGTGGCGGGGCAAGCCGCCAGCTCACGCCAATCGCCGCAGTCTCGCGGCGATTGCTGGGGCATGAGGTTCCTGATCGACGAGTGCTTGAGCGTCGATCTGGTCCGCATCGCGATCGGGAGAGGGCATCAGGCCGAGCACGTGGCCCATGTCGGCAAGGCTGGGTGGAAGGACTGGAACGTCGCGCGGTATGCGCATGAAGGTGATTTCGTGCTGGTCACGAACAATGCCGTCGATTTTCGACGGCTCTACGCGAAGCAGGAGCTTCATGTCGGCCTGATCATTATCATCCCCAACGCCGGATTGAGTTTGCAGAGGCAGCTTTTTCAAGCAACACTCGAGGAGTTGGCCACCCAAGGAGAGCCGATCAATTGCGTGCTTGAGGTTGATCTGATCGGCGACGAAGCGACGTTTGCCATCTATGATCTGCCGGAAAGTTCTTCTTGAAAGGGTAAGCGCACCGGCCACCAAGGGTCGGATCCTGTTCTTGTCAGGAACTGGCTTCTTCCAGGCAATTCTGTTGCAGCATATCGCCCGCAATCAGTGCTGTCGGGCAATTTCAATTTGTTCGAACATCCTCGATATCCGCCGCTTTTCGAATCGCAAACATGGCACCCCAGGGATCCTGATGCTCTCCGTGTACGGAAAACACTGTCGGAATGGGATGCGGCAACCCGAGCTGCCCGATCGGAACTGGCCGTGTTTGCCCTTGTTGTTGATGCCAAAGACGACCGGGCCGAAGCCTTTTATCGTCACCACGGGTTTACAGCTTTCGGCCCTGAACCCAGGCAGACCGTATGTTCGTTGTCCGAGAGGTGGCTCGTCCGCAGTATGCGACGAGCGAGGGTTGCGCCGGATAGGCCGGTGCCGAGCCTCTCGCATAGGAGGACGAGCCGTGCGGCAGGATAGCAAGATCTACGTGGGACTGGATACGTCGAAGCTGAAGATCTCGGTGGCTGTGGCCGAGGCGGGGCGCGAGGGTGAGGTGCGCTTTATCGGCGATATCGACAGTGCGCCTGATGCGGTAGAGCGGCTCGTGACGAAGCTCGCCAAAAGGCACCGGGAGCTGGCCTTCTGTTATGAGGCCGGACCAACCGGCTATGGCCTGCATCGTCAGATCACACGGCTTGGCCATGAATGCATTGTGGTTGCGCCGTCACTGATCCCGAAGCGACCTGGAGAACGGGTTAAGACCAACCGCCGTGATGCGCTGACCCTGGCCAAACTGCACCGTGCCGGAGAACTGACCGCCGTCTGGGTGCCGGATCCTGGACATGAGGCGGTGCGGGAACTGGTACGTGCCCGAGAAGCCGCAATGGAAGATCTGCGGCGCACCCGTCAGCATCTCCAGTCCTTTCTGCTCCGCCATGGCCGGGTCTTCACCGGCCATGACGCATGGACCAAAGCGCATACACGGTGGCTGTGCGAGCAGAGCTTCGAGCATCCCACCCAGTATCTCGTGCTGGCCGAGTATCGTCAGGCGATTGAAACTGCAGAGATCCGGCTCAAGCGTTTGACCGGACAGGTGGCCGAAGTAGTCGCCTCGTGGTCCATGGCACCGGTGATCGCCGCCCACCAGGCGCTGCGCGGCGTCGCTTTCCTGACCGCCGTCACCTTCGTCGCCGAAATCGGCGACGTGCACCGGTTCGACAGTCCGCGTCAGCTAATGGCGTATCTCGGCCTGGTGCCCTCGGAAAACTCCACCGGCGAACGCATCCGGCGCGGCAACATCACCAAAGCCGGCAACAGCCGAGCACGCCGCGTACTCATCGAGGGGGCCTGGACCCACCGCTTCCCCGCCCGCATGAGCCGCCTGTTGCAGGAGCGGCAGGTCGGCTTGGCCAAAGCGGTCAGCGACATCGCCTGGAAAGCTCAGGTCAGGCTCTGTGGCCGCTACCGCAAGCTCATGGCGCGCGGCAAGCGCCAGTCTGTCGTCACCGTGGCAATCGCTCGGGAAATGGCAGCCTTCCTCTGGGCGATCGGCCGAGAAGTGGAGCCGCACTGCACAACCTGATCGGTCGCCGAATTAGCCTCCGTCTCATTCCACCTCAGCACAGGAGAACAGTCAGAACCGACATCATTGTTACGCAACGCTGGAGGCAGGGCCCCGGTGGGGAATTCTCGTACGAATTGTGTGGCCGACATTGTCGACGCCCGCTGGCAGATCGAGGCAGCCCCAGACGAACACACGGAAATGCGGTACCCAACCCGCGCATCAGAGTCTGCAAACCGTCGTCTCAGCGGCCCTGTCTCCTGCGCTGCGCAACAATCATCCCCTGCTCAACTCCGAGAGGATCGGAGATCGCCCTCTCACGCCGAAAGCCCTGGACAACGAACATCAGAGTTCATCCTTTCTCTGACGAATTTCGGAATAAAAGGGTAACAAATTGGGCGTGACGTGTCATTCTTGCGCCCGAGTCGTGCCAGATTGCAGCGGTTCGGCGGACCCAAAATTCGCTTTAGATGTTTTATAAAAAACTAACGATTACAGCATGTAAGCATGACGTACTGTGACAATGCTATGGACAGTCCCACCGGAGTCCTAGTAGTTTTGTTACTAGGAAAGAGAGAGCCGATTCGGTCATGTCTAAGCCGAAGTTTTCACTTTGAAACTGCTTGAACGCATTGGGTGGCTTGGGATAGCGCGGTTTTATATTTGAATGATGTGTCCATACATTGGGCTTGCGGCGCGACT
>NZ_JAKGBZ010000101.1 GCF_021556475.1 Acidiphilium iwatense | reverse complement strand
CGAAATCGGTTTGTTTCAGGCGCAGAAACCATCGTTTCGGCCAAAGGAGCGCCAATGATCCGGCACATTTCCGGGACAAATGTGATACCAGATCGGTACCAATCTGGTACATGATCGGCACAGTCATCCGGAACATCAGAAACGCAGAAAATCCACAGACCATTGCACCCATGGAGCACCCCGGCATGAAAGCGGATGACGCCGCCCCGGCCACCCCTGAATGCCCGGAATCAGCGCCCAGCCAGGCCTGATCCACCGCTCACCTTCTGCCCTGTCCCCTCTCTCGCTGCCCGACATTTCTGCACCCCTTGGGGTGCAATCTCGACACTAGTGCCCTTAGCGGAAAATCTGGGGTATGCTTGCCGGCATGAGCAAGCAATCCATGAGCTCGCTACGGGAGCGCCGGGCCGCGCTTGGCCTGGTTCAGATGAACCTCTGGATCAGGGAGGGGGATCGCGCGGCGTTCACCGCGGCGGTCGAGCCATTCAAGGAGCGAGCAGGGGAGATCGACCCGGCGCAGCGGCCCGGCAGGAAGCGCCAGAAGGCCGCCAGGGCATCGCCCCTGCATTTTTGGCGATCGAGGCCGCCCGCCCCGCCAGGGACGCCCCAGAGGCCCGCAGAGCGGCGATCGACGCCACGGCCGGCGATCGTCCTACCCTGTCGGCTGACCTTCCCGACCACACCCTCTGCCCAGGTCCGCAACGCGATGAAGGCGGACGGGTGGGTCTATGACCGGCTCATTGACACCTGGACCACTAATGCAAGCGAACTGGCTGAGAACTGGATCGAGGAACTGACCTGCGACTGGCATGCCCGGATCATCGACCCAGGCGTCGGGTGACGGTAGCAAACCGAACCAGTGCAAAACAGGCAAGTGCGCACTTACGAGTTGCTGCGCAACTCAGTGCAAGAAAGTGCGGAACTAGCCCGACCTTTGCGCAGGCATTGCTGGTCATTAACCAAGAAGCTTCTCGCGATCTGCAACTGCGTCCGATCTGGCACGAACGCCGGTTTAGAAGCGCCTAGCGATATAACCAAACCCGCGATAAGTTGTTGCTAGCAACGCTTGGAGGTTTCGTGTCCAGTGACGCCACAGACGTTCCTAGCAACGAAGTTCATGAGTTTTCGGCTAGGAGCAGCACCGGACGGCAGCGATCGGAGCGGCTAAGGGCAAGACGAGGCGAAGCCGGTCTGGCGCAGGTATCAGGCTGGGTGCCGAAGGAGCGGCGAGCCTATGCTCGCGAGGTGCTGGAGGCACTGGCACGAGGTGCCAACAGCTTGCCTCCTGACCCAGAACAAGCCGCTGCACTAGAAGCGGCGCAGATCGAGACAGGCAGGGCCAGAGCAGCGGAGGCGGAGGCACAAGCTGCACTCCTACAAGCCAAGGAGCATGGTCAGATACTGGCTGCTCAGCTCGATGCGACCTGTGCCGAGATTGAGGCCGAGAGGGACGCGGCCAGAGCGGCAGAGGCGGCGGAGCGTGAGAAGGCCCAGGCGACGGCCACGGAAGCTCAGGCAGCCGCCAGAACTGCCCAGGAGGCTCAGGAACAGGCTAGGGAGGCGCTAGGGCGGGCGGAGAAGGCTGAGAGCGTTATCCGGCAGGCCAGGAGCCTTCCGGGCATCAGGGGCCGTCTGGTGCGCTGGCTCGCCGGGGACGTGCTGCCGAATTAGCTGACCGGAATCGACCGTATTTGAGTAGGCAATTTTGCCCTGGTCAGAAAGTAGGGTTTGATCGTTAAGGGCAGACAATCTTATTGGCTATGGGTCTATAGGACGTTGCTTTTCCCCAAGTTACATGGCTCGCATAGAGTTTGAAGATTTTCTTCGATTGTTTCGCCGCCATGACTCCATGGCGTAATGTGGTCGATATGCAGCGACAGACCTGGCCTTAATGCAGGGCTAGCTCCGCAAGCACGACATGAAAAATTATCTCGCTTCATGACGCGGAACCTCAGTCTGAGGGACGGGTCACGGCCTATTTTGCGACTGCTCTTCTCTTCGATTGGAGTATAAAATCGAGAATCTTGTGTATTTGCATAGGTGCAGAATTGTTTGAGTGCTTCCATCCATGAATGAAACCGGCGCTTGTAAGGTCCGTGAGACACTATGGAGGGTGGTTGCGCTAATTCCGCTAGTCGTGGTTGACGCCCATAGTGTTCCCAGAGAAGCATGATGTTCTTAAATAGACGATCATCCGGTATGTTG
This sequence comes from Acidiphilium iwatense, assembly GCF_021556475.1. GTDB lineage: Bacteria > Pseudomonadota > Alphaproteobacteria > Acetobacterales > Acetobacteraceae > Acidiphilium > Acidiphilium iwatense. The sequence continues at coordinate 2,168 of NZ_JAKGBZ010000101.1, read as the reverse complement.
ATTTCATTAGCAAACTGAAATCCTGCGGATTCTATCGCTTTATTCCAAGTTCCAAAGCGCCTAGAAATAGTTTTTGGATCATACTTCCCAAATTTAGAATATAATTTTTGAGAAATTACTGTTGTGCAGGCCGTCTCTGCTACATGTCGAATATCTGATAATATTTCTTCATTGGAAATTGGCGCTCCTTGTACGCGCTCAATTTGGAATTTTGAGGCGTCCATCAGATTCTCGTGATGAAGTGAACAGAGTTCGAACTCATATAACAGATCTCAGAATCTCTAATTATGGAAACTCGATGGCAGTAAGCCGAAAGTCGCCGGGTAGTCCCGGTGGCAGGGCCGAGCCTGGGCAGTAGTCAACGACGCGCGGCGACTGGTAGAGAGGCCCCGCCAGAGGCGCGCCGGGCGGCGACGAATACTGGCCAGAGAGGCGCGCAGCGATCACGGAATGCCCCCGAAACGCTCTTGCGCGCCATGCCAGACGCGGAGGATGCGCACCATGTCCGCTTCGGGATCGACCTCGTAAACGATCAGGTAAGGCCACACCGTCACCAGCTCGCGCGTGCCGAGCGCAAGGCCGGGGCGGCCGCGCTGCGGGAACAGGGCAAGGCTGTCGCCGGCAAGGAGCAGTTCCCGCGCGATCCGGGTTGCCGCACGCGGATTTTCTTCGGCAATCCGCGTGGCGATATGAGCGACATCGCCCCTGGCAGATGCCAGCCAGCGGACGATCACGGGGTACGCAATTCCGGGAGCGGGGCATCAAACTCACCCTGAGACAGCTTGAGCAGCCACGCACGCATGTCTTCATGGGTGACATAGCGCGGATCAGCCCGCGCCTCGGCAACGGCGGCTTCGAGCAACCGGCGCTCAGCTTCGGTATCGGGATCGAACTGGTGGGCTGCTTGGCTCATGTGGCGGGTTCCGGGCGGAGTTGGACGATTTCGGCGCGGTAGCGATCGACCGCCTCGGCGTGACGGTTCACATCCCCCCGAAACGCCCCCTCTGGATTGATCGTGATGATCTTGGTCCGGCCCCGCTTGGCGCGCGTGATCGCCCCAATCTGTTCCAGTAGGGCAAGCGTCCGGGCCATATTTGCTTTCTCGACGCCAAGCAGATCGCAGAGATCAGCAGCAGTCTTGTCACAGGAATAGGACTGCCAGCCGAGATGACGGACGATCATCGTCAGGGTAGCCAGAGCCTGCATCCGGTCGGCTGGGGTTGCCTCGGTTTGGAGCAGCCGAGCCTGGATAGCGTCGATGAACTGGTGACCTAGGCTCACGTTACCGCCTCCGAAGAAGTCGAACTCTAATTGAACTGGCTTGCGGGCCAGGGCTTTCAATCCGCTGGCATGATAGCGCACCTGCGTCGCCCTGTCCGGGTCCGTTTCAGCGAGGGCGGCCTGATCGGCGAGCAGAGCGGCCTGCCCGAGCCGACCGCGCCGGCCGAGCTGGCGGGCGGTCAGATCTTCCGGGCCGGCAGACGGGCGCGGCCGGGCGTGTTTGCCGGCGAGGATCTCCGGCAGGGTGCGATAGGGCGCACCCACGCGGCGCTGGGCATCCTGCGTCGCCTGGGCAAGGGCGATATCATCATCATCATAGCCGCGACGGCGCAGTTCGAGGACGGATACGACCATGGTGCGACTCCGGATAGTTGTCTGGTAGACAACAACCGTTGTTCACCAGACAACTATTGTCAAGCATTCTTTCAGCCAAAACGAGGTTGAAAGCCGCAGAAATCCTAGTGTAATAGGTCCGGAATGTGACCTAATCTTCCGGCGGTATCCCAACCTAAAAGAAGATTAGAAAAGAAGGCAGAAAATCGCGATGCGATTTACCCGTGATTGGCGGCCCTGACGGGCCGCGGCACTGACCATGCCTAGCGCGGGCGCTGCGCGCCCTACGGGTCTCCCGCGCTGCGCTCGGCCCGCGCCACCAGGTCAGGGCTGTGATGAGACAGTAAAGCAGCCTTGGAAAGGATCGCTGGGGGGGCAGGGGCTAAACCCTAACAATCGGGGATCAGTCATCGACTGTCTGCCATTTTGCTCGAAATCGGTTTGTTTCAGGCGCAGAAACCATCGTTTCGGCCAAAGGAGCGCCAATGATCCGGCACATTTCCGGGACAAATGTGATACCAGATCGGTACCAATCTGGTACATGATCGGCACAG
>NZ_JAKGBZ010000100.1 GCF_021556475.1 Acidiphilium iwatense | reverse complement strand
ATCGGTTCAATCGCCGATATGACCTCGCCAGCATGATCCCGCGCCTCGGCTGGGCCGCCGCCCAGACTCCTCCAATGCCGTATCGCCTCCTAAAATTGGCTGAAGTTCATGGGTAAACAATATAGGATATTTTCGGTCATTTCGCCTCGACGGCAGCACTGAGGTCCTCAAGATTCCGCCCCTTGGTCTCAGGCGCGAGAACGAGGCATATGACAAATCCGAGGAGTGCCGCGGCGACGAACAACCACAGTGCGCTCTGCAGCCCCCATGCCTGGACGACGCCGGGAAACACCAGAATCGACAGGATCGCGCCGACCCGGCTCACCGCCGTGCCGAACCCCGTCGCCCCCGCGCGCACGCCAGTCGGAAACACCTCGGTCGGATAGACGAAGTCAAGCACGCCCGGCCCCATGTTGGCGAACAACGTCGCAAGGCCAAACAGCACTACCAGGGCCACGAGCACCGGATGTGGCACCAGGGCGAGCACCACGAGCATCACGGTCAGACCGCCGAACGCGAAGATAATCAGCGGCCGGCGCCCCCAGCGGTCGACGAGCGAAACGCCAATCAGTGCACCGATCAGCCCGAGCAGTGCCACGACCGCCGAACCCAGATAGGCGGCCGCGCTCGAACCCAGGCTGAAGGATTTCAGGATCGTCGGCGTATAGATCGAGATGCCGTAGAAGGCGACGTCGTAGCAGAACCAGAATCCGGAAACAAAAATCGTCAGGCGCAGTAGGGGGCCGGTAAACATCGCCATCCATGGCATCGTAGCTGCGGTCGATGCCATCACGCGGGTTCCTGCAGCAGCGCCAAGTTTGACCAACACGCCCGAGGCCTCGTCCACCCGCCCCCGCGCTGCCAGCCAGCGCGGCGATTCCGGAATCGCAGCACGCAATATGATGACGACGACCGCAATCAGCGCGCCGACCACCATCATCCACCGCCAGGCGTCCGGGCCGAGCGGCAGCAGCAGATATCCCGCGACATAGGCGCACAAAGCGCCGAAGAACCAAGTCGCACCCAGCGAGGCGACAAATCCACCGCGCCGCTTTGCCGGCACGAACTCCGCCAGCAGCGTCGACGAAATCGGGTAGTCCGCGCCGATCCCGACACCAAGCAGGAACCGGAAAATCAGCAGTTCCCACACATTCTGCGAAATCGCGGTCAATGCCGCGAAGACGACGAAGAAGACCAGATCGAATAGGTACATCGCCTTCCGCCCGAACCGGTCCGTTAGATGCCCGAACAGCAGCGACCCCACCAGCATGCCGACGACCGCAGCCGCCGCCACCACCCCGGACAGTGCCGGCGGAATATGCCACATCTTGACCAGCAAGGGCAGAGCAACGGCGATCACCGTCAGGTCGAATCCGTCGAGGAACATCCCCGCCGCTGAGAGGAGCGTCAGTCTTCGATGAAACGACCGCAAGTCCGCTGATTCCAGGATTTCATAGCCCATCGTCCATCCCCCTTGTTCCAGTTTCGGTATAGAGCCCTCGAACATCCCGCAAAGCCTGGGAACACCTCAAAACTGTGAATAGATCATGACGATTCGAAAGTGAGTGCAACGGGTCGTCCCGGCTACGCGCCTGCGGAGACGTGCGCTCGGGTCGAGCGATGGATCGACCTGGTCTCGAAGCATTGTTCGGATATGCTCGAACGGGAGATACTCTCGCCGTCGTGCGCCTCGACCGGCTTGGCCGCTCGCTCACCGAATTACTCGCGACGATCGTGATGTTGAAGGACCGTGGGATCGCGCTGCTCAGCCTCGAAGAGAAGATCGATACCACGGCGGCCGCCGGAGAACTGGTGTTCCACGTTTTCGGGGCGATAGCACATTTCGAGCGGCGGTTGATCGCCGAGCGAACCAAGGACGGCATTGCCGCCGCGCGGGCGCGCGGCAAGCGGCCTGGCCGGCAGCCGCTCGACTCCGATAGGATCGCAGCTGCACTCAAGCTCGTATCGGCCGGGCTCTCGCCGACTGCGGCGGCACGTCAGCTCGGAGGCGGCACGTCAGCTCGGACTTGGGCGCTCGACGGTCTATCGTGAAGTCAGTCGCGCCGGCATCCAGCGCCTCCCATAGCGGTAAGCCCGATCCCTGACGCGATCGCACAATTCTCTCTTGACAATAAAATGAATTACGGTTCACTACTTACATGGCTTATTGGCGAACACCGAAAATGGCAAGCCGCCTTGCCGAGACGCGCGAAGAGATCATCGCAGCGACATTGCGGGTGGTCTGGAAGTGCGGGTATGCCGACGCCACGGTCGCGGGGATTGCGGCCGAGGCTGGCGTTGCCACGGGGCTGATCTACAAGCATTTTCCGTCGAAGGACGATCTGTTCGACGAGGTGTTTCAACGCATCTCGACGCGCGAAATTGCCGTCTGCCGCGCCGCCGCGTCCATGACCGGGACGGCGGCAGACCGGATATCGAGGGTGGTGGAAACCTTCGCGCGCCGCGCGTTCAAAGGCCGCCGGCTGGCCGTTGCGCTGCTCGTCGAATCAGCGGGTCAGGCTGTAGAGGCGGATCGCCTCAAGTTTCGTCGTCCCTATCAGGATATTTTCGCGGACATTATCCGAAGTGGGGTCCTCGCCGGGGAACTCCCTGATCAGGACGCCGAACTTGTCGCCGCAGCGCTAGTCGGCGGGATCGTCGAGTGTCTCATCGGCCCGCTGTCGAGAGTAGGAAATTCCGAAATCGATGCGGTGATCGCGACGCTCCGAGCGTTTTGCGTTCGTGCGTCCGGCGGCCAATCGCATGTGACACGATCAAGCGCAATTGTGATGGCCTGAGACGATGAAACACGACACGCAAATTGAAACCCTGAAAACCCTGCTTCAGCTTCGCGAACAGCGGCGCGACCAGGAAATGCTCGACAAAGTGGTGCAAATTCCGGTTCGCAACTACACCGATTCTGCGGTCCTCGAGCGCGAGATGGCCACCGTGTTTCACGACTACCCGATGATAGCCGGGCACGCTTCGCATGTGCGGGAAACGGGCTCATATTTACTGAGCGATTGGAACAGGTTCCCTTATGTCGTGGTCCGCGACAAGGAAGGAACCCTCCGCGCTTTCCTCAACGCCTGCCGTCATCGTGGCGCGTGGATCGTCTCGGGCAAAGAGGACAGAATCAAAGCGTTCGTCTGCCCATTCCACGGCTGGGTTTACGATCTCGATGGATCGCTCAGAGCCATCACGAAGCCCTACATGTTTCCGGACCTCGATTATTGTAAATTCGGTCTGGTCGAGCTCACGGTCGTCGAGCACGGCGGCTTGATCTGGATTCACCCGACGCCCGGCGCGACGATCGACATCGCCTCGTACCTCGGGCCGATCGGTGACGACCTCGAGCGTTTCGGGATCGACAAGGTCATCAGATTCCGCAAAACGTCAGTCATCAAGAAGGCGAATTGGAAACTCCTTCTGAAGACCTATCTGGAGGGATATCACGTTCCTTTCCTGCATCGGGACACGATCTCGAAAGTCTTCAAGAAGGGCGTGATCGCTCACTTTGAGCACGGGCCACACATTCGACTGGCGGCTGCTCGGGCGAACATCCTCGACGCGCTTCAGGCGGACCGCCAAGCTTGGCGGATACTCGACTATGCCTCGGTCTATTACAGCCTGTTCCCGAACACTTTTTTCATCATGCATCCCGACTACGTGTCGATCAACGCGTTCTACCCGGAAGCCCCGGATCGAACGATCTGGACCCATGAGATGCTATACCGGGAGCCGGATTTTCCGGGTGAGAAGGGTCAGGCGGCTCTCGCCAAGCGCTTCGAGTATACCAACGATGTCGTCTTCGACACGGAAGATTTTGCTGTCGCGGAAGACGTTCAGGTCGGACTCCGTTATGGCGGCAACGAATTCCACACACTCGGTCTTGAAGAAGGCCTGCTCGCCCTATTCCAGCAGAGTATCGATCAGGTTCTTGCCTCGGGCAGGACGGCAATGTGACCCAGCAGCGCGCCGGATATGGGCCTGACCACAACGGCAGTGTTCCAAGCCCCGTCTGGGCCGGCATAAGCAACGTGCAAGATGTTCTACTTACGGCTCAGGGCTTTCAGGGTTTCATTCATACGCCCAAGTTTGAAGGCCTGAGCCTTCGTTCGCTGATACCAGAAGACATCTATCGGTTCGAGAATTTCGTCAGACGCCTGACCCGTCAAGCTCTTCGCCAGCGATTTGGTTGTCGAGGCGACCCTCAGCCGGCCACCATCAAGCGGTATATGTTCGAGAGCCATCATCCTGACCTAGTACCCCGAGTCGCTCATAGTGCGGGGTATAGCCGCTTCAGTTTGATGCGGGCGTTTGCGGTGGTGAAGTGCCAGTTGGCCTTGACGTGATCCCTATTGCGGGTGCGCTCCCATGCGGC
>NZ_JAKGBZ010000010.1 GCF_021556475.1 Acidiphilium iwatense | reverse complement strand
TTCCTTGCCAAACTCAAGCAATTCCGCGCCATTGCAACGCGCTACGACAAAACCGCCAGAAACTTCCTCGCAGGCGTCCACCTCACCGCCACCGCTATCTGGCTTAATTGACGACACACCCTAGTGTCCCGATTCGGAATCGGAAAAATTGGCGCGGGAGGCGCCTGGATGCGCTTTCGAGCCGGTCGGTATCGCGACCTGCCGGCGATCAGGATTTGCAATTGGCGTCGTGACGTTTAGGCCGCCTGAGCCATCGCGATGTAGTTGACGCTGGTGTTGCGGCTGGCGCGGAAGCCGCCGGCGAGCGGGGCCGGAACCAATCCCGCGACATCGGCGAGGCGCAGCCCGGATGATCGGCACAGCACGCCGAGTTCCGCCGGAGTGATGAATTTGCGCCAGTCATGGGTGCCGACCGGCAGCAGGCGGAGCAGGTATTCGGCGCCTAGCTTGGCAACGGCATAGGATTGCGGGGTGCGGTTCAGGGTCGAGACGAACAGGAGGCCGCCCGGCTCGAGCAAGCCGGCCAAGGTGGCGAGAAAACCCTGGGGATCGGGCACGTGCTCGATCACTTCGAGCGCGGTGATCACCGGAAATTTTTTCGCTTCGGCCAGAAGATCGTCGGATTCCGCCGTGCGATAGTCGATGGCGAGCCCTTGCCCGGCCGCGTGAGCGCGCGCCGCCTCGATCGCGTCCGAAGCCGCGTCGATCCCGGTCACGGCGCAGCCGGCGCGGGCGAGGCTTTCGGCGAGCAGCCCGGCGCCGCAGCCGACATCCAGCACCCGTATTTTTGTCGTGCCGAAACGATCGCGCAGCCGGTTCACGATCCACGCGGTGCGCGCCGGGTTCATCGCGTGGAGCGGGCGCATCGGCCCGCGCCGGTCCCACCAGCGTTGCGCCAGCGCGTTGAATTTTTCCACCTCGCCGCGATCCGCGCGCGCTTGTCCCGCCGAGGCGGCTTCGCGATCCTGCATTGCCCTGCTCCTTGCGTGACGCTATGTGAACGCGCCGGGGCGCGCGGGCAAGCGCCCCACAGGCGATATTCACCAATACGCGGCAACGAACGGACTCCCCATGGCGCGCATCGTGATGAAATTCGGCGGCACCTCGGTCGCCGATCTGGAGCGGATTCGCAACGCGGCGGCGCGGGTGATGCGCGCGGTCGAGGCGGGCGACGAGGTCGCGGTGGTGGTATCGGCCATGGCGGGGGCGACCAACCAACTCGTCGACTGGTGCCATGAGCTGTCGCCGCTGTACGACGCGCGGGAATACGATGCGGTGGTGGCGACCGGCGAGCAGGTGACGGTGGGGCTGTTCGCCATCGCCCTGCAGACGCTGGGGGTCGAGGCGCGGTCCTGGACCGGCTGGCAGATCCCGGTCTCGACCGACGGCCAGCACGGCAAGGCGCGCATCATGGCGATCGACGGTGCCGAGCTGATCCGCCGGATGCAGGCCGGACAGGTGCCGGTGATCGCCGGGTTTCAGGGGCTCGGGCCGGACAAGCGGATCACCACGCTCGGGCGCGGCGGATCGGACACCTCGGCGGTCGCGGTCGCCGCGGCGATCCGTGCCGATCGGTGCGATATCTACACCGATGTGGATGGCATCTACACCACCGACCCCAGGCTGGTGTCGAAAGCACGCAAGCTTTCGCACATCACCTACGAGGAGATGTTGGAACTCGCCTCGGTCGGTGCCAAGGTGCTACAGACGCGCTCGGTCGAACTCGCGATGAAGGAGCGGGTGCGCGTGCAGGTTCTGTCCAGCTTTACCGATACGCCGGGAACGCTGGTCGTCGATGAGGATGAAATCGTGGAACAGGAAATCGTCGCCGGCATCGCCTATTCGCGGGACGAGGCGAAACTCACCGTCCGCCGCGTGCCGGACCGGCCCGGCGTGGCCGCCGCCGTGTTCGGGCCGCTCGCGGAGAATGGCATCAATGTCGACATGATCGTGCAGAACGTCTCGGAGGACGGCACGACCGACATGACCTTCACCCTCAACAAGACCGAATTGCCGCGCGCGCGGGCGGTGCTGGAGGCGATGCGCGGCGAGATCGGCTATGCCGACCTCGCGGCGGATTCCGATGTCGCGAAAATCTCGGTGGTAGGGGTCGGAATGCGCAGCCATGCCGGCGTGGCGGGCACCATGTTCAAGGCGCTCGCAGGACGGGGGATCAATATTCAGGTGATTTCGACCAGCGAGATCAAGGTGAGCGTGCTGATCGCCGCGGAATATACCGAGCTTGCGGTGCGCGCGCTGCATACCGCCTATGGGCTGGACGTCGCGTGAGCCGGCCAGCGCAAGCGGCGAAGATGTCGGTTCTCGACCATCTCTGGGCGCGCGGCTGCGCCTTCCTCGGCACCAGAACCGCCATCATGGGCGGGGCGATGAGCTGGGTGAGCGAGCGGCATCTGGTTTCGGCGATTTCCAACGCCGGCGGGTTCGGAGTGATCGCCTGCGGCTCGATGACCCCGGCGCTGCTCGATGCCGAGATCGCCGCGACCCAGGCGCTGACCGACAAGCCGTTCGGCGTCAATCTGATCACCATGCATCCGCAGCTCGACGAACTGATCGGTGTGTGCGTCGCCCACAAGGTGAGCCACGTGGTGCTCGCGGGCGGCGTGCCCACGGCATCGGCGGTGCGCGCGGTGAAGGATGGCGGGGCCCGGCTGATCGGCTTCGCGCCGGCGCTGGTGCTCGCGAAGCGGCTGATCAGGATCGGCGCCGACGCGCTGGTGATCGAGGGCTCCGAGGCCGGCGGGCATATCGGCCCGGTATCCCTCGCGGTTCTGGCGCAGGAGATTTTGCCTACGGTGCGTGAGGTGCCGGTCTTCGTCGCCGGCGGCATCGGGCGCGGCGAGGCGATCCTGGCCTTCCTGGAAATGGGCGCTTCGGGCGCGCAGCTCGGCACCCGCTTCGCCGCCGCGACCGAGAGCATCGCCCATCCGAGGTTCAAGCAGGCGTTCATCCGCGCCAATGCGCGCGACGCGGTGCCCTCGGTGCAGCTCGACGCGCAATTTCCGGTGATTCCGGTGCGCGGGCTGGCCAATGACGGCACCCGCAGATTCCTCGCCCATCAGGCCGAAACGCTCCGGCGTTTTCAGGCGGGCGAGTTCGACCGCGAAGCGGCGCAGCTTTCGATCGAACATTTCTGGGCCGGCGCGCTGCGCCGCGCGGTGATCGACGGCGATGTCGAGCAGGGCTCGGTGATGGCGGGGCAGTCGGTCGGCATGGTGACCGCGATCCAGCCGGTCGCCGTGATCATCGCGGAGCTGATCGCCCAGGCCGAGGCCGCTCATGCGGCGCGGTCCGGGGCATGCGTGCCGGATGCCGCAAGCGCGGCGGCGTAACGGCGGGGCCAAGCGCCGGGGCGAGCCGTTCGCGGCGTCGCGGCGGCTGTTCGCCAAGCTGCGCGAGCGGCTGAGCGCAGGCGATTCCAGCCTCGCCGAACTCACCGAGCTGGTCGCCGCGGAACTCGCCGTCGAGGTCTGCTCGATCTACGTCGCGCGGCCCGGCGAAATGCTCGAACTGGTGGCGACCCATGGGCTGCGCCTCGAAGCGGTGGGGCGGACGCGGCTGCGCATGGGCGAAGGGATCATCGGGCTTGCGGCTGCGAAGGGTGAGCTTCTCAATCTGGCGGATGCGCAGAACCATCCCGAATTCGCCTATCGGCCGGAGACCGGGGAGGATCGCTACGCATCGATGCTGGCGGTGCCGGTGCGCCGGGCCGGACGCACGCTCGGGGTGATCGCGGTGCAGAACACCGAGCCGCGCGCCTATTCCGGGCTCGAAGCCGAGACGATCTCGACCATCGCCATGCTGCTCGGCGAAATCCTGAGCGGGCTGGGCGCCGGCGAGATCCCGGCGAGCGGGTTCGGCGATTCGCTGTCGCGCCGCTATGCCGGCCATCCGCTGGCGCCCGGCATCGTGCGCGGGGCCGCCCTGCCGTTCGGCCGTTCCATCGGGCCGCGCCACGTGCTGGCCGACGATCCCGGCGCCGAGCTGGAACGGCTCGAACAGGCGATGGCCGATGCGGAATCGAGCCTCGATGCGCTGATGTCCGAGCATTTGCCAAGCGGCCACGCGACCCGCGAGGTGCTCGATGCCTACCGGCTGATCTCGCAGGGCACCGGCTGGCTGGACCGGGTGCGCGCCGGCATCGCCGACGGGTTGACCGCCGAGGCGGCGGTGGATCAGGTCGGCGCCGAATTGCGCGGGCGGATGCGCAAGATCGCCGACCCGTATCTGCGCGAGCGCCTCGCCGATATCGAGGACATGGTCGAGCGCATGCTGACCGCCCTCGGCGCCGGGACGCCGAAGCCCGACGATGCGAGCGGGATGATCCTGGTCGCGCGCCGGCTCGGGCCGGCGGAACTGCTCGACTGGCACCGGCGCGGCATCGCCGGGGTCGCGATCGAGGAGGCAAGCGCGGGCGGCCATGCCGCGATTCTGGCGCGGGCTCTGGAAATTCCGGCACTCGCGGTCGAGGCCGGCGCGACCGAGGCGGCGCGCCCAGGCGATCCGGCTCTGCTCGACGCGGAGTCCGGCGCGCTGATCCTGCGTCCCGACCCCGAGGTCACCGCGCTCTACGACCGGGCGCTGGCCAGCCGCTCCAGCCGCGCGGCGGAACTTGCCGCCTATCGCGACCGTCCGGCCGAGACGCTGGACGGCACGCGGCTGACCCTGATGCTCAATGTCGGGCTGGCCTTCGAGCTCGATCAGCTCGCGCGCACCGGCGCCGAGGGGATCGGGCTGTACCGGACCGAAATCGCCGCCCTGGCGGCGGCGCGGGTTCCCGGCATTGCCGCTCAGGCCGCCGAATATCGCCGGGTGATCGAACGCGCGGGGGATCAGCGTGTGGTATTCCGCACCCTCGATCTCGGCGCCGACAAGCTGCTGCCCGGCGAGGCCGAGGATGCGGTGGAAAACCCCGCGATGGGCTGGCGCAGCCTGCGCGTCGGGCTCGACCGGCCTGCGATTCTCCGCCGGCAGTTGCGCGCGCTGCTGATGGGCGCCGCGGGATACCGGCTTTCGGTGATGTTTCCGATGGTGGCGACCGTGGCCGAGTTTCGCGCCGCGCGCGACCTGCTGGAGGCCGAAGCGGCACGGCTGAACGAAGGGCCATGCGAGATCGAGGTGGGCACCATGCTGGAGGTGCCGGCGCTGCTGTTCCAGTTGCCCGGCCTGCTGGCGGAGGCCGATTTCATCTCGCTCGGCACCAACGATCTGATGCAGTTCCTGTTCGCCGCCGATCGCGGAACCCCACGGCTCGCCAACCGCTACGACGTGCTGTCGGCCCCGGTGCTCGAACTGATCGAGGGGCTCGCCGCCGCCTGCGCCGAGGAAGAGGTGGGGTTTTCGATCTGCGGCGAGGCTGCCGGGCGGCCCCTGGATGCGCTCGCCTTCGCGGCGATCGGGGTCAACACCCTCTCGATGTCCGGCGCATCGATCCTGCCGGTCAAGGCCTTGCTGGCCGCGACCGATCTGGCCATTCTGCGTCCGGTGCTGCGCGAGCTGCGCCGCGCGGGGGCTGCCGGCGGGAGCCTGCGCGACCCCCTCACCGCCTGGGCGCGCGAGCACGGTTTGCCGATCTGAATGGAACCGGGTAGACTGGCGCCGTAATGAAGGATGCGGCATACGCCTCGGGCATGGCGTTTCCTTTTGGCGCGGCTTGGATGCGATCATGCCGCCGCAGGGGAGGTTTCGGCTTCCAGACGTCGATGACCCGCGATGAATGATATGGATGGCGACCGAGACACTGGTGTGAATACCCCGGATTTCCATGACTCCGACCTGCACGGTCCCGCACGGGTCGGCGCGGAATTGCGCGCCGTGCGCGAGCGGCTTGGGTGGACGCTGACCGATCTGGCCCGCCGCCTGAAAATTCGCCTGCCCTTTCTGGAAGCGATCGAGGCGGGCGATCTCGCCGCCCTGCCCGCCCCCGCCTACGCCGCCGGATTCATCCGCTCCTACGCCGAAGCGATGGGGCTGGACCCCGAGGAAATTCTACGCCGGTTTCGCGCCGAGGGCATGAGCCGCGCGAAGCAGCCGGTGCTCAGCTTTCCCGAACCCGTGCCGGACCGTGCGGTACCGCCCGGCGCGATCGTGTTTCTCGCCGTGGTGATCGCGGTCGGCGCCTATTTCCTGTGGTATCGGCATTCCGAGCACGAGTTGCGCATGGCCCAGATGGTGCCCGCCGTGCCGGCGAAGCTGGCGCCGCTGGCCGTGCCAAAACCGCCACCACCGGCCAAGCCGAAACCCGCCAAATCCGCGCCGGCCGTGACTGCTCCCGCCAGCGCTGCCGGTTCGGCATCCAGTATGTCGAGTTCACCAGGTTCGGGAAGTGCTGGGCCGGTCGTAACCGCATCCAACAGCACAACGACGCAGCCGACCAGCCAGACCCCTCAGACCGCCCCGAATTCGACCGCGAATGCCGGCACGCCGAATGGCGCTTCATCCGCCGGCAGCACGGCGGCTGCCGCCAATCCGCTCGTGATCAGCGCTACCGCCGATAGCTGGGTGCAGGTGCGTGGCACCGGCGGCACGATCCTGTTCAGCCGCGTGCTGAAGGCCGGCCAGTCCTGGCCGGTGCCGGACGAGCCGGGCCTGACCCTCACCACCGGCAATGCCGGCGGCACGGTGCTGGTGCAAAACGGGATTTCGGGCAATCCGCTCGGCGCCGCCGGCGCGGTGTTGCGCAATATTCCGCTCACCAAGGGATCGGCACAAACCGCGACCCCGACAGGTGCAGGTGCAGGCACGGTGCCGCAATCCGCGCCCAACCCCGCAACCTCCGGCGCCTCCGCCGCATCTCATTGAGATTACTTCCTTATTTCGGAAATTCCCGTTCTTCGAAAGCCAACTCATGAATTATCGCGAATATCAGCAGATCGACCGCCGCAAATCCCGCCAGATCAGCGTCGGTGCGGTGAAAGTCGGCGGCGACGCGCCGGTGACGGTGCAGACCATGACCAACACGCCGACCGATGATGTGGCGGCGACGGTGGCACAGATCCATCGCGCCGAACGCGCCGGGGTCGATATCGTGCGGGTCTCCTGCCCGGACGAGGCGAGCACCGCGGCGCTGGCCGACATCGTGCGGCAGGTGAACGTGCCGGTGGTGGCCGACATTCATTTTCACTACAAGCGCGCGATCGAGGCAGCGAAGGCCGGTGCCGCCTGCCTGCGCATCAACCCCGGCAATATCGGCAGCGCCGAACGGGTGCGCGAGGTGATCAAGGCCGCGCGCGACCATGGCTGTTCGATGCGCATCGGCGTCAATGCCGGGTCGCTGGAGCGGCATCTGCTGGAAAAATACGGCGAGCCGAACCCCGACGCGCTGGTCGAATCCGCCCTCGAACACGCGAAGATTCTGCAGGATCACGATTTTCACGAGTTCAAGATCAGCGTGAAGGCCTCGGATGTGTTTCTCGCGGTCGCGGCATATCAGCAGCTTGCCGAGGTGTGCGACCATCCGCTGCATATCGGCATCACCGAGGCGGGCGGGCGGCGCACCGGGACGGTGAAATCCTCGATCGGGCTGGGCTCGCTGCTGTGGGCCGGGATTGGCGACACCATGCGGGTCTCGCTCTCGGCGGAGCCCGAGGAAGAGGTGATGGTCGGCTGGGATATCCTGAAATCCCTCGGCATCCGCCATCGCGGCGTGCGGATCATTTCCTGCCCGTCCTGCGCGCGCCAGGGGTTCAACGTGATCGACACGGTCGCCAAGCTGGAAGACCGGCTCGCCCATATCGAAACGCCGATCACCCTCTCGATCATCGGCTGCGTGGTGAACGGGCCGGGCGAGGCGCTGATGACCGATCTCGGCGTGACCGGCGGCGGCAACGGGCGGCACATGATCTATGCCGCCGGCAAGACCGACCACACGATCGAAGGCGATGCGATGATCGATCACGTGGTTTCCCTGGTCGAGACGCGCGCGGCGCAGATCCAGGAACAGGCGGCACGGGAAAAGCAAGCGGCGGAATAAGATTGACTTTTTTGCTGAATCACATAATTATGTGATTATTCCGATACGCCCGTAGGCGGGCTTGTCTTCTGCGCCCCGCGCCAAAAGCGCGGGGTTTTTAATGGGTGCGCGTCATGAAAAAAGTAGCGATCCTAATGGATGGCGGATATACGCGCGTGATCGTGCGCAAAGCCGGCAAGACGTATAACCCCGACTACATCGAAAGATTGGCTCAAGCTGCCGTAATTAGCCAGGAAATGAATGCTTTCGATGCCGAAGAGGTTTTGCGGGTTTTATATTACGATTGTCCTCCCTTTAACGGGAAAGTGAAGCTTCCCGTTAGCGGCGAATTCAAGGAATTCAAAGATAGTGGCGCATGGCTCGACGATCTCGCGGAACGCAATCTCTTTGCGGTCCGGCGGGGTATTCTGAAGTTTCGCGGATTCGTACCGAAAACCGTACCGGTAGCTCCCGCAACCCTGAAAGATGCCGATTTCAAGCCGGATTTCGAACAAAAAGGTGTGGATATGCGGATCGGTCTCGATATCGCGACGTACGGAGATGCCCGCACGGTTGATCGTTTGATCGTTTTTACTGCCGATACGGATTGTATCCCCGCGTTCAAACGCGCTCGCAAGTGCGGGTTACAGGTTGTTCTGGCCGATCTTCCCGGCGGCAGCGTGATCGGTGAATTACGTCAACACGTTGACTTCGTTCGTTCTGTAACACTGCCTTGATAATTGCTGGTCAACCATGAAAGCCCTGCAACCCGTGCGCGGCACCCGCGACCTGATCGGCGACGATGCACGGCGGCATTTCCGCGTGGTGGATACCGCGCGCCGCGTCACCGCGCTGTACGGTGCATCGGAATGGGCGACGCCGATTTTCGAATCCACTGCTGTCTTCGCCCGTACGCTGGGCGAAACCTCCGATGTCGTGACCAAGGAGATGTATACTTTCGAAGACCGGAGCGGCGAGAGCATTACCCTGCGCCCGGAGGCGACCGCCGGCATCTGCCGCGCGGTGATCTCCAACGGTCTCACCCAGACCCTGCCACAGAAAATCTTCTTTCAGGGTCCGATGTTCCGCTACGAGCGGCCGCAAAAAGGCCGTTACCGCCAGTTCCACCAGATCGATTTCGAGATCATCGGCGCCGCCGAACCGCTGGCCGATGCCGAAGCCATCGCCTGCGGCTGGCAGATTCTGCGCGAGCTCGGCATCGCCGACGGTACCGTTCTCAATATCAACACGCTGGGCGACAAAGCGAGCCGCGACGCCTATCGCACAGCGTTAGTGGATTATTTGTCACGTTATGAGGCTGATCTTTCGGCGGACAGCCGGACCCGGCTTGCCAGAAATCCGCTGCGCATCCTCGATTCCAAGGATTCCGGCGACATCGCCCTGCTCGCTGCCGCACCCGTGATCTATGACCATCTGAACGCCGAATCGGCGGCGTTCTATGACGGCGTGAAGTCCGCCCTCGCGCAGTTCGGCATCCCTTTCGTCGAAAATCCCCGCATCGTGCGGGGATTCGACTATTACAATCACACGGCGTTTGAATTCGTGACCACCGAACTCGGGGCCCAGGGAACCGTGCTCGGCGGCGGCCGTTACGACGGGCTGATGGAACAGATGGGCGGACCGTCGATTCCCGGAATCGGCTGGGGCGCGGGCATCGAACGCCTCGCCATGCTGCTCGCCGATGTGCCTGAAGCAGCCAGCATGATCGCGGTCATCCCGATGGGTGAGGCGCAATATCCGGCAGCCCTCGGCATTCTGAACCGCCTGCGCAATGCCGGCATCGCCGCCGAAATGGCCTATCGCGGCAATGTCAAACGCCGGATGGAGCGGGCAAATCGCATTCATGCCCGTGCCGCCATCATCATCGGCGAAGATGAGCTGGCGCGCGATGCGGTTGCGGTGAAATTTCTCGATGACGGCACGCAGCGCGAGGTCGCGATCGGCGATCTCGCCGCCCTGTTGCGATGAGTCTGGCCGGCAAACTCGACCGGATCGTCGAACGCGCCGCCGAATTGCGCGCGATGCTCGCCTCCGGGCTCAGCGGGGAAGCCTTCGTCGCGGCCTCGCGCGAACTCGCCGAAATCGAAACGCTCGAAGAGAGGGTCATCGCCTTTCGAGAGGCCGAACGTGCCCGTGCGGAAGCGGAGGCGGCACGCGCCGACCCCGAATTGCGAGAACTCGCCGATGCGGAACTCGCCGAATTGCGCGAGCGGCTTCCGGTTCTGGAGCGCGAAATCAGCCTCGCCCTCCTGCCGCGCGATGAAGCCGACGATCGTGCCGCAATTCTGGAAATCCGCCCCGCCGCCGGCGGCGACGAGGCGGCATTGTTCGCCGCCGAGTTGTTCGGCGCCTATCGGCGTTATGCCGATCAGCGCGGCTGGCGCTTCGAGAGTCTCGACTATACCGAAACCGAACTGGGCGGCCTGAAGGAAGGCATCGCCGAGATCAATGGACGCTCGGTTTTCGCGCGGCTGAAATACGAGAGCGGCGTGCACCGGGTGCAACGCGTACCGGCCACCGAGGCGCAAGGCCGAATTCACACCTCGACCATCACCGTCGCGGTGCTGCCCGAAGCCGAAGAGGTCGATGTCGATATCGCCGACTCTGATCTCAGGATCGACGTCTATCGCGCGTCGGGCGCCGGCGGCCAGCACGTGAACAAAACCGAAAGCGCCGTGCGCATCACGCATATTCCGACGGGAATCGTCGTGGCGATGCAGGAAGAACGCAGCCAGCACAAGAACCGCGCGAAGGCGATGAAGATTTTGCGTGCCCGGCTTTACGAGCAATCGCGCGCGCGCAATGCCGCCGACCGGGCGGCCGACCGGAAATCACAGGTCGGCACCGGCGATCGTTCGGAACGGATTCGTACCTATAATTTTCCGCAAGGCCGGGTGACCGACCATCGCATCAATCTCACGCTCTACAAGCTCGACCGGGTGATGCAGGGCGAATTCGACGAGATCATCGATGCGCTGACCGAGGAAGATCAGGCGGCCCGCCTCGCCGCGACGACATGATTCCCCTCGGCGAAGCGATCGCGCGAATCGCGGCGATGCTGGAGGCTGCCGGCATTCCCGGCGCACGGCGCGAGGCGCGGCTGATTCTGGCTCATGCGCTGGGGTGCGACGTCGGCGCGCTCTGGAGCCGCGATGCGGTGCCGGATGGTGCGGGTTTGGCGTTCGCGGCGCGGCGGGCGGCCCGCGAACCACTGGCCTATATCACCGGGCATCGCGAGTTCTGGAGCCTCGATCTCGCGGTTTCGCCCGCAACCCTGATTCCACGCCCGGATACCGAAACCCTGATCGAGGCAGCGCTGCGCCATTGCCCCGACCGGGTGCGGGTGCGCCGGATTCTTGATCTCGGCACCGGCACCGGCGCGCTTCTGCTCGCCGCTCTCGTCGAATTTCCCGGCGCCTTCGGAATCGGCGTCGATCGCGTGCCGGCCGCCACCTCGCTCGCGCGCGATAATGCCGCCCGTCTCGGCCTTGCCGATCGGACCGCGTTCTTCGCCGGCGACTGGGGCGACGCGCTCGCTGGACAGTTCGATCTCATCCTGGCGAACCCGCCTTATATTCGCAGCAATGACATCGCCTCGCTGATGCCCGAAGTGACCAGGCATGAGCCGGTATTGGCGCTCGACGGCGGACCGGACGGGCTTGACGCCTATCGGCGGATCATCGCGGCACTACCCGGCCAGATGGCGCCGGGCGGAATCGCGATCGTCGAATCCGGGGCAGGTCAGTATGACGAGATTGCCGCGTTAGCCCGTACCTGCGCGCTTGAAACCGATGGCCACGCAGATCTCGCAGGTGTGCCCCGCGCAATCGTCATGACCAGAACCACATAGAATGACAAAAAAACCATTTGGTGAATCGGCCATTCGGCGCTATTTACCAAAAGCGGGTCAAGGTTATGGATTAAGTCCTCCCGTTTGGATAAATCCTGACAATTCACCTGCACTCCCTTGCAAAACCAAGGGCGGCACATGGGTAGATTCCGCTTAAATGCGCATGCCTTCTTGTGCCATTAGCGACTTGTTCGGGACGATTGGGAGGGTTTACGACCCGCCGCGTTCCTGGCCGCACTTTAACAGGATGACCGATTTCGATGAATATCAAACGTATGCGCGGGCGCAACAACCGGGGCGGTGGCGGTAATTTCCGCAACTTCCAGAGTGGCGCGCCACTCAATCGCAATCACGTATTCGACAGCAATGGACCGGAGCAGCGCGTGCGCGGCACGGCGCAGCAACTGTTCGACAAATACCAGCAAATGGGCCGCGATGCTTCGAGTGGTGGCGACCGGGTGCTGGCGGAAAGCTATTTCCAGTATGCCGAGCACTATTTCCGCATCATCACCGCGATGAATCAGGCTCAAGGTGTTCATGGCGGCCAGCACGGCGGCCACGCACAGGGGCAGAACGGCCACATCAATGGACGCCGCGAAACGGCCGAAGACCAGAACGACGGCGATTTTCCTGCCGCCGCGGCCGGAATCGGCGATCAACCGCCGATCGAGCCCAGGGAAATTCCGATCAGCGCGGTGCCGCCGGAAGCGTAACCATTACTCGCGCGCAAGCAGCCTGTCGTTGACGAAGCGCGCGAACGACCACGACGAAAACCGCGCGCGCAGGGCCTGTTCGTCGTAATCCTGGGCGACCCAGTCGAGAAACGCCTTGCGACCCTCGCCGTCTTTTTCGTAGGCGTCAAGAAACGCATCAAGAATGCCGGTGTTCGACTGCCTGATATGGCCGAACCGCAGGCTGAGTTGGCGCCGCGCCTCGGCGACGGTTCCGCCTTCGACCAGGATGAACAGCGCGGCGGCGATGCCGGCGCGATCGGCCCCGGATTTGCAGTGAATCAGTGCCGGGCGGTTCATGGTGCGATAGATTTCGGCGAGCCGGAGAATACGGTCGCGCTGCGGGGCGCCGCGCGAGTCCAGCGCCATGTCGAAGAAATCGAGCCCGAGCCGGGATGCCGCGTCGCGCGACAGCGCATCGGACCCGTTGCGACATTGACCGCGCAGGTTGATGACCGTGCGCAGCCCCGCCTTGCGGGTGAACCGCGCGAGTTGGAACGGCACCGGATGGTTCGAGCGATACAAAGCCCCCGGTGCGACCGTGGCGAAATTGGTCCAGCCGAGACGCAGCACCGCATGATCGACGAACAGCGCGTCGAGCCACGCGTTGCGGCGCCCGGCCTGGGTCGAAAGATCGCCGCGATAGATCGTGTCCATGGCGGCTCACTAGCAGAACCGCGTCCGCCAATCGAGCGGCTGGAAACCGCGCGTGCGTCGGGCTAGAGCAGGCCGATGATCCGCAATGCGCTGACCGTTGGCGCCTGGACGATGGGGAGCCGGGTTCTCGGCTTCCTGCGCGACATATTGATCGCGGCGATGCTCGGCGCCGGTCCGGCGGCGGATGCGTTTTTCGTCGCCCTTCGCCTGCCCAACCTGTTTCGCCGCCTGTTCGGCGAGGGGGCGTTCAGCGCGGCGTTCATTCCAGCCTATGCCGGCACGCTCGCGCATGAAGGCGACGTCCCGGCGCGGCGCCTTGCCGAGGAGATCGCCTCGATCATGGTGATCGGGCTGTTCGCGCTGATGCTGCTCGGCATGGTGTTCATGCCGGTCCTGCTCGATGCGCTGGCGCCGGGATTTCGTGCGGAACCCGCGAAATTCGCGCTGGCGGTGCGGCTGTCGCGCATCACCTTTCCCTATCTCTGGCTGATCTGCCTGTGCGCCTTGTTCGCCGGGGTGCTGAACGCGCGCGGTCGATTCACGACGGCCTCAGCCGCGCCGATTCTGTTCAATATCTGTATCATCGGGGCATTGTTCGTTCTGCACCGCGCGGGCCAGCGCGTGCCGGAGGCGTTGGCCTATGGCGTCGCGCTTTCGGGGATCGTGCAATTCGCTCTGCTCGGCCGGGCGATGGCGCGCGCCGGCGTGCCGCTGCGGCTGCACCGCCCGCGCCTGACGCCGGGGGCGCGGATCGTGCTGCGCCGGCTCGGCCCCGGACTGATCGGCGCCGGGGTGACGCAGATCAATCTGACGGTCGATACCATCATCGCCTCGCTGCTGCCGAACGGCACGGTTTCGGTTCTGTACTATGCCGACCGGGTGAACCAGCTGCCGCTCGGCGTGATCGGCGCGGCACTGGCGACGGCGCTTCTGCCCAGCCTGTCGCGGCAGTTCCGGCGCGGCGAGACCGAGGCCGCGCGTGGCACGCTCAACCGCGCGATCGAGTTCGGGCTGCTGCTCACCCTGCCGGGTGCGGCGGCACTCGGCGCGATCGGCCTGCCGATCATGCGGACCCTGTTCGCCCATGGCGCTTTTTCCGGCGCCGATGCGGCACGCAGTGCGGCGGCATTGGCAGCCTATGCCGCCGGTCTGCCGGCTTTCGTGCTGGTGAAGCTGTTCACGCCGGGGTTTTTCGCGCGGGGCGATACGAAAACGCCGGTGAAAATCGGCATCGGCGCGGTCGCGATCAATCTCGGGTTCAATCTCGCCCTGATGCATCCGCTCCAGCAGGTGGGCATTGCGCTGTCCACCAGCATCGCCGCCTGGTTCAATGTGGGGATGCTGGCGTTTCTGCTGGCGAAACGCGGCGATTTCATCGCCGATGCGCGATTGACCGGCCGGATCGCGCGAATCGCGATCGCATGCGCCGTGATGGCCGCCGGGCTTTTGCTGTTGCGCGGGGCGGGTGTCATGGGATGGCCCGCGCCGCTCGGCCTGGTTCTGCTGGTTGCCGGCGGAACCGCGATCTTCGCGCTGGTCGGGCTGGCGATCGGGGCATTTCGGGTGGACGAACTGCGCATCCTGCTGCGCCGCCCGCCCCCGCTTGACCCGGCCGCGCAAGCCGGCTGATAGAGGACCATGGCACGCATTTTTTCGGGCATCCAGCCTACCGGCATCGCGCATCTCGGCAATTATCTCGGCGCCATTCAGAACTGGGCGGCGTTGCAGGAGGGCAACGAGAGCATCTATTGCCTGGTCGATCTTCATGCGATCACGGTCTGGCAGGAGCCGGACGCCTTGCGCGCGCAGACCCGCACTAACGCAGCCCTTCTCATTGCTTGCGGCATCGACCCGGTTCACAGTATTTTGTTTCATCAATCGGCGGTTCACGCTCATGCGCGGCTCGCCTGGATTTTCAATTGCGTCGCCCGGTTCGGCTGGCTCGGCCGGATGACCCAGTTCAAGGACAAGGCGGGCAAGGATCGGGAAAACGTCTCGACCGGGCTGTTCGTCTACCCGAACCTGATGGCCGCCGATATTCTGACCTATCACGCGACCGAAGTGCCGGTGGGCGAGGATCAGAGCCAGCATCTGGAACTTGCCAACGATATCGCGCAGAAATTCAATCACGATTACGGCATCGCGTTCTTTCCGACGATCACACCGCGTATCATCGGCACGACCGCGCGGATCATGAGTTTGCGGGACGGGACGAAGAAGATGTCGAAATCCGATGCGTCCGATCAGAGCCGGATCAACCTGACCGACGACGCCGATACGATCGCGCAGAAGATCCGCCGCGCCAAGACCGATCCCGAGCCCTTGCCGGAGTCCGCCGAGAATCTGGACGGCCGGCCGGAGGCGCGCAATCTGGTCGGCATCTACGCGGCTTTGGCTGACGCTCGTGTGGCCGACGTGCTGCGCGACCATGGCGGCCAGGGTTTCGGCACGTTCAAGGAGAGGTTGACCGAGCTGATCGTCGCAAAGATCACGCCGATCGGCGCGGAGGCCGCACGGCTCGCCGCCGACCCTGGCACGATCGAGCGAATCCTGCAGGATGGTGCCGCGCGGGCGGCGGCGATCGCGGAGCCGATCGTTCGCGAGGCGGAGCGCATCGTCGGGCTGCTGCCGGCGCGATGAGGCGAATCCTCGCGATATTTCTACTCCTCGGCGCGAGCCTCGCCACGGCGCGCGCCGCCACCAACACCCCGGAATACGGCGGAACGCTGCGCCTCGTAACCACAGCGGCTTCGGGGTCGTTCGATCCGCAGATCAACTACACGCTGCGTTATGCGGAAATCTACCAGGCAATGTATGACGGGCTGGTCACCTTCGCGAAGGTGGGCGGTCCCGGTTCGATCGAGGTCGTGCCCGATCTTGCGACCAACCTGCCGAAACCGACCGATCATGGCACGACCTACGTGTTTCATCTGCGCCATGGCATTGAATTTTCCAACGGCGCGCCGGTGACCGTGCAGGCGGTCGTGCATTCGTTCCGCCGGCTGTTCAAGGTGAACAGTCCGAATGCCGGCACCTGGTATGACGTGATCGTCGGCGGGCGGCGCTGCCTTGCCCATCCCGGCCATTGCACCCTGCCCGGCCTGATCGCCGATCCCGCGACGAACACCGTGACATTTCATTTGCGCCACCCCGATGCCGAGTTTCTTGACCAGCTCGCGGTTCCCTTCGGCTCGATTCTGCCGGCCGACACGCCGGATCGCGACATGGGAACGATGCCGATTCCGGGAACCGGCGCCTATATGGTGAAAAGCTACGATCCGTCTAACGGAATCGTGATGGTGCGCAATCCTCATTTTCATCAATGGAGCGCGATCGCCCAGCCGAAGGGATTTCCGAACCGCATTCTCTACCGGTTCGGGCTGTCCGCCGAGGCGCAGGTGACCGCGGTGGAAAACGGCCAATATGACTGGATGTATGAAAACGCCCCGGCCGACCGGCTGAACCAGATGGCGACCCACTACACCAAGCAGATCCATATCACGCCGGTGAACTGGTTTTTCTATGCGCCGATGAACGTGAACATTCCGCCGTTCAACAACAAATATGCGCGGCTCGCGGTGAATTACGCAGTGAACCGGGAATCGGCTGTGAAACTGTCCGGCGGCAATGCGCTCGCGACCCCGTCCTGCCAGATCCTGCCGCCGCAGATGCCGGGCTATGTCCCCTATTGTCCGTTCACCCGCAATCCTGGGGCGGACTGGTCGGCCCCCGATTGGAAGCGCGCCCGCCATTACATGCAGAAATCCGGCATGATCGGCCAGAAGGTAACGGTGGTGACCCAGATTCAATCGCCGTACCGGCAACTCGGCGTCTATCTTCAGGGCGTGCTGAACAGGCTGGGCTTCAAGGCGAGCGTCAAGCCGATCTCGCCCGATCTCCAGTTCACCTATATCCAGAATTCCAATAACAACGTGCAGATTTCGATAACCGACTGGGCGCAGGATTATCCCGCGCCATCGGATTTTCTGAACGTGCTGTTTTCCTGTAAATCGTTCAAGAAAGGTTCGGACAATTCGATCAACATCTCGGGTTTCTGCGACCCCGCGATCGATGCGGAGATGGCGCACGCAGAGCTCATTTCGCTGAAACATCCCCGTGCGGGCGACGCGATCTGGGCGCATGTCGATCGCCAGATCACCAGGCGCGCGGTGGTCGCCAGCCTGCTTTCGGTGAACCGGCTCGATTTCGTCTCGGCGCGGCTCAGGCATTTCCGGTTCAGCGGCGAGTATTTCTTTTTGCCCCAGCTCGCGGTGATCAAATGAGCCAGGCAACCGAATTACGGATCGACGATATCGCCCCGCCCGCGCCGGGTTACTGGGCGACGGCGATGCGCAAATTGCGGCGCGACGGTGCCGCGATGACAGCGCTCACGACGCTGATCGTGATCATTCTGCTCTGCGCAGCGGCTCCCCTCTATGCGCGCGATATCGCCCATACCAATCCGTTCGAATCGAATCTTTCCGGCACCGTTTTGCGGCACGGCAAAATGGTCGAGGTTCTGGGGGCGGCGCATAATCCGTTACGGCTCGGCGTCGAGCCGATCGGCCCGAGCTGGAAACTCGGCCCGTATATGCTCGGTGCGGACGGACAGGGACGCGACGTGGCCGCGCGCATGCTCTATGGCGGGCGAAATTCGCTGCTGGTTTCCTTCGCCGCCGCCGTGATCTGCCTTGTGCTCGCGGCGCTTACCGGCATTCTCGCCGGTTTTTTCGGCGGCTGGACTGACCGGGCGATTTCCTGGCTGCTCGACGCGCTCTGGGCGTTTCCGGTATTCCTGCTGGCGATTTCGCTGTCGGTCGTGCTGATCGCGCACGGCATCGATATCGGCCCGATCCGGCTCGATGCGTCCAGCCTTGCCTTGCCGATCACCATTATCGGGGTGATCTACGTGCCCTATGTCGCGCGGCCGGTGCGCGGCCTCGTGCTCGGGCTGCGGCAGAGCGAATACGTGCTTGCCGCGATCGGGATCGGCGCGCCGTCATGGCGCATTTTGTGGTTCGACATCCTGCCCAATGTCATTTCATCGCTGGTCGTGTTCGCACCGCTGATCGTGGCACTCGACATGCTGACCGAGGCGGCACTGTCGTTTCTGTCGATCGGGGTGCAGCCGCCGGCCGCGAGCTGGGGCACCATCATCCATAACGGCGAAAGCCTGATCTACACCCGCCCGATCGTCGCCATCGCACCGGGGCTGGCCATCGTCATCACCGTGCTCGCGCTGAATATTCTCGGCGACGGATTGCGCGATGCGCTCGATCCGCGCGCGAAGCTGAGAAACTGACCGATGGCGGGCACGGTTCTTCGCCGGCTGGCGCACATGATCGCGGTGCTGTTCGGCATTTCGGTTCTGGTGTTCCTGATTTTCTTCGCGACCCCCGGCGCCAATCCGGCCGCGCGCATCGCTGGCAAGGATGCGTCGCCGCAGACCATCGCACGGGTCGAAAAACAGTTTGGCCTGAACCGGCCTTTGCCCGTGCAATACGCACTGATGATGAAGAAGCTGTTCGTGACGCGGAACCTCACCTCGTTCGTCAATCTCGGCGAGAAAGTGGTGCCGCAGGTGTTCAAGGCGGCGCCGGTAACCTTGTCGCTGGTGAGCGGAGCGGCGGTGATCTGGATCGGCTTCGCGATTTTGATCGGCGCCCTCGCCGCCGCCTTTCGCGGCGGCTGGATCGACCGGCTGCTGATGGTGCTGTCGCTCATCGGCATCTCGATGCCGGTGTTCTGGGTCGGGACCATGGCGAACCTGATCACTCAGGGCGCATATCATCACACCTGGCTGTTTTCCTGGGTGCCGCCGCTTGGCTATATCCCGTTCTCGCGATCGCCGCTCGGCTGGTTCAAGGCTCTGGTGATTCCCTGGATCACCCTGGCGATTCTGTATATCGGGCTCTATGCGCGGGTGCTCCGCGCCGCCCTGATCGAGACGATGCAGGAGGATTTCATCCGCACCGCGCGCGCCAAGGGATTGTCCGAACGGCAGGTGCTGCTGCGCCACGCGCTGCGCTGCTCGCTGGTCAGCGTGGTGACGCTGTTCGGCCTCGATTTCGGAGTTCTGGTCGGCGGCGGCGCGCTACTGACCGAAGTGGTGTTCGGCCTGCAGGGCGTGGGTTATCTCACCTATCAGGCGCTGGAGACGCTGGATTTGCCGATGATCATGGCGACGGTGATCTACGCATCGGTCTTCGTGGTCGTCTCGAACGCGGCGGTGGATATCGTCTATGCCGCGTTCGATCCGCGCATGAGGGTGCGGCGATGAGCGCTGTTGGTCTGCTGTCGGTGCGCGATCTCGCGGTGGCGTTCCGCACCCGCGACGGGGTGGCGCGCGCGGTCGATGGCGTGTCGTTCGATGTCGCGGAACGGGAAATCCTCGGCATCGTCGGCGAGTCGGGTTCGGGCAAGAGCCTGACGGTTCTCGCGATTCTCGATCTGATCGGCGACCCCAACGCCATCGTCAGCGGCTCGATCCGCTTCAGGGGCGCGGAACTGGTTGGCCAAAGCCCCGATGTGCTGCGGCGGCTGCGAGGCGGCGCGATCGCGATGATCTTTCAGGACCCGATGACGGCGCTGACGCCGGTTCACACCATCGGCGCGCAGATCATGGAGCAGATCCGCATCCATACCGGGCTGTCGCGCCATGGAGCGCGGGCGCGCGCGGTGGAACTGCTCGACGCGGTCGGCCTGCCCGATCCGGCGCGCGCGGCGGGGCGTTATCCGCAGGAATTGTCCGGCGGGCAGCGCCAGCGCGCGGTGATCGCCATGGCGCTGTCGTGCAATCCGGCGCTGCTGCTCGCCGACGAGCCGACCACCGCGCTCGATGTGACGGTGCAGGCGCAGATTCTCGATCTGATCCGCAGGTTGCGGGACGATTTCGGTTCGGCGGTGATACTCATCACCCATAATCTCGGCGTCGTCGCCGAGACCGCGGACCGGGTCGCGGTGATGTATTCCGGGCGGATCATCGAGACGGCTTCGACCGCGGCGTTGTTCGCCGATCCGCGCCATCCCTATACCTGGGGGCTGCTTGGGTCGATGCCGGAACTCGGCGGCGCGCGCCGCGCGCGGCTGGCGACGATCCCCGGCCTGCCGCCAGCACTGGACCGGCGACCAAAGGGCTGCGCCTTCGCGCCGCGTTGCGGCTTCGCGCGCGCCGAATGCGCGGTGCGTCCGCCGCTGATCGGCGAGGCCGGGCACCGCGCCGCCTGCATCATTCCCGCCGCCGAGCGCGCCGGTGCGCGTGACCAGGCGCTTGCGGCATGAACACTCCCCTGCTGTGCGTCGAAGGATTGTCCAAACATTATGTCAGCGGCGGCGCGCTGTCGCGGCGCGGCAGAACCGTGGTGCGCGCGGTGGACGATGTGTCGTTCACCATCGCACCGGGAGAGACGCTTGGTCTGGTCGGCGAATCCGGCTGCGGCAAATCGACGCTCGGGCGCTGCGTGACGCGGCTGCTTGAAGCGAGCGGCGGAAAAATCGAATTTGACGGGCGCGATATCACGCGGCAGAGCGGCAGAGCCCTGCGCGAAACCCGCGCCGGATTGCAGATGATTTTCCAGGACCCTTATGCGTCGCTCAATCCGCGCCGGCGAGTGCGCGATATCGTCGCCGAACCGCTGATCGTGCATGGCCGGGGCAGAAGCGGCGAAATCCGCGATATGGTCGCCTCGCTGTTCGCCGATGTCGGGCTGCGGCCCGAACAGCTCGATCGGTTTCCGCATGAATTTTCCGGCGGCCAGCGCCAGCGGGTCGGCATCGCCCGCGCTTTGGCGCTGGCTCCGAAGCTGATCGTCGCCGACGAGCCGGTTTCCGCACTCGACGTTTCGGTGCAGGCGCAGATCGTCAATCTGCTCGCCGATCTGAAGCGCGCGCGCGGCCTCGCGTTCCTGTTCATCGCGCACGATCTCGGCGTGGTGCGGCAGATCGCCGATCGGGTCGCGGTGATGTATCTCGGCGCGATCGTCGAACTCGGTCCGGCCGAGGCGGTACTTGCCTCGCCCGCGCATCCTTATACCCAGGCGCTGATTTCCGCGGTTCCGGTCGCCGATCCGGCGCGGGCGCGCGAGAAGCGGCGGATCGTTCTGGCCGGCGACCCGCCGAGTCCGTCCAACCCGCCATCGGGCTGCCCGTTTCATCCTCGGTGCGGATTCGCGACCGAAATCTGCACGACGACCAAGCCGCCGTTAGCGCCGCTCCCTGACGGCAGGCTGACCGCCTGCCATCATCCGCGGATTTAGCCCCTTTCAATGACCCGCGTTGGCGCCCGAGAAATCGGGTGCAAGGCCGGAGGCGGCGAGTTGCGAGGCGAGCGTCGCCTTCAGCCGCGTGAGGCCGGCATCGGACGAGGCTTCGGCGCGGGCGACCAGTACCGCCTGGGTATTCGAGGCGCGCAGCAGCCACCAGCCATCCTCGGTCGAGACGCGCACGCCGTCGGTTTCCGAGACTTTGGCGCCGTCGGCGCGCAGCCGCTCGGCGACCTCCGACACCACCGCGAATTTGCGGTCTTCCGGGCAATCGAAGCGAAGCTCCGGCGTGTTGATCACCTGCGGCAGGCTCTTGCGGAAGGCGGACACCGTCTTGCCGCTGCCGATCACCGCGTTCAGCACCCGGATGGCGGCATAGAGCGCGTCGTCGAACCCGTACCAGCGATCGGCGAAGAAGATATGGCCGGACATCTCACCGGCGAGCGGCGCGCCGGTTTCGGCCATTTTCGACTTGATGAGCGAGTGCCCGGTCTTCCACATCAGCGGTTTGCCGCCGGCGGCGGCGATCTGGTCGAACAGCACCTGGCTCGCCTTCACATCGGCGATGATGGTCGCGCCCGGATTGGCCGCAAGCACGTCGCGCGCGAGCAGGATGAGGAACTGGTCGCCGAACAGAATTTCGCCGGTGTCGTCGACGATGCCGATCCGGTCCGCATCGCCGTCGAAGGCGATGCCGATATCCGCCCCCTGCTTGCGCACGGCGGCGACCAGTTGTTCGAGATTCTTGGGAACGGTCGGGTCGGGATGATGCGCGGGAAAGCGCCCGTCGATCTCCCCATTCAGGACGGTATGCTTGCCCGGCAAGGATTTCACCAGCCGGCGCAGAATATCGCCGGCCGCTCCATTGCCGGAATCCCACACCACGTTGAGCATGCGATCGCCGCCATCCCAATCCTGCAACAGCCGGGCGATATAGGCGTCGCTGACATCCTTTTCGGCAACCGAACCCCCGGCTTCGGGCACCACGTCGCCCGAAGCGGCGAGCCGGCCGAGCTCCTGGATCTGCGCGCCGAAAAACGGTTTGCGGCCGAGCATCATCTTGAAGCCGTTATAGCTGGCCGGGTTGTGGCTGCCGGTCACCATCACCGCGCCGTCGGTCGCTTCGGTGGTCGCGGCGAAATAGAGCAGCGGCGTCGGCCCGCAGCCGATATCGGTCACCGCCATGCCGCTGGCCATCAGCCCCTCGATCAGTATTGTGGAAAGCTCCGGTGAGGAGAGCCTGCCGTCGCGCCCGACCGCGACCCGCACGCCGCCGTTGCGCGCGACGATCGAGCCGAAGGTTCGCCCGATCGCGAAGGCATCCGCCTTGTGCAGGCTTTCGCCGACGATGCCGCGAATATCGTATTCGCGCAGCGAGCTTGCGGGGAACGGATGGGCGAAGCGTGTGCCGTCATGCATCGATATATGCCTTCAGAAAGCTGCGGATCGCGGGGCCGAGATCGGGGCGGGCTAGGCCGAAGGCGAGCTGCGCCTCCAGATAGCCGGCCTTGTCGCCGCAATCGAAGCGGCGGCCTTCGAATTTCAGGCCGAAAAATGGCGCGTGGCCGATCATTTTCGCCATCGCGTCGGTGAGTTGCACCTCGTTGCCGGCGCCGCGCTCCATCCGCGCGAGGTGCTGAATCACTTCCGGGCGCAGCACGTAGCGGCCGATGATCGACAGGTTGGAGGGGGCGGCCTCGCGCTTGGGCTTTTCGACCAGGCCGAGCACCTCCACGAGGTTGCCATGAGTTTCGCCCATTTTGAGCACGCCGTAGCGATGAACCTGTTCCATCGGCACTTCCTCGACCGCGACGACATTGCCACCGGTCTCGCGATAGGCGTCGGCCAGTTGTTTCAGGCAGGACGTGTCGCTCAGCACCAGATCGTCGGGCAGCAGAATCGCGAACGGATCGTCGCCGATAAAGGCGCGGGCGCACCAGATCGCGTGGCCGAGGCCGAGCGGCACCTGCTGGCGCACCGTGACGATCGAGCCCGGCTCCATCGCCTCGGAGCGCAGCATGCCGAGTTCCTGGTCCTTGCCGCGTTCGGCGAGGGTGGCTTCCAGTTCGAAAGCGACGTCGAAATGGTCGATCAGCGCGGTCTTGCCTCGGCCGGTGACCATGCAGAACTGCTCGATTCCCGCCGCCCGCGCCTCGTCGATCGCGTATTGGATCAGCGGCTTGTCCACCACCGGCAGCATTTCCTTCGGGATCGCCTTGGTGGCCGGCAGGAACCGCGTGCCGAGGCCGGCGACCGGCAGGACCGCTTTGCGCAAAGGCTTGATCGGCAATGTATCCCCCTGAAAACAGAAACCCCAACCGGCATGAACCGCCGAATGAATGGACGCAATCCTGCCCTTATGGCACCTTCCGATGCGCCATTGGCCGGGTGAGTGCCACGGCGTGGCGCGCCGGACAAGAAGACGTGACAAGGAAATCAACTAGTGTGGTGGTTCTGAAGTTCCTACACACACGCGGCGGCCGCTTTTAGGAACTTCAGAACCATAAACCACACTAGAATCATACACTTGCTAGTGTCCTTTCGATTCGGAAGTTCGTATGGTGCCAGGTATGACGATAACGAACTTCCGAATCGGGACACTAGTGTGGTGGTTCTGAAGTTCCTACACACACGCGGCGGCCGCTTTTAGGAACTTCAGAACCATAAACCACACTAGAATCATACACTTGCTAGTGTCCTTTCGATTCGGAAGTTCGTATGGTGCCAGGTATGACGATAACGAACTTCCGAATCGGGACACTAGCCATGAATGAAATGGTGAAGCTCGATGCAGTTTTCGAGGCCGAGCACGTGTTCGACACCGAATCGTCGCAGAGATTCGCGCGCATGGCGGGCGATCTCAACCCGATGCATCACGACACGGCGCACGCCGCGGCGTCGCGGTTCGGCAGGCTGATCGCGAGCGGCACGGAAACCACGGCGCGGATGATGGGCCTGAACGCAACGCATTTTGCCCAGTTCGGTCCCACGGTCGGGCTGGAATTCAGCTTCCGCTTCCGCCGTGCCGTGCCGATGGAGGCGCGCACCCTGATCCGCTGGACCATTACGGAGATCGAGCCGAAGCCCGACCTCGGCACCATCGTCGCGTGCGCGGGCACGCTGACGCTGCTCGATACCGGCGTGATTGCACTTGAGGGCACCAGCAAGGGCGTTCTCCTCGAAACCGCTTGATTTTAGGGCGAATACTCCGGCACGGGCTTCCCGGTAAGCCACGCCGCGATCATCGCGTTGACCGCCTCCGGCGCCTCCTGCTGCACCCAATGCGACACGTTGGGCAGGTAGCGGAGGGTGAAATTCTCGACCAATGCCTCGGTGCCGATGGTCAGTTCGCGCCCCAGCGCCGAATCGCGCTCGCCCCACAGCATCAGGGTCGGCACCGCGAGGTGCCTGGCTGAAGCAAGATTGCGGAACGGATTGCGGAAATTGGCGCGATACCAGTTGATCATCGCGGTCAGTGCACCGGGGATAAGCGCGTTGCGGCGATAGACATCGAGCACCGCATCCGGGAAACGGGATTTATCCACCGCCATGCCGCGAAACGTGCGGGCGATCCGCGCCGCATTGTCGGCGGCGAGCAGGCGTTCAGGCAGAACCGGCAACTGGAAGAAGAAAATATACCAGGAGCGGCGCAATTGCCGCCAGGTGCGCAGCCCGCGCCCAAACAGGTAGGGGTGCGGCAGATTCATCACGATGAACCGGTCGATCGGGCGCACCGCGTTGAGCACGAAGAACCAGCCCAGCGCGCCGCCCCAGTCATGGCCGATCAGCACGATTTCGCCGTCGATGCCGCGGGCGCGCGCCGCGTCGATCAGGCCGGCGACATCCTTGAGCAGTTCGGAAATCCGGTAGGCGGCGACGCCCTTCGGCCGCGCGCTCTCGCCATAGCCGCGCAGATCGGGCGCCCAGGCGGTGTAGCCGAGCGATGCCAGCATCGGCAGTTGATAGCGCCAGGAAAACCGGCTTTCCGGGAAACCGTGCAGGCAGAGAGCGAGCTTCCGCCCGTCGCCGCACGTATCGACCGCGAATTCGAGACCGTTGGCGGCGACCCGGATCGTTTCGATGCCGGGCGCCACGACCGGATCAGACCTTCTCGACCTGCCCGTATTCGAGTTCGACCGGGGTGGAGCGGCCGAAAATCGAGACCGAGACCTTCACCCTGCCCTTTTCCTCGTCCACATCCTCGACCACGCCGTTGAAGCTGGTGAACGGGCCATCGGCCACGCGCACCTGTTCGCCGATCTCGAACACCACCGCCGGGCGGCGATGCTCGGTGCCTTCCTGGACCTGGCGCATCATGCGCTCGGCCTCGGCGTCGGAAATCGGGGTGGGGCGGATCTTGGTACCAAGGAAACCGGTGACTTTCGGGATGTCGCGGACCAGATGCCAAGCATCGTCGGTCATTTCCATTTTCACCAGCACGTAGCCGGGGAAGAATTTGCGTTCCGCGTTGACCTTCTGCGCGCGGCGGATCTCGACCACCTCCTCGGTGGGCACCATCACCTGCTCGATCTGATCCGACAGCCCTTTCTGCGCGGCGGTTTCGGTGATCTGGGCCGCGATTTTCTTCTCGAACCCCGAATAGACGTGCAGGACATACCAGCGCTTAGCCATTATTCTATCTCAACCCCCGAGGCCGAACAGCACTCGCATACCGAGGCCGATCACCTGATCCACCACCAGAAAAAACACGATCGTCAGCGCGACCATCGCGAGGACGACACCCGTGGTGACCAATGTTTCCTTGCGCGAGGGCCAGGTCGTCTTGGCCGCCTCGCTGCGCACGTCGCTCAGGAATTTCGCCGGATTGAACGCCAATTTCGACATGCTCCATCGATAACTTCACGGTTTCCGCATCACGCGCGCCCGCGCCCGGCGCGACAGGTTTCTGGCAGGGGTGGAGGGTCTCGAACCCCCAGCCTCCGGTTTTGGAGACCGGCGCTCTAGCCAATTGAGCTACACCCCTGCGGAGACAGGTCGCCGACGGCGCGCGCGCGCATCCGCCCGCCTTGCACAACGCGCGGGCTCCGCTGTCAAGTGCGACCGCGAAACCATGGGACCTGCACGGAGCCTTGGAGCGGGTGACGGGAATCGAACCCGCACAACCAGCTTGGAAGGCTGGGACTCTACCGTTGAGCTACACCCGCACCGCCCCCGCGTATAGGCCGCGCGCCTCGCTGGTTCAAGCCGGCGAGACAAATCGGCAATGGGTGACTACATTGACGATATGGTCAGTACGCACGACGTCTATAATCAGGCGGGCGAACCGCCGGACTACAATGCCTATACCGAAGATCGCGCCTTCAGCGAGGCGATTTCGGCGCTCGGCGCCGGTTGGGCGGAGCAGAAATTTGCCGCATGCGGCGCGGTGATCGGCTCGGCGCGACTGCGCGACCTCGCGCGTGACGCCAATCGCTATGTCCCGGAATTGCGGGCGTTCGACCGTTTCGGCAACCGGATCGACGAGGTTGCATACCATCCGGCTTGGCATGAACTGATGGGGCTGATCCGGGGGTCGGAATATCATTCGCTTGGCTGGACGGCACAAAATTCTGGCGCGCAGGTTGCCCGCGCCGGTATCGCTTATCTCTGGGGTCAGGGCGAGCCGGGCGTGTGCTGCCCGGAGGCGATGACCTTCGCTTCCCTCGGTGCCTTGCGCCATGCGCCGGAATTGCTTGGCCGGTTCCGCGCCGGCATTCTGTCATCGGAGTATGATCCGCGCCCGTTGCCGCCGGGCGCAAAATCGGCGCTGAGCGTCGGCATGGCGATGACCGAGAAGCAGGGCGGCTCCGATCTGCGCCAGACCCAGACGACGGCGCGCCGTTCGGGCAACGGGCGCTGGGCGCTGACCGGCCATAAATGGTTTTTCTCGGTGCCGACCAGCGATCTGTTTCTCACTTTGGCGCGCACCGATGCCGGAGTGAGCTGTTTTCTGGCCCAGGGCTGGCGCGACGACGGATCGCGCAACGGTGTGGAAATCCAGCGGCTCAAGGAGAAATGCGGCAACCGCTCGAACGCGTCCTCCGAGGTCGAGTTCCACGATCTCGACGCCGAAATGGTGGGCGAGGATGGGCGCGGCATCGCCACGATCATCGAGATGGCGCATCTGACCCGGCTGGAATGCGCGATCGGCGGGGCATCCCTGATGCGTCACGCAACCAGCCTCGCGATGTTCCACGCAAGCCGCCGCCATGCGTTCCAGAAAGCGCTGATCGACCAGCCGATGATGCGCGCGGTGCTCGCCGACCTGGCGCTGGAGGCGGAGGCGGCTTTGTGGCTCGCGATGCGCGCCGCCGCCGCCGTCGATGCCGCGCCGCATGACGCGGCCGAGGCGGCGCTGGCGCGGGTGATCGTGCCGGTCGCCAAATACTGGAACTGCAAGCGCGCCCCCGCTCTGGTCGCCGAGGCGCTGGAGTGCCATGGCGGCAACGGCTTCATCGAGGATCACCCGATCGCCCGGCTGTATCGCGAGGCGCCGCTGAACGGCGTGTGGGAGGGGGCGGGCAACGTCATCTGCCTCGACGTGCTGCGCGCGCTGACCCGAACCCAGGGTGCGGCCGACGTTTTGATGGTGGAACTGGCCCCGGCGCGCGGGGTGGATACGGCGCTCGACGCGCTGATCTCCGGCATCGGCGACGCGCTGGCGAAACCCCATGCCATCGAGACCGAGGCGCGGCGGATCGTCGAACATGCCGCCCTTGCCTTCGCCGCCGCCCTGCTGCTCCGCCACGCCCCGGCGCCGGTTGCCGAAGCCTTCATCCGCGCGCGAATCGCGCGCCCCGGCCTGGCGTTCGGGGCCTTGCCCGACGGGATCGACCTGGCCGCGATTCTCGATCGATCTGCCGTAATTCCAGTTGGTTAGGAGTTTTTGATGTCTGATATCGACGCCGCGTCCTATGGCGAGACCAGCGCAGGCGCGCTCGTGCGCCAATACACCCTGCGCAACGCGAGCGGGATGGTCGTCCGTTTCCTCGATTATGGCGGGACGCTCACCGAGATTTCGGTGCCCGATCGGGCGGGCAGTTTCGCCAATGTGGCGCTCGGCTGCCGGAATATCGCCGATTACGAGACGCGCAGCCCGTATTTCGGCGCGCTGGTGGGACGCTATGCCAATCGGATCGCCGGCGCGCGCTTCATTCTGGATGGCGAGCCCTGCCATCTCGCGGCCAATAATGGCCCGAACACGCTGCATGGCGGCATGGCGGGCGGAGTTGTGCAAGGTTCCGGCGATCCGAAGGATCGCGGGAAGCGCAACGAAGGGGGGGCGACACCCAATTTCAGCCACCGGATCTGGGATGTGGTTTCTGCCGGGCCGAATGCCGCGACCCTGCGCCTTGTCAGCGCGGACGGCGATAACGGGTTTCCGGGCACCCTTACTCTGGAAGTTACCTACACGCTGGACGAGGCGAATGCGCTGCGGATCGACTATGCGGCGCGGGTCGAAGGACGCGCGACCGTGCTCAATCCGACCAGCCATTGCTATTTCAACCTCGCCGGCAATGGCGCGGGATCGGCGCTCGATCATGTCGCGACGATTTACGCGGGCCGTTACCTTCCTACCGACGCTGGACAGATTCCAACCGGCGCGATCGAGAAGGTGGACGGCACGCCGATGGATTTTCGCGCCGGCAAGCGGATCGGGGCCGACATCCGCGCCGGCTTCGAGCAGCTCGCCCTCGCCGGCGGTTACGACCATTGCTATGTGTTGGACAAGCCGGAGGGTGCGCTCGGACTCGCGGCGCGGGCGCATGATCCGGTCTCGGGGCGAACCTTGGCGATCGAAACCACCGAACCCGGCGTGCAGTTCTACACCGGCAACAAGCTGGACGGCACCATCATCGGCTCGGGCGGCGCGCTCTATCGGCAGGGCGACGGTTTCGCGTTCGAAACCCAGCATTTTCCTGATTCGCCGAACCAGCCCCAATTTCCCTCGACGCGACTCGATCCGGGGGTGGAATTTCGGTCAACCACGATCTGGCGGTTTGGGGTGAGTTCGTAAAAATGCGAACAGAGTGGGAACGAATTATTAATAAATCCTTTCCAATCGCGTTGCTGTTCTGTTCTCTTCATGCGAAACTCATGCTCGACGAGTCGCTCGGCCGTCGCTAAAGTGATTTCGCCTTTAGGTTGCGTCCCGGCTAATAATACACGCTTGAGGAGTTTCACGATGGAAAAGAACAAGGCTCTCGACGCCGCCCTCGCGCAGATCGAGCGTGCTTTCGGCAAGGGCTCGATCATGCGCATGGGTGCGCGGCCCGGCAGCGAGGAAGTCGACACCATCCCGTCGGGCTCGCTCGGGCTCGACCTCGCTTTGGGCATCGGCGGGTTTCCGCGCGGCCGGGTGATCGAGATTTACGGGCCGGAATCCTCGGGCAAGACCACCTTGGCGCTGCACGCGATCGCCGAGGCGCAGAAACGCGGCGGCACCTGCGCCTTCATCGACGCGGAGCACGCGCTCGACCCGATCTATGCCCGCAAGCTGGGCGTCGATGTCGATAACCTGCTGATTTCCCAGCCGGATACCGGCGAACAGGGGCTGGAAATCGCCGATACGCTGGTGCGCTCGGGCGCGATCGACGTGCTGGTGATCGACAGCGTTGCCGCACTGGTGCCGCGCGCCGAACTCGAAGGCGAAATGGGCGACAGCCATGTCGGCCTGCACGCAAGGCTGATGAGCCAGGCACTGCGCAAGCTGACCGGATCGATCTCGCGCTCGAAAACCATGATGATCTTCCTCAATCAGATCCGCCTGAAAATCGGCGTGATGTTCGGCAACCCGGAAACCACGACGGGCGGCAATGCGCTGAAATTCTACGCCTCGATCCGCATGGAAATCCGCCGGATCGGCGCGATCAAGGACCGCGAGGAGGTCACCGGCAACCAGACTCGGGTGAAGGTGGTCAAGAACAAGCTGGCGCCGCCGTTCCGCCAGGTCGAGTTCGACATCATGTATGGCGAGGGGATTTCCAAGGTCGGCGAGCTGATCGATCTCGGGGTGAAGGCGGGCATCGTCGAGAAATCCGGCGCGTGGTTCAGCTACGACAGCCAGCGCGTCGGCCAGGGCCGCGAGAACGCCAAGCAGTTCCTGCGCGAGCACCCGGATGTCGCCGCCGCGATCGAGGCGCGCATCCGCGATCAGGCTCTGGTGGTGGAAAAGGCGCTGATGGTCGATCCTTCCGAAACCGAGGCCGCCGAAGCCGCCGAATAATATTTTCGCTCCTGTCATTGCGAGGCCGCAACGCGGCCGAAGCAATCCATGGCGCCGCCCGCCGTCGCCGGCGCGGCTTGCCCGGCGCCGCCCGCGTCCATACAATGCGCCCGGCTTCGGTCAGGTTTAGCCGCAGCGGGGGAACGATGGATAATCTTGCAATCTATTCGATATTCTGCGGCCCCTCCAGCGCCAAGACCGCCAATCCGACGCCGGTCGATCCACGCTATCCCCATTTTTTCATCTCGAACAATTATGAGATTCTGGAAGAAACCGCCGCCGCCGGCTGGACGCCGGTGTTCATCGATCTCGCCATCAGCGACGATCCCGTCGCCTCCGCCACCCAGGCCAAAATCCCGAAAGCCGATCCGTGGGCGATCGGGGAACTCATGGGCTTCGACTATCTTTGCTACAAGGACGACAAATGGCTCGTTCATATGGACGGGCTGGACGAGAATATCGCCTTTATGAAAAACGCCAATGCGGTCATTGGAATTCGGTCGCACCCGTTCCTTGGCGATAACATCCTGTTCGAATTCGGCGAGTCGATGCACCAGCCCCGGTACAAGTCGCAATGGGAGCGGATGGTGAATTACATCACCGAAGAAGTCGCCAACGGGTACCAGCTCAAGTCCCGGATTTTTGCGACCGGTTCCCTGCTGAGAAACATGAAACACCCGGACACCGAAGCCATCGGCAAGACATGGCTTGAGCATATCGGCCGCTGCGGCATCGAATGCCAGATCAGCTTCGATTTCGTGGCGCAGAGGTTTTCCTCGATCGTCGCGCTGCCGATTAAACTGCTGATATGACGGGCAACGGCCCCGGCCCCGCACGACGCATGGCTGAGCGATGGCGCTTGACCTGACCCCCGAGCGCGGCCTCCTGTTCCGCATCACCCATGTCGCCAATCTGCCATGGCTGTTGGCGAACGGCCTTCATTGCACCAACGGCGCCGCCTCTGATCCGAATTTCGTGGCGATCGGCAACCCGGATTTGATCGGCGCACGCGCCCGCCGCCCGGTACCGATCCCTCCGGGCGGTACGCTGGCCGATTATGTTCCCTTCTATTTCACCCCGAAATCACCGATGCTGCTGAACATCAAGACGGGATATAATGGTATTGTCCACCGCCCGGATAAGGATATAGCGATTCTGGTCTCGTCCTGTCGGACCATGAGCGATAATGGAGTGCCCATGCTGTTCACCGATCGCCACGCCTATACGGCGACGGCCACCTGGAGCGGCAAGCCCGCCGATCTGGCCGCGATGATCGACTGGGATATCCTCCGCCGGCACGATTTTGCCCGCGACGATCGCTATCCAGACAAGAAGGAGCGCTATCAGGCCGAAGCTCTCGCCCACCGGCACGTTCCGCCGAACGCGCTTCTGGGCATCGGCTGCGTTTCGGAAACGGTAAGACACACGATCGAGACACAGGTCCGCGCCGTGGGTCTGGCGCTCAAGGTGGTTGTTCGTCCGGAGTGGTATTTCTCATGATCCGCTACACCCAGGGCAATCTGCTCGCCGCCGATGTCGATGCGCTGGTCAACACCGTCAACACGGTCGGCGTCAGCGGCAAGGGCATCGCACTGATGTTCAAGGAGAATTACCCCGAGAACTTCCGGGCCTACGAAACCGCCAGCAAGGCGGGCCAACTCGCCCCTGGCGGCCTGTTCGTCACCGAACGGCATGACATGCTCGGCCCGCGCTTCATCATCAATTTCGCGACAAAAAAACATTGGCGCCATCCGTCCCGTCTCGAATGGATCAGGCAAGGTCTCGTTGCACTCAGGGAAGAGATCGAGGCACGGGGTATCCGTTCCATCGCGATCCCACCGCTGGGCGCCGGCAATGGCGGACTCGATTGGGGCGATGTCAAACCCCTGATCGCCAATGCGCTGGGCGATCTCGATTGCGAGATCGCCGTCTATGAGCCGACTGGCGCCTATCAGAATGTCGTCAGGCGCCACGGTGTCGAGAAACTGACGCCCGCGCGCGCATTGATGGCGGAGATGATCCGCCGCTATGAGATCCTGGGCTTCGATTGCTCGATCCTCGAAGCCCAGAAGCTGGCTTGGTTCCTGACCGGCGCCATCCGGCGCCTGAACCTGCCCAACCCGATCGCCGACGACTTTGCCGCCAATCGCTATGGCCCTTATTCGGACCGGCTCCGGCACCTGCTGGACAGTCTGGATGGCAGCTATCTGACGTGCGAACGGCGGGTCGCGGACGCGCGGCCCTTCGATCCGATCCGCTTCAGGCATGATCGGCAGGACAGGATCGGCGCCTATCTCACCTCGCCCAAAGCCAGCCCCTATCGGCCCGCCCTCGATGAAGCCACCGAAATCATCGACGGCTTCCAGTCCCCTCATGGCCTCGAACTTCTCGCGACGGTCGACTGGCTCAACCGCCAATCGGGCGTGGCCTTGGACGTGAATGCCATGATGGCCGCCATGGCGTCCTGGCCGGGCCCCGAGGGCGCGGCCGAACGCAAGGCCAGAATTTTCACCCGGCATCATGTGGACGTGGCGGTCGAGCACCTGCGAACCGTTCGAGCCGCCGCCTCGTAAAATACAATCGCCCTTGCCCACCCCCCTGGGTTCATGGTCTTGTTCCGGTCATGAACGCGGCCACACCCTCCGCCCGCTTCGCCGGCATCATCGAGTATCTCTGCCAGGCCGTCGCCACCTGGGGCGTCAAGGGCGCGTTCGCATCGCCGCTGCTGACCATCCTGCTCTGGACCCGCCTGCGCCATATCGCCGTCCGCTTCAAGGCGCTGGCGAACGCGCCCCGCCGTGTCACCCCGCTTCAGCGCCGCGCGGCACAGAAGCGGGAACCCCAACCCGCGCCCGCATCACCCGAGATACCATCGCCGAAGCCCGTGCCGCTCAGCCTGCCGCGCCGCTTCGGCTGGCTGCTCGCTCCGGTGCCGGAAGCCAGGGTGGCCGCATCGCAGCTTCGCTTTTTCTTCAGCGATCCGGCGGTCGCCGTCATGATCGAAGCCGATCCCCGCTTCGGCCGCCTGCTTCGCCCCCTGTGCCGCGCCGTCGGCCTTCGCCTGCCGCCCTGCCTGCGCATCGTGAAGCCGGCCAGACCCGCCGCCCCTCCGTTGCGTTTCCAGCGACCCCTCGGATCGCCGGAACCTTGCGCAACTCCGCCCGAACCGCCGGAAACCGCCGGCGCCGGATCGGCGCCCGCCCGGCGGGTTCCGCCATCCATTCACGCGCCAGTCCAACCCGGACGCGCCGCCCAACCCTTGCTTTACCGCACCCTGGCGCGCGCCCCACCCTGATCGCCCGGCCCTGGCCGCACCTCGGCTCATCCACCCGCCCACCCTGCCCGATCTGGCGATCGGGCGGGGCGGACTGTGTTGCGCCGCCCCCCGAGATGACATTCCGCATCCCCTGCGGTATGCCCTTCGCAGCCTCGGTTTTTCAGGGACTTTTCGCCGCTCCATGACCTCCAGCAACGATATCCGCGACACGTTTCTCGATTATTTCCGCAACGCCGGGCATGAGGTGGTGCCCAGTGCGCCGTTGGTGCCGCGCAACGACCCGACGCTGCTGTTCGTCAACTCGGGCATGGTTCCGTTCAAGAACCTGTTTACCGGGCAAGAGAAGCGATCCTATGTGCGCGCGGCGTCGGCGCAGAAATGCGTGCGCGCCGGCGGCAAGCATAACGATCTCGACAATGTAGGGTATACCGCGCGGCACCACACGTTTTTCGAAATGCTCGGCAATTTCTCGTTCGGCGACTATTTCAAGGATGTCGCGATCGAACACGCCTGGACCCTGCTGACGCGCGATTTCGGCCTGCCGAAAGACCGGCTCCTGGTCACCGTCTATCACGACGACGAACAGGCCGCCGAATTGTGGCGCAGGATCGCCGGATTGCCGGAACAGAAAATCATCCGCATCGCGACCGACGACAATTTCTGGCGTATGGGCGATACCGGACCGTGCGGCCCATCTTCCGAGATTTTCTACGACCACGGACCGTCGATCGCCGGCGGACCGCCGGGCAGTCCTGACGAGGATGGCGACAGGTTCATCGAAATCTGGAACCTCGTGTTCATGCAGTATCTGGAGGCCGAAGGCGGCGTTCGCACCGCCCTGCCCCGCCCGTCGATCGACACCGG
Source organism: Acidiphilium iwatense (assembly GCF_021556475.1). Taxonomy (GTDB): domain Bacteria; phylum Pseudomonadota; class Alphaproteobacteria; order Acetobacterales; family Acetobacteraceae; genus Acidiphilium; species Acidiphilium iwatense. The sequence continues at coordinate 77,199 of NZ_JAKGBZ010000010.1, read as the reverse complement.
CATGGGGCTGGAGCGCTTCGCCGCCATTCTACAAGGCAAGCACGACAATTACGATACCGATACGCTACGCGCCCTTGTCGTGGCTTCCGCCGAAGCATCGCACACCGACCCGGACGGCCCGCACAAAATCAGCCACCGGGTGATCGCCGATCATCTCCGCAGCACGGCGTTTCTGATCGCCGATGGCGTGCTGCCCTCCAATGAAGGCCGGGGCTATGTGCTGCGCCGGATCATGCGCCGGGCGATGCGCCACGCCCACCGGCTCGGGATGCGCGAGCCGTTCATCTATCGGCTGGTCCCGGCGCTCACCCGCCAGATGGGCGTGGCGTATCCCGAACTGCCGCGCGCAGAACCGCTGATCGTCGAAACCTTGAAGCTGGAAGAACAGAAATTCGCGGTGATGCTGGAGCGCGGACTGTCGCTCCTCGATGACGAGGTGGCGCGACTGAGCGAGGCGCAGCCGCTGGACGGCGCGGTTGCCTTCAAGCTTTACGACACGTTCGGCTTTCCGCTCGACCTGACTGAAGACGCGCTGCGCGAGCAGGGGCGCGGCCTGGATCGCCAGGGGTTCGAGGCGGCAATGGCGGAACAGCGCGCCCGTGCCCGCGCCGCCTGGGCCGGCACTGGCGATGCTGCGACAGAATCGGTCTGGTTCGAACTGAAGGACCGGCTGGGCAGCTCGGAATTCCTCGGCTACACCAGCGAAGACAGTGATGCGGCGGTTATCGGCATCGTCGTCGATGGCGCACCGGCGAATTCGGCCAAGGTGGGTCAGGACGTTGCGATCGTCCTGAACCAGACACCGTTCTACGCCGAAAGCGGCGGCCAGGTCGGCGATACCGGCACGCTCAGCGCCGACGGACTACGTGTCGTTGTTAGAGATACCCAGAAGAAGGCCGGCGATCTGATCGTGCATTTCGGCAAAGTCGAAACCGGCGACCTGACGCTCGGTCAGACGGTTCACGCCGAGGTCGATAACGCCCGCCGCGCCGCCATTCGCGGGCATCATTCCGCGACGCATCTCTTGCACGAGGCGTTGCGCCGCACGCTCGGCCCGCACGTGACCCAGAAAGGCAGCCTGAACGCACCGGACCGGCTGCGCTTCGATATTTCCCAGCCCCGGCCTGTCACACCGGCCGAGTTGCGCGTGGTGGAGCGCGCGGTCAATGCGCGCATCCGCGAGAACAGCACGGTCGAGACACGGCTGATGACGCCCGATGAGGCGGTGAAGCGCGGCGCCATGGCGCTGTTCGGCGAAAAATACGGCGACGAGGTGCGCGTGGTTTCGATGGGTGCTGGCGATGCTAACAAGACCGCCTACTCGATCGAGCTTTGCGGCGGCACGCATGTTGGGCGCACCGGCGATATCGGCGCGTTTCGTATTCTGGCCGAATCCGGCGTCGCCGCCGGCATCCGGCGCATCGAGGCGGTCACCGGCGAAGCGGCTCTTGCCGCGATCGAAGCCGACGCCGATCTTCTTGCCGAAGCCAGCGCCGTGGTGAAAGCCGCACCCGCCGAACTGCCAGCACGCATCGCCGCTCTTCTCGAAGACCGCAAGCGGATGGAACGTCAGATCAGCGAGTTGCAGCGCAAGCTCGCGACCGGCGGTGCCGCTTCGGAGATCGAGGATGTCGGCGGGGTGAAGCTCGCCGCGCGCAATCTCGGCGAGGTTTCGCCGCGCGATCTGAAATCGCTTGCAGATTCCATCCTGAAATCGATCGGCTCCGGCGTCGCGGCCCTGGTTTCGACCGCCGATGGCAAGGCGAGCATCGTCGTCGGCGTATCCGACGATCTGACCGGCAGGCACAATGCGGTAACTCTGGTGCGCGCCGCCGCCGAAGCGGTGGGCGGCAAAGGCGGCGGCGGCCGCCCCGACATGGCCCAGGCCGGCGGCCCCGACGCGGAGCGCGCCAACGCCGCGTTAGACGCGGTGCGCGCTGCTCTCGCCGCCTAGATAGGCCGCCTGGATGTCCGGCGAGGCGAGCAACCGCTTAGCCTCGTCGGCGAGCACGATCCGCCCGACTTCCAGCACGTAACCGCGATCGGCGAGTTTCAGGGCCATGCGCGCGTTCTGCTCGACGAGAAGGATCGTGACCCCGGTGCGCGCGATTTCGCGCAGGCTGCGGAAAATCGCCTGCACGATGATCGGTGCGAGGCCAAGACTTGGTTCGTCGAGCAGCAGCAAACGCGGCTTTGCCATCAAGGCGCGACCGATCGCAACCATCTGCTGCTCGCCCCCGGAAAGCGTGCCCGCGAATTGCGCGCGCCGCTCGGCGAGGCGCGGAAACAGCCCGAGCACGAAATCCAGCGATCCCATAATTTCGCCGCGCGGCCGCGTGAAGCCGCCGAGCCTGAGATTTTCCAGAACCGTCAGCGTGCCGAACACGCGCCGCCCTTCCGGCGATTGCGCGATACCGCGCTGAACGATGCGATCCGCGCCGAGCTTTGTGATCTCAGCGCCATCGAAGCGTATCGTCCCGCCACGCGGCGCGAGCAGGCCGGAAATCGTTCGCATCAGCGTTGTCTTGCCTGCGCCGTTGGCGCCGAGGATAGCGACGATCTCGCCTTGCGCGACGGCAAGCGAAACCCCTTTCAGCGCTTCGATCTCTCCATAGTTGACGCGAAGATCGGCGATTTCGAGCAAGCTCATGCCGCCTCCTCCGTCTCGTCATCGTCGCGCCCGAGATAGGCCTCGATCACCTGTTGGTTGTTGCGAATGGTAGCGGCGTTTCCTTCGGCGATCTTGCGACCGAAATTGATCACCACGATGTGGTCGGTCACGTTCATCACCACGTTCATGTCGTGCTCGACCAGCAGAACGGTAATTCCGGAATCACGGATACCGAAGATGGTTTCGTTGAGTTTCGCAGATTCCCGATCGTTCAGCCCGGCCGCGGGCTCATCGAGGATCACCAGCTTCGGGTTGGCGATCAGCGTGCGCGCGAGTTCGACCCGGCGTTGCACGCCGTACGGCAGAGCGATCGCGCGTTCGTCGGCCACCGTTTCGAGGTCGAGCCGCTTCAGAATATCCGAAGTGCGATCCGCGATCTCAGCTTCCTCGCGGCGTTGCGACGGCAGGCCGGCAAGCCCCTGCCACCAATGCTGGCGCGTGCGCAAATGGCAGCCGGCGCGGACATTCTCGAACACCGACATGTCCGAAAACAACCGGATCGTCTGAAAGGTGCGCATGATACCGAGACGGGCGATACGATGCGGAGCAAATCCGGTAATGTCATGATTGTACCAAAGGATTTTTCCGCCATTCGGCCGGTAGACGCCGGTGATCATGTTGAACACCGTGGTCTTGCCGGCGCCGTTCGGCCCGATCAATGCCACGATCTGGCCTTCCCCAACCGTGAAACTCAGATCGTCGACGGCGCGCAACCCGCCAAAACTGATACCGATGCCGGCGAGTTCGAGGAGTGCGCTCATCGGGCCAGCCTCGCGCGCGGCCATAACCCTTGCGGCCGCAGCACCATCACCGCGATCATCGCGATACCGAAGATGAAATAGCGGTACTGCGCGAATTCCCGGAAAATCTGCGGCACGACGAACATCAGCGCGGTGCCGAGCAAAACGCCGGGGATCGAACCCTGGCCGCCGACGATCACGATCGCGAACAGAGTGACGGATTCGGTGAACACGAAGGATGATGGGCTGACCGTTGAAATCTGAACGGCGAACAGCGTGCCGGCGAGACCGGCAAGGCCGGCGCCCAGCGCGAAGGCGAGGATTTTGGTACGCCGCGCATCGACGCCAAGCGTGCTCGCCGCGAGTTGGTCCTGTTTCAGATAACGCAGCGCGCGGCCAAGTTCGCAACGGTCGAGATTGCGCATCACCAGGAGAACGACGCCGAGCAGAACCCAATCGAACCAGAACAGCGCGCTCTGGCTCTCAATCTGCAATCCGAACAAAGACGGCACGCCGAGACCGGGGATGCCGTCCGACCCGCCGGTGAGCCCACCAAGATCGTTGCGCATGGCAAGGACGAAGATGGCATTGAGCCCGATCGTCGCGACCAGAAGATAGTCGCCGCGCAGGCGGATGATCGGGGCCGCGAAGACGGCGCCAACTAATGCGGCGCCGACGATCGCGACCGGCAGGGTCGCCAGGATTGGCCAGCCGAAACCGACATTCAGCACGGCGGTTGCGTAGGCGCCGATGCCGAAATAGACCGCATGACCCATATCGTAGAGACCCGCGCGGCCAAGCACCACGTCCTGCGAAAGAGCGACGATCGCATAGATCGCGAAAATCGCCGCGATCGAGATCCAGGCGCTGTCGAGAAAGATCGGCAGGGCGAGGCATCCCGCCCAGAGAACGGCACCGATCGCGGCCGTCGGTAGCGTGCGCCGCATCATACCTTCTCCGCCACCCGCTCGCCCAGAAGTCCCGAAGGCCGGATCAGCAGAATTGCGATCAGCAAAGCGAACGTGATCGCGTTCTGCCAGGAGCTTGAAACATAGCCGGCGGCAAAGGCGTTGAACAGGCCAAGCAGAACGCCGCCCAGCATCGCACCGGGAATGTTGCCGATTCCGCCGATGATCGCGGCGATGAAGGCGTTCAGCCCATAGGTCCAGCCCATGGTGAAATACGCCTCGCGGTAATAGAGGCCGATGAACAATCCACCGACGGCACCCAACGCCGGGCCGATGACGAACACGCTGGAAATCACACGGTTGACGTTGATGCCCATCAGCCGTGCCGCATCCTGATCGATCGCGGCGGCGCGGATCGCGGTGCCGAAGCGGGTATGGTTTACGAAACCATAAAGCGCCGCCATCAGGACGACCGAGACGATAATGATCATCACCTCGACGAAGCTGATCGACGCGCCGGCGACGTGCCAGGTCGTCGCCGGCAGCAAGCCAGAGGGAAATACCCGCACCTCGGGCCCCCAGATCAGCATGATGCCGTTTTCGATCAGCATCGAGGCACCGAGTGCGGAGACCACCGCTGCCAGCCGGTCCGCCTTGCGCAGCGGCCGGTAGGCGACGAATTCAAGGGCGACGCCCGCCACCGAAATCGCGATCACCGCGACCACGAAGGCGAGTAGCACTAACGCCGGGCCGGGATGGCCGCCACCGAGTGCGCCGCTCAGCATCGTCAGCCCGACGAAAGCGCCAAGAATGCAGAGATCGCCATGGGCGAAATTGATCAGCCGCAGCACGCCATAAACCATGGTGTAGCCGAGTGCGATCAGCGCGTAGATGCCGCCGACCGTCAGCCCGTTGATGACCTGCTGGATGAATGTGCCCATGGCGGGTGTCTCCGCGTTATCCCGCGCTCGGCGCCGGATAGACGATCGTGTAGCCGCCATCCGCCCCGACCTCGAAGGCGGTGAACGGGCTGCCGATCCGCTTGCCGCGTCCGTTCCACGCGAAGGTTCCGGTCAGGCCCTGGAAATTTTTCAGGTGGTGCAGATAGTTTTCGAGTTTCGCCGGTTTCACGCTATGGGTTGCCTCGATCGCCTGCATCACCGCGCGCATCCCGTCCGCATTGGTCAGGGTGAACACCGAAGGCGGCAAGGCGTGATATTTCGCCTGATAGGCAGCGACGAATTGCTTAGCCACCGGATAGGGCAGATCCTGCGGCGCGGGAACATTGATGATGACAGCACCTTTCGCCGCCGCACCGGCGATCTTGCCGAAAGCGACGTTCTGGTTCGCATCGCCACCGACGAAAGCCGCCTTGATGCCGAGTTGCACCATCTGCGCGCGGATCAGCCCGCCATCGGAATAGTAGCCGGAGAAATAAATCGCATCCGGGTGCAGCGATTTCAGCTTGGTCAGGACCGGGGTAAAATTCTGCGAGCCGGCATTGATGAAGGCTTTGTCGATGATTTTGCCGTGATCTGCCTTCACGTCCTTCACCACCGAATCGGCGAGGCCGGTCGCGAAGCTCGAATGATCGGTCAGCACGGCAGTGCGCTTGAAGTGCCGCACATCGACCATGTAATGCGCGGTGAACTTGGCCTCGGCGCTGTTGGGCGCGGCATTGCCGAACCAGGTTTTGTAGCCTCGCGCGATCAGCTTGTTGGAGGTGCCGTCAGAGGTCTGGATGATGTTCGCCCGCGCGTAGATCGGCTGTGCGGCGAGTGCCGCACCGCTGGTGTAGGAGCCGACCACGGCGACCACGTGAGCGTCCGCCAGTTGCCTCGCGCAGATCGCGGCCTGCGCTGCCTTACCCTCGTCGTCGCAGACCTTTATTTCGATTTTCCGGCCAAGCAGTCCGCCCTTCGCGTTCTGCTGTTCGGCGAGCAATTTCACCGCCTTTTCGATACCCTGGCCTTCATCGGCATAGGTGCCGGTGATCGGCGCCTGCACGCCGATGCGGATCGGCGGGGCCGCCTGCGCGATGCAACCTGATGCCAGTATGGCGATGGCCGATGCGCCACCGATCATGAATTTTTTGATCATCGTCGTTCTCCCTTGTTGTCCTGTTTACTAACCAATCGTCATTAAGCTCGCATTGCCGCCCGCCGCCGCCGTATTAATGCTGAGCGACTGCTCGGTGAGCAGGAACTCCAGCGGATAGTCCCAATCCGACAGCCCATCCGACGGTACGGCGTGAACCGCGATCACCGGCCCCGGCCGCGCCGCAAAAGCTGCCTGGAACGCGCGCAGCGCGGCGCCGTCGCCTTCGAACAAGGCGACATCGGCCTCCACGTCAAGCGGATTTTTGACCGGTGCAATCAATTTCCTGACCAGATCGGGCAAATTGGCAAGATTCTCGAAGGGTTCGGCACACCAGACGAGTGCGCGATTGCCGGTCGCGATCGCGGCTGCAATCTGGCGCAGCAATCCCGCTTGCGTCGCTGCCCGGCACAGAACCCGCCCGCGCGACTTCAAACGATACCAATTATGCTCGCCAACCGGCCCCGGCAGATCGACCGATACGTTGAGCGGGGTGGTTGCCGCATAGCGCTTGGCATGTGCCGAATCGAATCCGTACCGATCGAGCCAGGTGACAAACTCATCCATCGCGGCGCGCGGGGTAGCCCCGGCTGGCAGCCCGCTGCTCCGGGGGCGCGCGGCGAGCAGGCGGCGCAGATAGAGCGGCCCGCCGGCCTTCGGCCCGGTGCCCGACAGGCTATGGCCACCGAACGGCTGAACGCCGACCACGGCACCGATGATATTGCGATTGACGTAGATATTTCCTGCCTCGATGCGATCGGTCACCTGCGCGATGGTCTCGTCGATCCGGCTATGGATGCCGAAGGTGAGTGCGTAGCCGCGCGCGTTGACCGCCTCGATCATCCGGTCCCGCTCGGCGCGGCGGTAGCGCACCACGTGAAGCACCGGACCGAACACTTCGCGTTCCAGTTGAGCGGGATCGTCGATTTCGATCAGCGTCGGGGCAACGAAGTATCCGTCCGCGCAGGCGGCCGGCAGAGCCGGTGCGAAAATCGGGCAACCGCGTTCGGTCATGCGCGCAATATGGGCCGTGATGGTCGCGCGCGCGGCCTCGGAAATCACCGGACCGATATCGGTTTCCAGCCGGTCGGGATTGCCGATCGAGAATTCCGCCATCGCACCTTTGAGCATCGCCAGCAGCGGATCGGCGATGTCGTCCTGCACCAGCAGAATGCGCAGCGCCGAACAGCGTTGTCCGGCGGAGTCGAAGGCGGAGGCGACGATGTCGCCTACCGCCTGTTCGAGCAAGGCGGAGGAATCGACAAGCATCGCGTTCTGCCCGCCGGTTTCGGCGATCAGCGGCACCGGCATCCCGCGCGGGTCGAGCCGCGCGGCAAGGCTTGTCTGGATCAGTCGCGCCACCTCGGTCGAGCCGGTGAAGATCACGCCGCGCACGCGCGGATCGTTCACCAACGCCGCGCCCACATCGCCGTCGCCGGGCAGAAGCTGGATCGCACCGCGCGGCACGCCGGCCTCGCGCAGCAGACGCACCGCTTCGGCGGCGATCAGCGGGGTTTCCTCCGCCGGTTTGGCGAGCACGACATTGCCGGCGGCCAATGCCGCCGCGACCTGACCCATGAAAATGGCGAGCGGGAAGTTCCACGGACTGATCGCTGCGACCATGCCGAGCGGGCGGTGCGTATCGTTATTGAAACCGGTACGCAGGGTTGCAGCGTCGTAGCGCAGGAAATCGACCGCTTCGCGGACCTCGCCGATCGCGGCCGGAAGCGTCTTGCCGGCTTCACGCACGATCAGGCCGATGAGCTTCGGCATCCGCGCTTCGAGCAGGTCGGCGGCGCGCTCCAGCACGGCGGCGCGATCTTCCGGCTGTGCTGCCTGCCAGATCGGTGCGGCCTCGCTCGCCGCCGCCAGCGCCGCCTCGATCGCCGCGGCACTCGCCTCGATCACGGTGCCGACACCATCTTGCCGCATCGCCGGATTCTGGATGATCCGCCCAGCACCATCAGTTTCGCCGGATGCGATATCGGGGGCGGCGCGTCGCTCCTGCTCGATCCCCGCGAGCAGGGCCGAAGCGAGCGAGGCGAGGCGCTGCTCGTTGGAGAGATCGAGCCCAGCCGAATTGCGCCGCGCATCGCCGAAGATCGCCGCCGGTTCCGCGATTTTCGGATGCGGCGCACCGATCGGTGCGTTCTTGCGGGCTTCATCGACCGGATCGGCGAGCAGTTCGTCGACCGATACGCGATGATCGGCGAGTTTGTTGACGAACGACGTGTTGGCTCCGTTTTCCAGAAGGCGCCGGACCAGATAGGCGAGCAGCGTCTCATGGGTGCCAACCGGCGCATAGATCCGGCACGGCCGGTTGAGGTGCTGCGCCCCGACAACCTCCTCATATAGCGGTTCGCCCATGCCGTGCAGGCACTGGAACTCATATTGCCCGACATAGAAATTCGCCCCCGCCATGGCGTGAATCGCGGCGAGCGTAAGGGCGTTGTGCGTGGCGAATTGCGGAAAAATCTCGGCGGGTGCCACGAGCATCTTGCGCGCGCAGGCAAGGTAGGAAATGTCGGTGTGCACCTTCCGGGTGAACACCGGAAACCCTTCGAGCCCGTCGAGCTGGGCGCGCTTGATTTCGGAATCCCAATAGGCGCCCTTGACCAGCCGCACCATCAGCCGGTGCCGGCTGCGCCGTGCGAGATCGATCAAAAAGTCGATCACGAAGGACGCACGCTTCTGATAGGCCTGGACGACGAAGCCGATCCCGTTCCAGCCAGCGAGCGCCGGCTCGAAGCACAAGCCTTCCAGCAAATCGAGCGAAAGCTCCAGCCGGTCGGCTTCCTCGGCGTCGATATTGATGCCGATATCGTAGCCGCGCGCGAGCAGGGCCAGCGCGGTGAGGCGCGGCGCGAGTTCCGTCATCACTCGCGACCGCTGAGCGCGTGCATAGCGCGGATGCAGGGCCGAGAGTTTGATGGAAATTCCTGGGCCTTCGTAAATTCCTTTGCCGCGTCCGGCGGTGCCGATCGCGTGGATCGCCTGTTCGTAGTCGCGATAGTAGCGTGCCGCGTCCGCTTCGGTGATCGCGGCTTCGCCCAGCATGTCGTAGGAATAGCGGAATCCGCGCGTTTCCAGTTTACGGGCATTGGCGAGCGCTTCCGCGATGGTCTGGCCCATGACGAACTGCTCGCCCATCAGCCGCATCGCGATGTGCACGCCGCGCCGCACCAGCGGTTCGCCGCCGCGCGCGATCAATTTCGTCAGCGCCGAGGACAGGCCTTTTTCGCTTGCCGTCGCGGTCAGCTTGCCGGTGAGCAACAACCCCCAGGTCGCCGCGTTGACGAACAGCGAGGGGCTTTCGCCGACATGGCGCTGCCAGTCGCCCTGGCCGATCTTGTCGCGGATCAGGCTGTCGCGGGTGGCCGCGTCGGGAATGCGCAGCAGCGCCTCGGCGAGGCACATCAGCGCAACGCCTTCCTGGCTCGACAGGGCATATTCCTGAAGCAGGGTTTCCACCAGCCCACCGCTGCGCCGCGCCCGCAGCTTCGCGATGAGGTCAGTCGCGGTCTTGCGTGCCTGTCGCGACAGCGCCTCGGGCAGCGCCGCGTTCTCGATCAGCGCCGGGATGCATTCGGTCTCCGGCCTGCGATAGGCGCTGGTGATCGCTGCGCGCAGCACCGTCTGCGGCTGGACATCCTGGGCGAAATCGAGAAACGGAACGCTCGGGGCGGCTTCCTCGGCCGGCGGCAAATCCATCTCGGCATCGGGAGCAGCGCCGTCGATCGTCTCGCCACGTTCCAGGCGCTCCAGCCCGGACAGAATCACCTGCTTGACCAGCCAATGCGTGGTGCGACCTTGGCGTTCGGCGGCGACGCGCAGGCGCGCGCGCACCTGGTCATCGAGCTTCACCCCCATGGTCGAAACCGTCATTTTGCTCTGTCCCTACAAAGGTTATACCGTCGCGGACGGTCGGTTACACTGAACGGAAATAAGGTGCAACCAAAATCGATATTGCGGTGCACTCATGACCTTTCGCGCGATTTCGCGTAAGAACCGTGCCGTCATGACGTTCGGGCGCAGCCAGTTTCGCATCGCGGTGAATTTCCTGCTTGACGGCGTGCTCGCCGCGCTCGCCGTGATCGCGGCGTGCTGGCTGGCCGTCCCCGCCCATCCGGCGCCCGCACCCGCTTTGTTGCCGCTGGCGGGCACCGGCGCGATCTGGCTGATCGGCGTGCCGTTCGGCCTCGCGCGCCAGCATTGGCGCTTCACCAGCCTGCCCGACCTGACCGCGATCGGCGCCATCGCGGCGCTCGCGGCGCTGCTGATCGTGCTGCTTCTGGTCGGGGTCGGGGCGGCGCTGCCGTCGGCGAGTTTTCCGGTGCTGCTGGCCCTCACCTTCGGGCTTGGGCTGACCGCGCCGCGCCTGTTGTACCGGATCGCGCGGGCACCGCGCGAGACGCCCGCCGACGATGCCGAAACCGCGCTTCTACTCGGCGATGGCGAAGGCGCGGAATTGTTCCTGGCAGCGTTGGGGCGGGATTCGAAGCGGCGCTACCGCGTGCTTGGACTGCTTTCGGTATCGGCGCGGGAGATCGGACGGCGCATTCATAACGTGTCGATCCTGGGCACGGTGGGCGAACTCGGCGCCGCGCTCGACCGACTTGCGGAGTCGGAGCAGACCCCGTCGGTGCTGATCGTCGCCAGCGGCGAAATCATCGGTTCGGGGCTGCGCGCCATCCTTGCGGAAGCCGAGACGCGCGGTATCCGTGTCGCCCGCGCGCCGAGCCCGACCGTGCTGGCACCGACATCGCTCGCCGCGACGGAGGGCATCGCCGATCTGGCGCTGCGGCCGATCGCCATCGAGGATCTGCTGAACCGGCCGCAAGTGGCGCTGGACCGCGAGGGCATGGCACGGCTGATCCAGGGACGGCGGGTTCTGGTCACCGGCGCGGGCGGTTCGATCGGATCGGAACTTGCCCGGCAAGTCGCCGGTTTCGGGCCGGAGAGCATCATTCTTCTTGATTCCAGCGAATACGCGCTGTGGAAAATCGACCTGGAACTGTCGGAAACCGTGCCGTCTTTGCCCCGCGAGGCGATCATCGCGGATGTCCGCGACCGGACGCGGATCGAGGCGATCTGTGCGCGGCTGCGGCCCGAACTGGTATTCCACGCCGCGGCGCTGAAACACGTGCCGATCGTCGAGGCGAACCCGCTGGAAGGGATGGCGACCAACGCGATCGGCACCCGCAACGTGGCCGACGCCGCGCGCGTCTCCGGCACCGCGCTGATGGTGCTGATTTCGACCGATAAGGCGGTCAACCCGTCCTCGGTCATGGGCGCGTCCAAGCGGCTCGCCGAAATCTATGCGCAAGGATGGGACATCGCGGCGCGGCGCGACGGGGGGATGCGCATCGTGACGGTGCGGTTCGGCAATGTGCTCGGCTCGACCGGCTCGGTGGTGCCGCTGTTCCGCCGCCAGCTCGCGCGCGGCGGGCCGCTGACCGTGACCCATCCCGACATGCGGCGCTATTTCATGACCGTGCGCGAGGCGGTATCCCTGGTGCTGCAGGCATCGGTGGTCGGCGATTCCGATGCCGACCTGCCGGTCACGCAAGGCGGGATTTTCGTGCTCGACATGGGCGAGCCGGTGAAAATCGTGGATCTGGCGCGACAGATGATCCGCCTCGCCGGGCTGCGGCCCGATGCCGATATTCCGATCCGCTTCACCGGATTGAGACCGGGTGAAAAACTGTTCGAGGAGTTGTTCCATGGCGCGGAACGGCCGATCGAGACCGGGTTTCCCGGCCTGCTGATGGCCGCTCCGCGCGTTGCGGACTCGGCGTTCATCGGCCGCGCGCTCGATGAAATCCAGGGCTATGTCGATCGAGGCGAAGTGCCGGCGGCGCTGGCCGCTCTCGCGCGCCTGGTGCCGGAATTCCGCAATCCAACCCCTCTCGCCGCATCGGGGCCGACAGGCTAAGTCGCATCCATGGATGTCTCAGCAAACCCGATTCCTTTTCTCGACCTGAAGGCGCAGCAGGCGCGGCTGGGGCCGTCGCTGCGCGCCCGGATCGATGCGGTGCTGGCGCATGGCCAGTTCATTCTCGGCCCCGAGGTGGCGGAGCTGGAAGCCCGGCTCGCCGCGTTCTGCCGCGCCGCCCATTGCGTGACCGTGAGTTCGGGGACCGATGCGTTGCAGATCGCGCTGATGGCCGAGGGGGTCGGGCCGGGCGATGCGGTATTTCTGCCGGGTTTCACCTATACCGCGACCGCCGAGGTGCCGCTGCTGCTGGGGGCGACGCCGGTGTTCGTCGATATCAACCCGGCGACATTCCAGATCGATCCGGCGCATCTGGAGGCGCGGATCGCCGAGACCGCACGCGGCGGAAAACTGCGGCCGCGCGCGGTGATCGGCGTCGATCTGTTCGGCCAGCCCGCGCCGTGGCCCGAATTGCGCGCGATCGCCGAGCGTCATGGGTTGTTCACACTGGACGATTGCGCGCAGGCGTTCGGCGCGTCGCTGCATGGCACGCGGCTCGGGCATGAAGCGCATGCGACGGCGACCAGCTTCTTCCCATCGAAACCGCTCGGCGCCTATGGCGATGGCGGCGCATTGTTCACCGAGGATGCGGAGCGTGCCGCGCTATATCGGTCCCTGCGCACCCATGGCGAAGGCGCGAGCCGCTATGATGTTCAACGCATCGGCATGAACGGACGGCTGGATACGTTGCAGGCGGCGGTTCTGCTCGCCAAGCTCGATGTGTTCGAAGCCGAACTGGCGCGGCGCGAGGCGATCGCCCGCGCCTATGATGCCGGCCTTGGCGATTATGCGACAATCCCGGCGCGGGTGGCTGACAGCGCCGGTGCCTGGGCGATCTACGCCGTGCTGTTCGAGAACGCAGCCGAGCGCGACGCAACGCAGGCTCGGCTGCGTGCCGAGGGCGTGCCCACCGCGATCTATTACCCGAAACCGTTGCACCATCAGCCGGCCTATGCGGCCGCGCATGACGGCGCGGTGCTGCCAGTAGCGGAGGATGTGGCGACGCGCATTCTCGCCCTGCCGATCCATCCCGATCTCGACAACGATCAGGTGGCACGGGTGATCGCCGCGTTCGGGCCCGTCTGACCATGCCGCGCGGCGACCTGTTCCCGGAAATCGGCCCGTACGAGAGCGGCTATCTGCCGGTCGGCGATGGGCATGTGATCTATTGGGAGCAGGTCGGCAACCCGCGCGGCAAGCCAGTGCTGTTCCTGCATGGCGGGCCGGGCGCCGGGGCAGGCGCGGTGCATCGGCGGTTCTTCGATCCCGCGATCTGGCGCGTGGTGATTTTCGATCAGCGCGGCGCCGGGCGGTCCACCCCGCTCGGCGGGCTGGCGGCGAATACCACAGCGCATCTGGTGCACGACATCGAGACGCTACGCGGATTTCTCGGCATCGAGCGGTTCATCCTGTTCGGCGGCTCCTGGGGGTCCACGCTTGCGCTGGCCTATGGTCAGACATATCCCGAGCGGGTGGCCGGGATGGTGTTGCGCGGCATTTTTCTCGGCCGTCCCGGCGAAGTGGACTGGTTCCTGCGCGGACTCGCCCAGTTTTTCCCCGACGCTCATGCGGCGCTGGTCAATTTCCTGCCCGAAGCCGAGCGCCGCGATCTCCTGGCCGGCTATCTGAAGCGGTTGCGCGATCCGAACCCGGACATCCACATCCCGGCGGCGCGCGCATGGTCGGTCTATGAAGGCTCGTGCTCGACTTTGCTGCCGAGCTTCGAGACCGTGGCGGCCTTCGCGCAAGACCGCACCGCGATCGGGCTGGCGCGGATCGAGGCGCATTATTTCGTGCATGGCCTGTTTCTGCCAGAAGGCGGGCTGCTCGCACATATGGAGCCGCTGAAGCGGGTGCCGGCCGAAATCGTCCAGGGCCGCTACGACATGATCTGCCCGCCGCGAACCGCCTTCGATCTCGCCGCCGCCTGGCCGGCCGCCAGGCTGACCATCGTGCCGGATGCCGGCCATTCGGCGCTCGAACCCGGCATCCGCGCCGCCCTGATTGCCGGATTGCAGCGCGCGCACATCTTGCTCTAGCCTGGAAGAAGCACTCGGGAGAACACGATGCAATGGCTCGACGCGATCACGCTCGAACGGCTCGATCGGAGCGGCAAAACAATCGTCAGGCATGACGGCGGCCAAATCCTGCTGATCGCAGCGGACGGCGCGATCTTCGCGGTCGATAACCGCTGTCCGCACGAGGGCTACCCGCTCGCCGAAGGCGCGCTCGACGGCTGCACGCTGACCTGCCATTGGCACCACTGGAAATTCGATCTCGCCTCGGGCCGGACGCTGGTCGGCGAGGACCGTTTGCGGCATTACCCGGTGCGCGTTCGGGACGGACAGGTCCAGATCGATTTGACGCCGCCCGATCGGAACGCGAGCCGGAGACGGATTCTGGACGATCTCGAAACCGCCCTGCGCACCCGCCGGCAGGGACGCATTCTCCGGGAAGCCGCCCGCTATCTCGCGGCCGGCGGAGACCATCTCGATCTGGTCCGCCATGCCGTCGCCTGGGCACACGAGCGTCTCGAAGACGGAACCACTCACGCCATCGCCGTCACCCCCGACTGGCTCGCCCTTGCCGCGCGGCCGGAAACGACGCCGGCGGAACGGCTCGTCGCCCTGGGTGAAATCCTCGGCCACATCGCGGACGACGCCTTCGGGCAGGGTTTGCACCCGTTTGCGGACGACGCGGACCCCAAAAGCCGATCCTGGAACCCGGCCGCGTTTCTCGACGCGATCGAGACGGAGAACGAAGCCGCCGCGATCCATCTGATCCGCGCCGCGCCCCGCGCCGGATTGGCCGCGGATGATCTGCGCCCGATCCTCGCGCGCGCCGCCCTGAACCACTACGCCGATTTCGGCCATTCCCTCATCTACACGATCAAGACGGTCGATCTGATCGACACCCTGGGGCCCGGCGGCGCGGCGCCCTTGCTGGCGCTGCTGGTTCGCAGCCTGATCCGCGCGACCCGCGAAGATCTGTTGCCGGAGTTCGCCACCTACCAGACCGTGCTGGACGCCTGGGGCCGCGCCCGGACCGACACGCCGGCGCTGGCTGGCGCGTCCCTGCGCGGCAAATCGGTTCGCCGGGTCCTGCCGATCGTCGCCGGCTGGGGCGCGCGCCACCCGCCGGAGCAAATTTTCGAGGCGCTGGTCGGCGAGGCGGCCTGGATGATGCTGCACGCGAATGCATCGTTGTTCGACCGCACCGACGTGGCGCCGGCGCAATCCGTCAACTGGCTCGACTTCACCCACGCGATCACCTTCGCCGAGGCGGGATGGCGGGTCGCCGGCGAAACGCCCGCGCTGTGGCCGTCGATATTGTTGCAGTTGGCCTGCTTCATCGGCCGCAACGCCGGATTTGTCGATGCGGCCGCCGATGCCTCGGCCCATGGTCAGGACGATGACCGCGCCAGCCTGGACCGGCAGTACCGGGCGGTGTTCGACCATGGCCGGGACCGCTTCATCATTTCGGCGCACGTCGTCAAAACCCTGTGCGCGGCCGACGCGATGGCCACGATCCTGCCCGCGCAAGCGCATACCCTGACCGCCGCCCTGAACCGGTTCGTCGCGGCACCGATGAAGGGACGCCATGCCTTGCGCGCCGCCCGCCAGGCGCTCGATCTGATCGGGCCTGGAGCGAATCGAATTGCCCTGATTTAGCCCCAATAGAGGCGGAAAAAATCACCGGGAACCGAAGGGAAGCAACCATGGCGCTGGGAGCACGAGCGCGCCGCGACTTCATTGGCCGGCGGTCGGCGCTTGGATTGATCGCGGGCGGCGCCACGATCGGCGTTGCGCGGGCAAATCCGGCCTTGCCCCTGATGCCGGCGGCGCTGACCATGGCGACCGGCGAGCCCGGCGGCGGTTTCGCCTTGTTCGGTCCGGCCTGGGGAATGGCGGCGCAGAAAGGCACGCGGATTGCCGTATCCTACCACGCATCCGGCGGCAGTGCCGCGAATATCCTTTTAGCCGAACAGAACGCGGCACAGCTCGGCATGACCACGCTCGCGGTCGCGGCCCAGGCCTGGAGCGGCCACGCGGCATGGACCGGAAATGTGCCGTTGCGCGGATTTCGCGCCCTGTTTCCCATCTTCGAGACGACATTGCAGATTTTTGCGCCGCTCGACGGCAAGGTCCGGCACCTTGGCGATCTCACCGGCGCGCGTATTGGCATCGGCCCTGCTGGCGGCGCCGGATCGGTTCTGATTCCCGCCATGCTCGCCGCCGCGGGGATTTCACCGCGCCTCGCGATCACCGGACTCTATGCCGAACAGACCGATCTGCTGCGCGAAAAGCGGCTCGATGCCTGCGCATTCTTCGGGGTGACGCCCCTGCCGGCGATCCGCGCGGCGGCGAAGCGAGGCGGCTTCACCATGATCGGGTTCACCAGAGCAGAGCAGGCCGCGATAGGCCGAATCGTACCGGGACTGGCGGCGGCGGTGATTCCGGCCACGAGCCTGCCCGACCAAAGCGCTCCGGTTGCGACGATCGGCTCCGGCGCGATCGCGATCTGCCGGGCCGATCTGCCGGATATGCTGGCCGGGCGGCTGACCGATGCGGCGCTTGCCCATCGTGCCGCGCTGATCCGCGACCTGCCGGGTGCCACGCTGTTCCATGGCTCATGGATCGAAGGCGATATCCCGGTCGAGATCCATCCGGGTGCCGCGGCCGCACTGCGGCGTCATGGGCTTGCGGCGCCGGCGCGTCTGATTCAAAGTTAAATCGGACCGCGATCGGATTAGGGTGTGTACCCAATGGCGGTGTGAGCCGCGCTGGGTACACACCCTAGGCCGGTCACGGCTTAAATTCGCGGCCGCGGAGCCGGTATCGCGGGGCGGCGGTTTCAGATCGACAAATCCGGTCTATGTGTTCGCCGAAACGCTCACGGATGGGTCAATGCGCAGATTGATCATGACGATGGTGGCGCGGAGCCGCCGCAACGCGATGGCGGTGATCGTCGCCTATCTCGTGGCGATCGGACTGGGGCTCGCCTATGCCGCCGCACATCTCGGCATCGACACCAATACCGATCATCTGTTCGCGAGTTCCCTGCCCTGGCGGCAGGAACAGATCAAGTTCGACAAAGCGTTTCCGCAATTCGGCAACCTGATCGTCGCGGTGGTGCGCGACCGCACCCCGGAAGGCGCCGCGGCGACCGCGAAAGTGCTGGCCGAACGCGTGGCGGCGGACAATGTGCATTTCAAGGATGTCAAGCGCCCCGGCACCGGACGGTTCTACCGGCGGGACGGATTGCTGCTCCTGCCGCAGGCGCAACTGGCCGGCCTGCTCAACGCCATCGTTTCGGCGCAGCCGTTTCTTGGCCAGCTTTCGGCCGATCCATCGGCGGCCGGGCTGTTCAAGGCGCTGGATCTGATGGCGGTGGGGGTCGGCGCCGGACAGGCGAACCTGACCCCCTATACCGACCAGCTCAAGAGCTTCGAAGCGGCACTCGATGCCGCGGCCGCCGGCCATCCAAGGCCATTGTCGTGGCAGTCGCTGATCACGCCGGGCGTCACCAAGGAACAGGGCGATGTGCGCTTCGTGCTGATCCATCCGGTGCTCGACCATGGCAGCCTGGAGCCGGGCGGTGCCGCGACCGCGGCGCTGCGGCGAATCGCGGCATCGCTGCCCGAAGTGAAATCCGGCGACGCCTCGGTGAGCTATACCGGCCAGATCCCGCTTTCGGACGAGCAATTCGCGAGCCTCAAGCAGGGCATGGTGCTCGGGCTGGTGGTCAGCGTCGTACTGATCACCCTGTGGCTGCTGCTCGCGGTGCGGTCCTGGCGGATGATCCTGCCGATCCTGGCGACTTTGCTCGCCGGCCTTGCACTGACCATCAGTTTCGCGGGCATCGCGATCGGCACGCTCAATCTGATTTCGGTCGCGTTCGCGATATTGTTCGTGGGGCTCGCGGTAGATTTCGCGATTCAGTTCTGCGTGCGCATGCGCGACGTACGGCGCCGGATCGACGATCCCGCACTCGCCCTGATCGGCGCGGCGGCGGAGGCCGGCATGCAGATCGCGCTGGCCTCGATCGCGACCGCCTGCGGCTTTCTCGCCTTCGTGCCGACCAGTTTCGTCGGCGTCGCCGAGTTGGGGCTGATCGCCGGTATCGGCATGATCATCGCGTTCTTCTGCACCGTCACGTTTCTGCCTGCGCTGCTCGCTCTGACCCGGCCGCGCGGCGAGCCCGAGCGCATCGGATTCCCGCTCGGCGATTGGGGCGACGCCGCGCTGAAACGGCACGGACGGCCAGTCCTTGCGCTGTTCGCCATTCTGGCGCTCGCCGGGATCGTCTCGGTCGGCACGCTGCGGTTCGACGCCAATCCGCTCGATACCCAGAACCCGAATACCGAGGCGATGCGCACATTGAAGACGCTGCTCGGCAAATCGGTGACCAATCCGTTCTATGTCGATGTACTGGCGAAGGATCTGCCGGCGGCACGAAACCTCGCGGCGCGGTTCGGCAAGCTGCCCGAAGTGTCGCAGGTGATCTCGGGAGCCACTTTCATTCCCGAGCATCAGGAGGCGAAGCTCGGAATGATCCAGCAGACACAGCAGATTCTCGCCCCGTCGCTGCTGGACGAACCGCCGCCGGCATTGACGCCCGCCCGGCTGCGCACCGCCGCTGCCAAGGCGGCGGCGGAAATCGCCAAGGTGACCGACAAACTGCCCAAGGAGTCGCCGCTGCTCGGAATCGGCCAGGCGCTGGGCAAGCTCCAATCCGCGCCGGATGCAGTGCTGATGGCGATGAACGCGGCGCTGACCAAATATCTGCCCGGTGAATTGGCACGGCTGAACGACGCACTGTCCGCCCAGCGGATCACCGCCGGCAATCTGCCGCAGGACGTCAAACGCGACTGGTTCCTGCCGGACGGCCAGGTGCGGCTACAGGTGATTCCGACGGCGGCGGCGCAAACCTCGCCGGGGTTGTGGAAATTCGTCGACGCTGTGCATCGGGTGGTGCCGGTGGTCACCGGGCCGGCGGCAACGACGGTGGCCACTGCGAAAACCATTCTCGGCGCGTTCCGCGAAGCGGCCTCGCTCGCCGCCGTCGCCATCGCGATCATCCTGATGATCGTGCTGCGTTCGGCGCGGGATTCGGCGCTGGTGGTGATCACCCTGGCGCTGTCCGCCTTCCTGACCGCCTTGTTCGCCCAGCTTGCCGGATTGTCGCTCAACTACGCCAATATCATCGCGCTGCCGCTGCTGCTCGGGGTCGGCGTGTCGTTCAACGTCTATTTCGTGATGAACTGGCGCGATGGGATGAAGCATCTGCTCGGCTCGGCCACCGCGCGGGCCGTGCTGTTTTCGGCGCTGACCACCGGGACCGCGTTCGGCTCGCTCGCGGCCTCGCATGACCGCGGCACCGCGAGCATGGGGGATGTGCTCTTGCTGAGCCTTGCCGCCGTGCTGATTGCGACCTTCGTATTTCTGCCCGCCCTGCTCTACTCCCTGTCTCGCCGCGAATAGAGCATGATGATTTTAGGTATCATCATGCTCTACTCATGTTTGGCGAGCAATTTCATGGCTTTGATGGATCGCTGCGCGATTCCATCAAATGCCATATTGCTCTAGTGCTGGAAAAACGCAGCATTTCGCTTTCGGGTCATCGGACCAGCATCGCTCTGGAGCCCGCGTTCTGGGCGGCCCTTGCGGCGATCGCCGAGCGCCGCGACGTGACGTTGCCGGACCTGATCGCCTCGATCGATGCCGGGCGCGGCGCCGATCAGGCCTTGGCATCCGCGCTGCGCGTATTTGCCCTGATTCAGGCGGGGTAGCGGAGCAGAGAACGCCAGACTATAAGAAAATTGAAATATTCGACCGGAAACTCGAAAAATGCCACAATATCGTTCCCGTACTTCCACCCATGGCCGCAACATGGCCGGCGCCCGCGCATTGTGGCGCGCGACCGGCATGGGCGATGGAGATTTCGGCAAGCCGATCATCGCCATCGCCAATTCCTTCACCCAGTTCGTGCCCGGCCATGTGCATCTGAAGGATCTCGGGCAATTGGTCGCGCGCGAGATCGAGGCGGCGGGCGGGGTGGCCAAGGAGTTCAACACGATCGCGGTGGATGACGGCATCGCCATGGGCCACGGCGGCATGCTGTATTCGCTGCCCTCGCGCGAGTTGATCGCCGATTCCGTCGAATACATGGTCAACGCCCATTGCGCCGATGCGCTGGTCTGCATTTCCAACTGCGACAAGATCACGCCGGGGATGCTGATGGCGGCGCTGCGCCTGAACATTCCGGCGATTTTCGTCTCCGGCGGCCCGATGGAAGCGGGCAAATACGTCGCCGGCGGGAAGACCCAGGCGGTCGATCTGATCACCGCCATGGTCGCCGCCGCCGACCCGACCCAGACCGACGAACAGGCGGCGGTGATGGAACGCTCCGCCTGCCCCACCTGCGGATCGTGCTCGGGCATGTTCACCGCCAATTCGATGAACTGCCTGACCGAGGCTTTGGGTCTGGCGCTGCCCGGCAACGGCTCGCTGCTCGCCACCCATGCCGATCGGCGGAAACTTTTCGTCGAAGCCGGCTGGCAGATCGTCGATCTCGCGCGGCGCCATTACGAGCAGGACGACGCCTCGGTGCTGCCGCGCGCCATCGCCAGTTTCGCCGCCTTCGAAAACGCCATGTCGCTCGACATCGCGATGGGCGGTTCGACCAACACGGTGCTGCATCTGCTAGCCGCCGCACGCGAGGCGGAACTCGATTTCACCATGAAGGACATCGACCGTCTGTCGCGCCGGGTGCCGAATTTGTGCAAGGTTTCGCCTTCAGTAGCGGATGTCCATATGGAGGATGTGCATCGCGCGGGTGGGATCATAGGGATTCTCGGCGCACTCGATCGCGCCGGGCTGATCCACCGCGGCTGCGCGACGGTGCATGAAAAGACCCTGGGCGAAGCGATCGATCGATGGGACGTGGTCCAAGGCCGCGAGCAGGCGAAAACGCTTTACAGCGCGGCGCCAGGCGGCGTGCGTACGACCCAGGCGTTCAGCCAGGACCGGCGCTACGAGAGCCTCGATCTCGATCGGCAACATGGCGTCATTCGCGACGCCGAACACGCCTTCAGCAAGGATGGCGGACTTGCGGTTCTGTATGGCAATATCGCGCTTGACGGGGCGATCGTGAAGACCGCCGGCGTCGATGCCGCGAACCTGAATTTCAAGGGCCCGGCCCGGATTTTCGAAAGCCAGGACGATGCGGTGGCGGGGATTCTCGGCGATGCGGTCAAGCCCGGCGATGTGGTGGTGATCCGCTATGAAGGGCCGAAGGGCGGGCCGGGAATGCAGGAGATGCTGTATCCGACGAGCTATCTGAAATCGAAGGGCCTTGGCAAAGCCTGCGCGCTGATCACCGACGGACGGTTTTCCGGCGGCACGTCGGGGCTTTCGATCGGTCATATCTCGCCGGAAGCCGCCGAGGGCGGCGCGATCGGCCTGATCGAGGACGGCGACATCATCGCGATCGATATTCCCGCACGCAAAATCGATGTTTTGTTAGACGATGCAACCCTGACGGAACGGCGCGCGGCGATGGACGCGAAAGGCACGCAGGCGTGGCAGCCGGCCGCACGCGACCGCATGGTCTCGCCCGCCCTGCAAGCCTACGCGGCACTGACCACGAGTGCGGCAAACGGGGCGGTGCGCGACGTGAAGCAGGTGCAGCGGGCGCGTTAGAGCAAGTTGGCCGGTTCTGGTTGAACGGAATGGTTCAACCAGAACCGGCCAACTTGCTCGCCCAAAATATATGAGTAGTGCGTGATCGACTTGAACCGATCACGCACTACTCTCGGCGTATCGCTGCGAGAAATACCATCCCCGCGGCCATGGTCGCGGCGGCCATGAACAGGGCGCCGCGATAGCTGCCGGTGAATGCCGCGATATAGCCCGAGACGGCGGGAGCGATGATCTGCGCCGCACCGAAGCTGATGGTCAGCCGCGCCATCGCCTTTGCCGGATTGCTCGGATAGAGCCGGCCGATGATGCTCAGCGTCATGCTGGTGATGCCGTTGAACGAGGCGCCATAGAGCGCGGCGCTCACCATCGAAGCGGCGAGACCCTTGTTGGTGGCCGACAGCATGATCGCGACGATCAGCATCGCGAATGCCGCGAGCAGCGCCGGAATATCGCCGGTGCGCCGCGCCATGCGGTCCCAGAGCGGACAGGACGGCATCGCCGCCAAGCCGACGACGACCCAGACGAGATTGCCGAAACCGCGCAGTTGCGGCTGATGCGCGGCAATCGCGACGATGAAGGTCGCGCTGACCACATACCCCACCCCCGCGCAAAAATAGGCCAGGGTGAACAGGGTCATCCAGCGATGGGACGGCGGCCGATCGACCATTGCCGGGCGGTGAATGCCGTCATGCGCGGGCGGCGCAGGCAGCCAGACCCAGGCAGGAATGAGAAACAGCACGCCGAACGCACCGGCGACCAGCCATTGATCCGCCCAGTCGAGCCATCCGGCCATCGCGATCGCGAGCAGGCCGGAAACCGCGATGCCAAGCCCGACACCACCGAAATGCACGCCGAGTTCTAGTCGCCGCCCGTGGCGCAGCAGCCAGTTGAGTACGAGGCCGGAGCCGAGCAGAAGCCCGGCAACGCTGGACATCCCCGCGATGAAGCGCAGCACTGCCCAGAGGGCCAAATTCGTGGTCAGACCCATGCCGGCGGTGCCGACCAGGGCAACCAGGAGCAGCGCACGATAAAGGTGGAACTTCGTGCGCAGACCGCCGACCGAGGCCGCGAGCAGCGTACCCGTCATGTAGCCCGCGTAGTTGATGGTCGCGAGCCAGCCGCCCGCGACGGTGGAGAGATGGGCTTGCGCCTGCATGACCGGCAGAAGCGGCGTGTAGAGGAAGCGCGCGAGCCCCACCGTGAGGATCATGCTGGCCACGCCGGCAATCATCACCTTCGCCGCGTCCAGATTGGATGCGGTTGGTTCGGTTTGGATGATCGCGGAGGGCATGGCAGACCTCATGACGTTTCCGCCATCACTAGATCAGTCGCGACGATCCGCCAATCCGGCTTAAATGTGGCTGACCCCCGCGAGATTTTCCATGCGCGTGGTGTCGGCGGCGAGTTCGGCGGCAGAGCCGTCATAGACGACCTCGCCGTCCGACAGCACATAAGCCCGGTCCGCGAGTTTCAACGCGAGGAACGCGTTCTGCTCGACCAGAAGGATCGACATGCCTTCGCTTTTCATCCGCCCGACGGTGAGCATCACCTCCTGCACGATAACCGGAGCCAGGCCCTGGGAGGGTTCGTCGAGAATCAGGAATTTCGGGTTCAGCAACAGGGCGCGCGCGATCGACAGCATTTCCTGTTCGCCGCCGGACAACCGGCCGCCCTTGCTGGTGCGGCGTTCTTCGAGACGGGGGAACAGTTGATAGACCGCCGGGATGGTCCATGGCCCCTTGGTTTGCGGCGGAACCAGCAGATTTTCGTGAACCGTGAGGTGGCCGAAAATCTTGCGGCCTTCAGGCACATACCCGACCCCCATGCCGGCGACGCGATAGGGCGCGATACCCGTGGTGTCCCGGCCAAACAGGCGCACCATGCCTTCACGCGGCGCGGTCAAGCCCATGATGCTGCGCATGGTGGTGGTCTTGCCCGCGCCGTTGCGGCCCAGCAACGCGATCAGCTCGCCCTGCCCCACGGTGAGCGAAACTCCATGCAGGATGTGGCTTTTTCCGTAATAGGTCTGTAGCCCCTCGGCCTGCAACACGGCGCTCATGCGGCGTTCCCCAAACCTGCATCGCCAAGATAGGCCGATTGCACGCGCGGATTGGCGGCGATTTCGGCCGCATTGCCCTCGGCGAGCATTTTTCCGTTATCGAGCACGGTGATCCGATCGGCGATACCGAAGACGATCGCCATGTCGTGTTCGACGAACAGCATGGTGATGTGCTGTTCCTTGTTCAGCCGGCGGATCAGATCGGTCATGTGGCGGGTTTCCTCGTCACCCATGCCCGCCGTCGGCTCGTCGAGCAGCAGAAGTTTCGGTGATTTGGCCAGCACGATGCCGATTTCCACCACACGCTGATCGCCATGCGACAATTCGCCCGCCACACGATGAAGCTTTGACTCAATCCTGACGATGGCGGCCAGTTCCGCGATGCGCTCCGCCACCGCCGCGCGTTGCGCACGGGAAATCCACGGGCGCAGATTGAGGCCCATCGCGGTTTCGACCGCGATGCGCAGATTCTCATAGACGGTAAGCGACAGAAAAATCTCGGTGATCTGGAAGGTGCGGATGATACCGCGATGGACCAGTTCGGTCGGATTGACCGCAGTGATCGGCGCACCCTCGAAGGTGATATTACCTTCGGTGGGCGGGAAAAAGCCGCTGATCAGGTTGAACAACGTGGTCTTGCCCGCGCCGTTCGGCCCGATGATCGCACGCAATTCGCCGGACTCGACGCTGAGCGAAATATCCGACAGTGCGCGCAACGCACCGAATCGGCGACCGACCGAGTCGAGGACGAGGAAACTCATGACGCGGATTTCCGGTTGAAGAAGCCGAGAATGCCGAGCGGAAAAAAGAGCACCGAAAGGACGAAGATGAGGCCGATCACCGTCATCCAGTTATCGGTGATCGAACTGACATAATCGCGGACCAGAATGAAGATGACGGCGCCGGCCAACGGTCCCCAGAAATTGCGCATCCCGCCAAGCACCGCGATGATCAGAAAATCGCCCGACAACGTGTAGTTCAGTGTGTTCGGCGACGTGAAATTGTCGAGCAGCGCGTTCAGCCCGCCGGCCAGCGCCACCACGAACCCGGAAATCGCGAAGGAAATCGCCAGATATCGCTTGGTCCTCACGCCGAGAAAGATCAGCCGCTTATAATTTTCCCTGATTCCGACGAACGTATGGCCAAGAGGTGAATTCAGCACAGTCCACAACAGCAGCGCGCAGGCTCCGAAGCAGACCAGCACGAGGTAGAAGAAACCGACCGACCCCATCGGCACGGTCAGGCCCGGAAGCTTGATAGGATGGCGCGAAAATCCGGTCAGGCCATCCTCGCCGCCGGTCAGCGAATTCCAGCGTACCGCCAGGAAGTAGAACATCTGGCCGATGGCGATGGTGATCATCGCAAAATAGATGCCGCGCCGGCGCACCGCGATCGGGCCAAGCAGCGTGGCCGCGATGCCGCCAACCAGGGTGCCGACCAGAAGGGCGAGGAGAATGCTGTGGGTTTCGTATTTCAGCATCAGCCCGACGCCATAGGCCCCGAGGCCGAAATAGGCCGCGTGGCCGAACGACAAGCCGCCGGTGAAGCCGAGCAGCAGGTTCAGCCCCATGGCCGCGAGTGCATAGATCAGCACGCGCGAGGCGAGATCGGTGTACCCCCCGACCAGCGGCAGCCAAAACGGCACGGCGAGCAAAACCAGACCGAGAGCGACATTGCCGAGGACGCGGCGCGATATCAAGCCTGGCGCAGGCGGTTTCGCGACAGCGGTACGGGCGCTTGCGATTTCCATGGTCATTCGAACAGCCCCTCCTGCCCGAGCAGGCCGCGCGGCCGCACCACCAGCATGATGCCCATGATGACGTAGATCACCACCTCGCTCGCCGCCGGGAAGAACGCCGTGGTGATGCCGGAGGCGAGGCCGATGATCAGCCCGCCGAGGAGAGAGCCGACCAGCGAACCCACGCCGCCGACAACGATCGCGACGAAGGCCGGCATGATCAGCGCATCGCCCATGGTGGGGTTCAATCCAAGCTGACCGGCGGCAAGAATCCCGGCGACGCCGGCGAAGACGATGCCGATGATGAAATTCGCCGTGCGCAGCAGATATATGTTCACGCCAAGGGCTGAAATCGTTTCAAGATCGGCATTGCCGGCGCGGATGCGGATGCCGATGCGGGTGAAGCGCAGGACCGCGAACAATGCGCCCGTGCCGATCAACGCCACCGCGACGACGAACAACCGATAGCCGGTAAGGAAGAAATATGTGTTACTTAGAGGATGATTGAGAAATCCCGGAATCGCCAGCGGCTTGCCCTGCGCGCCCCAGATCGTGCGGATCATATCCTGGATGATCAGCGCGAGGCCGAAGGTGAGCAGCAGCGTATAGATCGGATCTTTGCGGCTGTAGAGGCGGCGCACCAGAACCGTCTCGACCGCGAAGCCGATTACCCCCGCGAGTAGCGGCGCCGCGATCAGCGCACCCCAGAACCCTGTATAAGGCACCAGGGTGAACGCAAAATACGCCGCAAGCGCCATGAATGCGCCCTGAGCGAAATTGATCGTGTTGTTCAGGCCGAGAATCAATGCGAGCCCGAGCGCCATCAACGCGTAGAACGCGCCTTGAATCAGCCCGTTGAATGCGTTGAACAGCAGAATGAGACCCATGACCTCTTCCCAAGGTGGCATACGGCCCCGGAACCAGCCGGGGCCGCCGTCCTTCACGCCGAGTAGTACCCGATCAAGCCGGGTATTTGATTTTGCAGCCGGTCTCCGCCGGGGGCAAAGCGAGTTGGGCGCCGGGCACGATCGCCGAGACCTCGAACAGATTCGGATATTTTCCGGTCTGGATCGCATGGCCGGGGAACATGCTGAGCATCAATTGATGATCCTCGGCGCGATAGGCCGGCGTGCCGGGCTGCAACGCGATTTCGGGCGGCAGAACCAGCCCCTCCATCGCCTTGACGACTTTCAGCGTTTCGATCGATTTCGCGCGCTCGACCGCAAGCTTGATCGCGTAGACCGAGGCATAGCCGAACCAGGATCTGGCGGTCGGGTATTGGCCTGGATATTTAGCCAGATAGGCCTTGACGAATTCCGCGACATGCGGGGTTTTCGGCTGTTTCCAGTACCACTCCATGGTCCACCAGCCATAGAGTGCTGCCTGCGGCAATGCCTGCAATTCCTCGAGCTCGATCAGCGCGCCGCCGACCGCGATTTCCTTGTCGATGCCGAACTGGGAGATCTGCTTCATGCAGTTCACCTGATCGTCGCCGGCGAGCAGCAAGCAGAGCACCTTCGGTTTCTTCGCTTTCACGTCGATCAGATAGGAGGAAAAATCGGTGGTGCCGACCGGTGCCAGGGCGCCGCCGACGACCTTGCCGCCCGCCTTCTTGAGCTGGGTGATGTAGTCGGCCTGCTCGGCATGGCCGAACGCGTAGTCGGTGGTGATGAAGTACCAGGTCTTGCCGAATTTCTTGAACAAGGTCTCGAAGTCGCCCGCCGTCAGCATCCATGTGGTCGAGCAGGTGCGGAACGTGTTCCAGTGGCAATCCTTGCCGGTCAGGCTGTCGACGTGACCGCCGGTGCAGACATAGAGAAGGTTGTGCTTGTTGGCGAATTGGCTGAGCGCCAGCGCCGATGCGGAATTCACCGCGCCGATCAGGAAGTCGATCTTGTCACGCGACACCAGACGCGCGGCCTTATCGATGCTGGTTCCGGGGCTGCCCGCGCCATCCTCGACGATAAGCTGCAGAGGCCGGCCCATGATGCCGCCCTTCTTGTTGATCTCTGCCTCGGCGAATTTCGCGCCCTTGATCTCGCTATGGCCGAGTGCTGCGAAAATGCTGGTGATCGGATCGATCATACCGATCTTGATCGGCTTTTCGCTGGCCGCCCATGTGGGTTTCGGCGTGGCGAGCAGCCCGGCGACACCGACAGCGGCGCCGGCCTTGAGTACGTTGCGACGATCGAACGAACCCGACGGATTATTCATGAATATTTCCTTCCCCTCTGTTCATGTTTCCATCGGCGGTTCGGTCCGCCGATAGTTTCGGCACGCGCGTGGGTAAGCAGCCATTTACCTAACACCGGCGTCATCCTGGCAAGGCTGATCCAGGGCCTGGGCAGCGCCACCGGCACACGATAACTTTCCGATTGTCCATCCGGCGGATAGGCGCTGTCAATGACAGATTGAGCTTATCCGGCGATTTTTCATGTCATTTGCGTGTGAACGACCAGTATCGAGGAAGCCGTCCTGCCCTTATCGCCTTCGCTTCGTAACGCGTGGCAGGCCAGTTGCCCGGGCGAATATCGTAACACGATGATAGTTCAAATGAATTTTGGTTAGAAAAGACTTCGTCGACCCACTCCTGATAGGTCGGGTCGTCGCTCGCGATCCGCCATTCCCCGCCGAGCGCCATGACGCGTGCAACTCCGGCGGTTGTCGCCGGGTGGATAAATCGCCGCTTGGCGTGTCGCGATTTCGGCCATGGGTCCGGGAACAGCAAAAACAATTTCGCGATCGATCCGTCCGGCAAATCGCGGATCAGATGCCTGGCATCGCCGTCATACACGCGAAGATTGCGGGGAATCTCCCGCACCTCGCCGGAAGGCGCCAATCGCGAGAGCAGCGAGGCGATGCCGTTTTCGAAAACCTCGCAGGCGATCAGCCCGATCTCGGGGTTAGTGGCAGCGATCGCCTCCGCGTGCTCGAACCCGCCGGCGCCGACCTCGAGCCAGATCTCGCGCGGCGTATTGTCGAACCGCACATCGGGCCAGCGCAGGCGGGGCAACAGATGTTCGATGAGGTTCGCTTGCCGCGCCCGCAACGCATGTCCGCGCGCCCGACCATAGAGCCGGTCGGGCGGCGGTTTGAGAGTCATAGGTTGGTGCGCGGCCGCCCCACCATCCCCGCGCACATTACCGTCCAAACGCCGATTTCAGCGCCGGCACCAGATCGGTCTTTTCCCAGGTGAACGTGCCGAGATCGGCATCGGGTTCGCGACCGAAATGGCCATAGGCGGTGGTCGGCACGTAAATCGGCCGGTTCAGATGCAGATGCTCGCGAATTCCGCGCGGCGAGAGATTGACCAGGTCGCGCAGCGTGCGTTCGAGCTTGGCCGGGTCGATATCGCGCCCGGTGCCGTTCAGATCGACATAGACCGACAGCGGATGCGAAATGCCGATCGCGTAGCTCACCTGAATGGTGCAGCGCTCGGCGAGGCCGGCGGCGACGACATTCTTGGCGAGGTAGCGGCAGGCATAGGCGGCCGAGCGATCGACCTTGGTCGGGTCCTTGCCGGAAAAGGCGCCGCCGCCATGCGGCGCCGCGCCGCCATAGGTATCGACGATGATCTTTCGCCCGGTCAGTCCGCAATCGCCGTCCGGTCCGCCGATAACGAAATTGCCGGTGGGGTTCACGTAGAATTCCGCCTCCGGGCACATCCAGCCTTCCGGCAGCAGTTCGGTGATCAGCGGCCGCAGCATCTCCTTGATGGCGGCCTGCGTCATCCCGTCGACATGCTGGGTCGAGACCACGATCGAGGTGGCCGCGACCGGCTTGCCGTCGACATAGCGCAGCGTGACTTGACTTTTCGCGTCCGGCAGCAGCCCGGCCACATGCGCGTCGCCAATTTTCCGCAGCTCCGATATCCGGCGCAGGATCAGATGCGCATAATGGATCGGCGCGGGCATCAGCACCTCGGTCTCCGAGCACGCGTAACCGAACATGATGCCCTGGTCGCCGGCGCCCTCGTCCTTGTTGCCGGCGGCGTCGACGCCGGCGGCGATATCCTCGGACTGGGCGTGGAGCAGCACGTCGATCTTGGCGTCGCGCCAGGAAAACCCTGCCTGATCGTAGCCGATGTCATGCACCGCGAGCCGGGCGAGATGCGCGAGATATTCGGGGGAGATGGTCGCGGGGCCGCGGGTCTCGCCCGCCAGCACGATCCGGTTGGTGGTCACCAGGGTTTCGCAGGCGACCCGCGCATAGGGATCGGCCGCGAGATAGGCATCGAGTACGGTGTCGGAAATCCGGTCGGCAACCTTGTCGGGATGACCTTCGGAAACCGACTCCGAGGTGAACAGAAACTCGCCTCTATCGCGCATGGATTTCTCCTCTTGTCGCGAGTGATGGCCCCAAGCCGGGACAGCGCCCTGGCCGCATGCCGGAGCCATGGGGGGATGGCGGAAACCGCGCCGAGGGTCAAGCTCTGGATTGGTTACAAGCCGAGCAGGTCACGCATGCCGTAGCGGCCGGGCGGCTTGCCGGCGAGCCAGAGGGCGGCGCGCACCGCGCCATCGGCGAAAATGCGCCGATCGAGCGCGTGGTGGGTGATGGTGATCTGCTCGGTCGCAGCGGTGAAAATCGCGCTGTGCGAACCCACGATCTGGCCGCCGCGCAGGGCGGCAAAGCCGATCGCGCCCGGTTTACGCGCGCCGGTCGCGCCATGGCGGCCCGACTCGATGACCGAGTCGAGATCCACCCCCCTGCCCTGCGCGATCGCCCGGCCGAGCGCGATGGCGGTGCCCGAGGGGGCGTCGATTTTCTGGCGATGGTGCATTTCCAGGATTTCGGCGTCATGCGACTCGGCAGGCAATGCAGCGCCCAGGCGCTCGGCGATGGCGAGCACCAGATTGACTCCCGGTGCAAAATTCGCCGCCGCGAAGACCGGGATGCGCGCGCTTGCCACGTTCACCTCAGCCTCGTCGTCCGAAGTAAGGCCGGTAGTGCCGAGCACCCAGGGCGTTGCCGCACCGGCAAGACTCCTGGCATGGCACGCGGTGGTGGCGGCCGTGGTGAAGTCGATGATGACATCCGATTCGACGGCGAGAGCAGCGAGATCGCCGTCCCGCCCGATGCCGCCGGCGAGCACCGCCCCGGATGCCGGCACGGCCTCCGCCAGCAGCCTGCCCATCCGGCCGGTAATCCCGGCAATGCCGATGCGCGTTTTCATCCAGCCCTGTTTATGGGCGCGGCCCGGCGTTGGCAATCGCGCCGGGTCAGCGGCAATTGGTCCGTGCCGCGAGCGATTTCTGGGCAAGCGTCCAGACGCCGTATTTATACTCCAGCGGATAGGGCCGTTCGGGCATTCCCGGCTCGAAGCGCGGAAACACCATGTTGGTGATCGTCGCGACCAGCCGCGCATCGAGTTCCGGGAGGCTTCGGCGTACCAGGGCGACATGGGCGGTGCGCCCGTTCGGCAGGATCTGGAACCGGATGATCGCGGGGCCGGCGCAATAGAGGTTGCGCCCGGTTCCACCATGACCGAAGCGATTGAACAGGGCCTGATTCACCGTCTTGCGATATCGGATTTCCGCCGCCGACGGGGCGGTGGTGGCGGGAAGCAGCCCGACACCTTGCGGCGGCGCGCTCTGGCTGGTGGCCAGCGCAGTCCCGGACGCGCCGACGAGACAGGCGGCGATGACGAAAGGAGCGGTAAGACGCTTCACGACAAGGTTCATGTCGCAACCTCCCAAAGGCAGGCACGATCAGGATGAGGTGATACGGACGGTTGGTTTCAAGGACGCACACATGACGTTGTAAGCGATACCGGCGGACAAGGCCCGTCACATCCCGCCAGGATAATTCGGGCCGCCCGAGCCTTCCGGCGTCACCCAGTCGATGTTCTGCGTCGGGTCCTTGATGTCGCAGGTTTTACAATGCACGCAGTTCTGCGCGTTGATCTGCAGTTTCGGGTCGCCCACGTCGGCGCCGACGATTTCATAGACGCCGGCAGGGCAATAGCGCGTCTCCGGGCTGCGATATTCGGCCCAGTTTACCGAAATCGCGATTGAGGGATCGCGCAATGTCAGATGCGCGGGCTGGTTCTCCTCGTGATTGGTGTTGGAGACGAACACCGAGGAGAGCCGATCGAAGGTGAGCATGCCGTCCGGCTTCGGATAGGCGATCGGCGTCGCGTCCCTGGCCTTCTTTAACGTCGCGTTGTCGGCGTGGTTGCGCAGCGTCCAGGGCGATTTGCCGCGGGTGATGTAGGTTTCGAACGCGGCGTTCATCAGCCCGCCCCATATGCCGAACCTGGCGAAGCCGGGCCTGATGTTGCGCACGCTTTCCAGCTCCGGCCAGAGCCAACTCGCGCGCACCTTGGCGGGGAAACCGTCGAGCGTGGCGGGCCGATCGCCCGCCAGGGCTTCGGCGATCGCTTCGGCGGCGAGCATGCCGGATTTCATCGCGGTATGGGTGCCCTTGATTTTCGGCACGTTGAGAAACCCCGCCTCGCAGCCGACCAGCACGCCGCCGGGAAAAACCAGTTTCGGGATCGACTGGAAGCCGCCCTCGTTCAGCGCCCGCGCGCCGTAGGAGATGCGTTTCGCGCCCGCGAAATACGGCCGGATCATGGGATGCGTCTTGAACCGCTGCGTCTCCTCGAACGGCGAGAAATACGGATTTTCATAGTCCAGACCGACGACGAACCCATAGGCCATCAAATTGCCGCCGAGATGATACAGGAACGAGCCGCCATAGGTTTTGCGATCGAGCGGCCAGCCGATGCTGTGCATCACCAGCCCCGGCGTGTGGCTCGCCGCCGGAACCTCCCAAAGTTCCTTGATGCCGATGCCGTAGGTCTGCGGATCGGCGCCGTCGTTCAGCCCGTACCGCGCGATGAGCTGCTTGCCGAGCGAACCCCGGCAGCCTTCCGCGAACACCGTATAGGTCGCGCGCAAGTCCATGCCGCGCTGAAACAACTCGGTATGCCGGCCATCCTTGCCGACCCCCATGTCGCCCGTGGCGATTCCGGTCACCCGCCCGTCCTCGAACAAAACTTCGGCGGCGGCGAAACCGGGATAGATTTCCACGCCGGCCGCCTCGGCCTGCGCGCCGAGAAACCGCACCACATTGCCCAGGCTGACGATGTAGTTGCCGTCATTGTGCATCTGCGGTGGCGTGGGCAACCTGAACCCGGTTTTTTCAGTGAGAAGCATGAACCGGTCGTCGCCGGCCGGCACGGAAAATTCGATGGCACCCGGATCGGCATCAGGCAGCAATTCGCGAAAGGCGCGCGGCTCGAGAACGCAGCCCGACAGGATGTGGGCGCCGACCTCGCCACCCTTTTCGACCACGCAGACCGAAATGTCCGGATCGAGCTGTTTCAACCGGATCGCGGCCGAGAGACCGGCCGGCCCGGCACCGACCACCACCACGTCGAATTCCATGGATTCACGCTCCACGACTCCATGGGCGGGCATTGCTTCGGACATGCGCATTCTCCATTGACCATCTTGACGTATAGGGAAGCGATCGGCATTGCGCAAAGCCCGTTTGACGGCGCAAATCATCCGATGCACCCGGCCGGCGAAACCTCGCGCGAAACGCTGCTATCATGGCTGGCACTCCAGGCGGAATGGGGCGCGGAAGACGCCTTGCTGGATGCGCCGCAAGATCGTGGCGCGATGCCGCCACCTGCCAGCGCCGGCAAGGGAAAACAACAGGCCGTTTCCGCCCCGGTCGCCTCGCCCGTCATGGCACCGTCCACGGCCGAAGCGGCATCGCTCGCCGAATTGCGCGCCGCCCTCGAAAAATTCGACCAGTGCACGCTGAAACGCACCGCGACCCAGTTGGTTTTCGCGGATGGTGCGGAGGATGCACGGATCATGCTGGTGGGCGAAGCCCCTGGCGCCGAGGAAGATCGCGTCGGCCGGCCTTTCGTCGGTCCAGCGGGCCAGTTGCTCGACCGGATGCTGGCCAGCATCGGGCTGGACCGGACGAGCGTGCGGATCGTCAACGTGGTGCCCTGGCGGCCACCCGGCAACCGCACCCCGTCGGACGCCGAAATTTCCCAGTGCCTGCCGTTCCTCCATCGGCACATCGCGCTGATCCGGCCGCATTGCCTGCTTCTCCTCGGCGCGGTCGCGGTGCGGGCGCTGATCGGCGGCAAGGACGGCATCACGCGGATTCGCGGCAAGTGGCGGAACCTGGAGATCCCCGGTCTCGACGCACCCGTCCGCACGCTGCCGACCTATCATCCGGCGTTTCTGCTGCGCCAGCCGGCGGCGAAACGGCAAGCCTGGGCCGATCTGCTCGCATTGCGGCAAGACTGTGTCAGCGCCGGCATTCCATGCGATGCTGCTATGCAAAATAACGATAAATTCACGAAAAGTTGATGTCATATACGCAACGTAAGCCACTCTAATCCGGTATTTTGTATCAAAATATGAGATTCGTCTTTATTTAAGGGGTTGCTCCGGTCCCTCGAAGCCGTGTAGCCGGTTCAACCATGCGAGGGGCCGTCAAAAAGCTCTCCCGCCTAAGTGTCGCCCAGGCGGTCATCGTCTCCGCGGCACTGCTCGCCGCCACCGCGCTTCCAAGCGCGGCGCAGGCCGGGCAAAGGGGGCCTTCACCGAATCGGCAGACCGGGTCGTCACGACCTGAAAACGTTGCCTATGCCATACCGCGCTCGACACCGCTCAACGGTGCCGAAACGGCCCTCGCACAACCGCTTACCCCCAGCGATGCGGCGGTCTATGCGCGGATTTTCACCGATCAGCGCGCCGGGCGCATCGCTGCCGCGCAGCGGCTGATCGCACGGGTCCATAATCATCTGCTGATGGGTCAGGTGCTCGCCCAGCTCTATCTCGGGCCGTATCACCATTCGACGGCGGCGGAACTCAGCGCGTGGCTCGACAAATATAACGGCCAGCCGCACACGCAGCGGATCAGAAACCTGCTGATGCAGCGCCTGCCGCGCGGCGCCGCGGTGCCGCCGCCCGCCGAAATTTCCTATCTGCCCGAACCGACGATAACCTCGTCCGGCGCGGCACCGCCCCGGCATATGGGCATCGCGGTTCCGCGCTATATGGCCGAGCGGGTCGGCAATCTGGCGCGTAACGGCCATTCCAGGCTTGCACTCAATCTGATCGGCCGCGACAATCATATTTCCGCATGGGCCGGCGCCGCGCTGCGCGGCGAGGTCGCGCGCCATCTGTTCATCCGCGGCGCATACGATCAGGCGTTCGGCGTGGCCAGCAAGGCGGCTCAGGAAGGCGGCGATTCCGTCTGGCGCCCCGA
This sequence comes from Acidiphilium iwatense, assembly GCF_021556475.1. Classification (GTDB taxonomy): domain Bacteria; phylum Pseudomonadota; class Alphaproteobacteria; order Acetobacterales; family Acetobacteraceae; genus Acidiphilium; species Acidiphilium iwatense. The sequence goes on along the minus strand of NZ_JAKGBZ010000010.1, from coordinate 42,041 downwards.
TTTCATCGCCGGTCTCGCGGCGTGGCAAATGCACCATGTCGCCAAGGCGCTGCCCTATTTCACCGAAGCGGCCAATGCCCGCGACGCATCCGAAGGGCAGCGCGCCGCGGGCGCGTTCTGGGCCGCGCGCGCGGCACTTCGCCTGCGCCAGCCCGATGGCTATCTGCATTGGCTCGACCGCGCGGCCGCCGCGAAAGGAAGTTTCTACGGGATGCTGGCCGGGCGGCTGCTCGGCCACGGGCTGGCTGGTTCGGGACTGGCGGCGAGCCTGTCCGAGGCGGATATCGAGGCTGTCGCGGCACAGCAGAACGGCGCTCTCGCCTTCGGCCTGATTCAGGCAGGTCGGCCGGAAGACGCCGCAAACGCGCTGCGCTCGCTCTGGCCCGCAATTCAGAGCCATCCGGGGCTGGGCCGGGCGGTCATGGGCGTTGCGGCGCGTGCCGGACTGGTCGATGTCGCGATCGCCTTCGATCGGACACTGCCTGGCAGCGCGATCGCCGGGATGAATCTGCCGCTGCCGGGTCTGCATCCGCTTGGCGGATTCAGCGTCGATCCGTCGCTGGTCTATGCGCTGGCACGCACCGAGTCCGGGTTCAATCCGAACGCGGTCTCACCCGTGGGGGCACGCGGCCTCATGCAGCTCATGCCCGGAACCGCATCGGCGATGGCAAGGCGCGGCGGAATTTCCGGCAGTCCGACCAACCCTTCGGTCAATCTGGCGCTCGGACAGAGCTACCTGATGTATCTCGGGCATCAGCCGGGGGTAGAACGCAACCTGCTGGATATACTGGCGAGCTACAATGCCGGGCCGGTGGCCGCCTCAGCCTGGGCGCATTCGATCCATGACGGCGGCGACCCGCTGATCTTTCTCGAATCGATCCCGGACGTGCAGACTCGCCGGTTCGTGACTCAGGTTCTCACCGATAGCTGGATCTATGCCGAGGAAATCGGCACCACGCCGGAAAGCCTCGATGCCATGGCCGAAGGGCGATTCCCGCGGCTTTCGCCATACGGGACGACCGCCCTCGCCGATCGCTGAATCCGGTCTCGCTCACTTTTCTTGATCGAACGTTCATCATTTCAGGCTAGCCTCTATCCATGGATCAGGCTTTTCCCGAGAGCGATCGATCGCCGCTGCCGCCCGCTTTGCTGCACTCGGGACTTCTGGCGTATCGGCGCGGTGATTTCGCGGGAGCCGCTCGGGATTTCACTATGATTCTCGACTCGATGCCGGAGCATCATGGCGCGCGCGTCAATCTCGCCAACGCTTTGTGGTCGCTGGGGAAACTCGACGCCGCCGAACGCGAGGCCGATCGGGCCCGGACCGATCGGCTCGATTCCGCAGAGGCCTGGATGGTCACCGGGGCGATCCGGCTCGATCGCGGCGATGCCGAGGGTGCCATCGCGGTCTACGGCCACGTCGTGGCCTTGCGGCCCGATCTCGCCAGCGCTCATGCCGGACTTGGCGCGGCGTTTCTGTCGATCACCGACTATGCCAAAGCCGAGCGATCGGCCCGCGATGCGCTGGCGCTTGATCCGGCAAGCACCCATGCGCGCTTCACCCTGGGCTCGGCGCGTGCCGAGCAGGGCGATCCCGCAGGCGCCGTCGCCGCGTTCGACATCGTGCTTGCCGCCGAACCGGGCCATGCCCGCGCGCGGCTCAATCGCGGCAACGCGCTGGTCGATCTCGACCGGATCGACCAAGCCGAGGCAGATCTGCGCACCGCCAGTCTCGATCCGACGCTCAAGGAAGCCTGGGCCAGTCTGGGATTCGTTCTGACCATCCAGGGTGAGCTTCCGGCAGCGATCGCGTCGTGCGACCGCGCCATTGCACTCGATGCCGACTTTGCACTGGCCCATTGGAACCGGGGGGTGGCAATGCTTCTCGGCGGCGATTTCACGGCCGGCTTCGCCGCTTATGAATGGCGCAAGCGCCATTCGGTCTATCGGCACCATTTCACACAGCTTCCCGCACCGGACTGGCGAGGCCAGCCCCTCGACGGCAAGCATCTTCTGGTCCGCGCCGAGCAGGGATTCGGCGATACCATCATGCTCGCGCGGTTCCTGCCTGATCTGGCCGTGCGGGCGGCACGCGTCACCCTCGCCTGCCCGCCAACGCTGTTTCCCCTGTTTGCCGGCATGGGGATCGGCCTCCACCCGCTCGACGCAACGCCGGATGCCGAATGCGATCTCGCGATCGACCAGATGAGCCTGCCGCATGTGCTCGATCTGACCGAGGCGACAATTCCGCGCGCGACCGGATATCTCACGGCTGACCCAGTCCGTGCCGCACGCTGGCGCGCGGCGCTCCCGGCCACGCCCGGACGACGCAGGATCGGACTCGTCTGGGCCGGCAATCCGGCCCACGGCAACGATCGTCGGCGATCGCTGCCGCCGCGCGCGCTCGCGCCGCTGATCGAGATTCCGGGGTTCGATTTCGTCGGCCTGCAACTCGGCGCGCGGCAGGGCGAATATCCAATCCCGAACCTTTCGGCCTCGATCGGCGATTACGGCGACACCGCCGCCATCCTCGCTCATCTCGACGCGGTGGTGACGGTGGATACCTCGGTCGCCCATCTCGCCGGCGCGATGGGGGTTCCCTGTCACATCCTGCTCTCCGCCGCGTGCGACTGGCGCTGGCGGCTCGGGCGCGATACCACCGCCTGGTATGATAGCATCGTTCTTCATCGCCAGCGCCATCTCGGCGACTGGGCCGGCCCGATTGCCTCGGTGATCGAGGCACTGCGATGACCGTATCATCGCTCAGCATCGGCCTCGGGGCGTCCGCCGCACTGCGAAACAACGCGGCCTCGCCGCTGTTCGGCTTTCTGCGCGATTTCGCGCCGTTTCTCGGCTCCGATGGCGTGACGCTCCATATCGTGGGAGCGACGCATGACGCGGTCGCCGCAAGCGGGATTCTCCGCGCCGAGTCCCTGGTTCGCCTGCCGCCAGCGCGCGAGGGTGGGGTGATCCGGCTCACCGCGATGACCGTGCCGGACGCGACGGGGCGATCGGCGCTCGACTGGGTGATCTATCTGCTCGATCCGATCGACCCGATCACGGTATTTCCCGAAATGCACGCGCTAAAACGGCAATGCGTGGTGCATGGCAAGCCGTTCCTGACCAACCGCGCCGCCGCCTCGGAATGGTGCGCGCTCGCATGGAGCCACCGCACCGATTCGCGCGACCCGGTGCTCGCCCCGCAAATCGCCCGTTGGGTGCGTCCCGAGCGCGTGGGCGAAGAGACGATCGGGCTGATCGCGCATGACAGCCAGAAACGGACGATGCTCGAATTCGTCCGCGCCCATCGGGCCGTGCTGTCCCGTTTCGGGCGTAGGCTGGCTACCGGAACCACCGGAGGCCTGCTCAACGGCGAGATCCCGGCCCGGATGGCCGGCGAGGCGGAATCGCTGCGCGACCTTCTGCCGCCAACGCCCGAGAATTGGGTCATCCGCTACCAGTCCGGCCCGCGTGGCGGCGATGCGCAGATCGCCGTCGAGGTTCTGGACGGACACTGCCGCCGGCTGGTGTTTTTCGAAGACCCGCATGTCGCGCGCGAGCACGAGGCCGATATCCAGTTGCTCGAACGCGCGACCCGCTTCGCGCCGGACGGCTGCCTCTGCGTCAACGACCGGGCCAGCGCCGAGACCTGGATCAAAAACCTCGCGCGCCTGTTGTGATGAATTTTTCCAGCGGAACGTAGTGCTTCACTCGTTCCGCTGCCACCTCCGTGACCATTCCAGCAATCCTTCGGATTGCCGGAACCTTTGGTCACTCCGCCGCGAATGCGGCGCGCGCCTTATGGCGCGAAGCCAAGCGCGCAGATGCGCGCGCCCGGCGTTTGATGGCACACTGGCTGCGCAAGCAGCCAGTATCGTCGATATTACGCCAGCGCCTGGGCGCGAACCAGGCGGGCGAAGGCACCTTCCTCGGCCAGCAAATCCTCATGCGTGCCGGATTCGAGCACGACGCCGTCGGCCATCACCACGATCAGGTCGGCGTCGCGCACGGTGGCGAGCCGGTGGGCGACCACGATGGTGGTCCGGCCGCGCCGAAGCCGCGCCAAGGCCTCCTGCACGGCGGCTTCGCTTTCGGCATCGAGCGCGCTGGTGGCTTCGTCCAGCAGCAGGATACGCGGATCGCGCAGCAAAGCGCGCGCGAGAGCGACGCGCTGGCGCTGCCCGCCGGACAGGCGCTGGCCGTTCACCCCCACCCGCGTTTCGAATCTCTCCGGCAGATCGGCGATGAACTGCGCGGCCGCCGCTTCGGCCGCCGCTTCGACCTCGCGCATCGGCGCATCGGGCCGGCCCATCGCGATATTCGCGGCGATGGTGTCATCGAACAGCAGCGAATCCTGGCCGACATAGGCGATCGCGCCGCGCAGGCTGGCGAGCGAAACGCCGGCGATATCCGCGCCGTCGATCAGGATGGCGCCGCGCTCGGGATCGTAGAGACGCGGGATCAGCGCGAGCGCGGTCGATTTACCCCCCCCGGAAGCGCCGACCAGGGCAAGAGTGCGCCCCGGCTCGGCAATGAAGGACAGGTCGCGCAAGCCCGGCCTTCCGTCGGGGTAGGAAAAACCGACATGGCGGAATTCCACCCGCCCCGGCCCCGGCGGCAGCGGCGCCGCGTCCAGCGGTTCGCCCACCGCGCGCGGCTCGTCGATCACGCCATAGACCCGGTCGAGTCCGGCCAGACCCTCCTGCACCGCCGCGTTCATCGTGCCGAGGGCGCGCAGCGGCCGCGAGGCGATCAGCAGGGCGGCGACGAAGCCGGTGAAATTGCCGATCCCCGAAGCGCCCGCCGCGTGGCGCCAGCCGGCGAAGCCGATCACCAGCGCGATCGCGAGCCCGCCCAGCACTTCCAGCATCGGGTCGAGCGCGGCACGGCCCCGGATCATGCGCATCAGGGCGCGATAGAGCTGCTCGAAGGCGCGGTCGGCGCGCCGGCGTTCCTGCGCCTCCAGCCCGTAGGCGCGTACCGTGCGCGCCTGGGCGAAGCTTTCGTTCAGCATCGACGCCGCCTCGCCCATGCGTTCCTGCATCCCGCCCGAGGCGCGCCGGATGCGCCGGCCGATCTTCTGGATCGGCAATCCCGCCAGCGGATAGAGCACGGCGGCGATCAGGCTGAGCGACCAGTCGATCCACAGCATGGTCGCGACCAGGCCGATCAGGGTGAACGCGTCGGCCACGCCGTTCACCGCCCGGCTCATCGCCTCGCGGATCACCGTTGCGTCGGTGGTGAAGCGCGCCGCCAGCGCGGCGGGCGATTCGCGCTCCAGCCGCGCCAGTTCGGCATCGGTGAGATGGGCGAACATCGTGCCTTGCAGGCGCCTGATCGTGCCCAGCACCACCTGCTGGGTCAGCACCGTCTGGAAATATTGCGCGAGCGCCTTCACCATCGTGACGGCGAGCACGATCGCCGGCACCTGATACAGAATGCGCGGATCGCGCTTGGCGAACATGGTGAAGGCGCGGTCGATCAGCGCCGGATACAGCGCCGTGGTTCCCGACATCAGCAGAGTGAACAGGACGATCAGCGCCACCCGGCCGCGATAATGGCGGATGTGATCCCGCCACAGCCGCCGCGCCAGCGCCCAACCGCCCATCTCTCCGATCACCGCCAACCCGTCATGCCTCTATGTCATCGGTTCCGAGCCGATCCCGGACAGGCGGTTTAGTGACGTGGCGGGACCGGGGCGTCAATCGGCTCGGCGTGATGGCCGCTGACATCCTCGCCGGCTTCGGCGGCGAGGCGCGCGCAGATCGGCACCGAGACCAGGCCGATCGCGCTGACGATCACGAAGGCCCAGGCATAGTCGTCGATGGTGGGGTTGGCATGGCCGGAAAAGGCGGTCGCGAGTTCGAGCGAGCCGGCAGCGATCGAAATTCCCAGGGTGATCGTGATCTGCTGGAACGTGGCGTAGAAGCTGGTCGCGGCACTCATCCGGCTGCGCGGCACGTCGGCATAGGCGATGGTGTTGAACGCGGTGAATTGCAGCGAGCGGAACACGCCGCCGATCAGCAGCACGGCATCGAGCGCCAGAACCGGCCAGCCCGGCCGGAACGCGGCGCAGAGCGCGGTGAACACCACCGAAAGCAGGCCGAACGCCACCATCGAGGCGCGGAAGCCGAAGCGCCGCAGGATCGGCTGGGCCAGCGGCTTCATCGCCAGCGCGCCGATCGCGGCGGCGAAGGTGACGGTGCCGCTTTTAGCGGCGCTCTCGCCGAAGCCGAGTTGCAGCATCAGCGGCAGCAGGAATGGCATCGCCCCGGCCAGCACGCGGAAAAAGCTGCCGGCGATGGTCGAATTCGCGAAAGTCGCGATTTTCATCAGGGTCAGGTCGAGCACCGGATGCTCATGGCGGCGCGCATGGCGCCAATAGGCAAACGCGGAAAATCCACCGATCGCGAAACAGGCGAGGCTCCAGGGCACCGGGATGATGCCGCGCCCGATCGTCTCGATGCCGGCCATCAGCAGCGCCATGGCCAGTCCGCTCCAGACCAGCCCGACGATATCGAGCCGCCCCGCGTGCTCGGTGTCGCGCACCTCGCGGATGAACAGGCTGACGGCGACGATACCGATGATGCCGATCGGCACGTTGATGTCGAAGGTCCAGCGCCAGGAGACATAGGTAACGATGAAACCACCCAGCGGCGGCCCGATGATCGGGCCGATCAGCGCCGGCATGGTCAGCCAGGACGTGGCGGCGAGCATGTCGCGCCGGCGCACCGATTTGAGCAGGAGCAGCCGGCCGACCGGCACCATCATCGCCCCGCCCACACCCTGCAGGATGCGCGCCGCGATCAGCGCACCGAGGCTGGTGGACAGTCCGCACAGGATCGAGCCGATGGTGAACACCAGGATTGCGGCGCGGAACACGGTGCGGCTGCCGAAACGGTCGGCGAACCAGCCCGAGGCCGGGATGAACACCGCGAGCGACAGCAGATACGACGTGAGCGCCAGACTCATATGAATCGGATCGGCGTGGAAGCTTTTCGCCATCGCCGGCAGGGCGGTCGCGACGATGGTGCTGTCGAGATTCTGCATGAACAGCGCGGTCGCCACGATCACCGCGGTCAGGCGCATCTGCCCGGTGGTCAGGGCGGCGCGATCGTCATCCTCATCGTCGGTCATCGGCGCTCAATGCGCTGCCGGGGCCGATCTCGGCCAGACGAGCTTCGGGACGTTCGCGGTTTTCCTGCCGTTCGCGGTCAGCACACCGTCCGCGAGTGCGAGATCGGCCTTGAGGCGCTGGCTACCCTTGGGTCCTTTGGTCATGTAGGGCGCGGTTTCGGTGGTCAGGGTGCTGATCGCGCCGACGGCGGCGGGGTAGGCGCTGGCGATGTCGCCGAGAAATTCGCCCAGGCCGTCGGCGGTCAGGGTTGATCGGCTCACCGGCTGAACCGCCTTGTCGAAGCCGAAATTGCCGTGCGCGTGGGCGTCGAGCGGGCCGAGCACCAGGGCGATTGCGTAGCGTCCATGGCCGCCTGCCTTCGCCCAGTCATGGATTTCCGGCCCGAATTTCCGCCACATGGCTTGCAAGGGTTGCATCGGGTTGACCCCGCTGCCGTCCGGCGACGGGGCCAACGGAAGCTGGCCGAAATGGGACAATGCCGGCATTGACGGCCCCGACAGGTCGAGATCGAAAATCAACGATTTGATTTTGCCGGCGAACGGCAGATGGCCGAGGGTCACGAAAATCGGCGACAGGGCAAAGCCGGTGATTTTCTCATGAATCGTGATCGCGGTCGCGTTTTTGCCCGCTGCCGGATTGCGGGTGCCGCGAGCGGTGAGCGACTTGATGCTGACCAGGGTGAAATTGGTGTCCGCGCTGTCGACCCGCATGTCGATGAAGGAGGCTTCGACGGCACGCAGCGGGTCGGGCGCATGGTCGAGCAGGGCATTCGGGTCGAAGCGGTAGCGATCATGCAGGGTGGCGAACTGGATGGTGAAGGCCGGCCCGGACGGCATCGCCATGTGCCAGGACAAGGGCAGTCCGAGATCGAGAGTGAAAGGCGAGGCCGGGTGCACGTCGAGGTTGAGGTTGGGCAGGGTGATCGACGGCTCCGGCATCCCCCGATCAGGCGGGCTGAAGGTGAGATCGGCTACCGAGAACCGCGCCACCAGCGGCGAGGCGCCGCGCGCGGTCGCGCCATGGCTGACGGTCCAGCCCGCCTTGCGGAACGCGGCTTCCTGCTGGCGGAACGCGACCCCGAGGCGTCCCTCGGCATACCACCACGCTCCAAGATAGGCGATCGCCAGCACCACGATCAGCAGGAGCAGAAACCGGGCGAAACCGCGCATGAGAGGTCTTTCATTGCTTTTGCCGCAGGCAGGATTCTAGTTGCCGAACAGTCGTGCATCGAAGCCGGAGCATGGCATGGAGTAGCGCCCTCGCCCCAGCTAAGTCCATAAGTCAGGGAATGATGGGATGATCGAATACCAGCACATTAAATCCGTGATAATATAGCTTTTTAGTTGGCATTCCGAACTGCCTGGCCGCTGCGACAGCACACGATGGTTGAGGCAGACACTGTCCAGGATCAACGGAAACGATGAGAAACATTCGCTTCGGCTCGTTTAGAATGCCCTCCCGCGTGTACCACCGCGCCAGGGTTTGGACGGGCTTAGGCAAAAATTGCTGCTTATTTGCATCGAAATCCACTGGCCGGATCGTGACTTCGCCATGGGTCACCCAGGCAACGGCATTTGCCTGAGTTGGCCAATACGGTCCGTAGCCGAAAGAAAGACCATGGGCGTGCAAAAATCTGGCAAGGGCCGGTATACCTCTGAGCGATACATGTGGCGGATCTAGAGTCCAGACAACACGATTACTCACCACGCCAGAAACTATCGAAGCAATACCGATTGCCGTTACAATACTAAGGCCCAGATGTCGTAAGCCCGATGTCTCAATAGGAATAACGGCAAGTAGGATTGGAACAAAGACAAAAAAATTGGCAAAATAACGTGCAGTCACCATTGCAGTTGCAAAGCCGGTAAAGAGCAACGCCGAAAACATGATCCCCATGGATGCAAGTGCTGTCAGCGCAAGAAACTGCCGACGGATCGGCATCATACGGTAACTTCCGGTAAGACAGGCGAATGAAAATGCCACAACCAGCGCAAGCACACCGCAATCAATCACCAGGGATGTAATCGGGGGCGGGTGGTACGGGGATGTCAGTGAGCCTGGCACCAAGTTCATAAACACCGCCACGTAACGGAACGCCAAAATCAGATTCTTGCCAATCTCGTTCCATGTCGCGATGCTGTGAGACGGCGCCGGAAGGAAGCCAAACATGCCAAAAAGTTTAGTCTCCGCCAGTGCACCGGCCAATATGTCGATGCCCAAGATAGCAATGATTGGTTTGCGGCCCACCTCGTCATTGCCCGTGACAATCAGAATGATGGTGGCAGTAGCCATAGGCATGAGAAAAGCGGCAAGCGTCCAGGGATCGGACAAAGCACCGATGAATAGGCAAATTCCGGCGATCATCAGCCAGCCGAGTCGTCCGCTGTCGAGCCAAAGGGTCGAAAGTAAGACACCAAGCAGCCCCCAAACCAGCGAGACGTTATGGCTGACCGGGTAAGCGAGGAATCCGTTGGCACCAAGAGCCGGTTGTCCAGCGAAGAGAAGAACAATAGCAGCCAGAGCCCCAATCACCGGACCACGCTCGCGCCCGATTAGGATCACTGTCAACAGCACCATGAGATAAAAAAAGACGGCGCCGCTCGCAATCAGAACCACCGGTGAATCACCAAAGATCAGGAAAGCGAAGAAATCTGCCGGCATCAAGGACAGGAGCCAATTATCTTGGGTGTAGCGCCAGAGTGTCACGAAGCCGATGCCATGTGCATGGACGCCTTGCCAGAGCAAGACTGGGCCCGCGATATCCGAATCGGCACCCCATAGATGAAAAATCGCCTTCAGGCTCTGGATGAAACCAAGCGTCACGCCAATGCCGACTACGATCAGCAGGAGCAGAAACCGGGCGAAACCGCGCATGAAGCATCCTTTCGAGGAGCGAGCCGATGCCAGCTTAGACCAACGGATCGAATGATGGCCAATCGGGCAAACCGTCCAATCGGATGGTCAGGCCGGATTGTGCGGCAACGCCTCCAGCGCGATCGTCACCGACAGGTGGCGATAATCCTTGTTGTGTATGACATCCACCGGACGGAAAATTTTTGCCGCCTTCAACGTCGTGGTTGATCCAGATTTCAAGGTCAAAACGATCCGCGTCGCGTCGCTGACTTCGTAGACCGTCGTTTTCTTTCCGATTTTTACGGTCAATCTGACCGGCCGCAGCGACGCGGGCCGCTCGGATCCTTTGATGATAAGGCGTAGAGAACGGCCGCTGGTTGCGATCCTGGCATATCGCCCGATCCAACTGAACCGACTGTGAGCGGATGGCCAATAATCCCCTTGAACATAGAAATAGCGAAGCTTCCTGCGCGGCGGAACTTCGACGATCCCGGTGCCGTCGTGGCGGATTATGGGCCATCCGAGTGCCATGATAGCCTGCGCAAGCGGCTTCGGCGTTTGGGGTGCAAGGAGAATGTAGTCGACCCGGTGAGTCCCACAAAACGCCAAGATGTCGTTTTCGAAGTTTCCGTGCGGCGCGCCGTCCATGAAGTCATGGACAACGGGCCAGCGCCAAGCCTGACGAGGAGTAAACCCTACATAACCGCCCGTTTGGGTAAAACCCATACGGGTATCGAGCTGCCAAGCCATTCCCGGACCATGATTCGCGAACGGCAGCACGATGATATTCGCTGGCTTCCCGAGCGCAGATGCTGCGATATTGCTCGGTAACGCCGGCGCCAGCGGAAAATTCGTCCATCCGAATGCCTTGGGGTTGGGAACCAGAAAAACGCAGGCAAGAAAGGCAAGAACGAGCCGAACGAGGCGAGAGGCAGCCTTTGCTTCGGTAATCCAACACGCGACGGCGATGCCCGCAGCAAGAAAAACATACTGGGTGAATCGGATCGGCAAGGCCGATTTTATGAGCGGGAGCCAAGAAGTGACAGCCCACGGAAGTGGGATGCCGGTGTTCAGACCGTCGAGATGCAGCTTCGGGCCAAGACTTGCAACAGTAAGAGCCTGACTCTGAATGGTAGCGTTGCTATCGTTGGCGGGCGATTTTTCTTGTGAGCAGGCGGATATGGGCAAGGAGGAGCCACGCTGTGGCGCTGGCGATGGTTGCTTCGAAATCCTTGGCGAGGCGGCGGCATCTGCCGAGCCAGGCGAAGGTTCTCTCAACCACCCACCTTCGGGGCAGGAGTTCAAATCCTGTGGCGGTGTCAGATCGTTTGACGATCTGCATGGTCCAGTTGCCGATTTTGGCGAGGCGCCTGTTCAGCTTCGGGCCGGCATAGCCGCCGTCGGCGAAGACGTGTCGGAGCCACGGATACAGCGAGCGAATGGCGCTGAGCACCCGCACGGCGCCATCGCGGTCCTGGATATCGGCGGAGTGGATGACAAGCCCGACCAGATGGCCCAGCGTGTCGGTGATGATATGGCGCTTGCGCCCCTTGATCTTCTTGCCCGCATCGAAGCCGCGCGGCCCCCCGGCTTCGGTCGTCTTCACCGACTGGCTGTCGATTACCCCGGCAGTAGGGGAAGGTTCACGACCAGCCAATTCTCGGGCCATCATGATAAGGGCGTGGTTGATGCGTTCCAGGGTGCCATCGCGGCAGAAGCGGTAAAAATACCCCTGCACCGTCGTGAACGGTGCGAATTCCTTCGGGATCTGCCGCCATTGGCATCCGGTCGCCAGCATGTACAGGATCGCCTCCACGATCACTCGCAGCGATACCGAGCGCGGTCGGCCACGCTGTGACGGCGCTGGCATGAACGGCTCGATCAACGACCATTCCGCATCGGTGAGATTGCTTGCATAACGAAGCTCGCCCCGGCAGTATCGCCGGCGAGCGATTTCGGTCCAGGCCATTGCGAATCCGTCCGTTGTTGCAAACCGACTGAATCACAATCCACTGAAATCGCTCAACTATCTTTTTCGGTCAGGCTCTAAGCAATAAAATCGAAATAAATAAAGCCTTTTTGTATCGGATTAATTCGCCGCGCCATAAATATGCAATCAAAATAGCGATCAGCGGCAATCCAAGATAAGCGCCTTGCTCCGACAAGTTGGCAGTCATGTGCCGGACAATCGGTGCCGCAGCGCGATGTCCCAGCCAGGTCATATAGGTTGGCAGCACGAAATTGAGCGGGTCAGCCGAGTAATAAGTAACCGAGTTAATCTCCTTCGGAACCGTATCCGCGCCGACAATCAAATAATAGATGAAAGGTAAAGACAAGAATGCGGCGATACACGCCGCCCCCAGAAATTCAAGCGCAAGCTGCCATAAAGCCGTGCGCTCCCGATCGGGAGTAAAATACCAGAAAATCGCCCAGACGATCGCTCCAAGAGTACAGAAAGTCGCGACAATCTCCGTTGAAATGCCGATTTCCAGAAACAGCGCCAGGGCCGTAAGAAGCACGAAAGTGCGCCGCGACACCTCTTCTCGAAAGCGCAGCAGGGTAAGCAAAACGATCAGGGGAACCAGAAACGTGACGTCGAGATTAAGATGACCAAGTAACTGGCCCAATTCATACGAAGAAAAACCGTAGATAAATCCTGCTACAAGCGCCGCACCGGTATTTTTGACAATGGAGCGTGCCAGAAGAAAGGTCGTCCAGGCTGCTAATCCGGGAGCCGACACCGATATAACATTGAATGCCAGCGTTGCATTCCCCAAAATCGTGAAGGGCGCGGCGATTGCGGCAAGGGTCGGAACCGACGTCGCCCATGCGAGATCGAAACCATGGGGAAACCAGACATAGCGGGTCCAGAACGGGTTGAGGCCGTGAGCGATCGCGAAAGGCCACCAATGCAGGAACCACATGAAAGAGATTGGATCGTTACCGCCACCGATATAATGCGTGGTCCATGGCAGGCGCGATCCAAATAACATAATTGAAATAAGTAGATAGAAAAAAAGAGCCAAAACCGTCTCAACTACGCCCCGTACGCCGCGATACTGGCCAATGGCCGCTTGCTCGGTTGCCGTAACCGGATCGCTCATCGGTCCTTCCGAATCCTTCACAATCGCCCCACTCTTGACCTCGTTGCATGATCCAGGGCTTTGTGCAGCGCACGATCCTCTCGTTCGATCTGCAGCATCCCCTCGCGGAGCCCCTCATGCCATCTTGCATACCATTTGACCAGTTGGGCACTGTCAGGCGGGTCTGCCGGAATGTGAAACGTTGGCGCAACGCCGCAATGGCGCTGCGCTGGACCGCTGCCGCCATAATGGAAGCTACCAAGGGCTCTTTCGGAAGCTGAAGGCTCATCCAGCACTTCGCTCGGCCCTGGCTGCACACAAGCCGAAGCTCCTCCTCGATGCCAATTTTGCTCAATACACCAAAGCCGCATAATCAGAAATCGGGCAACGTGCCCGCACCGATTTTCAACAACGGGCCGGGCATCTCTGGCCAGTAGATTTGCGGCTGATTCACAACAAACAGACTTCCGAGGCCATCTTCAAGCTGCTACTACCTCACCACTGGAGCGGATCGGCCGCTTACTCAGCGGGTGAGAACTAGGGTGTGTACCCAATAGCGGTGTGGCCGCGACCGGAGGGATTTTGGCTGCTGGCCAGGAGAGAGGAGTGAGGTGATCTTGCCGATCATGAGCGACGAACGACATAGCCAGCGGCCAAAAGCTCCCGGTCCCTTCGGGCTGGGGCGCAAATCGCGGCTCACGCCGCCATTGGGTACACACCCTAGAACGTCATGCGGACCAAAAGACGTGAACTATATAATCGAATATCGTGCGCCCTTGTCGTCTTACATGCCGACGGCTGAGTAATTTGGAATTTTGTAATGGAAACCAAAGCATACCTCGACATGGCGGAACTTGAAGAACGCCATTGGTGGTTTGCGGCTCGCCGAGACATCCTTTCCGATCAGTTGAAGGCGCTCGACCTACCGCGCCACGCTCAGATCCTTGAGATCGGCTGTGGCACGGGGGGTAATCTGCCCATGCTGTCGGACTTCGGAACCGTATGCGGGATCGAAATCTCTGAAGTCGCGCGCGATTTGGCCATAAAAAAGACCGGCGGAGCGTTCGAAATTCGCGCCGGCACCTTACCCTCCGCAGTGCCGGATTTCGGGCGCCAATTTGATCTGATCTGCCTGTTCGATGTGCTCGAACATATCGACGACGATCTTGGCACGCTCCGCGCCGTGGCTTGTCTGGTCAAGCCTGGCGGCCGCCTGATCATCTCCGTGCCGGCCTATCAGTGGATGTGGAGCCGACACGATGAATTTCTCCATCACCACCGACGCTATTCAAAGATCAGATTAATCGATGTGGTCCAATCAGCGGGACTGCGCCTCGACCGCGCCACATATTTCAATATGTGGCTGTTCCCGGCGGCCGCCCTAGTGCGGAGCTTCGACAAGCTGCGCGGAGCGCAGAGCGCGACCGGGACGAACATCCCGCCCGCCCTGATCAATCGGATCATGCGGACGATCTTCGCATCAGAACGTCATCTGCTTGAACGGACCGGGCTACCGTTTGGGCTGTCCCTGCTCTGCGTCGCGAGCGCGTGAGTCCGTGGTGACCAACGTCAGCGAAATCCGCCAATTGGTGTCGCGCGTGATGAAGTTCGGGGTGACAGGCATCACCTCGACGGCGATCTATGTCGGCCTGTCTTACACGATGATCAAAATACTCGCGTTGGAGGTCATCGTCTCAAGCATCGTCGCTTTCATCATTGCCAGCGTATTTTCCTACCTGGTCAACACGCTCTGGAGCTTCTCGGAAAAGCCGAGCCCAGCCAATCTGATGAAATTCGCGACGGTAACGATCCTTGGATCGGCCATCTCATCAGCGATCTTAAAAAACGCGATCACGATGGGCTTCGGCTATTGGATCGGAATCATTGCCATATTATTAATAGTGCCGCTAATGACCTTCATTGCCCATCACGTCTGGACTTATCAACAACCAGCACGAATGTAAGGTAATGAGCTCTTGTCTGTTGCGGTCTGTAAACTTATACTCCTCGCGGCTGCTAAATTATAAAATTAATTGATCAAGAAATATGCTGTAGCGTACCTTTTAGACGGAAGTGACCACATTCTACACGTATCCAAACGCCGCGATACTGGCCAATGGCCGCTTGTTCGGTTGCCGTAACCGGATCGCTCATCGGTCCTTCCGAATCCTTCACAATCGCCCCACTCTTGACCTCGTTGCATGATCCAGGGCTTTGTGCAGCGCACGATCCTCTCGTTCGATCTGCAGCATCCCCTCGCGGAGCCCCTCATGCCATCTTGCGTACCATTCGACCAGTTGGAAATCGGTCAGACCGCCTCGCTCGGCAAGACCATCACCGAGGCCGACATCCTGCTGTTCTCGGCGGTTTCGATGGATACCAACCCGGTCCATCTCAACCAGGAACTGGCGGACCAGACCCTGTTCAAGGGCCGGGTCGCCCATGGGATGCTGTGCGGCAGCCTGATCTCGGCGGTGCTCGGCACCGTGCTGCCGGGGCTGGGGACGATCTATCTCACCCAGTCCATGCGGTTCCGCGCGCCGGTACGAATCGGCGACACGGTGACGGCGGTGGTCGAAGTCGCCGGCCTCGACCACGACCGGAAGCGCGCCACCATGCGCACGCGCTGCCTGGTGCGCGGACGGGTGGTGATCGAGGGCGAGGCGGTGGTGATTCCGCCGACCGAAGCGGTCGTCGCGATCGCCCAGAGCGAGAAGCGCGCCGCCGAATGATCGGAGTCATCCATGACTGGACCGAGGTGCCGGCGGAGGCGCGCGGCGCGTCGGTCGCTCTCGGCAATTTCGACGGGGTGCATCGCGGCCATGTCGAGGTGCTGCGCGCCGCCCACGCGGCACGCCCGGACGCGCCCCGCGCGGTGCTGAGCTTCGCGCCCCACCCGCGCGAGTTTTTCCGCCCCGACGACCCGCCGTTCCGGCTGATGCTGGAGGAGGAACGCGCCGCCGCCCTTGAGGCCGAGGGGGTCGGCATCCTGTTCGAACTGCGGTTCGACCGCGCGTTTTCGCTTCTGACCGCAACCCAGTTCATCGATGAGATTTTGCATCGCGGCATCGGCGCGGCGCACCTCGCCTGCGGCGCCGATTTCGCCTTCGGCCACCGGCGCGGCGGCGACGTTTCGCTGCTCGCCACACGCGCCGAAGCGCTCGGCATGGGGCTGACCGTCGTATCGCATCTCGACGACGCCGAAGGCCCGATTTCCTCGACCCGGATTCGCCGGCTGCTGCAGGACGGTTACCCCGAGCGCGCAGCCTCGCTGCTCGGGCGCCCGCATGTGATTCGCGGCACGGTCGCCCACGGCGATGCGCGCGGCCGGACCATCGGGTTCCCCACCGCCAATGTGGCACTCGGCCGGCACCTGGAACCCGCGCGCGGGGTCTATGCGGTCACCGCGAAGCTGGACGATGGGCGCAGCGTGCGCGGGGTCGCGAATATCGGCCGCCGGCCGACCGTCGCCGAAGGCGCGATTGCCCGGCTGGAGGCGCATCTGTTCGATTTCGATGGCGATCTCTACGGCCGGGAGATCGCGGTCGCGCTGCATCATTTCATCCGCGACGAACGCAAATTCGCGAGCTTCGACGAGTTGCGCGGCCAGATTGTGCGCGATGCCGACACGGCCCGCGCATTGCTGGAGCGGTAACAGACACGCTCAGGCGGGTTCGATCAGGCCGGGCGCGACACGCCAGACCATCGCGTCATCGCCGAGCGTGGCGAGCGATTCATGTTCTGTCGCGGTGCAGAATATCTGGGCTGGGCTTCGTGTCAGCGCAGCGCCGAGCGCGGCACGATGTGCGGCATCGAGATGCACGAACGGTTCGTCGAGCAGGAGCACGGGGGCGGCACCGCGCAGCTGCGTCACCGCCGCCAGATGGGCGAGCACGATGGCAACCAGCATGGCGCGCTGCTGGCCGGTCGACGCCAGTGACGCGGGCAATCCGCTCGTCCGGTCGGCGAGCAGGAAATCGGCGCGCTGCGGCGAAGACGGCACCTGTGCGGCGTTTCGGGCGACTGCGTAGGTTTCGCGCAGCCAGTCTTCGACCGCGAGGGCAGGCGCTTCCCGCAGCCGCGCGCCGATCGGGCAGTCGAGCGCCAGTATCGCCGGCGGAAACGGCGCCGCGACGCCGGCAGCAAGAGCGTCGTTCAGCCGGGCGATCAGATCGAGCCGGGAAGCGGTCAGCGCCGCCGCGTGACGCGCCATCGACTCCTCGATCGTCGCCAGCCACACCGGATCGGAGCCACCCTGCTCGATCAGCCGGTTGCGGTTGGCCGAAGCGGCCTCGAACGCGGCGACTTCGCGCGCATGGCCGGGTGCAAGGGCAATGGTCAGCCGGTCGAGAAAACGCCGCCGTGCCGGAGCGCCTTCGGTGAACAGCCGGTCCATCTGCGGCGTGAGCCAGACGCAGGCGAAGTGCTCCGCCGCCGCCGAAGCCGGAATCGGTTCGCCGTCGAGCAGGATGCGCCGCCGCTCGGGCTGGGACGGTTCGATTCCGGTGCCGAAATCGAATTCCTGCCCGTCCTCCCCGCGCACGATCCG
Source organism: Acidiphilium iwatense (assembly GCF_021556475.1). Classification (GTDB taxonomy): domain Bacteria; phylum Pseudomonadota; class Alphaproteobacteria; order Acetobacterales; family Acetobacteraceae; genus Acidiphilium; species Acidiphilium iwatense. Next base: position 24,418 of record NZ_JAKGBZ010000010.1, on the reverse strand, counting down.
CGCGGCCACCGCCCAGCCACCGGAAGCCTCCGGGGCACGGCGCGCCAGTTCGGCGAACCGGGCGCCGCGCAAGCCACGCCCCGGCGCCAGCAGCGAAATCGCCTCCAGCAGATTGGTCTTGCCCGAGCCGTTCGGCCCCTCAAGGGCGACGATTCGCCCGGCGGGTTGCCAATCGAGCGCGGTGTAGGAGCGGAAATCGGCGAGGCGCAGGCGTTCGATACGCGCGCCCGCCGGTCGGCCGTTAGCGTTCAAACACGCATCGGCATCAGGACGAATATGGCGCTCTGATCGCCGGCCGCGCGCACCAGGGTGGGCGCCGCGCCGTCGGCGAAGCAGAATTCGACATGACCCTTGATCTGCTCGGTCACGTCGTTGAGGTAGCGCGCCTGAAAGCCGATCTCGATCGGGCTCGATTCGTACTGCACCTGTTCGCCGTCGAGCTCTTCCGAGGCGGTTCCCTGATCCGGGCTGGTCGCCGACAGGACGAGCAGATCGCGTGCGACCGACAATTTCACCGGCTTGTGGCGCTCGGCGGTGATCGCCGAGACGCGGGCAACGGCGTTGGAAAAATCATTTGTATCAACACGTAAAATCTTGTCGTTACCGACCGGGATGACCCGGCTGTAATCGGGGTAGGTACCGTCGATCAGCTTGCTGGTCAGGCGCATCGTATCGAGGCTGAACTGGATGCGGGTTTCCGACAGGGCGATGGCGACATCGCCGGAAACCTCGTCGAGCAGTTTGCGCAGCTCGTTCACCGTCTTGCGCGGAATGATCACGCCCGGCATCCCGGAAGCGCCCTCGGGCAGCGGTTCCTCGACGCGGGCAAGCCGGTGGCCGTCGGTCGCGACCGCGCGCAGCACGGCGGCGCCGTCCGATTCGGCCGCATGCAGATAGATGCCGTTGAGGTAGTATCGGGTCTCCTCGGTGGAGATTGCAAAGCGGGTGCGGTCGATCAGCCCGCGCAGCGCCTGGGCCGGAATTGCGAAACGATGGCTCAGCTTGCCGGCATCGAGCTTGGGGAATTCGTCGGTCGGCAGAACCACCAGCTTGGTCGCGTAGCGACCGGCTCGCAGATGCAGGGGCGCGTCGCCGCCCGGATGATCCAGCTCGATCTCGGCATGGTCGGGCTGGCGGCGCACGATTTCATAGAGCGTCGCCGCCGGCGCGGTGACCGCCCCGTCCGCTGCGCTGGCGGCGGCAACCTCCTCGATCAGGGCGATCTCCAGATCGGTCGCGGCGACGGTCAGCCGCCCGTCCTTCACCGAGAGCAACACGTTGGCGAGGATGGGAATTGTGTTCCGCCGCTCCACCACATTCTGAACATGGGCCAGCGCCTTGAGGAGCGTGGCGCGATCCGCCTTGAGCTTCATGCGATCCTTCCAGTCATCTCGCCTGACAATTATGCGACTCGCCAGGGTTTCGGTCCATAGCCCAGATCGGCACGGAATAGAACCGGCCCATCCGCGCGTAACGCCGATCGAGTGCGTCGCCGAAACATAATTATTGCGCGGGTGACAGGGCGGTCATGCCGGGCTATGGGCCGGGCGGGGGTCGAACGACATCCGGCTCCGCACGACCCTGACAACGACCATGAGCGGATCGGCCATGACCAGCATCGCACCGCCCGCCCTTGTCCATGGACGGCGCCTGCCCAACGCATGGGATCTGGCGGCGATCCTGCTCGTGCTCGGCCTGCTGATCGGGGTGGTGAACGTGGCGCGGGGCACACTCGCCCCGCTCGCGGTTGCCCAGGCGGGGCATATCCATCTCGATCCCGCCTATCTGCCGGGCTACGCCATACGCACCACGCTGCGGATGTTCGCGGCCCTGATCGCTTCGCTGATCTTCACCTTCACCGTCGCGACCCTTGCGGCGAAAAGCCGCCGTGCGGCGATCATCATCATCCCGATCCTCGACATCCTGCAATCGGTACCGATTCTCGGATTTCTGTCGTTCACCGTGCTGTTCTTCCTTCACCTGTTCCCCGGCCGGGAACTCGGCGCGGAACTTGCGGCGGTATTCGCCGTCTTTACCAGCCAGGCATGGAACATGACGTTCAGCTTCTATCAGTCGCTGACCACCGAGCCGGCCGATCTCGACGAAGCCTGCCGCAGCTTCGGCCTGTCGCCCTGGCAGCGCTTCTGGCGGCTCGACGTGCCGTTTGCCACCCCTGGCCTTGTCTGGAACACCATGCTGTCGATGTCGGGCGGCTGGTTCTTCGTCGTCGCCTCCGAAGCGATCACGGTGGGCAACACCACCTTCACCCTGCCGGGGATCGGGTCCTATGTGGCCGTGGCGCTGGGCCGGCGCGACCTTCCAGCGATCGTCTACGCCGTGCTCGCCATGCTTGTGGTGATCCTGATGTACGACCAGTTGCTGTTCCGCCCGCTGGTCGCGTGGTCGGCCAAGTTCCGCTTCGAGACGGTGCAGACAGCGGCGGATTCCGAGCCCTGGGTGCTGAAACTGTTGCGCCGGACCTTCATCCTGCGCGAGGCGGGCGGCTGGCTCGGCGATCAGGTGGCGCGGATCGGCCGGTTGCGTCTGGGCCGCGCTCAGCGGACTTTTCAGTCGCTCAGGACCGACCGGCAATCATCGCGCCTTGGCGATGGCGTGTTCTACGTGCTGGTGGCACTCGGCGCCATCTATGCGTTCTGGCAGGTGGCAAAGTTCTGCGCGGCGCATCTGCAGTGGTCCGATCTGGTCACCTGCCTGACACTCGCCGTCTTTACCCTGGCACGGGTGATCGTGGCCCTCGTGGTATCCAGCGCGATCTGGCTGCCGCTCGGCGTGTGGGTCGGGCTGCGGCCGAAGGCGACCAGGATCGTCCAGCCGGTGGCGCAGTTCCTCGCCGCATTTCCGGCCAATCTGCTGTTTCCCATCGCGGTCGCGCTGATCGTCGCCTACCGGCTGGCGCCGAATATCTGGCTGACGCCGCTGATGATTCTCGGCACCCAGTGGTATGTGCTGTTCAACGTGGTGGCCGGCGCGTCGGCGCTGCCAGGCGATTTGAAGGAGGTCGCGGCGAATTTCGGCCTGCGCGGTTTTCTCCGCTGGCGGCGCCTGATCATTCCCGGCATCCTGCCTTATCTGGTCACCGGTCTGCTGACCGCGAGCGGCAATGCCTGGAACACCTCGATCGTCGCGGAAGTGGCGTCCTGGGGGCACACCACGCTGGTCGCCCAGGGGCTCGGCGCCTATATCGCGGAGGCGACCAACGCGGGAAACACCGCCAGGATCGTGCTGGGTGTCGCCGTGATGTCGGCCTTCGTGCTTGTTTTCAACCGGCTGGTCTGGCGCCCGCTCTATGCCTATGCCAGCCGCCGCACCACGCTTGGATAGGGAATCCCGCATGGACCAGCTCGTCGCCACGCGAACCCTGCTCGAAGTCCGCAAATGCCGGCAGGCCTATCCGAAAGAGGCCAATAACGAGCTCGTGGTGCTCGACGATGTGAACGTCTCTCTGCGGGAGGGCGAAATCGTCGGCCTGCTCGGCCGTTCCGGGTCGGGGAAATCGACTTTGCTGCGCATCATCGCCGGGCTGTTGCGCCCGACCAGCGGCGAGGTGCTGTGGCAAGGCAAGACGGTGCGCGGCCCGGTGCGCGGGGTTGCCATGGTGTTTCAGAGTTTCGCGCTGTTTCCCTGGCTCACGGTGCAGGAAAATGTCGAGCTTGGATTGGAGGCGCAAGGCATTGCGCGGGCGGAGCGCGAGGTCCGCGCCGAGGAGGCGATCGACCTGATCGGCCTCGGCGGTTATGATGGCGCCTATCCCAAGGAATTGTCGGGCGGGATGCGCCAGCGGGTCGGCCTCGCGCGAGCGCTGGTGACCCATCCCGATCTGCTGCTGATGGACGAGCCGTTTTCGGCGCTGGATGTGCTGACCGCCGAGACGCTGCGCACCGATCTGATCGATTTGTGGTCGGACCGGAAATTGCCGGTGAAATCGATGCTGCTGGTGACCCACAACATCGAGGAAGCGGTGCTGATGTGCGACCGCATCCTGGTGTTTGCATCCGATCCGGGCCGGGTCGCGCACGAGATGACCGTGCGCTTCGCCCATCCGCGCAACCGGCTCGACCCGGCGTTCCGCCAGATGGTCGACGACATCTATGCGGTAATGACGCGGCGGAAAACCCCGGCCGATCTGCGTGCCCAGGCGGCACAGCCGGCGACCGGCTTCGCCACCCCGCTTCACCCGATCGGCACCAATCTGATGTCGGGTCTGATGGAAACCCTCGCAGCCCCCCCCTATGAGGGCCGCGCCGACCTGCCGGCGCTGGCCGCCGCGCTGCAATACGAAGTCGACGAGTTGCTGCCGCTCGGCGAAACCCTGCAATTGCTGAAATTCGCCGAGCTGGAGGAAGGCGACATCCGCCTGACCGAACAGGGGCACCGCTTCGTCAACGCCGAGACCGAGGAGCGCAAACGCATCTTCGCCGCCAATTTGCGGGCTCAGGTTCCGCTGGTGGCGGCGATCCGCCAGGTGATCGACGAACGCTGGAATCACCGCGCCTCGGCGGTGCGCTTCCGCGACGAACTGGAAGACCACATGTCGCCCGAGCGCGCCGAGGAAACCCTGCGCACCGCGATTTCCTGGGGCCGCTATGCCGAGCTGTATTCCTATGACGAGGAAGCGCAGCAATTCAGCCTGGAGGATATCGAGGAGGACTGAACGGGGCGGCTACGCCACCCGAACACCCTTCCAGAACGCGATCCGGCCTTTGATTTCGGCGGCTTCGGCGGAGGGATCGGGGTAGTACCACGCGGCGTCCCTGTTGGTTGCGCCATCGACCGCGATCGAGTAATAGTGAGCGGTGCCCTTCCACGGGCAGCGGCTGGTTGTGGCGCTGTCGCGCAGCACCTCCCGCCGGACCGACTCGATCGGGAAATAATGATTGCCCTCGATCATGACGGTCGCGTCCGACTCCGCGATGATCGTTTCGTTCCATACCGCCTTGACCATGGTTCGCTCCTTAATTTTATGGTCATGGAATTCCACGTCCGTGTAATTCCATGGTCGTGCCTTTCAGATGGGCTCCCATGCGCCGGATAAAAGCCTCACCGCTTTAATGGCGCGTCGGCACAACCATGTTCGTTGCATGACCCAGAACAAAACCGACCACCCGGCGCTTCACGACATTCCCATCGGCATCGACGCGGCCGGCTTTCGCACCGAAAGCGATTCGATGGGCGAGATCGAGGTTGCCGCCGATCGCTACTGGGGCGCGCAGACCCAGCGCAGCCTGAAGCATTTCTCGATCGGCACGGAGAGGATGCCCAAGCCGCTCTACCGCGCCTACGGCATCGTCAAGAAGGCCGCCGCCTTGGCGAACGCTGCATCCGGCCATCTTCCGCGCTGGAAAGCCGATGCCATCGCGCGCGCCGCCGACGAGGCGATCGCAGGCAAGCTCGACGATCATTTCCCGCTCTTCGTCTATCAGACCGGGTCGGGCACCCAGTCCAACATGAACATCAACGAGGTTCTGGCAAACCGGGCGAACCAGCTTCTGGGTGGGACAATCGGCGGCAAATCCCCGGTGCATCCGAACGACGACGTGAATTTGGCCCAATCCTCGAACGACACCTTCCCCACCGCGATGCACATCGCGGCACTCGACGCGCTCGATGCGATGCTGCTGCCGCGCGCGACCGCGCTGACCGAGGCGATCGAGGCGAAATCCGCCGAATGGATGGAGATTCCCAAGACCGGCCGTACTCATTTGCAGGATGCGGTGCCGCTGACCGTCGGGCAGGAATGGTCCGGCTACGCGCACCAGTTGCGCGACGCATTGGCCCGCATCGAGGCGTCGAAAGCCGGGCTTTTCGAAATTGCCGCTGGCGGGACAGCAGTGGGTACGGGGTTGACCGCGCCGGCGGGATTCAGTGTGGCGATCGCCGCACAAATCGCTGCCCTCACCGGCATGCCCTTCATCACCGCGCCGAATAAATTCGCCGCCCAGGGGTCGCTCGATGCGATGGTCGCTTCGATGGCCGCGGTCCGGGGGCTTGCGGTTGCGTTGATGAAAATCGCCAACGACATGCGCTGGCTCGCCAGCGGGCCGCGCTGTGGCATCGGCGAGCTTGTGCTGCCGGAGAACGAACCGGGCTCCTCGATCATGCCGGGCAAGGTGAACCCGACCCAGTGCGAGGCGATGGTGATGGTCTGCATCCAGGTGATCGCCGACGACAATGCCGTGGCTTTTGCCGGCAGCCAGGGCAATTTCGAGCTGAATGCGATGCGGCCGATCATCATCAACAATTTTCTCCGCTCCTGCCGCAACCTCGCCGATGCATGCGCCACATTGAACCGCTTCTCGGTCACGGGCACCAGGCTGAACCGCGCGGTGATCGACGAACAATTGGGCCGGTCGCTGATGCTGGTCACCGCCCTCAGCCCCGAAATCGGCTACGACCGCGCCGCAATGATCGCCCACAAGGCCGAGACCGAAAATCTGTCACTGCGCGAGGCGGCGCTGAAATATGGCGGGTTGGACGGCGAAACCTTCGACCGGATCGTCGATCCGGCCCGCATGGTGGGCAGCGGCCTCGGCGGCGCCTGACGCTCAGCCGGCAAGCCGGGCGGCACCGTCGCGCAATCCCGTGGCGATCGCCTCGGCGACGACGCGGATGCGCGGAGTGGTTCTGGTATCCTCATGCTGGGCGAGCCAGATTTCCCGTCCCGGCGGATCGGGCGCGGCGAGCCGGACCAGATCGGCTCCGATGGCGAGGTGGTGGGCAAGACAGGCGATGCCGAGTCCGGCCTCGGCCGCCGCGCGATGGGCGAGACGGCTATCCGCGCGCAAGGCAGCCCGCGCAAGCGGCGCGAGTGCAGCCATGTGGTCGAGTTCAGGATAGCTGCCCGTCTCGTCGCGCATCAGGATCAGCCGGTGCCCATCGCCCTGGTCCGCCGCGAAATCCGGCGTGCCATGGCGCGCCAGATAGTCGGCGCTGGCGTAGAGCCCGAAAGCGACCGTGCCGATTTTTCGTGCCAGGATCGACTGGCCGCGCGGGCGGGCGAGGCGGATCGCCAGATCGGCCTCCCGCGCGGCAAGGCTGAGCGTGCGATCGTCACCGATCAACTCGATGACGATGCCGGGGAAGCGGAGCGAAAGTTCAGCGAAAACCGGCATCAGCAGCGCCTCGGCGAAGCCCTCCACCGTGGTGACCCGCACGACGCCTTCCAGCCTGATGTCGCGCCCGCTGATCGCCCGTTCAGCGGCAAATGCCGCCTGTTCCATGCGTTCCACCTCGGCACGCGCCGCTTCGCCCGCCTCGGTCAGGGTGAAGCCGCGCGGCGTGCGCACCAGCAGCCGGGCGCCGGCCTGCGCCTCCAGCGCCGCGAGCCGCCGCCCCATGGTCGATTGCCGCACGCCGAGCGTGCGCGCCGCCGCCGACAATGTGCCGGCCCGCGCGATGGCGAGGAAGGTTCTCAGATCATCCCAATCCAGCATTTTTTCTATCCATTGTTTGGCGAGCAAATTTCATGGCTTTGCTGGATCGCTCCGCGATTCCATCAAACGCCATATTGTTCTATGCGAAAACGCATGACGATGCTGCCAGAATCGGCACTATAAGAGCAATCCGCGCATGGTTAGATTGGCGGTCAAAGGAGAGTTTCATGACCAGTTCCGTCGATCCGCGTACCGCCCCCTATGCCGGCCTTCTGCTCCGGGTGAGCATGGGGCTGCTGTTTCTGGCCCATGCGTCGCTGAAATATTTCGTCTTTACCCCGGCAGGGACCGAAAAATACTTCATCAGCCTCGGCCTGCCCGGCTGGTTCGGCCTGTTCATCATGGCCGCCGAATTCGCCGCCGGCATCGCGCTGATTCTCGGCGTCTGGCCGCGGCTGATCGCCCTGCTGATCGCGCCCGATCTGATCGGCGCCATCGCGCTCGTGCACATCCATAACGGCTTCTTCTTCAACGTGAAGGGCGGCGGCTGGGAATATCCGGCGTTCTGGACCATCGCGCTGATCGCTCTCGCGCTGCTCGGCGACGGCGCCTATGCGCTGGCCCCTACCCCGTTCGGCCGGAGGGTATAGCCATGCTCCCCAGCCTGTTCGTCAGCCATGGCTCGCCGATGCTTGCGCTGAGCCGAACCCCGGCGCGCGATTTTCTCGCTGGCCTGGCCGCAACCCTGCCGCGCCCGCAGGCGATCCTGGTGATTTCCGCGCACTGGGAGACCGAAGCGCCGATGGTGAATGCGGTCGCGCGCAATGACACCATCCATGATTTCGGCGGATTTCCGAAACCCCTCTACGAGCTGACCTACACGGCACCGGGCGATCCGGCGCTGGCTGAGCGCGTCGCCGAATTGCTCAGGCAGGCCGGTTTCGATGCCGGGATCGACCGGGCGCGCGGGCTGGACCACGGCGCCTGGGTGCCGCTGCTACTTGCCTATCCCGAGGCCGATATCCCTGTGCTGCAATTATCCGTGCAAACCCATCGCGGCCCGGCGCATCATCTGGCGATCGGCCGCGCCCTGGCGCCGCTAAGACACGAAAACGTGCTGATTCTGGGGTCGGGCAGCTTCACCCACGATCTCAGGCGGTTTCGCGGCCAGGCGGTGGATGCGCCGGAATCCCCCGATGTCACCGCGTTCAGCGCCTGGATGGACCGGGTGATCGCCGCGGGCGATGTGGCGGCGCTGACCGATTATCGGGCGCGTGCCCCCCATGCGCGGGATGAACACCCCACCGAGGAGCATATTCTGCCCCTTTTCGCCGCGATCGGCGCGGCGGGCGATCCGGTTGCCGCGCGGCGCCTGCACAACTCCACCGAGCATGCGATCCTCCGCATGGATGCATACGCGTTTGGGACAGGGTAAATGCCGACGATACCACCACCGAGGCATGTTCACCAAAACGTCGCAACTCAAGATAATTAAATCGGTTGTAATTGATTTGCATCGCAATATGATACCGGTCTCATTTCTGACACAGAGGCCCAGGCGATGCATCACGAGGAACGATCCCTTCCATTGACGGTCGCCCAGCGCGGCTTGTGGATCGGCGAAAAAATCGCGCCGCGCGGATCGATCTTCAACATCGCCGAATCCATCGAAATCCCCGGCGCGATCGACCCGGACCTGTTCCTCGCGGCGTTGCGCGCCGTCGCCGCCGAAACCGACACGATCCGCGTGCGCATCGCCGAGACCGGCAATGGACCGCGCCAGATCATCGAACCCGCCTATACCAAGGATTTCCCGGTGTTTGACGTGTCCGGCGCCACCGACCCGCGTGCCGAGGCAGAAGCCTGGATGTGGCGGGAATTATCCGCGCCGGTCGATCTCGCGTGCGACAGGCTCTGGATGGGCGCGCTGTTCCGTGCCGGGCCGGACCGCTGGTTCTGGTATCACCGCGCCCATCACATCATGTTCGACGGCTTCACCGGCGGCCTGGTCGCCCGCCGCGTCGCCGAACTCTACACGGCGAGCGTCGAAAGACGCGCGGCGGCGCCCTGCCCGTTCGGCAGCCTCGGCGATCTGATCGCCCACGATCAGGCCTATCGCGGGTCGCCGCGTTTCGAGCGCGACCGGGCGTTCTGGCTTGAACACCTCGCCGACCTGCCGCCGGCGATGTCGCTCGCGATGCGCCGGGTGCCCGGCGGCGGCGGGCTGCGGCGGCGCACCGCGCATCTTTCGCCGGATGTCTCGCGCCGGCTCCACGCCATGGCGAAGCCGCTCGGCGCCAGCCTGCCGCAGGTGCTGATCGCACTGGTGGCGGCCTATTATCACCGGGCGACCGGAGCGTCCGATCTGGTCATCGGGATGCCGGTCACCGGCCGGCCCTCCGCCGTGCTGCGCTCGATCCCCGGCATGGTCGCCAATGCCGTGCCGCTGCGGCTTCGCTTCACGCCGGATATGAGCTTCGCCGCGCTGGTGAGCGAAGTGGGCCGCGCCGTACTGCGCGCTCTGCGCCACCAGCAGTTCCGCTACGAGGAATTGCGCCGCGATCTCGGCCTGTTCGGCGCGGATCAGCAGGTTTCATGGCTCGGAGTGAATATCGAGCCGTTCGACTATGTCCTGAATTTCGGCGGCCATGCCGCGATCACCCATAACCTGTCCAACGGTTCGGTCGAAGATCTGATGATCTTCATCTATGACCGTGCCGACGCGCGCGGGCTGCGGATCGATTTCGACGCCAACCCGGTGCTGTACGACGATGCCGATCTCGCCTTGCACGAGGCGCGGTTGATCCGGCTGATGACCCAGGCGATCGCCGATCCCGCATCCAGGATCGCGGGCTACGACCTGTTCGCGAACGGCGAACGCAGCCGGATACTGGTCGACTGGAACGCGACCGCGCGCCCCCTGCCCGCGCGATCGGTCGCGGCGCGCATCGGCGATCGGGCTGAAGCCACGCCGGACGCGCCTTCGATAATTACCGGCGGCGAGGTGCTGACCTATCGGGACTTGCTGGCGCGGGCCGACGCGATCGCGTCGCGGCTGCGCGCGGCGGGAATTGGACCAGGCCATCTCGTCGCGATCGCGCTGCCGCGCGATGCCGATCTGCCCTGCGCCCTGCTTGGCGTGATGCGCGCGGGGGCGGCGTACCTGCCGCTCGACCCCGATCAGCCGGCCCAGCGCCTCGCCATGATCCTGGACGATGCGAAACCCTGCCTGCTGCTGACCGACGTGGAACTCGCGGCCAAATCCGGCGTGGCGAATATCGCGACACTGCGCCTCGATGCACCCGATCCGACAATCCGACCGCGTGCCGTGAAGCTCATGCCCTCGGTGCCGGAGGCAACCGCCTATGTGATCTTCACCTCCGGCTCGACCGGACGGCCGAAGGGCGTCGTCGTCTCGCGGACGGCACTGGACAATCTCTGCGCCGGATTCGAAATGCTGCTCGGCCTCGGCCCACGGGATCGCATGCTCGCCGTCACCACGATCGGATTCGACATCGCCGCTCTCGAATTTCTGCTCCCCCTGCTGTCCGGTGCGGCGATCGTGCTCGCCGGCCGCGCGCTGGTGCGCGATCCCGCCTTGCTCGCCGCGACGATCCGCGATCAGGGCGTAACGGTCATGCAGGCGACGCCGTCGCTGTATCAGGCGATGCTCAATGCATCCCCAGATGAGGCATCCGGCTCAGGCGCACTGGCCGGGCTGACGCTTCTGGTCGGCGGCGAGACGTTGCCGCCGCATCTCGCCGTCAGCCTCCACGCCGCGGCGCGGCGGCTGATCAACGTCTATGGCCCGACCGAGACGACGATCTGGTCCACCGCGCACGAGATGCGCGAAGAGGATTGCGGCACCCCGCCGATCGGCCGGCCGATCGCCAACACGCGCGTTTATGTACTCGACGACGCGGGCGAGCCGGTGCCGCCCGGCGTTGCCGGCAATCTCCATATCGGCGGCGCCGGGATCGCGCTTGGCTATCTTGGGCAGCCCGACCTTACCGCCGAGCGCTTCATCAGCGATCCTTTCGCGCCGGAGGGTGCGAGAATGTTCCGCACCGGCGATATTGCCCGGTTCCGCGAGGACGGTATTCTGGAGTGCCTCGGCCGGAGCGACGATCAGATCAAGATCAGGGGTTTTCGGGTCGAACTCGGCGAGGTCGAGGCGGCGCTCGTTGCCATTCCGGGCGTGGCTGCAGCCGCGGCGGCGCTGCGCGAGGCGGCTGGGCGGAAACAATTGATCGGCTATGTCGTGCCGCGCGATACGGCTTGGCCGGAACCGGCGGCGTTGCGCCGTGCCTTGGCCGACCGCTTGCCGGACTATATGATCCCTGCCGCCTTCGTCGTGCTGTCCGATCTGCCGCTGAACGCCAACAACAAGCTCGACCGTGCCGCCCTGCCCGCGCCCGAGACGACTTCTCGGGCCACCGCCAGCACGGATTACGTCGCGCCGCGCACCAAGGGCGAGATCATGCTTGCCGAACTCTGGGCCGAGACTTTCGGCCTCGAATGCGTCTCCATCCACGATAATTTCTTTGCTCTCGGCGGGGATTCGCTGATGGCGGCGCGCATGGTCGCAGATCTCGCCGGGCGGTTTTCCGCCGATCTGCCGATCGGTGCCCTGTTCCAGGACGCGACCATCGCCAATCTGGCGCCCTATCTGGATGGCGCGGAGAATGCCGATCCGCTCGCCACGCTGCTGACGTTGCGTGCCGGTAATGGTTCCCCCGCACTGTTCTGCGTCCACCCCGTCGCCGGTCTGTCCTGGGGCTATGCCGGGCTCGCGCGGCACCTCGCCGCCGATCACGCCATCTATGGGCTGCAATCCATCGGTCTCGCGGATGCCATGCCATCCTCGATCGAGGCGATGGCCGCGCATTATCTCGACGAAATGCGCACGGTGCAGCCGCGCGGGCCGTATATGCTGGTTGGCTGGTCGCTCGGCGGGTTGATCGCCCATGCGATCGCCGAGCGCCTGTGCCATGACGGCGAGACCGTGCGACTGCTTGCCCTGCTCGATTCATACCCGTTCCGCCTGATCGAGAACGAACACGCGATCGAGGAAGCGGAACTGGTCGCGGCCTCGCTCGGCTTCCTCGGCTACGCACCAGACCGGCTGGCAGGAACCCCACGGATGGACGCGCTCGCCGAACTGCTTGCAAACGATTATTCGCTTGCCGACATCCCGCTCCCGCCCAGCCTGCGCACCGGCGACATCATCGGCCGGGTACGGAGCGTGACAGAGCGGAACCTGTCGCTCGCGCGGCGCTTCACGCCGGGTCACGCACCGCTCGATGTGTTGTTCCTGCGCGCCGCCCACCGGCCTGTCGGCAGTGCGGACCGCTTTCTCGACGACCGGCCTGAGGCGTGGAGCCGCCATATCGGCGGCCGGCTGATCGTTCACGACATTCCCTGCCGACATCAGGACATGCTCGACCCCGAGCCGCTCGGGCGGGTCGGCCGGATCATCGCACAGGCCATCGCCTGACCATGCGGATCGCGATTTTCTGCGTCGGCACCCGTGGCGACATCCAGCCATTCATCGCGCTCGGTCGGGGCCTCCAGAGCCATGGCCATCAGGTGACGATCGCCACCAGCCGGAACTTCGAGACCGATATCGGGCGTTTCGGCCTCGGCTTTTCGCCCCTCACCGCCGACTACGACACGCTCATGCGCCGGGCGCCCGAAATGCTCGAAAACGGCATGAACGTCATCAAGGGATCACGGATCATGGTCCGCCATCTCGCCGAGATGGCGTCGCACTGGGCGGCGGAAGGCAAGGCGGCGGCAAAAGACGCGGAACTGCTGATCGGTCAGGGGCCGGCGACGATCCTGGCCGGGTCGCTGTCCGAAGCGCTCGGGATTCCGGTCGTTCAGGCGCAGTTGCAGCCGATGACGCCATGCACCGATATCCCGCCGATGGTGCTGCCGCCGATCCGCGTGCCGATTCCGGGCCCGGTCAATCTCGGGCTGTATCATGCGCTGCGATTTTTCATGTGGTCCCTGGTGCGTCCACCGGTCAACAATCATCTGCGGAAAGATCTTGGCCTCGAACCCTATAGCCGGCTCGGACCGCTGCACGGCAAGCCGGAGGCCCATCGGAGAACCCTCTACGCCTATAGCGAGCAGATCCTGCCGCGCTCGCGCGACTGGTCGTCCGACGCCCAGGTGACCGGATTCTGGTTTCTCGACGAGGGGAAGGACTGGCAGCCGCCCGACGATCTTGCCGGTTTCCTGGCTTCGGGAAGCAAGCCTGTCTATCTCGGCTTCGGCAGCATGTTCCCGCGCGATGCGGAGCACATCACCCGCATTGTGATCGCGGCGATCCGCAAGGCCGGTTGCCGCGCCGTCCTGGCGACAGGCTGGGGCGGGCTCGCGCCCGGCACCTCGCCACGGAACGATGATATTTTCATCCTGCGGCAGGCCCCCCATGACTGGCTGTTTCCCCGCATGGCCGCTGCGGTGCATCACGGCGGCGCGGGCACCATGGCGGCGGCCGTACGCGCCGGAATCCCGTCCCTGATCCTGCCGTTCATCACCGAGCAGGCGTTCTGGTCGGTCCGGCTGGAGCAGCTGGGCGTCGCGGTGCCGCACATGAACCGCAAGACAGTGACGACCGACCGGCTGGCCGCCGCGATCGTACGACTCCAGGAGCCGGGCATTGTCGCCAAAGCGGCGGCACTCGGCGACAGAAACCGGGCCGAGAACGGCATCGGCTCCGCGATTCGCCAGATGACCGAGTGGGGTCTGCTACGACCGGCGCAGCAACAGGACAGGCACCAGCGAGGCGAGCAGCAACACCCCGGCGAGAAGCAGCGGAACGCCGGCGGTCCAGATATCGGCGCGGCCATGATGGCCGAGGCAGTTGGCGTAGATGGTGGTGAACAGCAGAGGACCAATCAGCGCGGCGAGACCTGACAGGCTTGCCAGCAGCCCCTGGAGCCGCCCCTGCTCGGCGCTGCCGATGCGGTGCCCCATGATCCCCTGCAAGGCCGGCATGGCGAGGCCCCAGAGCGAAATCACCGGCACGCCGATCCAGAAAACCCGGCTGCCATGCGCCAGGCCGAACACGGCGAAGCCGGCCGCGCCGAACAAAAGACCAAGCGCGAGGGCGCGGATTTCGCCCAGCCTTCGCACCACGGGGCGCACCATCAACCCACCCACCAGCGCGAAACCGACCCCGGCGACGGCAAGCGTTATGCCGATCAGCACCGGCGTCCAGCCGAACCGATCCTGCACATAGAGAACCAGGACCGACGGAATCGCCTGCTGGGCGAGAATGCCGATCGCATAGACACTGGCCGGCGCGGTGATCGCCCGGCGGCGCAGCATGCCGAGTGCCGCGAGCGGATTGAGCCGCTTCAGGCTCAATCGCGTCCGCGCCCGGCGCGACAGACTCTCCGGCACCGCGACCAGCCCGTAGAGAAAATTCGCCAGGGCGAGCCCGGCCGCGAACCAGAACGGCAGGCGCAGCGACACCCCGCCCAGCAATCCGCCGAGCGCCGGCCCGAGCACGAATCCGAGCGCTGCCGCGACACCAGACAAGCCGAACGCCGCCGCCCTGCGCTCCGGCGGGGTGACATCGGCGATATAGGCGTTCGCGGCGGCGATGTTCGCGGACGACGCTCCGGACAGGACGCGCCCGACCAGCAGCCACGCGATCGAGGGTGCCAGCGCCATGATCGCGAAATCCACCGCCTGACCGAGACAGGAAAGCAGAATGACCGGGCGGCGGCCGAACCGATCGGACAGGGCGCCGAGCACCGGGGCCGCGACGAACTGCATCGCCGCCCAGGCCGCACCGAAAATGCCGAACACATGGGCGGTGAGCACGGTATCGCCATGCACCAGCCCCTGCACCAGACGGGGCAGCACCGGCAGCACGATCGCCATCGCCAGCATGTCGAGCAGGATCGTCGCCATGATGAAGCCGAAGGCCGCGTCTCCGGCGCGCCGCCCCTTGGCGAGTGCGAGACCGCTCACGCCGGGCAGTCCCGGCGATCGAAAATCCTATCCATCGTCTCGAAAAAACGCCCGGTTCATCCTTTAGAATTTAACGAACCGGGCGGTCTCGCGCAAATCGGTCAGACGTAATCGGCGGCGACGGTCACGTCGCGCGTGCGATCGGAGGCGATGGCATGGAACAGCGGCGACAGCACCGTCGCCACCACAATGTTCACCACGACGGTCGCGAGCGCGATATAGCAGGGGAAGATCGTGCCGAGGACGTGGAACGGATAGATTGCCCCGGCGAGGTGGTTGGCAAGGGCGAAATGCGTGGCCAGCACGAACCCGGCCGCCCAGCCGATCAGCAGGGCCCAGCCATTGTAGAAGCGGGTGAACAGGCTGAACACGACGGCCGGGAAGATCTGGATGATCCACATGCCGCCCAGCAACTGCAACTGGATCGCGTATTTCAGCGGCAGTCCGAAAACGAACAGCAGCGCGCCGATGATCATGACGATCGAGAAGATCTTGGCGACCCGCGATTCCGTCGCGGGGGCCATGCCGATCTGGACGAACTGGCGCCAGATATCGCGGGTGAAGATGTTGGCCGAAGCGATCGCCATGATCGCCGCCGGCACGAGTGCCCCGATCGCGATCGCGGCGAAAGCTATTCCCACGAACCAGCCAGGCAGCGAGTGAATCAGCAAAGCGGGTACCGAGAAGCTCGGGCCATAGGCTTTGAACCCGGCGGCGAATTGCGGCATCGAAGCGACGCCGGCAGCAACCGCCATCGCGCCGAGCAGGGCGATCAGTCCGAGCATGAAGGAATAGGCCGGCAGGATCACCGCGTTGCGGCGCACGACCCGGCTGCTGGAGGCAGAGAGAATGCCGGTGGTCGCGTGCGGGTAAAGGAACAGCGCCATCGCCGACCCCAGCGCCAGCGTGGCGTAGCCGGAATAGAGACCGGTGCTGCCGGCGGGCGGATGGGGCAGCAGCAGCTTGGCAGGCGCTATTTTCGCGAAAACCGCGCCGAACCCGCCCAATTCCGCCGGGATCACGATGACGGCGACGATGATGGTCAGGTAGATCAGCGAATCCTTGACGATCGCGATCATCGCCGGAGCGCGCAGGCCCGATGTATAGGTGAAGGCCGCGAGCACCAGGAAGGCAATGACGAGCGGCAGATGCGCGCCGAACCCGCCACCGGTGATGCCGAGCCCGCCGATCACCGTCTGCATGCCGACCAGTTGCAGCGCGATATAGGGCATGGTCGCGACGATGCCGGTAATGCCGACGGCAAGCCCGAGCCAGCGATTGCCGTAGCGGCCGCGCACGAATTCCGGCCCGGTGACGAAACCGTATTTGGCGCAGACCCGCCAGAGTTTCGGGAAGATCACGTACAGGATCGGATAGGCGACGATGGTGTAGGGCACGGCGAAGAACGCGATCGCCCCGGCGCCGAACATCAGTGCGGGCACCGCGATGAAGGTATAGGCGGTATAGATATCGCCGCCGATCAAGAACCAGGAGATGAGAGTGCCGAATTGCCGCCCGCCCAGGCCCCATTCATGGAGCTGGTCGAGATCGCCGCCCTTCCAGCGGGCCGCGACGAAGCCGAGGATCAGCACGGCGATCACCAGGATCGCGAAAATAATGCCGGCGACGATCATGATCCGGTCTCCTCAGCTTTCGGTCCGATAGACAATGAAAATGATCAGCGCGGAGAGCGGCACCCAGAGCAATTGGTACCAATAGAAGAACGGAAATCCGCCGAATTCGGGCGTCTTCATGTTGAAGAACGGCACCCAGAGAGTCGCGATAAAGGGAATGATCAGCAGAATGCGCCAGGGCGTCGTCCGCGGTGCCGGCTCGTGCGATGGATCGGCCATGGTTCCCTCCCGAAACGTTAAAGGTCCGCCAGGCTAAGGCGTTACCGTTTGTTTAGGCCGATTTGACCCTCAACGACAAGGCGGGGCCGGGCGAGGCGGGAGGCGCGCAAAATCGCGCGCAGATCGGCCAGCGCCGTCTCGAAATCCCGGTTCTCGATGATGAAATCGAACTCGCCCTGATGGGCGAGTTCGGTCTCGGCTTCTTCCATGCGCCGCGCGATGGCTGCCGCATCGTCGCCGCGCGCAACCAGCCTTGCGCGCAGATCGTCGAGGGTGGGCGTGCGGATGAAAACTCCCACCACGTCGCGCGGCAAGGCGGCGCGCAACTGGCGAAAGCCCTGCCAGTCGATATCGAACAGCACGTCCCGCGCCTCGGCCAGGGCCCGCTCGACCTGGGCGCGCGGCGTGCCATAGGCGCTGCCGAATACCGTGGCGTGTTCCAGAAAATCACCGGCTTCGACCATGGCGGCGAAGGCTTCGGGCGATTTGAAATAATAATGCTGCCCCTCACGCTCGCCGGGACGCGGCGCGCGGGTGGTGGCGCTGATGGAAAGCGAGAGCGCGGCATCCTCGTCGAGCAATGCCCGCGACAGCGAGGTTTTCCCCGCCCCGGAAGGTGCCGCGAGCACCAGGCAAAGGCCCCGCCTAAGCAAGGTGGCGCCTATTCAATGTTTTGCGCCTGCTCGCGCAGCTGCTCGATCGCCGCCTTGAGGTCGAGGCCGATCGCGGTGAGTTCGAGCGAGGCGGATTTGCTGCACAATGTGTTTGCTTCGCGGTTGAATTCCTGCATCAGGAAGTCGAACCGCCGGCCGACCGGCACGGTTTCGGCGAGCAGCGCGTTTGCCGCCGCGATATGGGCGGTGAGGCGGTCGAGTTCCTCGCGAACGTCGGATTTGGCGGCGAGCAAGGCGATTTCCTGAGCGAGCCGCTCCGGCGATACCGGCTGGGCATCGCCGAGCAGGTCCTTGAGGGCGGCTTCCAGGCGCGCACGGTGCTGCACCGACTGGCCGTTTGCCTGACCGTGCGCGGCTTCGACCAGGGATGCGATGCGCGCGAGCATTTCGGCGACGATGACGGCGAGCCGCGCCCCCTCGCCCGCCCGCGCGGCGACGAGCTCGTCCAGTGCCTGCTCGAAGGCGCCGGCAAGCGCCCTGGCAAGTGCCGATCGTTCGGCGTCGCCAGTTTCGGGCTCTCCCGCATCGGCCGACGGGCGAATCACGCCCGGCAGGCCGAGCAGCGCTTCGGCGCGCGGCGCCGGCATGGCCGGATACCGGCGCGCGAGTTCGAGCGCGCGGGCGAGCAGTACGTCCAGCGCCGCCTCGTCCACCACGAGCACGCTCGCGGTGTCCCGCTTCAGTGTGAGCCCCGCCGAGACATTGCCGCGCTTCAGCCGGCGCGCCGCCGCTTCGCGCAACGCGGGCTCCAGCGCATCGAAGCCCGGCGGCAGGCGCAGCCGCAGATCGAGCCCGCGCCCGTTCACGCTGCGCAATTCCCAGGCGTAGTCCATCGCCTCGTGGCGGCCGGCCACCCGCGCGAAGCCGGTCATCGAGGCGATGTTCGATCCGCTCATCGGCGCAGGGTTTCGCGCACATGGTCGAGCGCGACAAGCCTGCCCTCACGCTCGATGTGCCAGAAGGTCCAGCCGTTGCAGCTCGCGGCGTTCTGCACCGCGGCCCCCACCTGATGGATCGAACCGCGATGGCTGCCCGCGATGATCGTGCCGTCGGCGGCCACCGTGGCTCCGACCCGGCGCAGCCGGTCGTGCAGCATGGTGCCAGGCGGCACCAGCCCGCGCTCGACCAGAACGCCGAAGGCGATGCGCGGCGCATCGCGCTTGCCGTTCGCGAGCACCGTGACATGCGCGGGGGCGGCACGGAGCTGGCGCAGCCGCGCCCAGCCGGCCTCCACATAGGCGGGGTGACGCTCGATGCCGATGAAATGCCGGTTCAGCCGTTTGGCCACCGCCGGGGTGGTCGCGGTGCCGGCGAACGGATCGAGCACCACGTCGTCCGGGTTGGTCGCGGCCAGGATGATCCGGTGCAGCAGCGCCTCGGGCTTCTGGGTCGGGTGCAGTTTGAGCCCGTGATCGTTGCGCAGGCGTTCGCCGCCGGTGCATAGCGGGATGGTCCAGTCGCTGCGCATCTGGGTGTCGTCGTTCAGCGATTTCATCGCCTGATAATTGAACCGGTAGCGCGATTTCGGCTCGCGCGCCGCCCAGATCAGGGTTTCGTGCGCGTTGGTGAAGCGCCTGCCGCGGAAATTCGGCATCGGGTTGGATTTGCGCCAGATCACGTCGTTCAGAATCCAGAAACCAAGATCCTGCATGATCGCGCCGATGCGGAAAATATTGTGATAGGAGCCGATCACCCAGATCGTCGCGTCCTTGTGCATCAGCCGGCGCGCTTCGGCGAGCCAGGCGCGGGTGAACGCGTCGTAGGCGGCGAAATCGGTGAATTTGTCCCAGTCGTCATCGACGCCATCGACCAGGCTGTCATCCGGCCGGCGCAGCTCGCCACGGAGCTGCAGATTATAGGGCGGATCGGCGAATACGCAGTCGATCGAGGCGTCGGGCAGCATGCGCATCATCTCGACGGCATCGCCGAGAAGCAGTTGATCGAGCGGCAATTCGCGAATGGCGTGCACGGGCAAGGCGGGCCTCGGGTGATTGTCTGCTCCTATACCTGACGAATCCGCCGTGGTCGCGTCAATGGGCTTAAATCACTGATTCGCTTGCTTCGAGGGACTGGATTTTGCTCTTGCGGGTCAGCAGAACGGCACGCGGCCTGAGGCTTTCGTGCTGGTTCCGGCGGTGCTGAATCACCGTGCCGAAGGCGATGTGGCGGCACAGATACTGCGTCGGCTCCTCATTATTGCCCTTCTCGCGGAACATTTCGGTGAACTGCACCCGGCCGAGCACGCCGGTGCCGCGCATGGTCCGGGCATGATCGCGCATGGCATCGACCGCGGATTTGCGGACCCGTTTCTGGAACGAGGCCAGAACCTCAAGCTCCTGATTGAAATAACTTTGTGACGCATCGGCCCAGCCATAGGGGTCGCTCATCCATTCGTAATAGGCGCCGACCGCGAGCCCGATCGGTAGAATGCCGGCTTCCAGCAGACGGGCGAATTCGAGCTGCGACACGGTGGCGACGAACGGGGCGGTTGCCTCGGGAAAGCCAGCGATTTTCACCGCCGTGCCGGTGGCGCTGTAGTCCATCGACGACCGGGCGTCGGCATCGCCGCTCTCGCGGGTTTTCAGCGTCACCTCGACGATCGCATGAGCGCCCATCAGCGCGGCTTCGTGTTGCATCCGGGCGATCGCCGTATGCCAGCCGTCGCGATGGCCTTCGGTCCAGGAATAGCCGAAATGGAACCAGCAATTGCCCGAGACCATGCCCAGCGTTTCGATGCCGTGGGTGCGCAGCGTGAGCAGATCGGCCGGCGAGGCGGTGGAAACCCAGGGCAGCCGCCCGACCGCCGTGTGGCGCAGCCGCTCGGAGACGAATTTCGGCACCGAATTGTGGCGCAGCGCCTGAGTCCACTCGGCCATCCGCGCGTCCTGGCGCGCCAGTTCCGCCGGGTCGTTCGGCGCCGCCTGAGCCGCGACCGCCCCCACCACGCCCTTGATCAGATCCTTGAACGACATGGGCGGTAGTCCCCTTACGACATCAGGAAGTCATGCAGCACGCGATGCGCGCCGTCGGCCTCGTCCGACAATCTGGCGAGGGCTTCGTTCAGCCCATCCAGCCATTGCGCGACGGTAAGGATTTCCCGCTTGAGCACCACGCCATGAGTGCCGCGCGCCCTCAAGGCGCGGAGCACGCCATGGTCCTGCTCCAGGATATACTGGGCATCGCCGGTATCGACGCCGATGGCGCGGATATGCGCGGTCTTGCTGAACAGACCATCCTTCTTGCGTTCCACGTGGACGCGCCCTGGCAGCGCCTGTTCGAGCCTGATCGCCAGCGCTTCGATGAAGGCCGGCTGATCGGCGCTGGCGCGGCGCATGAAGGCCGCATGCAGATCGAGCCCGCCGAGCGCATCGCCGCTCATGGCTGGGGCGGTTCCTTGTTTTGGTCCAACTCGGCGCGAAGTTTTGCCAACTGATCGTCGATATCCGACTGATCGCGCAGTTTTTCAATCGCGTGTTCGTTGCCGGTCCGGTGATCGAGCGGGTCGTGGATCACGCCTTCATCCATCATCCGCTCCATCGCCTCGGCCTTGGCGGCCGTTGCATGGGTCTTGTCGCGCGCGTGCTGGATCGTATCCTCGACCCCGCCGAGCCCCTTGCCGATGCCGGCCAGTTGCTGATCGACCTGCAATTCCGCCTCGGCGGCCTGATGCTCGGCCTTGAGCGACTCTTTCTCCGTGCGGAACTGTTCGATCTTGTCTTCCAGTTTCTGCTCGTAGATTTTCAGCTTGTCGGCCTGTTGCCTGACGTGATCGAGGGAGGTCTGGATCGGGGCGAGTTTGTGCTCTTCGGACGATTTCTCACCGAGGGCGGCGCGCGCCAGATCCTCGCGGCCCGCTTTCAGCGCGATCCGCGCATCCTGATCGTGCCGGTCGATCGCCGCCTTGTGATCGGTGATCTGATGCTCAAGGGTGATCTGCTCGGCGATGACATCGGCGAGATGACCCTTGGTTTCCTGCAGGCTGGTCAGCATTTTCTCGTAGGAGAGTTCAAGCTCGGCGTCCGGGTCTTCGGCGGCGTCGAGAAACTTGTTGGCCTTGGCGGCGACCAGATTGGTGAAACGCGACATCAGGCTCATGGGGGAATCTCCCAACAATAACGAATGGTTAGTCGTTCACCGGCAGCACGATTTGCGGGATCAGTTTTTCCGGCAGGACGGATTTGTCCTCGACCGGGGTTACCGCGGTGCCGACCGCGAAAAACTCGATCACGTGAGGCTGCCAGTTGTGCGAGCCTTCGTGCAACTGCACGCCGACCACGCCTTCGGCCTTCGCCTCGCCGGCCTCGCGCTGCATCCGCTCCATCGCGAGTTCGCGGGCATCGTACAGCGCCTGGGTGAACACCTCGATTTCGGCATTGCGCCCGATATTGCCGAGGGATTTCATCACACCCTGATGCGCCATGTGATACACGCAGGAGCCCATCACCATTTCCAGCGGCCGGTAGCCCGATTGCAGCAGCAGCCAGAGATCCTGGCCGGACAGATCGGAGGTAAAGGGCTTGCCGCCGACGCCCTTGAACATCGGGTGGCCGGCGGAATGGGCGATGGCGGTGCCGATCGCCATGAATTCCAGGATGTCCTTGTCCCATTCCATGCGCTTGACCTCGAGCCGGACGCCGACGATGCCGTCGGCGTGGAGCGTGCTCGCCTCCTGCTCCATCCGCGCCATGGCAAGCTCGCGGGCGTGGTACATCGCCTGCGACAGCACGGTCATTTCCTGGTTGCGGCTCCAGGAGGTGTACTGCACGCCGACGTGATAGATGCAGGAACCGACGACAAGGCCGAGCGGCTCGAACCCGGCCTCACGCACCATCAGGAACTCGTTGACCGAGAAATCCGAGGTGAAGATGCCCTCATGGCTGCCCTCGCTGCGCAGGCCACGCAGCCGTTCGAGCGCCTGATGGGAAAGCTGGCCATCGGATGAAGTGCTGGTTGCGTCCATGGTCGTCGCTGCTCCAGATTTCGTGAACTCGGCTGGCGGGAGGGGTGTTTTTGCTATTGATTTCGTAACCTCAACGGCGGCATCCTATCGCGTTGCGGATGCGGGTCAAGGTGAGCGGGGCATCGGCCAAAGACGCCGGATTCTGACGTAGAGGGGACTGCGCATCACAATGCTGATCTTGATCGCTTCGGCAAGAGCCAATGGAAACACCGCTGCTGCGGTCGAAAGGCTGCGTTTTCGTTTTGACCCGTCCGAAGCAACATTGATGGCTCTTATAGCGTTGCCTGTTGATATGGTCCGAGTCCGATGGCGCCGAGGATCAAAGCTTCGGGTGTGGCGTGCTGTCCCAGCGCCTCAAGCGTTCTGCGCCAACCGAGATAGTTGGGGAGGTTCTTGGTGGCGACACCATGGAAGCGCCGCAGCCATTCCTTCAGTCGGCCATGATAGGCGTTGACGTTGTTGATGTGAAAATCTGGCGCGTTTGGTTTTGGCTTGCCGGGCATTGGCAGGATGTGCGTCGGGATGCCCGCCTTGCGGGCGAAGGCGATAATCGCGGTGCCACCGTCGCAACAGAATTCGTTGGCGGGCGTGACGATACCGCCCAGCGCCGCGGTGATGGACAAGCGGTTCAATTTCGGCAGCACCGCATCGGTGGTGGCACCATGGCGGTCACGCGCGACAAGCACAGGAATTTGTTCAGCGGAGATCCCACATTTGGCTGGCTTGCCGCCTCTCTTGCGGGCCGCGCGCGGCATCGCGGATCGCTTGCCCTTGAACGATTCCAGGATGAATGTCTCATCGCCTTCCACAATCCCGGACAAGGCCTGGGGTTTATCGCCGGCCAGCGCTTCAAGAAACCTGTGTCGCCATCGAAATGCCGTCGTGTAATGGACGCCGCACCGTTTTGCCGCCTTCGCGGTGCTGACGCCGTCGATCATGGCTTTGGTTTGTGTGGCCCATTTGTCCTTGAGCCGCAGATGAGCCAGCGGCGTTTTCGTCAGCGCGTTGAACGTGCGCCGGCAGGTTTTGCAGCGGTAGCGTGGCAAAGCACTCGCCCGCCCCCAACGCACAACATCGCGGCCCTCGCAATGGGGGCAGCCGACGCTATCCACGCGACGCTGCCCGAGTTCAGCCACGCCTTCCGTTCCAATCGGGTTCGATGGCGGCAACGGCGGCAACGGCACCGCGATCGGCCGTTCGCCGGGCGCCGGCAGGTCAACGGTTGCGATCGCCAAATCCATGGATGCGCCAGTTTCATCGTCATGGCTTTCCGACACCTCCGAAAGAGTCAGAGCCTGCCATGCCCGTCGTCGCTGTGGGACGGTCAGCACCGCAATCCAACCAAGCCAGGATTCAAAATCCGCCACGTCCATGCTCGCCTCCTCACGTCAGACGCGACTTCCGTAGCCGATATCAATAAGTAACGCTTCTGTAATGGGCCTTTTGGTGTCAAGTCCACCGAGTGATCATCTCGTCGCCGGGATCATGCTTCTGTCCGTGGTCAGCACGAAAGGCTGCCACATCATGCCATCAGATCCGGAGCCGGCA
>NZ_JAKGBZ010000001.1 GCF_021556475.1 Acidiphilium iwatense | reverse complement strand
AACGGACCACGCCCGTTGCAGCGTCCAACCTGGAGCAACACCTCATGAACAGCCACCGCTCCACCTACAAAAATTCCATCTGGCAACACGGCGACATGCGGGCCGGCAGGCAACGCTTGTTCGACAAAGCCGGTGTCAGGCCGTTCTCACAAAGAAACCAGTACAATCGAACCCTTCAAGGTCCAACCTACAACGATCGGCACGACATCACCGGCCTCAAACAGATCAGCCAAGTCGAAATAGCAGCCACACAGTTGGCCAAAATCAGATGCCAAGCCCCCAGCCAAAGGCAACTCTCCCCATAGTTGCCTCACGGCCCGCGGTTTCGTTCAATCCGGTTTCAATGAGGTCGCCCTCAACCTCGTGCCACGGCGCCAACGGTGCGCGACCTCACAGAAACCTTTAGATTCCCCGAATCGGGCTTTTATGATTCGATGGTTGGCGCACGGGAAGAGTTCGCCATGTCACCGCCGATTGCACTGCGTTCCGACTTCACTGCGGTGGCATTGCGCGGCCATGCGCGGCGGACGCGGGACGCGAACCAGGCGCGCCGGCTTCTGGCATTGGCGTCGATCTACGATGGTGTTCAGCGCAGTGAGGCGGCGCGGATCGGCGGGGTTGGGGTGCAAATCATCCGGGACTGGGTGGTCCGTTTCAACGAGCAGGGGCCGGATGGGCTGATCAACCGCAAGGGCACCGTCGAACGCGAACGCGCGCTCGGCGGCCTGTTCCTCACCCTCGCCGAGCCGACCAGGGAAATGGCGCGCGAAGCCGCCGCCGCCGGCTTCTTTGAAACCAGCTTCGGCCGTCATCCGAAACTGCAGATCGTCACCATCGCCCAGCTCATGGCCGGCATGAAGCCAGACCTACCGGGCTATGCCCCCACCGAAGGGTTTCGCCGCGCCCCGCGCGAATCCGGCCCGGACCGCCAGGGCGCCCTCGACGTCTGACCCGGCTTCCGGTTTTGCCGATCATCGCACCGCGCTCGCCTGCATTAAGGCAACCGCCGCGCGACGCGTTCCCGATATCGGCCGGGGCGAAGAAACGATCCTCTTCCAGCCGAACCAGGAAACCCTCGCCAAATGAGGTCATCGCGAGCCGAAGGCGAAGCGATCCATCCATGGAAGCGCTCAAAGCTCTTGCACGAAAATAAAATAGCTATATATTGTAGCTACAAGCAGCCAGGAGCGCGGCAGGATAAAAAAGGTCACAAACCATGAAATTTTCGGCCACTGAATTGCGCGCGATGAAGGCACGCGGCGAAAGCCGCTCCGACCTCGCCCGAGTCCGCGCCAAGTCCGAGGCGGAGCTGGCGCGGGATATCGCATCCGATCCCGATTTCGCCGGCATTTCCGATGTCTGGCTCGCAACCGCCGAAGCGGTCCGCCCGATTCCCAAGGCGCTGCTGTCGCTGCGCATCGACGCCGACGTGATCGACTGGTTCAAGCGCCAGGGACCGGGTTATCAGAGCCGGATGAACGCCGCCCTGCGCGCCTTCATGCAGCTCAAGCAAAAATCCCGCCCCTGAACCAGGAGCGGGATTTCCCGGCAAAAAATCAACCCACCAGCCGCAGCCTTTCGCTGCGCGGCACCATGAGCTGCTCATACATGTCGAGATAATCCTCGGCCATCCGACGCGCGGTGAAGCGCCGCTCGAACTCGGCGCGGATGCGCGTGCGCGGCAGCGCCGCCACCCGCAGCAAGGCGCTCACCGCCTCCGCCTCGTCCTTCACGATGAACCCGGTCACCCCGTCCTCGACGATCTCCGGCACCGAGCCATGGTCATAGGCGATCACCGGGGTGCCGCACGCCATCGCCTCGATCATCACCAGCCCGAACGGCTCCGGCCAGTCGATCGGCATCAGCAGTGCGCGCGCGCCGGACAGAAAATCCGGCTTCGCCCGGTCGTCGATCTCGCCGATCAGCTCGGCATCCGGCCCCAGCATCGGCCGGATATGTTCCTCGTGATACTCGACATCGGCCCGGTCGACCTTCGCCGCGAGTTTCAGCGGAATCCCTGCCGCCCGCGCGATGCGGATCGCCCGGTCCGGCCGCTTCTCCGGGCAGATCCGCCCCAGGAACGCGACATAGGATTGCTCGACGGGCATCGGCGTCAGCAAATGTTCGGGCAGCCCGTGATGGACCGTCGCGACGAAATTGCCTTCCGGCAGCTTCTCGCGCTGGCTGTCGGAAATCGACACCAGGTTCATCTCCGGCAGCCCGGCATAGACCGGCTTCAGCTCCGGCAGATCGAGCCTGCCGTGCAGCGTGGTCAGGAACGGTACCGCCTGGCGCGAAAACAGCGAGGCCGGCCAGTAATCCATGTGGAAATGCAGCACGTCGAACTCGCGTGCCAGCTGCCGCACCCGCTCCATCAGCAGCATATGCGGGCCCATGAAATCGCGGATCGTCGGATCGAGCCGCAGCGCGCGCGGCCACACCGCTTCCAGCTTGGCCCGCGTCACCGAATCGCCGCTCGCGAACAACGTCACGTCGTGACCCATCGCGACCAGCTCCTCGGTCAGGAACGAGACGACCCGTTCGGTCCCGCCATAAAGTTTCGGAGGCACCGCCTCGGTCAAAGGTGCAATCTGCGCAATTCGCATCGTCATCAAACTCCTGTGAATGAGGCTGCATTTTCAACCACGCGAGCAGAGTTCTGGGCTCGATGCGGCAAAGATTTGGCACCCCTGCCCTATTGCTGCCGCATTGCGCCGCACACTGCGAACCATGTCAGATGCACAGACGAAAGCGCCGCCGAAATCCCCGAAATCCGAAGGGACAGCGCCGATGCCCGGTTTACGGATCGTATCGGATGAAAAATTCGTGAACCCGCCGGAGGTCGCTCCCGGCACGATCGAGCGACGGCCGCTGCGCTTCATCCTGCGCGCGATCGGCAAGCATAAACTTGGCCATCTGGTCATTTTTCTCTCGGTTGTCACGGCGGTCGGCTGCGCCGTCGGCTCGCAATATGCCATCAAGAACATGGTGGACGTGCTGGCCCGGCACAATACCGGCGCCATCTGGGGCGCCTTTGCCGTGCTCGCCGGGCTGATCGCCGCCGACAACCTGTCCTGGCGGGTCGGCGGCTGGATGGCGGCGCGCAGCTTCGTCGCGGTCACCGGCGATCTGCGCCGCACCCTGTTCGACCACCTGCTCGGCCACGCGCCCGGCTATTTCGCCGAGCGCCGGCCCGGCATGCTCGCCGGCCGGATCTCCGCCACCGGCAACGCGGTGTTCCGCATCGAAAGCCTCACCGCCTGGAACGTGCTGCCGCCGCTGTTCGGCGTGCTCGGCGCGATCGGCGTCATCGCCACGGTCGATCCGCTGATGGGCGCCGTGCTGGTCGGCGTCGCCGTCGTGCTCGGCCTCATCCTCGCGAAAATGGCCGATGCCGGCCGCTCCCTGCATCACGAATACGCCACCGCCGCCGCCACGGTCGATGGCGAGTTGGTCGATGTCATCAACAATGTCGGCGTGGTGCGCGCCTTCGGCGCCTCCTTGCGCGAGCGCCACCGCTTCGCCGCCGATGTCGACCGCGAAATGTCCGCCCGCCGCGACAGCCTGCGCTATCTCGAAAAACTCCGCATCTTCCACGCAGTCACCACGGCCGGCCTCACCGCCTGCCTGCTGGCCTGGGCGCTGACGCGCTGGGTGCATGGCCTCGCCACCCCCGGCGACGTGGTTCTGATCGCCACCCTCGGTTTCACCGTGCTGCACGGCACCCGCGACCTCGCGGTCGCCCTGGTCGAGATGGTGCAAGACTGGGCGCGCCTCAACGACGCGCTGACCTCGCTCCTCGTCCCGCACGACATGCCGGACGATCCCTCGGCCCCCGCGCTCGAAGCCCCGCATGGCGGCGTCCGGTTCGACGATATTGACTTCGACTATGCCGGCGCGCGGCCGGTGCTGCGCCGGTTCTCCCTCGAAATCGCCCCCGGCGAGCGGGTCGGCCTGGTCGGCCGCTCCGGCTCGGGCAAAACCACCCTGCTCGCCCTGCTGCAGCGCCAATACGATGTCGAGCGCGGCCGCATCCTGATCGACGGCGCGGATATCGCGAGCCTCAGCCGCGCCAGCCTCGCCGACGCGATCTCGGTCGTCTCGCAGGATGTCCAGCTCTTCCACCGCTCGGTGCTGGAAAACATCCGCTACGGCAAGCCCGGCGCCTCCGACCGCGAGGTCCGCGAGGCCGCCCGCGCCGCCCATGCCGATGCCTTCATCGAAACCCTGCCCGACGGCTACAAAACCCTGGTCGGCGAACGCGGCATGAAACTCTCCGGCGGCCAGCGCCAGCGCATCGCCATCGCCCGCGCCTTCCTGCGCGACGCGCCGATCCTGCTGCTCGACGAAGCGACCTCGGCGCTGGATTCGGAATCCGAGGCCGGGGTTCAGGAAGCGCTGGACAAGCTCGCCGCCGGCCGCACCGTCATCGCGGTGGCGCACCGGCTCTCCACCCTGCGCGACTTCGACCGCATCGTGGTCATGGAGGACGGAAGCATCATCGACGACGGCGCGCCCAGCGTTCTCGCCCGCCGTCCCGGCCCCTATCGCGACCTGCTACGCCATCAGGGGCTGCACATCATCGCCGCCTGACCGGCGCCCCTCAACCCGGCATTCGAGTGGATATCGGACCGTTCCCGACAAACGCACCGACAGATCACGCCTGCCGCCCAGCAATGCGACAGGCACGACAGCCCGTCCATCGGTCCATCGCCCGTCCGGCTCCGCGTCGTGCCATCCCTGCGCCAGAAGCGGATGGTCGAGCCGGATATCGGCCCCGCCGGCGCGTAGCGCCGCGATCTTCACCCCCAGCATCCGCCGGTCGCGCGGATCGGGCATCAGATGGCCGGGGATCGCGCTCCGGCTCTCGATGACCGCAGAGCCATCGCGGCGGTAACGGATCGTCAGCCCAGGATCGTCGGTAGTCTCGATCCCCGCCCGCGCGATCAAACGCGCCCGCACCGCCTCGACCACGGCGCCGCTTTCGGCGAACGGCGCAAATCCCTCCACTTCGCGCAACACTTGCGCGAGATCGGGATGCAGCACCATCGCCACGCCGCCATTCTCGAACGCGCCGCGATTGCCGGTCTCCAAATAGCTCTCCGCCGGGCACCCCTCGGCGTAGAGCGCCGCGTGATGCTCAAGCTCGACATGGAAATAGGTCACGCCGCGTCGCGCCACCTGCCTTATCGTCGCGCCGTTCTCCAGCGCCTTCGCCGGGATCAGATGCCCGTCCAGGAACAAGGCATGATCCGGCGAAACCAGCAGGTCGCGCTTCGGCACGCCGCCGCAGATCGCCCCGGCCTCGATCAGGATCGGCCGGACCGTCTCGGGCCTAGGATGCCGCCGCAGATCGAGCCGGCGTCGCCCGATCCATTTGGCCGGCGCCGTCCCGCCGCCATGCAGCACCACCCGGTCGCCCTCGCGCAAATCCTCGGCCGCGACCTCGCCCGTTGCCGTCAGGATGTGCGTGCCAGCTACAAAACAAGGTGGGACGAGCGCGATCGTCGTATTCGTGGGCGGGTCGGTCACCGCGAAATCGCTCGTGGTGAAGCTGCCGGTGATATCCAGCGTGATCGTGCTCGATCCGCTGGTCAGCTCCAGCCCGGTTCCGCTCACGAAACTGTCGGACGTCGCGGCGAAGCTGTCGAGCACGATCGTGTCGTGTTGCGCGAAGCCGGAAATGGTCTGCCCGGCCGCGAGGCCCGCCGAATCACCCTCGATCGTCCAGCTCGCGCCGGACGCGAAACTGATATCGGCAAAGCCGGTGATCGTTTCCCCCAAGCCCGTGAGCGATCCGGCACTGGTTGCCGAGGCCAGGACGAGTTCACTCTCCGCCGTCGCATCCAGCGCCACCGACCCAACGAGCGACGCTCCTGGATCGAGCGTAAGCGCGACCGCGCCCGAAGGGTCGGTAAGCGCCATCCCTAACGTGCCCAGGGTCGAGGCGAGCGCGCCGGCATCCACGATCGAAACCGTCGCGGTTCCTGCCACCGCTACAGCCGTCGCACCGCCAATCACCCCGTCATTGACCAGCGTGCCCAAGGTGAACGCGACACCCGCCGCCTTGGTGCCGTCAGCCGCCACGATCCCGTCATTATACAGGCTGATCGCGAGCGTGTTGCCGACAATGCCCTTATACCCGCTTACCGTCCCGGTGGCCTGGTTGGCGAAACTGCCCTGATCGAGGAACACGCCTTCGCCCGCATTCGTCGCGATGGCTTCGATCGTGCCCGCATTGCTGAACGAGGCCGTCGCCGAATAAGCCCCGATCGCCACGCCATAATGATCCGCCTCGATCACACCGCCGGAAAAATTCGTGCCGCTGCCGGCGTTGACAAATACCCCTGCGACGTTGGCCAGCGGCGGCGCGATCAACCCGCTATTCTGCAGCGTCCCCGACGAAATCGTCGAACCGAGCTTGACGCCCGCGATCGTGCCATTGGCCTGATTGATCAGCGTCCCGAACAGCGCCTCCACGCCATCGCCAAGGGTGCCGGTCAGGCTGATCAGCCCGTCATTAGTCAACGTATTGCCTTTGCCGAGCACGGCACCGGTGGCATACACCGCGCCAGCGCTGAAGCCGAGGATCGTGCCACCCTTCTCATTGGTCAGATTCCCGCCAAGAACCGCAGCGCCGATCCCAGAGCCATTCAGGCCCGTCGCCTCGATCAGCCCGGAATTGACCACCGTGCTGGCGAAAACCGTCCCGCCGACCTCGAAGAATTGTTCATAAATCCCCAGATATCCTCCGGCGATCACCGCGCTGGCCGCATTGGAAACCCCGCTTCCTTGCATGAGCACACCGAGATTGCCCGCACCCTGATGCCCCTCGACCACACCGTAATTGGTCATGGTGCTCACCAGCAGCACGGCGCCATCGCCGTCGCCATTGATCAGCGCCCCGGCCTCGTTGACGACCTTGCCATCCTGCACGCTGAGGCCGATGCCATAGACAGTATAGGTCGTGGACCCACTGGGCACGAACAACGTCGTGTCGCTGACGATCGACCCGTTATTGATCACGGTGGACAACGTCCCCGTCACCTGCAGGCCAATCCCCTCGTCGTAGTAGATCGGATGGAACGACCCGGTTTTCACCCGATCCTCGGTGGCCTGCCCGGAGATCTCGATTGTGCTGTTATTGGTGATGGTCACCCCGACTCCGACCGGCACATACATTGCCGTGGTAATCGTTGGTGTTCCCGAATTGGACAGGGCGCCCGATATCGTCCGCGTCACCGGCGCACTGACGGTCGTGGCGCCGCTTGTCAGGGTTTCGGTAGCAACGACGGTGTTTGACCCGGACATGACAACGATCTCCCTAGAGGATGCGGCGAGGTTTCGGCGCGGTGGCGGGCGGATGGGGCAGGGTCGCGGCAACGGCGTCGATCAGCGTTCCGCTACTCTCGAACACACCCTCGTTGACGAACAGATTGTTTACGCCGTTGAGATTGACCGCCGATCCAATGCCAGCCTCGATCGTCACGTTATCGGCCGGAACTCCGGCAATACCGGTATTGGCCAGCGTCAGTGACGCATGGTCGATTGTCGTTCGTCCGCTCATTGTCGGCCTCCCGAAACGGGCGCCCTTTTCTAGCGGCGGGCGATCCCGGCCAGCACCATATTAAAAAGTGGTTATTCGGACCTTAACACCGGGATCGCTCGAAACGGAAAGAAAATGATAACGCCCGCTCCACACCTCACGGAGTCGTCAAAACAATCCAAGATTGCAACCTACCCGCCCGCGACGAACCGCTCCAGCCAATGGATGGTGTAGTCGCCCGCGTTGAACGAGGCGTCGTCCAGGATGCGCCGGTGCAGCGGGATCGTCGTCTTGATCCCGGCGATCGCGAACTCCTCCAGCGCCCGGCGCATCCGCGCGATCGCCTCGGGCCGGTCGCGCCCATGCACCACCAGCTTCGCCACCAGGCTGTCGTAATGCGGCGGCACCCGATACCCGGCATAGAGCGCGGAATCGATCCGCACGCCCAACCCGCCCGGCGGATGAAACATCGACACCAGCCCCGGCGACGGCGCGAATGTCTCCGGGTCCTCGGCGGTGATCCGGCATTCGATCGCGTGGCCCGACAGCACCACATCCGCCTGGCCGTAACCCAGCGTCTCGCCGGCGGCGATGCGGATCTGCTCGCGCACGAGGTCGACCTCGGCGACCATCTCGGTCACCGGATGCTCGACCTGCAGCCGCGTATTCATCTCGATGAAGGCGAACTGCCCGTCCTGATACAGAAACTCCAGCGTGCCGGCATTCCGGTAGCCGAATTTCTGCAACGCCGCCGTTGCGATCGAACCCAGGGTTTCCCGTTCTTCAGACGTGATCCCCGGCGATCCGGCTTCCTCAAGCACTTTCTGGTGCCGCCGCTGCAGCGAACAGTCGCGCTCGCCGAAATGCACCACATTGCCGTGATTGTCGCCCAGCACCTGCAACTCGACATGGCGGGGCCGGTCGAGATATTTCTCGATATAGACGGCATTGTTGCCGAACGCCGCCGCTGCCTCGGCACGCGCCAGCGAAAACGCCTCCTCGACCTCGCCGAGCGTGCGCGCCACTTTCATGCCGCGCCCGCCGCCGCCCGCCGCCGCCTTCACCAGCACCGGACAGCCGATCCGCTCCGCCACCGCCCGCGCCGCCGCTGCATCCGCCACCTCGCCGTCCGATCCCGGCACCAGCGGCACGCCCAGCTCCGTCATCGTCGTCTTGGCGGTGATCTTGTCGCCCATCATGCGGATATGGGTGGGCGAGGGGCCGATGAAGGCGAGCCCGTGCGCCTCGACCATCTCGGCGAAATCGGCGTTTTCCGACAGAAACCCGTACCCCGGATGGATCGCCTCCGCCCCGGTGATCAGCGCCGCCGACAAAATCGCCGGCATGTTCAGATAGCTCTCCCGTGCCGCGGGCGGCCCGATGCACACGCTCTCGTCGGCGAGCCTGACATGCATCGCCTCGCTATCGGCGGTGGAATGCACGGCGACCGTGGCGATGCCCATCTCGCGGCACGCGCGCTGCACCCGAAGCGCGATCTCGCCGCGATTGGCGATCAGGATCTTCGAAAACACGGCGTTATTCTAAAATAACCAGCGGTTCGTCGTATTCCACCGGCTGGCCGGCGGAAATCAGAATCTGGCGCACCGTGCCGGCGCGCGGCGCCTTGATCTGGTTGAAGGTCTTCATCGCCTCGATCAGCAACAGTGTCTGCCCGGCCTCGATGCTCTGCCCCACGCTGATGAACGGCGGCGCGTTCGGCTCCGGCGCCAGATAGGCGACCCCCACCATCGGCGACTTCACCGCCCCCGGATGCGCCGCGAAATCCGCCATCGCCGTCGCGGCAGCCGTCGGCGCCGCCGGAATTGGCGCGGGGTGCGCCGCCATCGCCGGCATCGCCATCTGCTGCGGCATCGCGCGCGCCAGCCGCAGCCGTCGATCGCCTTCCTCCAGCTCGATCTCGGCCAGCCCGCTCTCGTTCAGCAGCGCTGCCAGCTCGCGCAGCTTTTCGGGGTCGAAGGACAAACTCATGCTTCCTGCTCCACAATCTCGGCGATCGCCTGCAACGCCAGCCGATACCCGGAAAACCCCAACCCGCAAATCACGCCCCGAGCGGCGCGGGACACATAGGAATGGTGGCGAAACGCCTCGCGCTGATGAATGTTGGACAAATGCACCTCGATCACCGGCAGCTCGACCGCGTGTAGCGCGTCCATCAGCGCGACCGAGGTATGCGAATACCCAGCCGGATTGATCACGATCCCCGCGGCCCGGCCCCGGCACTCATGCACCCAGGTAATCAGCTCGCCCTCGCCGTTGGTCTGGCGGAAATCGATCGCCAGGCCGAGTTGCTCGCCCGCCTCGGCGCACACCGCCTCCAGGTCGTCGAGCGTCTGGATGCCGTAGATCTCCGGCTCGCGCAGCCCGAGCAGATTGAGGTTGGGACCGTTCAGAACGGCAATCAAAGGTTCCGCCATCCGCGCCGCCTAGCACACCCCTCCGCCCCGGCCAACTTTTGCCCCGCACCTATTTTAAGCGCGTCATGGCGACGCCAAGCGTCACGCGAAGGCGGAGTTGCCAAGGTTCCGGCGATGCGCAGCATCGTTGGAATGGCAACGAAGGTGGAAGCCATCCATGCCGGAGCGGCTGGACTGCTGGATGCGACCATGACAGAATCGACCCGCCCGGCCCGGCCGTGACCATTCGCCTTCGATTCTGAACATTCCATCTGGAGTGCTGCCATGTATCTGCTCTATGCTCGCCCCGGCTGGGGCTCCGCCCTCGCTGAAGTCCAGCTCGATTGGTACGGCCTGCCATACCGGATCGAAACGGTGGGCGACCTGTTCGAGGATTCGGCGGCGCGCGAACGCCTCACCCTGGTCAACCCGCTCGCGCAAATCCCCACCCTGGTGCTGCCCGACGGCACGGTGATGACCGAAAGTGCGGCGATCACCCTGCATTTCGCCGATGTCACCAAAACCGATTCGCTGGTGCCGGCGCCGGGCGATCCGCTCCGCCCCGGCTTTTTGCGCTGGCTGGTTTTCCTGGTCGCCAATCTCTACCCGACCTTCACCTACGCCGACGATCCCGCCCGCTTCGTCGCCCACGAAGCCGCCCGCGCCGGGTTCCGCGACGCGGTCGACGCCTACGCGCAACGGCTCTGGCGCGTCGTCGAACAGACCGCCGGCACGCCCTATTTCCTCGGCGACCGGCTCTCCGCGCTCGACATCTACCTCGCGATCATGACTCACTGGCGGCCGCGTCGTGCCTGGTTCGCCGAACACTGCCCGAAGCTCGCCGCGATCGCGGCCCAAACCGACTCCAACCCCCGCCTCGCTTCGGTCTGGCAGCGGAATTTCGCGGCGGCGGACGAAGCCTAGAATATCCGGTTTGATCAAGCGTCTTTTGGTGTCCATGGGCGGGTGGCTTTGGGGATCGCTTAAAGCCATATTGCGCCAGAACATTTTCCGTTCGCATTGCTCGCGGATAATGCTCTATCTCATTGTTTTAGAGAACACCTTGATCCGATCAGATGATTCCATCTGATCGGATGTCGCTCTAGTGTCCCGATTCGGAAGTTCGTTAGTGCTGATAAAGGCGGTTTACGAACTTCCGAATCGAAAGGACACTAGCAAACATTTAAGCCTAGTGTGGTTATTGCACTTCCTGCGGCGGAATTGATTCTTCCTGGTCGCTGTCGGGTTTCGGCAGGGCGGCTCGCGGCGCCTCGGCGATGTCGAACGCCAGGGCGCCGTCCCGGAAGCTGACCTTGACCGCGCCGCCGGTCACCAGCTTGCCGAACAGCAATTCCTCGGCCAGCGGTTTCTTGATGAGTTCCTGAATGACACGGGCGAGCGGGCGAGCGCCATAGAGCGGATCGTAGCCGCGTTCGGCGAGGAATTCCTTGGCCGCCGAGGAGAGTTCGATGGTCACGTTGCGGTCGGCCAACTGCGCCTCGAGCTGCATGACGAATTTTTCGACCACGCGCGCGACGATTTCCGGCGTAAGGCCGGAGAAGCCGATCGTCGCGTCCAGCCGGTTGCGGAATTCCGGCGTGAACATCCGCTTGATCGCTTCCTCGTCCTCGCCGACGCGGACTTCTCGCCCGAAACCAATGGCGGCCTTGGCCATGTCCGCCGCACCGGCATTGGTGGTCATGATGAGAATCACGTTGCGGAAATCGACGTTCTTGCCGTTATGATCGGTCAGTTTGCCGTGATCCATGACCTGGAGCAGGATGTTGAACAGGTCCGGGTGGGCTTTCTCGATCTCGTCGAGCAGGAGCACGCAATGCGGGTGCTGGTCGATCGCGTCGGTCAGCAACCCGCCCTGGTCGAAGCCCACATAGCCGGGCGGGGCGCCGATCAGCCGCGAGATCGAGTGACGCTCCATGTATTCGGACATATCGAACCGGGTGAGTTCGATGCCCAGCGTGCTCGCCAGTTGCCGCGCCACCTCGGTCTTGCCGACGCCGGTGGGGCCGGAGAACAGGTAGCAGCCGATCGGCTTTTCCGGCTCGCGCAGCCCGGCGCGGGCGAGCTTGATCGCCGCCGCCAGCGCCTCGATCGCGGAATCCTGGCCGAACACCATGGATTTCAGGTCGCGTTCCAGGGTGCGCAGGGTTTCCTTATCGTCCGCCGAGACCGATTTGGGTGGAATCCGCGCGATTTTCGCGACGATCTCCTCGACATCGCGCAAGGTGACGGTCTTGCGGCGCTTTGCCTCCGGCAGCAGCATCCGCGAGGCGCCGACCTCGTCGATCACGTCGATCGCCTTGTCCGGCAGTTTACGGTCGTGGATGTATTTGGCGGAAAGCTCGACCGAGGCGCGGATCGCATCGTCGGTGTAGCGGACCTTGTGGTGTTTTTCGTAGGTCGATTTCAGGCCGCGCAGGATTTTCACCGCATCGTCGATCGAGGGTTCGTTCACGTCGATTTTCTGGAAGCGCCGGACCAGGGCGCGGTCCTTCTCGAAATAGGTGCGGAATTCCTTGTAGGTGGTCGAACCGATGCAGCGCAGCGTGCCCGAGGCGAGGGCCGGCTTGAGCAGGTTCGATGCATCCATCGCCCCGCCCGAGGTGGCGCCCGCGCCGATCACGGTGTGGATCTCGTCGATGAACAGCACCGCGCCCTGCATGGCTTCGAGTTCGGAGACCACGGCTTTCAGCCGTTCCTCGAAATCGCCGCGATAGCGGGTGCCGGCGAGCAGGGCGCCCATGTCGAGCGCGTAGATGGTGGATTTGGCGAGCACGTCGGGCACCTCGCCATCGACGATGCGCTTGGCGAGGCCCTCGGCGATCGCGGTCTTGCCGACGCCGGGATCGCCCACGAAGAGCGGGTTGTTCTTCGACCGGCGGCAGAGAATCTGGATGGTCCGCTCGATTTCCAACTCGCGGCCGATCAGCGGGTCGATCTTGCCGGCCTGCGCCTTTTTATTGAGGTTGACGCAGTAATTGGCGAGCGCGTCCTGGCCTCGCTTGGGTTTCTGCTCGGCCTCGGCCTCCGGCCCGTCCGTGCTACTGCCCGAGGGGGTGCGCGGCACCGAGCGGCCCGGCGATTTGGCGATGCCGTGGCTGATGAAGTTCACCGCGTCCAGCCGCGTCATGTCCTGCGCCTGGAGGAAATAGACCGCATGGCTCTCGCGCTCGGAGAACAGGGCGACCAGCACGTTGGCGCCGGTGACCTCGTCGCGGCCGGAGGATTGCACATGGATCGCCGCGCGCTGCACCACTCGCTGGAAGCCGGCGGTGGGCTTGGGGTCGCCGGCGCGGTCGGTCGCGAGGCCGGCGAGGTCCTTGTCGAGAAATTCGGTGGCTTCGCGGCGGAGGCGTTCGATATCGACGCCGCAAGCCCGCAGCACGGTCAGCGCGTCGGCGTCGTCGATCAGGCCGAGCAGCAGGTGCTCGAGCGTCGCGTATTCGTGGCGCCGCTCGGCCGCGAAGGCCAGGGAACGATGCAGCGTCTGTTCCAGGTTGCGAGACAGCATATCCAATTCACTCCCAGCCGGGCTTCCGGCAGACGGCCCCTGCCGCCCTGGTCAAGCCCGCAGCGGCCCGCAGGACCGCGAAATCGGCCACGGCGCTCCGTGGCAGTGTATCATAGCGATGACATGATATCGGAAAAATCTTTCGCAACGATGACCGGCATCAGGTCATCCATGCATCAATGTCCTGTCATCCGTTTCGTTCATTCTTTTTCGATCGTGCATTGCA
This sequence comes from Acidiphilium iwatense, assembly GCF_021556475.1. GTDB lineage: Bacteria > Pseudomonadota > Alphaproteobacteria > Acetobacterales > Acetobacteraceae > Acidiphilium > Acidiphilium iwatense. Next base: position 260,452 of record NZ_JAKGBZ010000001.1, on the reverse strand, counting down.
GCGGGTGCTGGCTCTGGCGGGCCAGGTCCATCACCTGGGTCACCTTGGTCTCGGCGATCTCGTAGGTAAAGACGCCGCAGACGCCGACGCCGCGCCGGTGCACATGAAGCATGATCCGGGTCGCTTCTTCGCGGCTTTTCGAGAAGAAGCGCTCAAGAACGTGAATGACGAACTCCATCGGGGTGTAGTCGTCGTTCAGCATCAGGACCTTATAGAGCGCGGGCTTGCGCGTCTTGATCCGAGTCCGGGTTGCAACCCCGGTGCCCAGGCCATTGCCAGTTCCGCGACGATCCGAGCCAGACATCGATCCTATCTCATCCTCACCCCGCTAGTATCCCGATTCGGAGGTTCGTTGGTGCTGATTGAGGCGTTTTACGAACTTCCGAATCGAGAGGACACTAGCAAACGTATGATTCTAGTGTAGTTTTTGGTTCCGAAGTTCCTAAAATCACCACCGCGAATACGCAGAACTTCAGAACCACCACACTAGCATATTCACCGGCAGGCGCTTGGGGAAGGGGAATTTTTGCGCGGCCGGCGGCGCGTGGCGGCGGATCGGGCCGCCATGCCGCCGCCTTCGGCCATCAGAACCGCGCGGAGACGGCGAGCGAGCCGTATTCGTGGATGCCGCCGATCTGGCCGTGGAAGCGCCGCGTCTGGAATACCTGAGTGTAGCTGAAGCGCAGGCCGCGCCAGATGATCGCGACCCCCGCCTCGATCTGGCCGACCGCGCGATACGGGTCCACCGAGCGGCTGGTCTGGAAATCCGCGCCTTGCAGGAATTCGTCATGGCCGACCAGCTTGCCGGCGATGCCGCCGAACACATACCAGACGAAAGGCCGCGTCGGGCGATACGCATCCGACCCCGACGGGCCGGGGCGCAGCAGCGGTGTGCCGAAATCCGAGTTCAGCCCCTCGCCGATGCGGAAGGTGACGGCGGGCTGGGCGTAAATCTCGGTGGTGCCGATCATGCCGGACAATTGGGGCAGCGCATCCGCCTCGATCCCGTTGCCGAAGCGGCCGAGCGGGACGCGCCAGGTGCGCGAGACGAGAATGTCGAAGGCCGGCTCGCTGGGGAGCTGATGGGCCCAGCCATGGGTGCCGTTCTGGCCGATGACCGAATGGAACCCGTTCTGCACGATTTCCGCCCCGGCATCGCGCCCGACCACGCCGGCGCTGACCGCCAGAACGCTGCGCGTGGTGGATGTATCCTGGATCAGCCCGAGCGTGGCGGCGAGATAGCCGGCATAGGGTTCGTCGTTCAGCGGCGGATCGGCCAGTTGCGTCGCCGCCGGGGTGAAGATTTTCTGCGTCACGCCGATGCTGACGCGCTGGGTGCCGTCGCCCCAGACCACGTGGCCGAGACCGGCGAGAAAGGACGGCACGTCGCCTCGGTGCGAGGTCCAGCCGATATGCAGCCCGTTGACGTAATAGCGGTCGGTCAGGCTCTGGGTGCTGATCGAGGCGTTTTCGTCCTGGATGGTCCAGATACCGGAGGGAAACCCCTGCCCCGCTTGCGCGGTTAGCGGAGCCAGGCTCAGCAGCGGCACGGCACAACAGGCGATCAGCGCCAGATTTTTGGTCATGCGGGACGTCCTGGGACGATGGATCGGCCGCGGGACGCGCCCGAAAGGTTACGAAATATTGTCCTTTTGTATGGCTCACCGCGCGCCGGATGCAAGATGGCTGCGCCGATTCCGTCACGGGACGGTGAAAAATGATGACATCGGCGGCATGGAACCCATGCGCGAAGCATCGGTTTCACCGCCGCGATCGTAAACTATGTTATCGTCGCGATGGCGAATTCGATCGGATAATGGCGATGAGACGCATTGCCCTGATAGTGCTGACGATGACCGGAATGCTCTGGGCCTCGCTCGCCCTGGCCGCGCTGCCGCGATCCCCGGAGGGGGACTGGCTGACTGGGCGCGGCGGCGCCGTGGTGCGGATCGCGCCCTGTGCCGGCGGGACGGGGCTGTGCGGGCATATCGTCGGGATCGTGCTCGATCATGGCGATGCGATGCCGATGGACTGGCAGGGAAGGAGCCAGTGCGGCTTCGAGCTGATCCGCCCCTCCGTCACCCGGTCCGGTGCCGAATGGCACGGGCGCATCGTCGATCCGCGCAACGGCAGAGCCTATCACGCCGAATTCCAGGTGACGCGGACGGGAGAGCTCGCGCTGCGTGGCTATCTCGGCCTGCCGGTGTTCGGCGAGACCCAGCATTGGATGCGCTATGAGGGCACCGTGCCGCGATCCTGCCGGATCGATCGGGCGCAAACCGCCGGATCCGAGGTTCGGACAAATAATACCGGCCGCCCTGGACAATGACCCATCACCCCGTCATTGCGAGCAGGCGTCAGCAGGCGTGGCGAAGCGCCGAAAGGTTCCGGCAATCCAAGGAATTGCTGGAACAACGCGGAGGTAATCCATTTTTTCTGTATTTTACCCGAAAAAGCTGGATTGCTTCGCTTCGCTCGCAATGACGAGTTGGCGTCAGGCGTGAGTCGTAGGCAACGGCGGTTGGTATAACCGCCGGAATTGACCGTGAGTCGCTGAGTGTCGGGCTGGAGCGGGTAGCGGGAATCGAACCCGCGCATTCAGCTTGGGAAGCTGACAGGCTACCATTACATCATACCCGCGCTGCGGCGGTTGTAAGTCGGCGCGGCGCGCGGCGCAACTGGCTCAGCGCTGCCAGACCGGCGCCTTGATCGCCGCGACGAAAGCGGCATGGGCCTCGGCCTCGGCGGCATTCACCGCCATGCGGCGCGGGGTGCGCGTCGCGTCGTGCCGGTATTCGACCAGGGCGAGAGCGGCGGAATCGGCGTTGAGGTCGAAGCCGCGCTGGCGGCCGCCGGTGAGTTCGACATAGACATCGGCGAGCAATTTGCAGTCGAGCAGCGCGTTATGGGTGGTGCGGGCGGTGAGGTCGATCTCGAAGCGCCGGCACAGCGCATCGAGGTTGTTCGGCATGCCGGGAAATCGCGTCTTGGCGAGCGCCAGCGTGTCGATCATGCGCGCCGGGTCGAGCGCTGGGCGGCCGATACGGCCGAATTCGGCGTCGAGAAAGCCGAAATCGAACGCCGCGTTATGGGCGACCAAGGGAGCGTCACCGAAGAAGGCGAGCAAATCGGCGGCGATCGCGGCGAATTTGGGCTTCCCCGCGACATCGGCGCTGGTGATGCCGTGGATGCGGCTGGCATCGGACGGGATTTCGCGTTCCGGGTCGATCAGGGTGTGGAAGACCTTGCCGGTCGGCAGATCGTTATGCAGTTCGATCGCCGCGACTTCGATCACCCGGTCGCCGTTGAGCGGATCGAGGCCGGTGGTTTCGGTATCGAACAGGACGGCGCGGGTCATGGCAGGATCTCCTGGATCAGGCGGCGGACTGCGCTGATGGCGTGATGGCGCGACAGGCCGGTGCGGATCACCACGTCGGCGCGGCGGCGTTTTTCGGCATCCGGCATCTGGCGGGCGATGATCGCTTCGATGTCGGCGATGGGCAGGCCGCGCCGCTGCACGCGGGCCATCTGCACCGAGCGCGGGGCGGAGACGGTGATCACGAGATCGACCCGCCGCTCGCCGCCGGTTTCGAACAGCAGCGGAATGTCGAGAAGCACCGCTTTCGCGTGGCGGCGGCGCGCTGCGGCGACGAATTTTCGCTCCGCGGTGCGGACCAGCGGGTGAACGATCGCCTCAAGCCGCCGTTTCGCGCCGGCATCGCTCAGAATCCGCGCGCGCAGGGCGGTGCGGTCGAGTACGCCGTCCCGCACCACATCGGGGAAGGCGGCGGCGATGCGCGGGATGGCTCTGCCGTTCTTCACTTGCAGCGCGCGCACCGTGGCATCGGCGTCGAACACCGGAATGCCGCTGCGGCGAAACACCGTCGCGACGGTGGATTTGCCCATGCCGATGCCGCCGGTCAGGCCGATGATTTTCATGCCGGGAAATCGGCGGCGACGATGCGGTAGAGCTCGGCATCGACCGTGGGGGTGACGCCGAACCAGGCGACGAAACCGGGCACCGCCTGATGCAGCAACATGCCCAGCCCCTCGACGGTTTTCAGGCCGCGGGATGAAGCGGCGGCGAGAAGCGGCGTTTCCAGCGGGACATAGACGATGTCGGCGACGGCGAGACCGGGCGACGCGCGGTCGAACGAAAGATCGAGCGGGTCGTGCCCCGTCATGCCGAGCGCGGTGGTGTTCACCACCAGCGCGTGATCGGCGAGGGCGGCGTGGCGCTGCTCCCAGCCGAGCGCGCGGGCCGGGAGTTCCGCCGCGAGAGCGGCCGCGCGATCCCAGGTGCGGTTGCACAGCGTGACCGGCGCGCCCGCGTCGATCAGCGCGGCACCGATCGCCCGCGCGGCGCCGCCGGAGCCGAGGATCAGCGCCGGGCCGGCGGCGGGATCGACGCCGCAGGCGCGCAGATTGGCGAGGAAGCCCGCGCCGTCAGTGTTCGAGCCGAGAATGGTTCCGTCGCGGAAGATCAGCGTATTCACCGCCCCGGCGCGGCGCGCGCTGTCCTCCAGCGCATCGCACACGGCGAAGGCGGCTTCTTTGTGCGGAATGGTCACGTTCGCACCCGCGAAGCCCATGCGGACGAGCGCGGCCACGCATGAGGCAAAATGCTCCGGCCTGATCGGGAGCGGGAGGTAGGCGCCGTCGATGCCATGACGCGCGAGCCAGGTGCCGTGCAGGCGCGGCGAGCGGGAATGGGCGACCGGCCAGCCGATCACCCCGGCGAGACGCGCGTGACCGGAGAGCACCATGCGCCGTTTCGATCACGAAGCGGGGTTTCCGGCAAGGGCGGGCGGTTCGGCCGTTCACGTCGGGCACGGACGACCTGCATTGAAATTCCGGCCCATCCCGTTTCGCAACCCTGATCCCTGCGATTCCGGCCCGATTCGGGCCGTTCCGTGAAAATTCGGGTTTGACTTGGCGGTATTGCTTCGCACAATAGTCGGTTCGCGAAAGAAAGTGACGTGGAATGATCCCTGCCCTGATGCCGAATTACAACCGGATGGACCTCGCCTTCGATCATGGCGAAGGCGCGTGGCTGGTTGCGGCGGATGGGCGACGATTCCTCGATTTCGGCGCGGGCATCGCGACCTCATCGCTCGGGCATGGGCATCCCGGCCTGACCAGCGCGATCGCCGGGCAGGCGGCGAAGGTGATTCATGTGTCCAACCTGTATCGCGTGCCGGAGGCCGAACGGCTGGCGGCACGGCTGGTCGAAGCCAGTTTCGCCGACAGCGTGTTCTTCTGCAATTCGGGCGCCGAGGCGAACGAGGCGCTGGTCAAGGCGTTCCGCCGGACCATGGCGGATGACGGCAAGCCCGAGCGCTACCGGATCATCTGCGCGGAGGGCGCGTTCCACGGCCGCACGCTGGCGATGATCAGCGCAACCGGCAATGCCAAATATCTGGCCGGGTTCGGACCCAAGGTGGACGGATTCGACCATGTGCCGTTCAACAATCTGAACGCGCTGCGCGCCGCGATCACCCCGGAAACCGCCGGGATTCTGGTCGAACCGATCCAGGGCGAAGGCGGGGTGAGGCCGGCGGATGCGGACTATCTGCGCGGATTGCGCGCGGCGGCAGACGAATTTTCCCTCCTGCTCGGCTTCGACGAGGTGCAATGCGGCATGGGCCGGACGGGGAAGCTGTTCGCCCATGAATGGGCGGGGGTGATGCCAGATGCGGTGAGCACGGCCAAGGGCATCGCCGGCGGGTTTCCGCTCGGCGCCTTGCTGGCCAGCGAGCTTGTGGCGAAGCATCTGGTTCCCGGCAGCCACGGCACGACCTTCGGCGGCAGCCCGCTCGCCTGCGCGGCGGGGAACGCGGTGCTCGACGTTGTTCTGGCGCCGGGATTTCTCGATGGTGTCGCGCGTCTCGGCGCGCGGCTGCGAACCGGGCTGGATGCGCTGGTTGTGCGCCACAAGGATGTGTTCGCCGAAGCACGCGGCCGGGGGCTGATGCTCGGCCTGGTGTGCGCGGTGCCGAACACCGAGGTGCAGGCCGCGTGCCTCGCCGAAGGGCTGCTCGCGGTGGCCGCCGGGGAGAACGTGCTGCGCATCATTCCGCCGCTGGTGATCGGCGATGCCGAAATCGGCGAAGCGCTGGAACGGCTCGACGGTGCGGCACGGCGCTGCAAACCCTCCGCCCTGCGGAATGCCGCGAAATGAGCGCCGCGATCGAAACCACGACCATGCAAGAGCCCCCGCGCCACTTCCTGGACCTGTCGCTGATCGAAACCCCGGTGCTGCGCCGGATTCTGGACTCCGCCGTGCGGTTCAAGCGCGCCGGGCGATCCGCTGCGCGGCCGCTGGCCGGGCGGGCGCTCGCGCTGATTTTCGAGAAACCGTCGACCCGGACGCGGGTGAGCTTCGAGATGGCGATGCGCGGCCTGGGCGGCGACGTGGTGATGCTATCCTCGCGCGAAATGCAGATCGGGCGGGGTGAAACCGTGGCGGATACCGCGCGGGTGCTGTCGCGCTATGTCGATGCGATCATGCTGCGCACCGACCGGGAATCCAAGCTGCGCGAACTCGCCACCTACGCCACCGTGCCGGTGATCAACGGGCTGACCGAGCGGTCGCACCCATGTCAGGTGATGGCCGATGTGATGACTTTCGAGGAACGCCACGGCCCGATCGCGGAGCAAAAGATCGCCTGGGTGGGCGACGGCAACAACATGGCGAAAAGCTGGATCGAGGCTTCGGCGCGGTTCGGGTTTTCGCTTCGCCTCGCCTGTCCGGCGGAACTGCCGCCAGATGCCGCAGCGCTCGCCTGGGCGCGGGCGCAGGGGGCCGATATCGTGCTGACCGGCGACCCGGCGGCGGCGGTTGCCGGGGCGCGCTGCGTGGTGACCGATACCTGGGTGAGCATGAGCGACGACGATACCGAGTCGCGCCATAATCTGCTCGCCCCGTATCAGGTGAACGAGCGCCTGATGACGCGGGCGGCGCCGGATGCGATTTTCATGCACTGCCTGCCGGCGCATCGCGACGAGGAGGTGTCGGCCGGGGTGATCGACGGACCGCAATCGGTGGTGTTCGACGAGGCGGAGAACCGGCTGTTCGCCCAGCAGGGGATTCTGGCCTGGTGCCTGGGCGGCTGAACCGGCCCCGGTTCAGCTCCAGACGGTGAACGCCGCGATCAGAAGCAGGATGACGACGACGCTGATGACGGTGATGACCAGAAACCGGGTGAACCCGTTCCAGAATGTCTGACTCTCCTGGTCCATATCGTTTGAACCGATCGACACATGGTTCCGAGATTCGGTATCAGCCATCATTATCGCCTTGACCCTTTCGCGCCGCTTCCAGGTTTCCTCACGCCACACGCGTTCGTGACATATTCAAGGATTATTGTTTCCCGCGTTCAAACGCAAGGGTTGATCAGCGAAATCCCGCGATCGGCCGGCACGGCGGCGGCGCCGGTCAGGCTCGCGAGCGCGGCCGGGTAGATGCGGTGTTCCTGCGCCAGAACCCGCGCGGCCAGCGACTGCTCGGTATCGCCGGGCAGCACCGGCACGGCGGCCTGGGCGAGAATCGGGCCGTCATCCACGGTTTCGGTGACCAGATGGACGGTGCAGCCATGGATTTTCGCTCCGGCGGCGAGCGCGCGGGCATGGGTGTCGAGCCCTGGATAGGCTGGCAGCAGCGAGGGGTGGATGTTGAGCATTTTCCCCGCCCAGTTATGCACCAGGAATGGCGTGAGCAGCCGCATATAGCCGGCGAGGCAGACGATCTCGCAGCCGGCATCGCGCAGTGCGGCATCGATCGCCGCCTCGTGCGCAGCACGGTCGGCGCCGAAATCCCGGCCGGGGATCGCCAGCGCCGGCACGCCATGCTGGCGCGCGATGTCGAGCCCGACCGCATCGGCGCGGTTGGAGATCACCAATGCGATGCCGGCCGGGTAATCGGCGGCTTCGGCGGCGCGGATCAGCGCCTGCATGTTCGAGCCGCGCCCCGAGATAAGGATACCGACACGGGTTTTCATGCGAACAAAGCATCCGGCTCGGCGATGCGGACCGAGGCCGCACCCTCGGCCGCCACGATCCTGCCAAGCCGGAGCGGGGCGATGCCCTGGGTTTCGAGAAGTGATGTGGCGGCGTCGGTATCCGCCTCGCGCAGCACGAGAACCATGCCGATGCCGCAATTGAACACGCGGAGCATTTCCGCACCGGCGACGCCGCCGGTGCGGGCGAGCCAGGGGAACACGGGAGGCATCGGCCATGGCGCGTCGAGTTCGGCGGCGCAGCCTTCGGGTAGAACCCTGGGCAGGTTGCCGGGCAGGCCGCCGCCGGTGATGTGGGCGGCGGCGCGCAGCAGACCGGCACGGGTCAGCGCGAGCACCGGGCGGACGTAAAGCGCGGTCGGCGTCATCAGCGCCTGGCCGAGCGAGAGTTCGGGTGCAAACGGCGCCGGCGCGTCGAGCGTCAGGCCGGACAACGCGACGATGCGGCGGACCAGCGAAAATCCGTTGGAATGGATGCCGGAACTCGGCAGGCCGAGCAGGATGTCGCCGGGGGCGACGCCATCGGGCAGCAGCGCGCCGCGCTCCGCCGCACCCACGGCGAAGCCGGCGAGGTCGTACTCGCCATCGCCATACATGCCGGGCATTTCGGCGGTCTCGCCACCGGCGAGCGCGCAGCCAACGATCCGGCAGCCTTCGGCGATTCCGGCGATCACCGCCCCGGCGGCGGCGAGGTCGAGCTTGCCGGTCGCGAAATAGTCCAGGAAAAACAAGGGCTCGGCGCCTTGCACCACCAGATCGTTGACGCACATGGCAACGAGGTCGATGCCGACCGTGTCGTGACTGCCGGTGTCGATCGCGAGGCGCAACTTGGTGCCCACGCCATCGGTGGCGGAAACCAGAATCGGGTCGGCGTACCCCGCCGCGCGCAGGTCGAACAAGGCACCGAACCCGCCCAGGCCGCCGATCGTGCCGGGGCGGGCGGTCGCCTTGGCCAGCGGCTTGATCGCCTCGACCAGCGCGTCGCCCGCCTCGATATCGACCCCGGCCGCCCGATAGGTCGCACCGTTCCCGCCGCCGCTGCTGGTCATGCCCGCCTCCGATGCGCTATGCCGATGCCATGGATCTTCTGGCCACGCCCCCCATAGCCGGCGACCGACCACGAACCCGACCCATGGCGCGTTCGGCGCGGTTATCACCACACCGCCCGGATCGGCGCAACAGGATGAAAGCCGACCGACGATGCCGGATGGTATGAACTACGCGCCGGCAGGACGCCCCGCCTCGCAGGATGTGGTGACGGTGCCGAACATCCTGACCTTCGGGCGCATCTGCGCCGTGCCGGTCGCCGTCTGGCTGGTGCTGCGCGACGATTGCGCGGCGGCAGCCATATTGTTCGTTCTCGCCGGGCTGACCGATGCGGCGGATGGCTGGCTCGCGCGCCGGCGCGGCGTCACAGCGCTGGGAACGCTGCTCGACCCGCTGGCCGACAAGATGCTGCTGACCTCGATGTTCGTCACACTCACCGCCGTCGGGCTGCTGCCGCTCTGGCTCGCCATCATGGTGGTGTTCCGCGATGTGATGATCGTGGGCGGAATCGGCCTCCTGCGGCTGATCGGCAGCGCAGTCGCCATCCGTCCGCTGATCGTCTCCAAGGTCAACACGGTCGCCCAGATCGCTCTGGTGGGCGTGGCTCTTGCCGAAGCCGGTTTCCCCGTGCATCCGCCTTATCTCCGCGCGGCGCTGATCCTGGCGGTCGCGCTGACCACGCTGATCTCGGGGGCGGCCTACGTCATGCGCGGCACCAGACTCGTATGAGCGACCGGTTCGAGGGCGGCCCGCGCTGGCCGCGCATCGCCGCGATCGGGGCGGCGCTTCTGCTGGTCGTGCTGTTCCTGCATCTGTTCTCGCCGATCCTGCTGCCCTTCGTCGCGGCGGCCGGAATCGCCTATTTTCTCGATCCCGCCGTTTCGGCCCTGACAAGGCTCGGACTGCCGCGCTCGCTCGGCTCGGCACTCATGCTGCTCGCGCTGATCGCGGGGGTCGGGTTGTGCGCCCTGCTGCTCTATCCGCTGGTGGCGGCGCAGATCGGGCTGCTGGTCCAGCAATTGCCGGGGATGATTACGAGCCTGCAGAAATTCGTCGCCCACGAGATCAGCAATCTCCAGGCGCGGCTCGGGCCGAATTTCGTCTCCGGCAAACTCCAATCGCTGGTGACCAGCGAGGGCGGCGCCATCATGGGCTTCATCGGCACCGCCGCGCGCCGGGTGGTGGGCACCGGCTTCGCGCTGTTCAACATCCTCACCCTGCTGATCATCACCCCGATCGTCGCCTTCTATCTGCTGCGCGACTGGCCCGGAGTGATGGCGCGGATCGATTCCTGGCTGCCCCGCTCGCATGAAAGCGTGATCCGCAACCTGGCGCAGGAGATCAGCCGGATTCTGAACGCCTGGCTGCGCGGCCAGGCGATCTGCTGCCTGTTCCTCGGCGCGTTCTACGCGATCGCGCTGACCATCGCCGGGCTCAATCTCGGCCTCGTCGTCGGCCTCACAGCCGGGCTGCTCTCGTTCATTCCCTATGTCGGCACCATCGTCGGCGCGGTGTCGTCGATCGTGCTCGCCCTCGGACAGTTCAATGGCATCGACCACGTCATCGTGGTGGGAGTGATTTTCGTCGTCGGCCAGTTGCTGAACGATTACGTGGTCGCGCCGCGCTTCCTCGGCGACCGGCTGGGGCTTTCGGCGGTATGGGTGATTTTCGCCCTGTTCGCGGGCGCCGAGACGTTCGGGTTTCTCGGCGTGATGCTCGCCGTGCCGGTCACCGCCACGCTGGGCGTGCTCGCCCGGTTCTGGCTGAGGCACTATCTGCAAAGCCCGCTCTATCTCGACCCGCCGCGCTCGGGCTCCTAGTGTGGTGGTTCCGAAGTTCCTAGTGCGGCCATGGCGGATCGGGTGATCGCCGAGGCGCGGCAGCTCGCTTTACCGTTCGACGAGCCGGAGAGCTTCGCCGCGGCGGATTTCATCGAGGCGCAATCGAACGCGCAGGCGCGGACCGCACTCGCGGCACCTGAGTCCTGGGTGAACCGACGGCTGGTGCTGTGGGGCGAGGCGGGATGCGGCAAAACCAACCTGGGGCGGCTCTGGGTCGAAGCGCGCGGCGCGATCGTGCTGGAAGCCGCGCGCCTGCGCGAGCCGGTCTCGCCCGAGGGCAGGGATTTATTGATCGAGGATATCGACATCATGGCGGCCCCACTCGCCGTGCTGGCGACGCTCGATCGCGCACTGGCCGCGCAACAATCGGTGCTGCTGACCAGCCGGGTGCCGCCGGCGCGGCTTGCCGTCGAACCGGCGGATCTCGCGAGCCGCTTGCGCGCGAGCCTGACGATCCAGATCGAGCCGGCGGAGGAATCGCTGCTCGAAGCGCTTTTGCTCCGGCTCGCCGCGGCGCGGCAGATGACCCTGACCGCGCCGCTGCGCCAGTTTCTGCTGACCCGCCTGCCGCGCCGGCCCTCCGTGCTGCACGAGGCGGTGGCCCGGCTCGACCGCGCGGCGCTGGCATTGGGAACCGCCCCCTCGCGACGGATGGCCGAACGGCTGCTCGCCGAGCTGGCCGACCCGCCGAATCATGCCGGAGGATCAACGGAACGTCACGAAACCGACATGGCGTCTCTGCTTTAGTCGCGCGGGCTTTCGTGCCAGAATGCGCGCATGGATCTGGCCCTACATCCCGGCGCGCTAGCCCAGCCGATCTCGCGCGAAGACCCGGCCCGCTTCATCAACCGCGAGCTTTCCTGGCTCGATTTCAACCTGCGCGTCGTCGCCGCGGCGGAAAATCCGCGCTACCCGCTGCTCGAACGGCTGCGTTTCGTGTCGATCAGCGCGTCGAATCTCGACGAATTCTATTCGGTCCGTGTCGCCGGGCTGATCGGTCAGGCGCGCGCCGGGCTGGTGCTGCAATCATCCGACGGGCTGACCCCGACCCAGCAGCTCGCCGAAGTCAATCGTTGCGCCCGTTCCCTGATCGAAGCGCAGCAGCGCGCCTTCGCCGATCTGCGGGCCGAGCTGAGTGCGGTTGGACTTACCATCGTCGGCCCCGGCGAACTCGGGCCGGAGGATCGCCGGTTTCTCGACCAGTATTTCATGGAGCGGGTATTTCCGGTGCTCACCCCGCTCGCCATCGACCCGGCGCACCCGTTCCCGTTCGTGCCGAATATGGGGCTTGTGCTCGCGCTCAAGCTGATTCGCGAGGACGATGCCGGGGTGATGCGCGCGCTGATTCCGCTGCCCGCGCAGATCAGGCGGTTCATCCGCCTGCCGGACGCCTCGTCCGCGACGATCCGGTTCATTATGCTCGAAGAGCTCGTCGCCCTGTTCCTCGATCGGCTGTTTCATGGATTCCGCCTCGCCGGTTCCGGCCTGTTCCGGGTCAGCCGCGACACCGATGTCGAATTCGAGGAAGAGGCCGAAGATCTCGTGCAATCCTATGAGACCGCGCTGAAGCGCCGGCGGCGCGGGGCGGCGATCCAGCTCGCCCTGGCCGCCGACATGCCGGACGATTTGCGCGCCCTGGTCGTGGAGGAGGTGGACGCGCCGGACGATGAGATTTTCATCGAGCCAGGGATGCTCGGCCTTGTCGATCTGAAGGAAATGATCGTCGATGACCGGCCAGAGCTTCTGTTCCCCGCCTATACCCCGCGCTTTCCCGAACGAATCCGCGATTTCGGCGGCGACTGCTTCGCCGCCATCCGCAACAAGGACATCATCGTCCATCATCCGTTCGAGAGTTTCGACGTGGTGGTGCAGTTCTTGCGCCAGGCGGCGGCGGACCCCAATGTCGTCGCGATCAAGCAGACCCTGTATCGCACCAGCCGGGATTCGCCGATCGTCGGCGCGCTGATCGAGGCCGCGGAATCGGGCAAAAGCGTCACCGCGATGGTCGAGTTGCGCGCGCGCTTCGACGAGGAGGCCAATATCCGCCTCGCCCGAGCGCTGGAAGCCGCCGGCGTTCAGGTGGTCTATGGATTCCTCGGCCTGAAGACCCATGCGAAACTCTCGCTGGTGGTGCGCCGGGAAGGCAGCTCGATGCGCGCCTATGCACATTTCGGCACCGGCAACTATCACCCGATCACCGCGCGCATCTATACCGATCTTTCGTTCTTCACCACCGATCCCGAACTCACGCGCGACGCCGCACGGCTGTTCAACTACATGACCGGCTATGCGCGGCCCGAACGGATGGAACAGCTCGTTTTCAGCCCGCTGACCACGCGCCGCACCATCGAGACGCTGATCGACGCCGAGATCGCCGCCGCCGAAGCCGGCAGGCCATCCGGCATCTGGCTGAAAATGAATTCTCTGGTCGATGAGCGGTTGATCGATCATCTGTATCGCGCGTCCGGTGCGGGGGTGCCGATCATCTGCGTGGTGCGCGGCATTTGCTGCCTGCGTCCCGGCGTGCCCGGATTGTCGGAAACCATCCAGGTCAAATCGATCATCGGCCGGTTTCTCGAACACGGGCGCATCGCGGCTTTCGCGAACGGCGCCGAAATGCCGTGCCGCGAGAACAAGGTTTTCATTTCGAGTGCGGACTGGATGGCGCGCAATCTCGACTGGCGGGTGGAAACCTTCGTGCCGATCCATAACCCTACCGTCCATGCCCAGGTGCTGGATCAGGTGATGGCGGTCAATCTGCGCGACGATGTCGATTCCTGGGAACTCGGGCCGGATGCGCGCTGGACCAAGATTCGCGCCGGCGATCCGCCGGTTTCGGCGCATGAGTATTTCATGACCAACCCGTCGCTCTCGGGCCGCGGTTCTGCGCTGCGTAGCCCGATCAATCATCATCAGCGCGAGCGGACGCGCTACCGCAAGACCTTCCTGATCAACGAATAACCGGTTTTGGGCCGGAGCGTCCGCCGGACCGCCGCGAGATGGTCGTAGCACACCGCATGGGCACGCCAGAGTTCCGCGATATAGGCGGCGACCTGCGATTGCCGTGTTGCCGCCGGCACGGCGGGCGCATTCGGGCAAATCAGCAATGGTTGCGGAATTTGCGGCTGCACCAGCCTGATTTTGGTGATCGCGACCGGCTTCGCCGCACAGCCGGCCAGCAGGACGCACAATACCAGCGGCCTGAATAAATGGCTCGTTCGATTATTGTCAGGCCGCTGGTATCTCTTTGCTTTTGCGCGCAGCCGCCACACCAGCCCTGCGCACGATACCGTCAGCCCTGCGGGTTGCCGGTATAAGACGATCGCGCGATTCATCGCATTTTTCCTTGAGCCTTGGCGATCGCGGCAAGCGTCGCCGCGAGCACCGGAGCGACCGGCGCGTCGTTCCTGGCGGGAGCGGCGGCGATCCCGTTCAACAATCCGTCGGTGAACCGCGTGTCGCGATTGTCGGTTGTCATCGTCGTGGTCAATGCGGCCCGCCATGCGGCTTCTTCGCTCCGCAAGCGCCGCAGCGTGGCGAGATTCTGCTTGTTGGCAGCACTGAGACGGGCGATCGTGGTTCTGGCAATGACGATATCGGCATTCGCCACGCGCAGCGCGTCCTGCAGATGCCGCACATAGATCACCCCGCCGATCGCGAGCAGGGCGGCAAGAATCCATGGCGCGAACCGGGTCAGATAAGGCAGGATCAAAGCCGGCATCGTCATTCTCCGAGGCGTGATTTCAAGCCCATACCGATCGCCGCGGCGCCGATCGCCGAGCCGAGCCCCATGCCGAACCGATCCGGCTCGAAGGGTTGATGACGCAGGATCACGCTGAACGCTTCCAACCCGATAAAGGTCAGAACACCGAGAATCGAAAGCATCGCCATTTCGTCGGAACGTCCCTTCGAATCGGAGACGAGGCTCAACAGGAACGGTTTCATGCGTGCCGGCCTTTTTGGTTTGATGTCACACCAATTGTCAGAACGCGCGCGGGAAATGCACGGCGATGCTGCCGATCACCGCGGAGAGCAGCCTGACCACGATCATCGTCACCCGATGGCTGCCCGACTGCTCGCCCCGGAACTGGGCAAGCTCGGCATGGAATCGCGACAATTCCTTGACCAGCTCGTCGGATTTTCCGATGAACCGATCCTGCGCCGAGGCAACCTGTAACTCGAACCGGCTGCGCCAGGCTTCCAGCGCCATATGCCGCGCCTCGATCGCCGCGATATCGCGGCGCGCCGAGGCGACCTCGTTCTGCAGCAGCCCGACCTCCGCGCGCAAATCGGCCATGGCTTCGCGCAGCATCGCGATCGTCTCATCCGTCACGGGATCAGGTCGGGCTGGCGGACAAGGTCAGGCCATAGGCGGTGGCTTGCAGCGGCATGTCGATCGCGAAGGCGGAGCCGAGATCATTCGCCATCGACCATCCGGCGGGCGGCGCCAATGATGCAAGATTGTCGGTCACCGCGTTTCCCCTGCCGATCTGGTTGCTGCCGAACGGGTAGTAAAACAAACATTGAGCGGCCGGATTGGCCGGCGCCTGCGCCAGCGTGACCGAAACATGCGTCGCATCGACCCGCGCCGCCGCGACCGCCGCGATCATCGGGCCCGGATTGGCGACCGAACCGCCATCCATCACCGCGAAACCCGCGCCGTTCGCCGCCTGCAACGGCACGACCAGATCACTGCCGGCATCATGCTCGATGGTCAGAATCACCTGAGCGGGCGCCGATTGGTAGGCATGGACGATTTTCGGCCCGCCTGCGACCGGCAGGCCGGCGGCCGGCACATCGCCCGCCGGAATCGAATCCGAAAGCCCCAGCGCCAACGCTGCGCGCGCCGCCATGTGCGAGCCAAGCCTGCCGTAGCGCAGCAGATCGGGCTGGTCGCGGTGCTGCGGGTCGCCACCGGAAAAGACGCCGGTATTCGGATTCCAGGTCGCGTTCAGCGGATTCGAATCCGCCGTCTGCGCCGCGAAGGCGACGATATTCTGGGCCGGATCGAGCGCAAGATCGAGCACGCTCTCGCGCACCATCTGCACGCCGATATCGGTCTCGTAAGGGATCGCGCTCCACATCAGAAGCGGCATTTCGGCGGCAGTTCGTCCGAAAATCCGCCGCGTCAGATTCGCTAACTGCGATACGCTGCCTTTATACAGCGTCTTGTTCGCATAGGGCATGGTGCTGTCCTGCTCGGACCATGGCCAGAGCAGGAACGCGATGTCGTTCTCGTCCGGCGCCGAAACCAGCGCCTGCGCGCCGGACAAGTAGGCTATCAGCGCCTGTCCGTCCGGCCCGAGCGCCCAGGTCGAGGGAGCCGAACCGTCGCCGGGATTGATCAGGAACGTGCCATTGCCGGCACCCGGCGGAAACAGCGGTGCCGAGGAATTGGAAATCGGATGGCCCGCGACCATCGAATAGCGCGGCGGGCTGTTATAATCGCCCGATTGCAGCGCGGTCGAAGCCCACGCGGCTGCCCCGAGATACCAGGCGACGCCCAGCGCCAGCGCCAGCGGCGCGCCGGACTGCACGAACCACTCCGCGTTGGACTGCCCCATCACTAACAAATTGACACCGCGCCGCGCACCCAGCCTCCAGCGACCCTGACAGGCGATGAGTGTCGCGATATCCGAAGCCGCCAGCGCATGGGTCCAGCACGCCGCTTCGTGAAACCAGCATTGCGCGGAACCCTGCACGGTATTGTCGTGAAACAGCAGAACCTGGCCCATGGCGCTGGCCGGCAGCGGATTCGGCGCGGTCGTGACCGTCTGCGCGCCATCGAGCCACACATCCACACCGACGCCCGGCGTATTGCGCAGGATCAAAGCATGGCTATGCCGCCGATCGAGCGTCGCCGCGATGGAGGCGCTCTGTGGCGCACCCGGAAACAGCGTCAGACCGCCGCCCGCCGGCCCCGCCGCCTGCACGATGGTCGTCCCGGTCGCCATCGCGTGCAGCAGCGGCGTCGGTGCGCCGTTCACCTGGATGGTGCCTTGCCGCCAGTTCGGTCTGGTCCACACCAGATAGAGCGTCCACGCCGCGCCGCTGCCGAGATCGAACCCTGGATGCGACAGGCCCCAATCGGGATCGAGCGTCGGGCCGTATTGCGCGATCGTGCCGTCCGGGCTGCCGACCGCGCCGAGAAATCCGTTGACGCGCGGCACGGCGAGCGTGGGGTTCGATGCGGTATCCGTCGCGATATGGAATGGCAAAAGTGCGGTGTTATTGCCGGATTGATCGGCAAGCGCTGCCACCGTGCTGTTCCACGACCCGACGACATTGCCGTTCGCATCGCGCGCACCGCCCAGCGTGCCGGCATCCCACCAGCCGGCGAGCCCGGCGATCGCCGAGGGTCGCGGTCCGCTGAACCCACCCGAAGGCACGCTCGCCGCACCGAGCGAGCGGGTCAGGATTCGCCCGGTCGCACCGGCGAGCGGCGCCCCCCGAGCCACCGACATCACCGCCATGGTCAGGTCACCGTGATGGTGAAGCTGGAGACGGTCGCGGCCGCGCCGGTCCCGGTCTCGACCCAGACATAGTAGGTTCCCGCCGTCGCCGGAATCGTCGCATAGACCGCCCAGAGCGCGTCGTTGTCGATGATCGACGCCGCCTGCCAGCCGCTCGCCGGCGGTGTCGTATTCGAAGTCGAGAGCGCAACCTGGGTCGCGGTGGCCTGCGCAGGGCTGATCCCGCCATTGAGCGCGACCGTGCCCGAACCCGCCGCGAAACTCGTCGTTGCCGGCTGGTTGATCGTGTAGCTCACGCTCGGCGCGGCAATCACCGAAAATGCCGGGCTGACTCCTACCACCGCTGGATTGGTGTGGTCGCGCACCCGAAGCGTATAGGTTCCCACCACAAGTCCCGGCATCTGAAAACTGTAACTGCTTGCCGTGATCGCCGGCGAAGCCGCCGCCGTCCAGGTCATCCCGTCGGTCGAATAGTCGAGCGCCGCAGGGGCCGCATCGAACAGATCGCCGCTCACCGCGAACGCGGCGTTCGGTGCGGGCGATGCGATCGCGTTCACCGTGATCGTCGGCGCAACCGCAGCGGCGCCGCTCCACCACACGATCGAGCCGCCGGAATAGGACAGCGCCGTCAATTCCGCTGCCGCACCGGGCGCCAGGACCGAGCCGCCGGAACCGGAGGTGATGCCGGTGCCCATGGTCACCGCCCCGGCGGACAGATTGATCACCCGGCAGGAAAATCCGCTGCCCATGTTGACGAAATTGGCCGACACGGTGATCGGCTGACTCGCCACGAGAATGCGCTGGTTATGCGTGGTCGCATCCAGCACCGTATTGGTGGTCAGTTCCACGACTCCCTGGCGCAGGGTAGGGATTTTCTGTGCGGCATACGTCCAGATCGCGGCGAAACTCTGGCTCGACAGTGCATTGCCGCCCTGGGCAACCAGCAGCAGATCGGAATCCGCGGCCGGACCCGCCGCCGGCAACTGGTCGATGGTCTGGCCGCCGATCAATTGCTGATAGGTGATCCAGGCATTGGCGCCGTTCTGCCAGATCGCAACATAGTCGCTGCCCGCGATGGTGCTGGCGGCGTTGGCGGAGCCGGGCGCGGTCAGCCCTGCCCCTTGCGGCCCGCTCGGCCCGTTCGCCCCTTGCGGTCCGGCTGGACCAGCCGGTCCCTCGGGCCCCGCGGGACCGGCGATGGCACCCGCCGTCACGCTCAGCGTGCCGTTCGCATCGATCGCGATGCCCGATCCCGCCGCGAACAGGCCGCGCAGTTCCGTCACCGGCAGGCGCGCCGGCTGGCCGGCGGCATTCACGATCACCTCGGTGCTGGCCGAAAACGTGCCCAGCAGCGGGAACGCCAGATGATCGGCCCCGGTGGCGGCAAGCGTCGTCGCTTCCAACACCAGGCCCGCGCCCAATCCGAGCGCTTCCGGCTCACCCGCACCCGCGCTGGCACGGCCCAGAATATCGCCGGTCGGAAGCAAAATCTCGGCCTGCAGCCCGGCGGTGAGCTGGGCGACCGTCGCGGCATACAGATTGCCGTTCTGCGACAGCGGCACGAGATCGCCCGGCCCCACATCCGGGGCAGCTTGCAGTTGCGGAATCGTCGTCATGGTCGGTTTTCCAGTCGCGCCCGCGGGCGCGCATTGTCGTTGACACGTGGAGAGCGGCTCAATACCGTTCGGCCATCATGACCGGATCGGCACCGATGCCCTGGCTGGAAAGTCTCTTCGGATTTCAAGGGCGGCTCGGCCGGTTGCGATTTTTCGGCCTGACCTGCCTGAACGGCATCACGTTCGGACTGATGTTCCTGTTCGGCCTCTACATGATCCATCTGCACAGCCTAACCGTTGGCGGCATTCTGGCCGTCGCCGGCTTCATCCTGACCACCTGGGCCACGCTCGCCCTGCAATGGAAGCGTCTGCACGATCTCGGCCATAGCGGCTGGTATGCGATCGGCATCGTGCTGTTCTCGGATGCGACGCAGATCGTCGCACGCTATCATCGGCTTGCCGCCCTGATTCCCGACCTGATCGTCCTGGCCGCCGGTATCGTTCTTCTGTTCGCTCGCGGCACTGCCGGACCGAATCGCTACGGCCAGGGCCCGAACCTGCTCGCCTGAACAGCTTCACGCGACCACCGCCCAACCAGTACTTCCCGTACTGGTCTGCTTGACCCAGAAGGTCCCTCCCGCGCCACCGTCGAGATTCCGATAGCTCGACCCCGGCGGTGCGCTCACTACCCCCAAAGGCGACCCACGCCCGATCAGGCTCATACAGCCGACGGACTCGGTATCGGAAATCAGCCGCACCGCACCGCCCGAAACGGGATGCAGCATGACATCCCCGCTCTGACTGCGGAACGTGACACTGCCATCGCCATTGGGTGCGACATAGTCCGATTGGATGAACCGCACCGCCTGCCAGGCGCCGGCCTCGCCTTCCCACTCGATCGCCCCACCTGTCGGTACGGTCACGGGCGCGCCGGTCCAGTTCTCCTGCGCCGGTGCGCTACCAGCCGCCGCGAACCCGACGGGGGCGAGGCAATGCACCGCGAGCCGTCGCCCCTGCACCACCGGCAGGCCGACCTGGACCACAGCGGTTGCCCCGGTCCCGTCGCCCGAAATCACCGCCTGCGTGCCCGGCCCGTAACCACTGCCGGCATTCGTGATATAGACGCCGATCACTGCCCCGTTGGCGACGAATGCGCCTGCCGAAGCCCCGCTGCCCGCTCCGGTGATCGCAACCGTCGCACTCGTATAGTTCGACCCTCCATTGGTGACCTTGATGAAGCTGATCTGCCCCGCCATACGCTGCGCGGTCGCGCTGATCATGCTCCCGACCGGGCCGGTGCTCTGCGAGACGGCAACCCGGTCCAACAGATCGGGAAACACCAGCGTATTCACGCCGCCCGAGGCGATCGGATTGACCGGCCAGGATTGCGCGAAATTCACCACATTGTCGCGAATGACGACCGAATCGGTATACGGAACCAGCGCATTCAGCGGATCGCCCGACACCCCGGACAACACGACGTTCTCCGCGACCAGCACCAGTTGCGGCGCATCGCGTAGAACGATCCCCGATCCGCCCGTGTTATAACCGATCCAATTGCCGATGATCGACAGATTATTGCAGGCAATCCCGAAATTGTCGCCGCGCCCGTCGGATTCAACATTGAGGGCAATGATTCCGATTGCGCAATCCTGGATGAAATTGCCGCGCACCGTGCAATTCTGGCTACCTCCGATACCGATCCCGATCGTCGGCCCGTCGATATAGTTTCCCGTCAGATCGACGAAAATCGATCCGCCGGCATCGATGCCGAACCCCCCCGTGCCGGTGATCATGTTATCGGTGATCCGGCAATAGCTCGTATTGGCGAGCATCCCGCCGCCCGCCGGCCCGTTATTGACGATCAGATTGCCGGTGACCAGGATGTTCCGGCCGGAAACCGAAATACCGTAACCGGCATTGCCAAACACGCAGTTATCGGCGACGAGCCCACCTAGCACGTCCGGGTTCGCATTGCCGTAAACGCCCGGCTCGGTATTGGTCGCGTTGAAATTACCGACCGAAATGCCAGTTCCCGGATTGTTCCAGCACGTATTACCGACAACCTGCACATCGCGGATCTTCAGAACGAACGTCGGGTCCTGACTGTCCACGTAAATGCCGTTGCGCCCGTTATGATGCGCCCGGCAATTGGTTACCGCCACGGAATCGGTCGCCGCGACCCACATGCCGTCCACCGCGTTCGCGGTAAATTCGCAGTCATGGATGTGATGCCGCGTCAGCGCCGGATCGCTCGGCGCGATCGCGAGGCCCCAGCCATAGATCGACCCCATCGCGTTGCGAAACAGTGCGCGAGTGATATTGGCACTGGTGCACGACGCCTGAACCACCACCCCCCACGTGTCCTGGGTAACCGAACGATTCGCATCGAAGATGATGCCGTCGGCGCTGAACTGCGCCGCGCTTATGCTGATCCATGCGGGATTCAACGAGGTTCCGCTGCGGCTCTGCGCGCCGCGCGTCAGTACCGTCGATCCCGGCACGCCGATCAGCGTCGCGCTCGCCCCGCCGATATCGCATTCGCCATCGATCCGATAGATTTTCGGACCGAACCGCACCGGATTGCCCGAGGCAAGGGCAGCGAGCAGCGCCGCACTATCGTCGGTCACGCCATCGCCCGCCGCCCCGAAATCCTCGATCGCCACGGCGTTCGCCGCGACCGCGGCGAGGCTGCGCGCGGTCGTCGCGCCGGCGGCCATCGCCTGCAATCCGCTGGCCTGAACGCCGGAAACGCCGGCAATTCCCTGCATGAACGCCGCATAGGGAATCGCCGCGTTAGTGCCGAATTGACCAAGCGGCACGCTATCACCCGCGGCCGGCGCTGCACCCGCCGGTAATCCGGCGATCTCGAACGGCGCCGCGGTGGCCGACAGCGTCGTGCCGCTCAGGTTCAAATTCGCCCCGATGGTGATCGGCGTCGGCGCCGTCACACCAGGCCCCACGCCGCCAAGCACCGTGCCCTGAGGTATGGCGATCGCTTGCTGCATTCCAGCCAGAAGCTGCGCGCGAGTTGCGGCCACGGTCTGGCCCCCCTGGAATATCGGCAGCTCATCGCTGTCGGAAACCGAAGCGGCTTCCGGCAATTGTCCGATCGTTGGCATAATGTCGCCTTCAGTTCGCGGTGATGGGCAGGCCGGACGGGCTGGTGATCGGTGCGCCGCCAAGCGTAGTGATCGCACTCGCCGGCGCTGGCACCGAAGCTAGCGCCACCACGGGAAGCGTAATGCTGCGCGCCAGGCTTCGTCCGCAGACCGTGGTGATGCCGATCGTCACCGTATAGTTGGTGTCCGGTTGCCCCGAACTCAGCCACAGAACCGCTCTCGTGCCGTCCGCCGCCGCCGAGGCGAGCGTCAGATCGCCTGGATTGTTAGGGCTGATCGCGACCTTCAACGTCGCGATCGTATCGCCCGGATTGCCGCTCAGCGCCGGTGCGATCTCGAATACGTAATCCAGCGTGTCGCCGGGGTCCTTCTCGGGCCACGCCAGAGGCTGTGGCGGCAGAAGCGCCAGCCCGCGCGGGGTCGGGATGAATCCCTCGATCTCGATCAGCCGCGCCAGGGAAACCTGCCAGACGTGAGTCGCCGGCGTCACCGTTCCGCTCATGGATTCTGCTCTGTTTTTAATTGCTTAACAGCGGAACGCAACCTTGGCTCGTTCCGCTGCCGCCGCGGATGCGGCGCGCGCCTTATGGCGCGAAGCCAAGCGCGCGGATGCGTGCGCCCGGCGACTGAGGGCAAATCAATATTCGACGACGACGACGCCCGGCGCGCCCGCACCACCCGGACTGCCCACCGGGCTCGAACCGCTCGACGCCCCGCCGCCGCCGCCGCCGCCGCCGAAGCCGATGGCGGCAAATCCGGCCAGCGGCCCGCTCGCCCCGCGTCCACGACCAGCACCGCCGCCATCGCCACCGCGACTCGCCACCGCGATTCCGTCCGATCCCATCGCGCCGCCCTGGATGATTCTGGCACCCTGGCCGATTCCGCCATTGCCGCCGGCCGTCGCGAACAAATTCGCGGTACCGCCCTGACCACCCTCACCGCCGGTTGCCGAAAGATAGGCACCGAAGCTCGATATACCGCCAGCCCCGCCGTTGCCGGGCGAGGTCGTCGGCACACCACCCGCACCCACCGTCACCGGAATCGTCTGACCCGATGTTAATCCGGTCACGATATCGATCGCAGTGCCGCCCTCGCCGCCGCCGGCGCCGGGCAAGGTCACGTGATAGCCGGCCGCACCGCCGCCGCCCACGACCTTCGCTTTCACCTGCATAACCCCTGCCGGCACCACGAAACTGCCCGAGGTCTCGAACACTTGCATCGCAGAAAATCCAGGCCGAAGCTGGGGTAATTTGAACGCAAGGAAAGGCGCGCCCGGTAGCGTCACGATATCCGCACTGGTGATCGCGCTTTGCCCATAATTCACTGTCACCACGTAAAGCCCAACCCAGCCGGTATCGACGGGAGGCGTCGTCTGCGTCCCCGCCGATGCCGCCGCACCCGGCTTGACCTGCAACTGCACGCGCTGAACCCGCGCGGTGTTCTGCGCCCCACCCGAATTGCCCTGCCCGGAATAAGGCAGCGACGGATTCGCCGCGTTCACGTAAGGCAGCACGACAGGAACCGCATCGGTCTCGGAAAATGTCGCTTCGATCAGGTAATTCACCGACTCGCCTGAACTCGCCGGCACCGCGAGCGTAAATGTCACCGGATCGAGATTGATCCCGGTCTTGACGATCTGTTCGGCTTGATCCGCCGGCAGGCTGCCATAGGCGTTGATGTCGAGCGGGCCGAGCTGAGTGATCGAACCGGGCGCCACGGTCACCGTCAACGAGGCAGGAACGGTGGGCGTGCAAGCCAGCCCGTCGGCGACCATCGCGGTGCCGAGCACGGCGGCGTTCAGCGCCCCGATTCCCACCATGACGTTGCGGTTAAGGTTGAGAATGTCGGTGTCGAGCGGAATTGCCCCCGGATAGACGATCGTGCGGTCCATGAATTTTTCCCTGTTGCTCAATCAATTGGAAATCCTGACCCAGGCGACGGCGTTCACCGGCAGAACCGAGACGATGGCGGCGCAGATGTCGGAATCGGTCATCAAGCCGGGATCGTCGGAGAGATCGCTCCAGGCGAGCGGCGCGGCATTGTAGCCGCCAGGCCCCAGATTATACCCGCCGTCATTGCCGGACACCGCGACCACGGGTCGATACGCGGTGACGAAACACTGATACGGCAGCATCAGGCTGCCATAACCGCCGACCGTGTTGTAGCCGAGCATATTCGTGCCGTAGCCGCCGGTATCGGTGGCATTGAACGGCTCGAACACCACAGGCGTGCGTCCAGTCAATTCGGCTAGCGCACCGATCAGTGCCGCCCTGGTCGCGCGCGGCATCAGCAGATTGGCGCGAATCCGTGTGCTGAACGCTTCATCGGTTTCGCCGGCGCGTCGCGCGAGCGCCGTACCGAAATAATCCAGCGCCGCGATATCCAGAAACGGACCGCTCGCCGTCGCAATCCGGGCTTGCGCACGAACCAGTCCGATCAAGGAATATAGCGTCGCCCATAGCGCGGCGAGACCGCCGAGCAACAGATCGAGCACCGGGGTTGCATCGCCGAACCACCTTGCGGGCAGCACCGCTTTCAGCCGCGCCCGCATATCCGCGGCGTCGCCCGTCATCGTGCTCATGGTTCAGGTCACGCTGATCGTGCCGGCGCGCACCACACCGAACAACGGCGGCACCAGATCGGCCACACCGCCATTCAGCAGCGTGCCGGTCACGTTGATCACCGCGCTCGACGCATCATAGGAAAGCTGCGCCAGTTTCGAATGCGGCAGCGTCGCTCCAACTGGCAGACTGGCGATATAGGCGCCGATCACATCGGTCACCGCGCCGATCACGGTCTGCGATACCGCATTTTGAACCAACGTTAGTGTCAACGACACATCCGCGAGCGCCACGACCGGCCCCTGCACCGCGAATCGCGTCCCGACCGGCCGCACCGTATCCACCGCCTGCTGGACCGTGGCAAGCAACGAGGCCGGCGGCGCTCCGGTTCCGTTATCAATGGTGACAACGAAATTGCCGAGGCTCGCCGCGCCCGTCTGGTCGATATTCTCTGAAATTGCAACCGACAATCCCTGCTCCACGCCAGTCACCGCCGCCTCGATCGCTCCCATCGTCGCCCGCGACAGGCTGGCCAGGTAGTTGCCGAACCTCGCCTTGAACGCAGCATCGCTCTCGGCATCGAACCCGCCGGTCAACGGGGTCGCGTTGCTCACCGTGTCGATACCGGGAATCGCACTCGCCATGAGCCCAACAGTCCCCGCCAGCACATTGCCCGCCGCGCCCGCGATGTTTGCTTCAACCGGCAGATCGATCGAGGCAATTCCCGCCGCCAGAGTATAGCCGCCAAGGTTCGCCGAATATGCCGGGTTCGTGGGATCGGCAGTCACCGCAAAACTCTGGCTGCCATCGCTGGTCATCACCACCGCACCCACCGGCACGAAAGCCGACAGCACCGGCGCGAACCGCCCGAAACTCACGATCCCGCCCGCCGTCGCCGCCGGCAGACGGGTAAAACCGAAATCGGCGCCGAAACTGTCGCAATCCGCCCCGCTGCTGGTCGCCAACCGCGTGGTTTGCAGAACCTGGACGATCAGCCATTGCAGCCAAAGCCCGAGCGATGCATTCGCTTCCAGTACCGCACGCAACACCGAGCCGACCGCGAGATCAAGCGTCTGAATCGCGGCACCCTGCACGGCAGCCGCCATCTGCTCCACCATCGCGGTGAAGTTCTGCAACGATAACTGCATGAAAATTCCTCTGAAAGACCGCGGTTTCAGCCGGGAAGTGTCAGCGCCACGCTTTGGCCCGTCATCGCGTCCCGATAATCGATCGTCATCGCGATACCGGACGGATCGGCATGGTTCACGCCGATTCGCGGCAGCGGCGTTTGCGCCACCCGCGTCTCCTGGTGCAATTGCGCTCGCGCGACCGCCGCTATCTGTCCCGCCGCTCCGGCCGCACCCACGAATCGGCCCAGCCCGGCGCCATAGGATAATTGCCAGATATAATCGTCGGGATTGGTCAATAGCCTGCGCAGCACACGCTGCTCGGTCAGAGCCGAACCCGTCGAGATCGCGAGATCCCCCGTTGCCCCGATCGCGAGATCACCGCCATAGACCAACGACAAATCCGCCATCACACCGCCGCCGAGGTTGTTCCGGTCTCGCCGCCCTGCGCGTCGGGGTGGACATGCCGGTCATAGGCTTGCCGCAAATGATCGAAACTGCCGTGCGCGCCGCCGAGATCGGAAATCTCGCCACTGACCGTCAGATCGCCCGTGATCGACACGGTGCTCGCCTGCATCGCAATCGTCCCGTCGTTACGCAGTTTGATGAATGCGCCCGTCTGGTGCACCAGCCACAGCTCGCCAACCGGCACGGCCGGCGGCGGCTCGATGTTCGACCACACCCGGCCGACCACGACCGCCTGTTCGGCGTCGCCCTCCTGGGCCAGCACCATCACCTGATCGCCCGGCGAAAGCGGCGCCGCCATCCCCCATCCGGCGCCGATCCATCCCGCCAGCACCGGCAGCCAGCCCGAGAGCAGATTTTCCGGCTGCATCATCACCCGCGCGGCATAGGCGGTGGAATCGAAACTCGCGACAATGCCGAACCGCGCCTGCGCCGACATGCCGTCGAGCGCCGCGGCACGGGCTTTCACCGTGTTCCAGAATGCCTCCATCATACAACCTGAACGGCTTCGAAGCGCTGAATGAACCCCTCGCGCATATCCACAAAGCGCTCGACGGTGCGAACGATGTATTTTCCATCGAGCGCCGTTCCGGTACCCTGCAGAAAAACCGGACGATCGGGCCGGAGCAGAAATTCGCCCGGCATGGTTGCCCGCGCCAGAACCGCCTGCCCGGCAAGCTCGGCCTGCCGTGAAGCGGCCAGCCGATCCACCTCCGCCTGCATCAGATTCGGCCGAACCAGAGTCACTCCGCCGGTGCTGCCGGCACTGCTGGAAAACGCTTGTTTCAATTTGGGGTTCCAGCTTTTTACCGTCACCTTCGGCTCGATCAGTCCAAGTGCCCGATCCACCGAAAGCGACACCAGATCCCGTCCGAAATTCAGCAGGACGGGCGCGGCCTGCGGAACCGGGCCGAAATTCAGCACCGTCCCGGTCACCGACAGCGAAAATCGCTCGATTTCGGCGAGCGCCGCCAGCAGATCCCACCGCGTCATGTGCCGCGTGTGCGCCCCCAATCCCGTGCGGACATGCGCCAATTCGTAATATTGCCCGACCGGCGTTTTTGTCACGGTCACATTTTCAGAAAGCCCTGCATCCGACGCAAAACTCCAGGCGATCTGACTTGCGGTCCGGTTGGAAAATGTCTGTTGGACTTCCGCATCGATCAGCCGCGCCGACAAATCGCGCCCCGACAGCACCACCTGGCCCGCGCCAAAATCCATCACCACATTATCGAGCCGACCGATCAGAATCGTGTCCGCGGAACCACCAGGAAACGCCGCCGTGCCAAGGTTAATCCCGATTGTCACGGTTGCGGTTTGCAACGCCGCATAGAAAGCAGCTCCGCCTTGCATCGCGTTCATGGCAAGCATTACGCGGAATCGGTCGGCGGCGAAATGCCCGCATTGCAATAATTCCAGTCGCTCCGCACCCGGCACCGGAACGCCATCGACCGTGACCGATAGCGTCACCGCATGGCTTGTTAATGTCTCAGACATTCGGCACACCGCCGCCGGCAGATGGATCGACCGGCGGCAGAACCAGTTTGATCATGCCGTTCAGTACCGGATCGCTGAGATCGTTCGCTTGCGCGATTCGAATCCATTGCGTCGCGTCGCCCAGATACGTCGCGGCGAGCACGAAGAGATTGCCGCCAACGGCGGTAATCGTCGATTCGTTCACGATTGATTCCTTCCCAGATTGACCGCCGCCCGGCCGATATAGGCTTGTCCCGCCGCGGCACCGGCAAGCATGGCCGAAACTCCGCCAAGCGTGCCCAACACGGCAATCGCACCATCCGCCCCCGCGCCGCCCGAGAATGCCGCCGTCGCGGCGGCAAGCGTCGTACCGGCACCGAGCACTGCCGATGCCAGATCGGCTTGTGCGGCGGTCACGCCCGCGGCATTCGCGCTGTTCACCGCATCGAACGAAACTCCGCTTAATGCTGAAAATCCGGCTGCACTCACGATATCCAGCCCAGCCTGCGCCAATGCACTTGGTATCGCGGTCACCAGATTTTCGACCGAAACAAGCCTTATCTCGAACGGAATCCACCAGGATTTCTGAAAACACGCGCTGAACGCGGCAACCACCACCATGTAGGCAAATCCGCTCCAGGTCAGCGGCAGCACCGCTCCGGTATTTCGCGCGATATCAAGCAGTTGCACACGCTGCTCGGCATCGGGCCCGGAAAACACGCCTTCGAAAGCAATCTCCCCCGCGGAGGCGCCGAGAACATCGATCACCCGCCCCCCGCCAACCGGCTGATGCACCGCAAGCCGCTGGGTGCCACCGAAGGCGATCTCCTCGGGAATCTCGAAGTCGCGGAATGCGACGCCGCCCAGCGTTACCGCTATCGAAGTCATGCCTACCTGCCTGAATGTCAAAATCCCGGCTTTCTGCCGGGAAAAATCGGTGCCAGCCTGTTATCGAACCCAGTCACGCCCGAAGGCGGCCGCCGTGCCTCATCGGCAAACAAATCGCTGAACCAGCGCGCCATGTCGTGCGGGTGCAGTGTCATGATTCCGGAAGACACACCATGACCGAAACCGGTTTCGCGCGCGAAATCCATCTCGCGCCGCACGGTTTTGCTTCGGTGCCTGCTTATCGACGCGGTAAAATCGGCACGCTGTCCCCAATTCTTCACGCTACTGGGACGGGCCTCTCGCGATCCTTCATCGAACCCGGAATATCCCTGACGCACCGGCGCAACCGCATGGGATAGAACCCCTCCTGCCGCGCGAACCCGCCTGGGCTCTGCGAGGCGCTCCGCCCTGTTCAGACGCAACGGAACGTGAACCCGCCAAACAGGCCGGCTTTGCGTCCGCCGCGTCGTCCCGACAAAACGTCGACGTGCCCACGATGGTGCCACCCCGGCTTTCCAACGCGCACGGATGTTCAGGGCAATCCAGTGCAATCTTGCGAACCGGCGCGGCGTGCCACCGACAGCGAAATTTCCGGGTCCCGGCCGGTTCGAACGCTGCCATATCGCCTTCGGCCTCCGCCGCGTTTTCGCAGCATCATACGCCCTCGTCTCATGCCGGGATCGATCCCACCGACCGCCGAACGCGAAACCCGCATCCCCAAAATATCGCATATCCCGCAACGGCTTGCGCTTGAACGTTGCGCATCGCGGGGCGACGCGGGCACCACCCCATGTCGCGATGCGCGCAAATCGGGTCCAGCGCCGTGCATCCTTGCCCAATCGTGCGCCGATGGCATCGCGATATACCCTCATTCCCGCATCCACCGCATGGTTTTCCAATCGAAATCGAGTCCATCCAGCTCGCCACAGGCCACCACGAATGCGATGCGCTCCGCCTCGCCGAGGCCGAACGCAATGTCGAACGGCACCCCGCGTCCGACCAGATACAGGCAATCGATCAACGCGGGGTGCCGGCTCAGTTTCCCGCCAGCGCCTTCATCATCGCGGGATCGCTCTGGTCGAGTGCCAGCGCCACCGCCTCGATCCCATCCTCGCCAAGCCGCTCGACGGCATTTTCAACAGCGGCTTCATTCGCCGGAAACGGCAGCGGCACGGCATCGATCGCGACCACCGATGCCGCCAACGCCGCAACGCCAAGATAGGCGTCGTTCATCGCCAATTCCGCGCCCAGCGCCTTGAACAACCGCAACCGGTCGAGCATCGTCAATGGCCGCAGCGACAATGTGCGCCCGCGCGCATCCTCGATCCTGCGCTCGCTCATACCCGCTTCCTGCTCGACGCGAAGAAATCCAGCTTCTGCGCAACCGGCATATCGCCCCGATACTGTCCCGCCGAACTCAGCTTGAACACCACGCCCTCGTATTGATAGGTCGATGTCGAACCGTCGACTTCGCTGACATATTGATAGAGCGTACCGGGCGGAATCGCCTGGCCTGCCAGATAGGCCTGCTCGATCTGAGCGATGAAATCATCGGCAACCGAGGTGCCGCGATCAAGATTGAAACTCCCCTGCCAGCCGCGCGGCAACTCAGCCCCGAGCTGCACGCCATCGAGCCGGTCCACGCGCACGCTCTGGGTAATCTGATTCGCCTCGAACCCGGTCACATAGGACAGATCGATGCGGCCGAACGGCCCCATCACCACCAACTGACAGTCGTTACCGACAGAAAACGTATTATAGGGCATGGTTCGGTATCCTCACAGCGTGCCTTGGGGCAGGGTCTGTCGGCTGACCTGCACGGTCTGCCCGCCTTCGACATTGACGATGAATTTCTCGTTGATCGCCTGGTACCGCACCTGAACATCCGCCTGCACATACCCAAGGGCGGTGCGCGATTGCGGATTGTTGGCGATGTCGCATACCACGGCGAAGGGCAGCGATCCGTCGGTCGATCCCAGAATCCCCTGGCCCAGCATCGCGTTCAGGAACGCGAGCAAGGTCGAGCGAATGCGCTGGAACAGGGTCGCATTGATCAACTGCCCGACATAGGCGCCCATCCCCATCGATAAGGTCTCGGCGATATAGTTGGTCAAGCGCGTATAATTGTCGCCATTGGTCGCGCTGTCCGACGACGTATTGTGTCCGCCGCGCACGCCCCAGAATGCGCCGCCCGGCTGCGGATTGGCGATCACGTCGATCCCTGCCGTCAGCAGCGCGGCAAGATCCGCCGTGGAATAGGCATTGCGCGTTCCCGCCGCCGCCTGGCCCGATTTCTGACTGCCGATCACACCATAAAGCGGCTTGTTCAACGAGGATTGCTCGGGCGACAGATTGGCGAGCCGCCCGACCACGAATCCTTGCGGCGAAACCAGGCGCGTCGTCGCATTCGCCTGATCGTACCACCAGATCCAATCGCCGAACATCAGCTTGGCGGCGTAGGAATCGACGCCCGCCGCCTGCTTCGACGCAATCGCGTTCGCAATCGTATCGCCCGGCGGACCTGTCAGGATCATGTAGCAGCCTTCTTCCAGACCGAACGCTACTTGGGTGCTCCATTGCGTGGAATCGGCAAGATCGGCAAGCACGCAAAGGCTGCATCCCTGGCCGCGCAGCGCATACATCCCGGTTCGCGGCGGCGTATCCCGCCCCACCAGCGTCGCCGATCCGAGACCCGAAGCGCCGTCGCTGCCGGGCGTGCCGGCCGAGAACGGGAACGACCCGGCTGTCGGCGCCTGCGACGATGTTCCCGCACTCGCGACCACGAGTTGCGAGGCGCCACGCAGCACTCCGGTCCCGTTATTGATAGCGCTCGCCAATGCCTGCCAGAATGCCGCTCCAGCACCCACGATATTATCGAACACCTCGGGCGTGCGTCCCGGCAATGCGATGGTCATGCGCCAGGAATTCGCCGCCGATCCGCTCGAAAGCGTCGCGATCAGCGTGTTGCCAAGACTGCCGGTATGAAGCGCCGTCAGCGTGATCGCACCCAGGATCGTTACCGACGCGGCGGTGTCGGTGCCGTCGCTTACCCGCACGCAGCGGAAATTCGAAGCGCCCTGCTGCACCCCGATGGCGACGACGGTGCCAAGATCATATTGCCGCGCCATCACCGGACCAAAGGAAGTGGCAAATTCGCCCATCGAGCCGACGATCACCGGCTCGCCCACCGGACCCCAGCTTGCGCTGCCGACAACGCCCACCACATTGGTCGGCACGCCGTTCAGCAGCAGGCTCTGCGGCGGCACGATCTGCACATATAAATCGGGAACGATCAGCGCCGTGGTGTTCAGCGCGCCCGTTGTTGAAATCGGCATCGCTCAACCCTCCGCCGGAACGCGCACGACCGATTGCGCATGGCCCTCCGCGAGCACCGACGCTATCTTCGCGTTATCGGTGATCACATCCCCGCGGGTGAAGCCGCGGAACGGCTTCACCACGACCAGTTTTATCGTCATTTGATCTCCTTCAGCCGGAAATACCAGCGATGAATGCGCCGTTCGCCTCGAATCCGCCTACGCCGAACAACAGCGCGGGAGTCGTCGCGGCGAGCGTGGTCGGATATTCGGCGGCATAGATCAGGTCGCGCCGATACAATGCCGCATCGGCGCTTTTGTCCGTGGTCGCCCCACCCGCGAAACTGATCCGCGCGGACGACCCATCGGCCAAGCCGATGAAATTCGGCGTCGCCAGTGCGGTATCGATCGACGCGGCCGCCGTATCGCGTATGCCGGGATCGCCACACCACAATGAAATGCGAAATTGCTGCTCCTGGCGCTTGATTTCCTGAAGCGCCATCCCACCGGAAACGACACGCGCACCGAACAGCCTCGCCGCCGGTACCGCCACCGTGCTCCCGGCGTAATCGACCAGCCAGCCCGCCGCGCGCAGCATCGCGGCAAGATTGCTCGCCACCGTTGGCGGCGTGTCGCGCGCCTGCACGGCATAGGGGAAGGTCGAACCATCCACCGCAATGCCGGCGAGCTGCCCCGCCGCGCATAACCCAGCGAAACTCGCGGCGGTGCCTGCTATACTAACGTTCAGCGTCGCCGGCACCGGCGCCACCTCCTGCCAGATGCGCGGGAATCGCGTCGTGTTGCGCACCGGCGTCGCATCAGCGAACACGGTTGCATGCATCACGCCCCGCACCAGATCAGTGTCGAGCGCCGGCCCGTTCGGCATCCCGCGATACACCCGGCAGGTCACCGGCCCGGATGGCCCCATGATCGCGGAAGCCGCCGCTGCCCCGTTCGGATAGATCGCATTGGCAACTAATGAGACCAGCGCGTTTTCGACATCCGCCTGATCTGCCATCAACTCACACTTTCGGTCAGAGCCAGCCGCCAGACGCCAGCATAAGCAACGACGGCATCGACGACGAATTGCCGCCCGCGCGCGTCGCGCACGATGTCGGCAACCTGCGGCGCCAGCCCAGTCACGGTGGCGATCGCGGCGACATAACCCGGCAGCTTGGTGTCGTCCGGCAACCCGGTGCGCGTCCGGTCGCTGACCCCGCCGGACAGCAGCGCCGCCGGAAACCCCGCGAGCAGAGCGGTCGCCCCGGCCGCCAGGATCGCGCCATAGGGATTGGCCCCCGCCAGCACGGGCGCGGCGGGCCGCCACAGCGACACCGTCTCGTTGCACTGAACGCCGAGCACCGGCGCCGGCGGCTCGTTGGTGACCACCAGCAGCGTCCCCAGCGGACCGACCACGTAATCCCCCGGCATCACATAGGCCTGATCGAGCACCAATTGCCGATACGGCACCCCGAACGGCGCAGGCCCGCGGATCGAACCCGAAACCGGCAGCGCGAGCACGCCGAGCCGTACCGTCCGGTTCTGCGCTGCAATCGGACACGTACCGCCATTCGGCCGATAGGCGTCGCAGATCACGCCCGCCTTGCGCGCGGCCATGCCGCCGCCATAGGCGATCCGGTCGGCCAGCCTCACACCGTCCATGCGATCCTCAAACGATCAGGGTGATACCGGAAGTCTCCATCGCCGGACCCGGCTTCAGGCCGAGAAACCCGCACAGCCGCCGCCGCCAGCCATCGAACAACGCAGCCCGGTCGCGCACTTCCTGCGGATTATGCTGCCAGCTCGCCGCCACCTCGGTGTCCAGATTGCCGCTCGCCAGCGGAATCGCCGCCTCGAGCGCATTGAGCGTCGCGAGATAATTCGCCACCACCGCGATCTCGGCCGGAGCCAGATTATTCATCCGGTATTCGAGCGTTCCATAGGCCTGGAAAAACCGCCAGGATTCGAATCCGACCGCCCCCGCGCCATAGGCCGGATAGCCGCAGAACCGCCGCACATCGACCTTCTGCGCCTCGCTCAGAACCCCCGGTGCGCTCGAATAAGACCCCGACATCTCAATACACCGAGCCGTCGCCTCGGGTGAAATAGACAGTGCCGGTCCCCGAGGCGAGCACCGCACCCGCATGGGTCACCAGCCGCCCGGCATCGACTAACATGCGCCCACCCGGCGGTACCGGCAGATCGCCCACACTCGCCGAAAGCGCCGCCGCCATGCCGAACCGCACGAACGCGACCGCACCGGACGCGTTGAACACCAGCACGCTCGACCCGCCGCCCGCAAGGGCGACCGCAGCCGCACCGGTCGATCCGGCAACCGATGCCGTACCGGAAGGCCGGAACGGTAACGCAGCCCCGATTGACATGATTTTGCTCCGTCAGCCGATATGCTCGATCATCACCGCGCGCTTGAAGTTCGAATTGGTCGCGGTGGGCACCGTGGTCGGCGTGGTCGTGGTATCCGAAGGTGCGCAGAACCCGCCAATCCAGTACCAGGACTGTGCGATGATCTGCTGCAGCCGGTCGATCGGCTCGCGCGTCACCATCGCCACACTGTCGATAATGTGAACCAGCGCATCCTTCGGCGCCACGTCCTCTGCCCCGATCCCGGCGAAATCGCCTTCGATCAGCGCGCCCTTGCCGCACACGATCGGCCGGCGCACCGCCAGCCCCTGCAGCGAAGGATGCGGCTGCACATAGGCTTCGGTGGTGGTGATGAAGCGCAGCCCGAGGAAATCATTCACCATGCCCTGGCGGAACACCGGATTGCTCGATGTCGCACCCTGGAACAACTGGCGGAAATCGGGATCGGCGAAGAGTTGCCTGGCCGAAACCGGATCGAGATAGCAGTTATAGACGCCGTCGATCTCGGGCACCGCATTCTGCCGCAGCGTCGCCACCGCATCGAGCAGCGCGGACATGGTCAGCGTATCGCTCGCCTGCAATCCGCTGGTGGTCAGCGCCCCCGCCGGCCGCACGATCGTGCTCGCGGTCGCCGCCTGCACCGCATTGCCCGCCGCGCCGTCACTGACGCTGACATTGCCTGAAAACGTCAACTGGCCCGACATACCGCCCGGCGCCGTCGAGGCATTGTTTACGTCCGGCGTCGCGCTCACAAGCGTATAGACGCCGCCCCCCATCGTCACCGTCAGCGGGTAGGTCGCCGACACCGCCATCTGCACGCCATTGACGAATACTGTTGTGAAACCACGCACGTCATCGACCTCGATGGTCGGTCCCGCGCTCGTGAGACTGGTCACCACCCGCGTATTGCCGCCGAAATAGGGTGCGAACAAAGCATTTCGCGCCAACTCGTCCAGGCTCCGCGCCGCCTGCTCGCCATTGGTCGCGGCATTCTGCAGAAACTGCGAGGCGATTCCCACACGGCTGGTCACCATGTTCAGATCCTGCGTCGCCGCATAGAAATTCAGCGTCACGGTATATTGCTCGACACCCCAGCCCTGCGGCGTCAGCCCGTTATCGAGATTGGTATTGGCGCTCGCCGCCAGGGGCGTGGTCACCGACGGCTTCAGCCCCGCCCGTGTCTTGGTCAGAGTCTCGCCGATCCCGACGGCGAACGACTCGCGGTCTGCCACCATCCGGTAACCAAGTCGCGAGCGCAACGCCTGCTCGAACTCGCGCTCCAGAAACCCCTGCTGAATGATCGGCTGAAGTGCCGCCGGAAAGTTGGAAATACCCATGTTTGTCCCCTTGCGAAACGCAAAAAAACCGCGCTCCAGGGGAACGCAGTTGATGAAGAAAGCAGTTCTTTTTTGAAAAAAGAACCGAAAAGCTTTTGTTACTCTGGTCCACAGTCTTACCCGTCCGTGGTCAACTCCAACCGGTCATTGCGAGGAGCACAGCGACGAAGCAATCCATCCCGCCACAACTGGACACTCACCTCTATCCTCCCGACCGCCGCAGCAATTCCGCGCGCGCGGCGCGCCATTCCGCCTCGCTCAACTCGCGCGCATGGCGCGTCCGCGATGGCTCGGCGCGTGGCACGCCCGCGGTCGAGGACGACGATGCCGCCCCGAACAGCCACGGTTTCTCACGCTTCAACCTGGTCATGATGGACGCCGCATCGGTCACACCGCCGTCCTCGCCAAGCTCTACCTGGTCGAGATCGATCAGCTTCAGCCCGTCGAGGTCGATCATCCCCGCGCGCACCGCCTCGATCTTCAACTCGGCACGCTTGAGCTTTTCACCGCTCTCATGCCGCATTTGCCCGAGCGCGCGCTCCGCCGCCTCGGCACGCGCCTGCCAGTCATCCCGACCCGCGCCATCATCCGTGATCTCATCCGTCATGCCTGCTCCTGCTCCGAGTGTTCTTCCGCGCCGGCGAGCCGGTCCAACTCGGTGGCCACATCGGCAATTCCATGCGGCGCCGCCAGCGTCTTCACCGCCGTCTCGCGCGAGATCTGTCCTGCATTCACCAGGGTCGCGATCGCCTGCGCGTCCTTGAGCCGGTCATCCGCCGAATCCGGATACCAGCGCGGCCAGCGCAAATTCAGCCGTATCTCGGCATCCAGCTTCGGCACGTCCCGTCCCATCACCTGGAGCGAAAACCGCCTGCTCGCCCGCAACGCCATGCGCAGGAGCAGAAGCAACCCGCCTTCGCCATAGGAAATCCGCAAATTATCGGCGAGCCAGATCAGCCCCTGATTCATCATCTCAAGCGCCCGCCCCGATTGCGCGGCGCTCAGCCGGTCCGCATTCGCCCGGTTGCCATGCACGCTTTCCAGCGCCATCTCGCGCAACGTGCGCACATATTCGATCACCGCGGCCGAGGCGGTGCCGCCGATCTCCAGCAGTTTCGCATCGCCTTTTTCGGAAACGATCAAGGCATTTCCAGCGCCTTTCACCATCTCCCGATCGGTGGTCGCCGGCTCCTTGATCAGCAGCGTCGGATCGGAGGCATATTTCAGCCCGCGCCCCGCCTGCGACAACTGATAATCGATCTCGATCCCGGTCTCGATCGCCGCGCGAAACGTGCAGGCGCCGTCGACACCTTCGCCACCCGGCAGATTTTTGATCCACACGATCGGCACGAAGCCCAGATCATGCCGCACGCTGCGCGCCCGGTCGATTTCCGGCGCCGCGTTGTCGGCGATGCCCTGCGGCAAAAACCAAGTTTCCGACCCCGCATCCCAGCGCCGCTGAAACCAGTATTTTTGCTCCGGCTCGACATTGTCGTAACCCTGAGCAAGCAGCTCAGCGCCTTTTACTTTATAACGCTCGGTTACCGAGGCCAGCGTATCGGGCGCATCCTCGCGCCACGCCGGCGTCATATACTGCGTTTCGAGAACCGAGAAAAACAGCCGCCCGCGCAACACCCGAAGCAAAATGGCAACCGATCCCACCGCGCCGCGCAACGCCGCATCGATCATCACCTCGTTCAGCCGGGATTCGCGCACGATGTCGCCGAGCAGCGCCTCGGTCGCCGGGTCAGCGCACTCCACGGCTGGAAAATGCCCCGCGCTGAACAGCAACGCCACCGAATTCTCGACCACGATCCGGCACAACCCATAGCGCACCGAAGGCCGCCTCGCCCGCAACGGAATATACTCGCCCGCCCCGTTGCGTTCCTCCTGGAACGCATAGGGCAGCGCATCGTAAATCGAACCCTCCAGCACTCGCCTATAAATTTCCAGCCGCCGCGCCCGCGGCGCCAGATGCGGATCGGCCGGAATCGTCTGGCAAATCGTCTCGAACATACCTCATCGCCCTAACAGAGAAAGATCGATCCGCCGGCTCAGCGCCGGCAACTTCGCGATCGTGATGACAGCACGGGATAAGGCATCCACCTGATCGTCCTTTTCGCCATTCGGAAACGCCTGCAATTCGTCCAGAAACGCTGCGGTCCATTCGGCACGCAGCACCATCATCCGTCCGCTGCCGAGTTCGGCGGCCGCCGGCATCGCCCGCGTCATTTTTGCGCCGCTTTCCGGGCTCGACATCACCTGAAACGCGGCAAGCCGCCGCTTGTAATGCTCAATCTGCGCCACCCCCGCCTGCCCAGGGTCCTGCGCCAGCGCAATCGCGGTTCCCACGCCATCTTTCGTCGCGATTCCGACCAGCAATTGCTCGACATCGGTTGGCCGCTCGCGCACCCGCACGATATCGAGAACGACGTATCGGCCATCCTCCAGGCGTCCCAGCTTCAAGCCCACGGTCCAGTCCGGGTCGCGCCCCGGCGTCGCCACACTCGCCGCCAAATCCCAGGCCCGCACGGTCCGCAGCACCGGCGGCACCTCCGTAATCAGCACGACCCGATCGACATCGAATTGCTGGCCGGAATCCGAGGTCGGGTTCTGCTGATACAGCGCCATGAACGCCCGCTCGCCCACCGCCGCCCGCTTACGCGAAATGGCCGCCGCATTCTCCCATTCCGGCCACAGCGCCTCGCCCACCGCGCGCCCGAGCGGATCGTCCGGCTCGGCAAGTGCGGGAAACCGCAGCACCGTCCAGCCATCCTCGGTCCGGCCGAGCCGTCCCGCCAGATCATCCTTGTGCCAACGGGTCATGATCAGCACGATCCGGCCGCCCGGCTTCAGCCGCGACAGCAATTCCGCCCGATACCAGCCATCCAGCGCGTCCCGCGCCGACCGGCTGTCGGCCTCCGCCCATGATTTCACCGGATCGTCGATCAGGATCAGATCGGCGCGTCGGCCGGTGATCGGCCCGCGCACCCCGGTCGCGAAATACTGCCCGCCCGAAACCAGCCCGAACCGCCCCGCCGCGCGGCTGCCGGCATCGAGCCTCAATCCCAGCGCCTCGCCGTGCTCGGCGATCACCCCGCGCAACTGCCGGCCGAAATGCTCGGCGAGCGACGCGGTGTGGCACGCGGCGATCACCTCGCTCTCCGGTCTGCGAGCAAACCAGAAAGCGGGAAACAGCACCGAGGCGTAGGTCGATTTCGCCGCCCCCGGCGGCATCTGCACCATCAGCCGGTCGATCGCCCCCTCGGCCACACGCTCCAGCGCCTCGATCAGCGCGACATGGTGCCGTGCCGGCCGGTCCCCGCGTACCGAGAGTATCGTTTCGGCGAAATCCCGAAACCCGGCCAGCCCGAATTCATCCCTCGCGAGGCCCGCGCGATGCGTCACCGCCGCATCCGCGCGCAAAGCCTCATCATGAAAGAACGGATAGCCCAAACCGGGGCGGGTGGGAAAGCGAAAATAACTATATGTTAGAAATTATTTTAGCCTCGCCGGGAACAGCAACCTTGCCCCCTATCAGCGAAATCCGAACGCGACCCCGATCTCGCTCTGGAACTCCAGCGTGCGGCTCGGCGGTTCGTAATAGCCGTTGTTCAACCCCGATCCCGCATAGTCGAAATGCCGCACGCCTAACCCGGCGAACACGTGCCATACATTGCCAAGCCGCCAATCCGCGCCCAGGCGCACCGTCTCCTCGCCGCTGGTTCCGAAATTGCCGGTGAAATCCAGCGCCGGCGCCGATGCCCGGCCGCCCAGCACCGCCATTCCCTCGGCGCTCGCCGACAACACCAGCTCATCGCTCACCGCGACGTCGAGTTTTGCCCCCACGCCGGCCAGCGCCGCGCGGTAGAACTCGCCATAGCCGGCCGGCCCGCCGACATTGCGATACCAGTTCTGATACCCCGCCACGACGAACGGAATCAGATCGACCGACGACGTCAGCGCCAGCGCCCGGCCAAGCCGCACCTCGACATGGTTGAACCGCGCATGATCCGTCGCGTCATAGGGCGACAAGCCCTGGCCGGAACCCTGGACATAGCCGCGATAGGCGAGCGGTCCGCCCGAAAAATCATAGACGACCCCGGTATACACATCCGGCACGCCGAGCACCGGCCCCAGTCGTGACATGCTGGCCATAAATCCCGGCAGCACGCCACTTTCCCGAGCCGACACCCCACCGAAGGATTCGCGATACAGGAACCCCGACACCGACACGCCGAGCGCCACCCGCGTTTCCGCCGCCGCAATCGCCGGGTTCACGGGCGTTGGGGGGCTGGCCCCGCGCGCGGCGCCGCCCACCAGCGCCGCCAGCGCCAGCCATCCGCTCAACCTGAGAAAAACAGCCCAGCCCCTGCACATCGCCCGATCCCGCGCGCTCCGGCAGCGGCAATCTCTGCCTTCGAAGCACGATATCACTATCGCATCGAATGATTAACATTTGCTGAGCTTCCGGGTGAGTTGCGCGTCGATTAGCGCCCGGCCGTGTCCTTCATGCCACGGCTCGGCGCGCCCTATTGCAACGTCAGCAGACTGCCATGCCGCATCTCGCCCGGCGAAATCAGCGCCGCCGACCCCACCCGCACCGAATGCAGCGGCCCGTCCAACTGGCGCGTCCAGAAATCGAGGAATCGATGCAGCACCGGATAGCGCGGCGCGATATCCAACTCCTGCCAGATATAGGTCTGCAGCACGCCGGGGTGATCCGGCATATGGTAGAGAATCTCGGCGGTCGTCAGCCGATATCCCTGGAGTTGCCTGCTCAAACTCATGATCGCACCTCATCGCATCGTTGGATGGGCCATGCGGCTCGGTTTCCTTATCACCCAATTATGCCACGACAGCCCGGAAATTTGACAATAAAATTTGTAATATCAGCTATTTAGCACTCTACATCCCGCAGTGCTGCCGGGGTTGACACAATTCCCCGCGACTTCTAGATGTCTGGCACTCTCCCGATGAGAGTGCTAGCAGCGCCCGGTGCCGCATTCGGGCCGGCGTTTGCTGAGCCAGTCATTGTTGCAACAGACCAACGTCAGGAGCGATCCAGATGAAATTCCGTCCCCTGCATGACCGCGTGGTCGTCCGTCGGCTCAGCGCCGAGGAAAAGACCGCCGGCGGCATCATCATCCCCGACACCGCCAAGGAAAAGCCGATGGAAGGCGAAGTCATCGCCGTCGGCCCCGGCGCGCGCAACGAAGCCGGCGCCATCGTGGCGCTGGACGTCAAGGCCGGCGACCGCATCCTGTTCGGCAAGTGGTCGGGCACCGAGGTCAAGATCGACGGCGAAGAGCTGCTCATCATGAAAGAATCCGACATCATGGGCATCATCGAGGGCAGTGCTGCGAAAAAGAAAGCCGCCTGATCTCCCGCGATCCCATCCGATATCGAAAGGAATAAAAGAATGGCTGCCAAAGACGTTCGTTTTGCCGCCGATGCCCGTGAGCGCATGCTCCGCGGCGTCGATCTGCTCGCCAACGCCGTGAAAGTCACGCTCGGCCCCAAGGGTCGCAACGTGGTCCTGGAAAAGAGCTTCGGCGCCCCGCGCATCACCAAGGACGGCGTGACGGTCGCGAAGGAAATCGAGCTCGCCGACCGCTTCGAGAACATGGGCGCGCAGATGGTGCGCGAAGTCGCCTCGAAGACCAACGACCTCGCGGGTGACGGCACCACCACCGCCACCATCCTCGCCCAGTCCATCGTCCGCGAAGGCGTCAAAGCCGTCGCCGCCGGCATGAACCCGATGGACCTCAAGCGCGGCATCGACAAGGCGGTCATCGCTGTCGTCGACGAGCTGAAAAAGCGCACCAAAAAGATCAACAACCCGACCGAAACCGCCCAGGTCGGCACGATTTCCGCCAACGGCGAAATCGAAATCGGCAAAATGATCTCGGAAGCGATGCAGAAGGTCGGCAACGAGGGTGTCATCACCGTCGAGGAAGCCAAGGGCATCCAGACCGAACTAGACGTGGTCGAGGGCATGCAGTTCGATCGCGGCTACGTCTCTCCGTATTTCATCACCAACCCGGAGAAGATGGTCGCGGATCTCGACAACCCCTACATCCTGATCCACGAGAAAAAGCTGTCGGGCCTGCAGCCGATGCTGCCGCTGCTGGAAAGCGTCGTGCAGTCCGGCAAGCCGCTGCTGATCATCGCCGAGGATGTCGAAGGCGAAGCCCTTGCCACGCTCGTCGTGAACAAGCTGCGCGGCGGCCTGAAAATCGCCGCGGTCAAGGCGCCCGGCTTCGGTGATCGCCGCAAGGCAATGCTGGAAGACCTTGCCATCCTCACCGGCGGTCAGGTCATCAGCGAAGACCTCGGCATCAAGCTCGAAACCGTCACGCTGAACATGCTCGGCCGCGCGAAGAAGGTGCTGATCGAGAAGGAAAACACCACCATCGTCGAGGGCGCCGGCAAGAAGGCCGACATCACCGGCCGCTGCAACCAGATCCGCGCCCAGGTCGAGGAAACCACCTCCGACTACGACCGCGAGAAGCTGCAGGAACGTCTCGCGAAGCTCGCCGGCGGCGTCGCGGTCATCCGCGTCGGCGGCGCGTCCGAGGTCGAGGTGAAGGAGCGCAAGGATCGCGTCGACGATGCGCTGCACGCGACCCGCGCGGCGGTCGAGGAAGGCATCGTGCCGGGCGGCGGCGTCGCTCTCGCCCGCGCCTCGCTGATCCTCTCCAAGCTCAAGGCCGAGAACGACGACCAGCGCTTCGGTATCGAGATCGTCCGCAAGGCGATCCAGGTGCCGCTGCGCCAGATCGCCGAAAACGCTGGCGAGGACGGTGCGGTGATCTCCGGCAAGGTGCTCGACAAGGACGAGTACGGCTGGGGCTTCGACGCCCAGACCGGCGAGTTCAAGGACCTGGTCAAGGCCGGCATCATCGACCCAACCAAGGTGGTCCGCACCGCCCTGCAGGACGCGGCCTCGGTCGCCGGCCTGCTGGTCACCACCGAAGCCATGGTCGCCGAACGCCCGGAGAAGAAGTCTCCGGCCGGCGGCCCCGGCGGCGGAATGGGTGGCATGGGCGGCATGGGCGACATGGACTTTTAATAGTTCTCTCGGCCGCGACACCTACCGAGAAGGCCGTGGGGCAACCCACGGCCTTTCTTTTTGCCCTTCGCACACGCGGTCCAACCCCGTCATCGCGAGCGCAGCGAAGCGATCCATCCCGACCCAACCCGATCTGAACCTGAATTTGACTGGCATCGGCCCATCCGGCCGCAGAATCCCCCTATCTCATTGCTGAGATAGGGGTAATCCGTCAGTGGAAAAATCCACTTTGCCGTGGGTTCCCTACTGATTTCCCATAACGCTCATTGCGCTTTCGTCGTTTTTTGTCAAGTTAGCAAATAACGGCACACAGGGAGTAGCGCTCCATGCATATTTTCGGATTAGACGCCGGCATCGCATCCGTCGGCTGAGCCGTCATCACCATCGACGAACCCGTCGGCCGCATCCTCGCCTGTGGCACCCGCATGTTCGACGCCCCGGAAACCGACAAGGAGCGCAGGCCCACGAACAGCGTCCGACGCGAAAAACGCGGC
Organism: Acidiphilium iwatense; assembly: GCF_021556475.1. Classification (GTDB taxonomy): domain Bacteria; phylum Pseudomonadota; class Alphaproteobacteria; order Acetobacterales; family Acetobacteraceae; genus Acidiphilium; species Acidiphilium iwatense. The sequence continues at coordinate 217,276 of NZ_JAKGBZ010000001.1, read as the reverse complement.
ATGCGGCGCGTCATCCGCCGTCGCCGCGACAAGGGAGCGACTGAGTTAATGGCGAACCGTCGGCGAAATGTTCGCCCGCGACCCCGAATTTTGCGCCCGCAAGCGCAATCGTGACGGTGGATTTTCCAGTTCCATGCTGCGCGACGACCAGCAGGACGAACTTCGCAAAATTTTCGCCGCCCAGCGCCGCCTGGGCAACCCTCAGGCGAGCGAAGATTCAGTAGGGAAACCACGGCGACAATTTTCGACCCGATGAACTCCGCCGCGCCAACCCGCTCAAACCCCGAACCGCCATCACCCTCCACTGATCGCCATCAGCACCACCATCTCCGCCCCCGGTTCCAGCCACGTCGCCAACCCCGCCCGCTCGCCGCCCACGAACACGTTGATATGCCGCCTGATCGCCGGCCGCTCGTCGCACAGCCGGTCGCGCATCCCCGGCCAGCGCGCATCCAGCGCGCCGATCGCCTCGCTTACCGTTCCCGCCGCGACCGCAACCTCCCGCGAACACCCCGGAAACAGCAGGACAAGCGCGGTGGGCAGCACCACATTCACGGTCGCGGGCGAAAAATCCATCAATCCATCACCAGCGTCTCCACCGAGGCGATCGTCGGCAGATGCCGGGCGATGCAGTTCCAGCTCTCGCCTTCATCCGCGCTGGCATACAACTCCCCGGTCCCGGTGCCGAAATACACCCCCGCCGGCGCCAGGTCGTCGGTCGCCAGCGCCTGACGCAGCACGCCGAAGAACGCGTTCTCCTGCGGCAACCCATCCCGCAGCGCCTGCCAACTCGCCCCGGCATCGCGCGTGCGCCACACCGCCGCCCGTCCCTCCGGCACATACCGCCCGGCCTCGGCACCATTCAGCGGCACCAGATAGACCGTCGCCGGATCGCGCGGATGCACCGCCGCCGGAAATCCGAAACTCGACGGCAACCCCGCCTCGATGCTCTCCCAGCGCACCCCGCCATCATCGCTTCGATACATCCCGCAATGATTCTGCTGATACAGCCGGTCCGGCATCCCCGGCGCCATCACCAGGCAATGCACGCACTGGCCGTATTCCGGGTATCTCTGCTCCTCGGGCAGGAAATCGGCGCGCGTGCCCCGGTTGCGCGCCGTCCAGCTCGTCCCGCCATCCGCCGTGTGAAACACGCCGGCGGCCGAAATCCCGACCCAGATCTGCTTGTCGTCGCGCGGATGGGGAATCAGCGAATGCAGAATCAGCCCGCCCGCGCCCGGATGCCAATCCGGCCGCGATGGATGCTCCTGCAACCCGGCCACGTGCCGCCACGAGCCCCCGCCATCCGCGCTGCGGAACAGCCCGGCCGGCTCGACCCCCGCGTAGAAACCTCCGGCTCCCCGCGCCAGACTCCAGACCGAGGTCACCGGCTCCGCTCCGACCGGATAGGCCAGCCCCTCGCTGGAATGGGTCCAGCTCGCGCCGAGATCGGTGGATTGCCACACCGCCGGGCCGAACCACGCATTGCCGCCGCCGGCATAAATCGTCCCGCTCGCCGCATCGCCGATCACATGGTTCATCGGCCACGCCTCGCAGAACGGCCCGCGCAGCGACCATTCCCGACGCGCGGCATCGCTTTCGGCGATGAATGCACCCTTCTTGGTGCCGAGCAGCACCAGAACTTTCCGTGCCATCTCCGCCTCCGCTCAGCGACGCTTGCCGACCAGCGCGAAATCCGCACCCTGCGGGTCGAGACCGTGGATGATCCAATCGCCGCCCGGCACCTGCATCGGACCATTGACAACCTTTCCGCCGCCCGCAGTCACCCGCGCGGACGCCGCATCGATATCCTCGACATTGAAATAATACCGCCAATACGGCGCGGTCTCGGCTTGCTGCTTGTTGAACATGCCGCCGGCCGGCACGCCACCGATCGAGAAAATCTGATAGGTACCCATCGCCCCCATATCGAACTCGTGGTCCTTCCGCCAGCCGAACATCTCGCCGTAGAAGTCGACCGCCTTCTGCCAGTCGGTGGTCAACAGCTCGTGCCAGCCGATATGGCCCGGCGTTCCGGGCGCCGGCGCGGGCGGCTCGTCCGCGCCGGGTTCCGCCGTGGAGAACAGCGCGAAAACCACCTTTTGCGGATCGGCGACCATGGCGAACCGCCCCACCGTCGGAATATCGGTCGGCGGAACATGGACACTGCCGCCCAGGCGCGCCACCTGCCCGGCAACCTCGTCTACATTCTTCACCCCGACATAGCCGATCCAGCCCGGCGGCGTGCCATGATCCATCAACCCGCCCACCGGCGTCCCGCCGGCGGTGAGAATCGTATAGGCCATATCGGGCACCGGCCCGTCCTGCGTGCCCCAGCCGACCACGCTCCCGTAAAATTCCTGGGCGGCCCTGGTATCGGTGGTTTGCAGTTCGTACCAGACGAAACGGCCGGACGTGACGACCGAAGCTGAAGAAGAAGCGGACATCGTGTTGACTCCCCTTTTGATTTGCCGGCCTCGCGCGGTCGCGAATGCCTTGACATTTGCGTTGATATCAACATTATTAGGCTGTGTCAAAGCCAGACGAACTGCCCTTCACCGTCACGATCGAGGTCCGCGACTCCTGCCTGTGCCTTCACCTGCAGCGCGCGGCGCGGGTTCTCGCGCGCTATTACGACGACACGCTGCGTCCCGCCGGCCTCACCAGCGGCCAGTTCTCCCTGCTGATGTCGCTCAACCGTCCCGAACCGCCGCGCATGGGCGCGGTTTCCGCCCTGCTGGCGATGGACCGCACCACGCTCACCGCCAATCTCAAGCCGCTGGAGCGGCGCGGCCTGCTCACGATAACGGCCGATCCCGCCGACAAGCGCAGCCGTCTGCTGACCCTCACGCCGTCGGGCCGCGCGGCACTGGCCGCCGCCATGCCGGCCTGGCGCGAGACCCAGGCCGAAATCCAGCGCCGTCTCGGCTCCACATCCCCCGACCGCCTCTGCGAGGATCTGCGCCGCCTGTCGTAAGCTAACCCTGCTCGCGCTCCCGCCGTTCCAGCCGGAACGCGACCACCGCCACGATCAGCGCAACCCCCGCCAACGCCGCTCCCACCAGCGGCAGTCCCGCATACCCAACCCCCAGCCCCAGCGCCGCCCCGCCGAGCCACGCGCCGCTCGCATTGCCCAGATTGAACGCGCCCTGATTGATCGTCGAGGCCAGATTCGGCGCATCCCGCGCATGATCGATCACCCGCGTCTGCAACGGCGATACCATGGTGAACACCGCCACCCCCCAGACCATAATCGTCAGTACCGCCAACACCGCATCCTCGCTGGTCAACCACAACACCACCAATACCGCCGCAATCCCCACCAGCGTCATCACGATGGTCCGCGCCGAATGCCGGTCCGCCAGATTGCCGCCCAGCAGCCCGCCCGCCGTCAGCCCCGCGCCGAACAACAGCAACACAAAACTCACCCAATGCGGCGTCAGCCCGGTCACCCGCTCCAGCAACGGCGCGATATAGGTGAACACACTGAACAGGCTCGCCGACGACAGCACCGCCATCAGCATCGCCAGCAGCACCTGCTTCCGCCCGAGAATCCGCACCTCGTTCAGCAGCCGCCCCGACCCGCCCCGCAAATCGCGCGGGAGCAGCCAGCCGATCGCCGCCATCGACAGAACCCCGATCGCCAGCACCGCCCAGAACGTCGCCCGCCACCCCGCCGCCTGCCCCAGTATGGTCCCCGCCGGCACACCCAGCACATTCGCCATGGTCAGCCCGAGGAACACCAGCGCCACCGCCCGCGCGCGCTTCTCGCGCGGCACCAGGTCCGCCGCCACCACCGAGCCGATTCCGAAAAACGCCCCGTGCGACAGAGCGGTGATGATCCGCGCCGCCATCATCAGCCCGTAATCCGGCGCCAGCGCGCAGAGGAAATTGCCCAGAACGAACACGCCCATCAGCACGATCAGCGCCGCCCTGCGGTTCAACCGCCCGACCAGCACCGCTACGAACGGCGAGCCGAACGTCACCCCCAGCGCATAGGCCGAAACCAGATATCCCGCCTGTGGGATCGACACGGCGAAATCCCGCGCCAGTTCCGGCAGCAACCCGACAATCACGAACTCGCTGGTACCGATCGCGAAACTCGCGACGATCAGCGCAATCAGGGGCAGGGGCATGGTGAGATCAGTTCAATCCGTCATTGCGAGGCACCCTGTGCCGAAGCAATCCGGGATCGCCGCACGCGGATTACGCAACATCCTCGCGGCGATCGCGCACCCGCACGTAGGCGATCTCGGCGTGCGGCCCGCAATAGGGTTTTCCGGCCAAAGACGGATCGCCGCAGAACCGGAAGCTCGGCGTGCCCGGCTCGCCGATCGGCCAGCAGCAGGCGGGGGTGCGCGGCGCGGTCCGGGTGATCCCGGAGAAACCGGCGGCAACCAAATTGGGGCGACCCGCTACCGGCGCCGCCGGGCGCGACGGCATGGCGGGCGAGAGTGCCGCAAACGACGGCAGGGTCGGCCCCGACACCCGGCGCGGCGCCGGCGGGCGCGGCCGCGCCGCCATCCCGGCATCGCGGCGGATCGGCGACGGCCTTGCCGGCAGATCGAGCCGGTGCGCCTTGCCCACCACCGCGTTCTTGGAGATATTCAGGCGCCTGCCGATCTCGGCGGTGGACAGGCCCTCGGTCCACAAACCCTTGAGGCGGTCGATCGTCTCGTCTGTCCATTCCATGGCTCTGCCCTCATGGTTGATACTACATAATGTAGATCAACTACCATTTTCACTCAACATATTGTTGGTGACCGGACCTCAGATTTCTGTGGAAAACTTGAATAAACAGCGGAACGTAGCCTTGGCTCGTTCCGCTGCTCGCCGCGAATGCGGCGCGCGCCTTATGGCGCGAAAGCCAAGGGCGCGGATGCGCCCCCGCTTCGTTGCGTTTCCAGCGACCCTTCGGATCGTCGGAACCTCGCGCAACTCCGCCCGGCGTTTGAGGGCAAAATTATCTTATTTCCTCGCCGGCGAAGGAGCCCCAGAAATCGCTCCGCTTCAGCCAGCCGTTCCGGTGCCCGGCGCTCACCCGGCACCAATCGGCATCCGCCCGGCACGCGCGGATCACCCCGATCACGCCCTTGTCGAGATAGGCCACGGGCGCCGCGCCGGAATGCGGCCCGGCGCGCATCGCATGGCGCTTGCCGGTCACGATGAAGCTGCGCACCAGGTGCAGCAGCGCCTCGTGCACCCAGCCGGTACCGCCATCCGGCGCCATCACATGGCGCCAGACATTGAATTCGCCGATCACCTCCACCGGCAGGTCGTAGCGATGATAGACCCAGGTGATCGGATACTGGAATCCCGGCCCGGCCCGCATGTAAATCTGATCGGAGCGGAAACTCTCGAAGCGCGGCACCGGCCAGCCGGTCGAAGCCCCCTTGGCCGGCCCTGGGCCGGGACCGATTTGCGCCGCGTGCCAGCCGCCGAGCAGAAGCACACAAAAGCCGAGCGCCGCGATGCGCCTAAACATTCCCGCACACCGCGCAATTCGGATCGCGCGGGATCGCGATCATGCGGAACCGCGCATCCAGCGCGTCCCACAGCAGCAGCCGTCCGGCGAGCGAGGTGCCGATGCCCAGAATCTCCTTCATCGCCTCGGTCGCCTGCAGCGTGCCCATCACCCCAGTCACCGGGCCGAGCACGCCGGCCTCGGAACAGCTCGGCACCATGCCCGGCGGCGGCGGCTCGGGATACAGGCAGCGGTAGCACGGGCAATCCGGCCCGGCATGGGGTTTGAAGGTCGAAATCTGGCCCTCGAACCGCAGCACCGCCGCCGAGACCAGGGTTCTGCGCGCCCGCACGCAGGCATCGGCGACCAGGAAACGGGTGGCGAAATTGTCGGTGCCGTCGAGCACGATGTCATGCTCGCCGACCAGGTCATCGACGGTCTCCGCCGTCACCCGCGCGCGGATCGGCCGGAGCAGAATTTCCGGGTTGATCCGCCGCAGCGCCTCGGCGGCGCCCTCCACCTTCGGCGCGCCCAGACCTTCGACCGTATGGATGACCTGGCGCTGCAGATTCGACAATTCGAGCACGTCGTGATCGACGATGCCGATCCGCCCGACGCCGGCCGCCGCGAGATACAACGCCGCCGGGCTGCCGAGGCCGCCGGCGCCGACGATCAGCACCGAGGCCGCGCGCAACCGCGCCTGCCCTTCGCCGCCCACCTCGCGGAGCAATATGTGGCGCGAATAGCGGGCGATCTCCGCTTCCGAAAAATCCAGGTCCATCCCAGGCAGAATCGCACCCTCGCCCCGGCAAGGCAAGACCGGGCGCCGCTCAGTGCAGCCCGGCGGCGATCCGCGCGGCGGCGCGGTCCAGCAGCTCCGACAGCGCCTTCGCCGCGCGCGACGGATCGGCGGCGAAACGGCCATAGCCGGCATAGCTGTAGGCCGGGTCGGGCGGCGTGCCGCCCCCAAGGGCGCTATAGTCCGCCGCGCCCTCGCCTAGCACCTGGCCGGTTCCTGTCCGCACCAGCCGGTATTTCAGCTCGACATCGGGTCGATACGACCTTCCGAGCCGCAGATAGCCGATATGAACGGCGACGACATCGAGTTCGAGCGTCACCCCCGGCGGCGCCGGCGGAAGGGCGGCGAGGAAATGCGGCCCCGGCCGCGCGGCGGCGAGCGGCACCACCCGATAGCCCTCACCCTCCAAGCGCTGCGTGACATCGCGCGCGAGCACCGCCCGCGGCCGGAACCCCTGCCGCGCCAGCAGAGCGTCGAAAGCAATCTCGTGATCCTTCTGCACCGATTGGTCGTATATGACACCGAGCAACCCAGTATAACCGATAAGCGTAACCGGTCCTAACGAAGTCAGCCTCTCATGCGGCGGCACATAGGGCGTGAGCAGCGCGATCGTCCGCGCCCCGCCGCTTGGATGATAGGCGATGGTCGGCGCCAGCGGCGTCACCGCGCAGGCCGCCAGTATTGGCGCCAGCACCGCCATCGCGGCCCAGCGCCGGCAGAACCCGATCACTCGACGCATCCCATCCCTCCCTGTTTCGCCGGCAGAACATCAGCGATTTCCCGCCCGGTCAAGCCGCGCCGCCCCTTGATCGGCCAGTTTCCGCCCGGCATTCTCCGCCGATGACCTCCGACAACCGCGCCCTCGTGCTGTTCTCCGGCGGACAGGACAGCGCCGCCTGCCTCGCCTATGCGCTCGACCGTCATGAACGGGCCGAACTCCCGAACGCGCTGCTTGCCGGCGCGATTTTAGGTTTCCACCACATTCTGATCCGCGAGCGCTGGCGGTTCGCGGCCTGACGCCGATCAGTTTATGCTGCGCCGGACCGCGCCAAAGGGGCGATAAACTGCGGCTCGGTGTCCCAGGGAAACAGGATCCAGGTATCCTGCGACACCTCGGTGATGAACGTGTCCACCATCGTCTTGCCCGCCGGCTTCGCATAGACCGTCGCGAAATGCGCGCGCGGCAGCAGCCCGCGCACCACCCGCGCGGTCGCCCCGGTATCCACCAGATCGTCGACGATCAGGAAGCCCTCGCCGTCCCCCGCCGCCGCCGGCGGCTTGGTCACGCGCGGCGCGCCGCGCTCCTCCTCGTCATAGGTCACGATCGACACCGTCTCGATCAGCCGGCATTCCATCTCGCGCGCGACGATCGCCGCCGGGATCAGCCCGCCCCGCGTAATCGCGACGATTCCCGCGAACGGCCGCATCCCGATCAGCCGCCACGCCAGCGCCTTGGAATCACGATGCAACTGATCCCACGACACGGTGTAATAATGCTGCGCCATTAAAATAATCTCCCGCCATCCGGCACCACGAAATCCGGCCGGATCAGCACCACCGCCGCCTCCGCATCCGGCATCCCCAGGGTCAGCACCTCGGACATGAACGGCCCGATCTGGCGCGGCGGAAAATTCACCACCGCGCAGATCTGCCGCCCGATCAGCCGGTCCGGCGCGTAATGCACCGAAAGCTGCGCCGAGGACCGCTTCACCCCGATCGCACCCCCGAAATCGATCCACAGCTTGATCGCCGGCTTCCTCGCCTCGGGAAACGGCTGCGCATCGACGACGGTGCCGACCCGGATATCGATCCGCTCGAAATCGGCATAGGCGATGGGGTCACGGATGATGGACTCGCTGCTCATCGCGCCGGGATTGGCCAGCTTCGCGCGATTGTCAATCGCCACGATACAAAACCGCCACCGCTCGGCGCGCCGTGCTCGATGATCTGATCGCGCGCAATCTTATATCTGATTGATCGTCATATATTACGTCATTTATGATGGTAGGGCTGGCTTTTTTGATATCAAAAAGCTCGGCAAAGGCCTGCCGTCACCGCCCCCCATCGCCATCGCCGCCATGGCCCCCGCCGTCACCATCGCCATCGCCATCGCCGCCGCCATGACCGCCGCCGAAGCCGCCCATATGACCTTCGCTCCGCGCGCTTGACCCTCGATCATCGCTATCGTGATCCCCGTCATTATATCCCGGACGGACATGATTACCTCCGCCCATGTCCTGAGCCATCACATTGGTTCCGATCGGCTCGCCGGCCGCTCCGGCCTGATACGCACAACCCGCGAGCAGAAACCCGACCATGCCGAAAATTAGCACCAAGCCACCGAACTCGTACAATCGCCGCACCGCCATCACCTCCTTCCGGAATCGACATAGGCAGGCCGACGGTTCCGGCAAGCGTCACAATCAGGCGACCATTGTGCCCGGCGCGGATTGTCATTCGCGCCGGGCGATGCGACCCTGCCGCCGACCGAACAGGAGGCAACCCCATGCGCGACTTCCACTTCCCCGGCCGCAGCCCGGTCTATGCCGGCCGGGCCATGGCTGCCACCTCGATGCCCGCCGCCACCCTCGCCGCCCTCGACGCACTGCGCGCCGGCGGCAACGCGCTCGACGCCGCCGTCACCGCCGCCGCCACCCTCGCGGTGATCGAACCGCAATCCACCGGCATCGGCGGCGACTGCTTCTGCCTCTACAAGAAAGCCGATTCACCCGAAATCATCGCCCTGAATGGCTCCGGCCGCGCCCCTCAGGCCGCCACGATCGACCATTACGAATCCCACGGCATCACCGAGTTCGACCCCACCTCGCCCCACACAGTCACCATCCCCGGCGCCGTCTCCGCCTGGGAAACCGTGCTCGCCGCCCACGGCAAGCGCGACCTCGCCGCCGCTCTCGCCCCCGCCATCCGCTACGCCGAAGCCGGTTTCCCGGTGCATCCCCGCGTCGCGTTCGACTGGGCGATCGCCGCCGACAAGCTCCGCAAGACCGGCGCCGACCAGTTCCTCCCCGGCGGCAACCCGCCCACCCCCGGCACGATCATCCGCCAGCCCGACCTCGCCCGCACCCTGCGCGCCATCGCGGCGCACGGCGCCCGCGCCTTCTACGAAGGCCCCATCGCCGCCGCCATGGTCGCCGAACTCCGTGCGCGCGGCGGCCTCCACACCGAAGCCGACTTCGCCGAAGGCCGCACCGCCGCCAAATTCGTCACCCCGATCCAGCGCGACTTCGACGGAATGACCATCTGGGAGTGCCCGCCCAACGGCTCAGGCATCCTCGCCCTCATGCTGCTCGGCATCCTGGAAGGCTTCGGCCCTGCGCCCGACGGCCCGCTCGGCCCGGTCCGCCTGCACCGCCACATCGAAGCCGCCCGCCTCGTCTATCGCGATCGCGACGCCCTCCTCGCCGACCCCGACCAATCCCCGATCCCCATCGACCACCTCCTCAGCGACGATTACCTGACCTCGCTGAGACTACTCATCAATGATGAACAAACGATTAAGGACCTGCCCCGCGCCGGAGAAAACCTTCTCCCCGCCCATCGCGACACCGTCTATCTCTGCGTCGTCGACGAGGCCGGCAACGCCTGCTCCTTCATCAACTCCACCTATGAAAGCTTCGGCTCCGGCATCCTCGCCGGCAACACCGGAATCATCCTGCAAAATCGCGGCCTCGGCTTCTCGCTCCGTCGCGGCCACCCCAACTGCATCGCGCCCCGCAAACGCCCGATGCACACCATCATCCCCGGCATGGCCACCCGGAACGGCCGCGCCGTCATGCCGTTCGGCGTCATGGGCGGCCACTACCAGCCGATGGGCCAGTCCTGGCTCCTCACCAATCTCCGCCACTACGGCCTCGACATCCAGGAATCGCTCGATCTCCCCCGCGCCTTCCCCTACGCCGGACAGGTCGAACTCGAACGCGGCATCCCCCAATCCACCATCGACGGCCTCATCGCCCGCGGCCATACCCTCGCCACAACCGACCGCCCCCTCGGCGGCGGCCAGGCCATCCTCATCGACCACCAGCGCGGCATCCTCATCGGCGGCTCCGACCCGCGCAAAGACGGCTGCGCCCTTGGGTATTGAGGGAAACCAGGGGCTCCGCCCCTGGACCCCGCCAAAGGCGGAGCCTTTGGAATCCATGACTTTGGCGTTTGTCTGATGGGGGCAGAAGATTGTCCGACATGGCACTCCCCCCATCAGACAAACGCCCATTATCGGTTCTAAGGGCTAAGCCCTTAGTGGGGTTCCAAGGGGCAAAGCCCCTTGGCCTTCCTTGAAACGCCCAACAGCGGAGCTATCCATGTCCGAGCCGTGTGACCTGTCTGCCGTCGAGGCCCGCCATCTGATCGGGGCGAAGCGTCTGTCGCCGGTGGAGCTGATGGAGAGTTGCATCGCCCGCATCGAGGCGGTGGACCACGCGGTGAATGCGATGGTGGCGCGGGATTTCGACCGTGCCCGCGCGGCCGCCAAATCCGCCGAAACCGCGGTCATCGCTGGCGCCACGCTCGGAAAACTCCATGGCCTGCCGGTGGGCATCAAGGACCTGGAGGATACCGAGGGCCTGCGCACCACCTATGGCAGCGTGATGTTCCGCGACCATGTGCCCCGCGCCGACCAGCGCATCGTCGCCGATGTGAAGCGAGCGGGCGGCATCGTTCTCGGCAAGACCAACACGCCGGAATTCGGTGCCGGCGCGAACACGCGCAATCTGGTCTATGGCGCGACCGGCAATCCGTTCGACCCGCGAAAATCCGCCGCCGGCTCGTCGGGCGGCTCGGCGGTGGCCTTGGCGACCGGGATGGTGCCGCTCGCCACCGGCTCCGACATGGGCGGGAGTTTGCGCAACCCGGCCGCCTATTGCGGCATTGTCGGGATGCGCCCGTCGCCCGGCCTGGTGCCCTCGGAAAAGCGCCTGCTCGGCCCCTCCGGCCTCGGCGTGCTCGGCCCGATGGCGCGCACCGTGCCCGACCTGGCACTGATGATGAGCGCCATCGCGAGCTACGACCCGCGCGACATCCTCGCAGCCCCCATCAAGCCGTTCCGGGAGCAAACGACCGATCTCGGCACGCTGCGCGTTGCCGTCACGCCGGATTTCGGTTTTGCTCCGACCTCCCGTGCGGTGCGGAACCTATTTGCGGATAAAATCCAACACCTGATCCCGCTATTCGGCATGGCCGAGGCAACGACGCCGGACTGCTCGGGTGCCGACGAAATTTTCGCCGTGCTCCGTGCGGTCAATTTCCTCGCCGGCTTCGGGGGCACCTACCGCACCCGCCCCGAGCGCCTCGGCCCCAATGTCCGCGCCAATGTCGAGGAAGGTCTGCGCTACACCGCCGAGGATGTCGCCCGCGCCACCATGGCCCAAACGTCCCTCTACTGGCGCTGGCAATCCTTCTTCGAAAACTTCGACGTGCTGATCGCCCCGTCGGTCACCATCCAGCCGCGCGATTGGTCCGAGCTGTTCCCGAGCGAAATCGACGGCGCGGCAACCAAATCCTACTATCACTGGCTCGCTTTGGCCTATGCCGTCACCCTCGCCGGCCATCCCTCGCTGTCTTTGCCTCTGGGCACCGATACCGACGGCATGCCCTTCGGCGTCCAGATCGTCGCGCGCCGTCACGGTGACGCCGAGGCGATCGCGATCGCCGCCGCGATCGAGGCGGCCTGCACCCGCGACCCGGACCTGTCCCGACCCGTCCCCGACCTCGCCGCCCTCGCTTCCGCGCCACCGTTGCGCGACGTGCCGGGATTCTTTGACATGGGCTGAACCATAATAATATTGACATTATTGTTGATATTATTATCGTCCATTATCCGCTGAAGGACCGCCAATGACCGCCATCGCCCGCCCTGATCCCGGCCATCTCGACGTGCTGATCATCGGCGCAGGGCTCTCGGGCATCGGCGCCGCCTGCCATCTCGCGATGAAATGCCCGTCGAAGAGCGTCCTCGTCCTCGAAAGCCGCCCATCCATCGGCGGCACCTGGGATCTGTTCCGCTACCCCGGCATCCGCTCGGATTCCGACATGTACACGCTCGGCTACGCCTTCCGCCCCTGGACCGACGCGAAGGCGATCGCCGACGGCCCTTCGATCCTCGCCTATGTCCGCGACACCGCCGCCGCCTACGGCATCGACCGCAAAATCCGCTACCGCCACCGCGTCACCGCCATAGGCTGGTCCTCCGAGGCCGCGCGCTGGACCGTCGAGGTCGAACGCCGCGCCACCGACGATGCGTCGCCCGAAACCATCCGCTTCACCTGCAACTTTCTGTTCACCTGCACCGGCTATTACGACTATGCCGAGGGCTATACGCCCGACTTCGCCGGCACCGAGACGTTCCAGGGCCAAATCGTTCATCCGCAGCATTGGCCGGAGGCGCTCGACCATGAAGGCAAGCGCGTCGTCGTCATCGGCAGCGGTGCCACCGCGGTCACCCTGGTCCCGGCCCTGGCCGAGCAGGCCGCGCACGTCACCATGCTGCAGCGCTCGCCCAGCTATGTCGTCTCGCTCCCCGCGCGCGACAAATTCGCCAACCGCCTGCGCGAAACCCTGCCTTCGCGCGCTGCCTACGGCATCATCCGCTGGCGCAACGTGCTTCTGCAACTGCTGTTCTACACTATCGCGCGCCGCTACCCGGCCTGGTTCAAGCGGCGCATCATCGGCATGATCCGCAAGCAGCTCGGCCCCGATTTCGACGTCGCGACCCATTTCACCCCCAGCTACGATCCGTGGGACCAGCGCCTCTGCATCGTCCCGGATGCCGACCTGTTCCGCGCGCTGTGCAAGGGCACCGCCTCGGTCGTCACCGACCATATCGAGCGCTTCACCGAAACCGGGCTTCTGCTCCGCTCCGGCCGGACGATCGACGCCGACATCATCGTCACCGCCACCGGCCTGAAAATCCAGGTTCTCTCCGGCATCCCGGTCACGGTGGACGGCACCCCGGTCGATCTCGCGAAAACCCTCAGCTACAAGGGCATGATGTATAGCGGCGTGCCCAACCTCGCCTCCGCCTTCGGCTACACCAACGCCTCCTGGACCCTGAAAGCCGATCTCACCAGCGACTATGTCTGCCGCCTGCTCGATTATATGGACAAACACGGCGTCACCGAATGCCGCCCGAAGCGCGATCCCGGCGTCGGCGAACTCCCTTTCCTCGATTTCTCGTCCGGCTACGTCCAGCGCGCCCTCGACCGCATGCCCCGCCAGGGCGACCGCAAGCCCTGGCGCCTCTACCAGAACTACGCCCTCGATTTGCTGACGCTCCGTTTCGGCAAACTCGACGACGGCACCATGATCTTCTCGCGCCCCGCCGCCCAGCACCGCGCCGCCGAAACCCGTACCGCCGTCTCCGAACCCGCATAGCGCAAACCCCCGCCATCGCGAGATCGCGTCACATGAAAGCGTGCGTTCGCACGAGCCCGATTGTCAGCCCTTCGGGCTTCCGCCTCAATACATATGCTGACCGCCATTGATCGACAGCGTCGATCCGGTCACGAAATCCGCATCGTCGGCGGTGAGGAACACCACCCCGCGCGCGATATCCTCGACATGACCCAGCCGTCCCACCGGAATCCGCGCGACGATCTTCTCCAGCACATCCGCCGGCACCGCGCGCACCATGTCGGTATCCACATAGCCGGGCGCGATCGCGTTCACGGTAATGCCGAATTTCGCGCCCTCCTGCGCCAGCGCCTTGGTGAAGCCATGGATGCCGGATTTCGCCGCCGCGTAATTCACCTGGCCATATTGCCCGGCCTGCCCGTTGATCGACCCGATATTCACCACCCGGCCGAATTTCGCCGCCTTCATCCCGTCGAACGTCGCCTTGCACAGGTTGAAGCAGGAGCCAAGATTGGTGTCGATCACCGCGTCCCACATATCGCGGGTCATCCGCGACATCGTGCCGTCGCGGGTGATCCCGGCATTGTTCACCAGAATCTCGATCGGCCCGAGCCGGCTCGCGATCGACTGCACCGCCGCCACGCATTGCCCGAAATCGCAGGCATCGAACCTCATCGCCTCGATGCCGTGAACCGCGGTGAAATTCTCCGCCGCAATCTGGTTGCCGGCGTAGCTCGCGACCACGGTGCGCCCGGCCGCCTTCAGCGCGACGCTGATCGCCGCCCCGATTCCCCGCGTTCCGCCGGTGACGAGTGCAATGCGCGACATTTTGTTTCCTCCCGTTTCGACTCAGAGACGCATTTTGACCCCGATCCGCCGCGAAAGTCCATGCTAATTCAACAATCGCCGGGATCGGGACATTCGCCCTTGCGATAGACCGTGATCGAGGTCCGATGCCCGGCCACCAGCCCAAGCGCCCATCTCGCATAGGGCAGGCTGCCCGCCAGATGTCGCGCGATTCCCGCGACCAGGGCCGGCCATTCAGGGTCGTGCTCCGAGGCAAAGCCGGTCAGGCCGCCCTCCGCCTCGACCGCCACCCCGATCACGTCGCCGAGAAAAGCATCCGCCCTGGTCGCGGTGATCGTTGCGATCTTCGCCCAGGGGATCGCATGAGCCTGTCCGCCCCGCCATATCGTGAGGCCATCCGCATCGACACTCATCGCGCCGCGCCGCTCGTCACGGAGTGTTTTCAATCGAAATCTCGTCCAGCGGTTCAGCCGGCGAAGGACCATGCGAACCCCGCGGAAGCGACGATCCGTTTCGATCCGGCGATCACCCCCACGCCCCGATCTCCGCCCGCCGCGCCAGGTGCGCCACATAGCCCGCCCAGAGCAGAAACGGGATCAGCGGCGCGAAAATCACCACCGGCTTCCAATCGGTCGCCGCGTGCAGGAACGCCACCACGCTCGCTCCGCCGAACATCGCGAACCCCCAGTAGATTACCGCGATCGCCCGCGCATCCATCCCGGCCCGATGCGCCACCTGATACAGATGCCCGCGATGCGCCTGTGCCAGATTCCGCCCCGCCAGCGCCCGCCGCCCCAGGGTGAACGCCACGTCAAGCAGCACGCCCGAGAGCAGCAGCGGCACCACCAGGAACGACAGCGACACGCGCTGATAATGCGTCGCCGCGATCCCGAGCAGTGCGAGCATGAACCCGCAGAACTGGCTGCCGACATCGCCCATGAAAATCCGCGCGCGCGGGTAGTTGAACGGCAGAAATCCGGCCACCCCGCCGGCCAGCAGCAGCGCGGTGGTATAGACGAAGAACCCGCCATGCAGGCCGGAGATCCCGGCCAGGAACAAACACGCCACCAGCGTGGTCCCCGCCGCCAGCCCGTCCAGCCCGTCGATGAAATTCATCGCGTTGGTGACGAACACTATCCACAGCACCGACAGCACCGGCCCGGCCCGGCCCAGAGGCACCGCGCCGATCACCGGAAAATCGAACCGCCGTGCCGCCAGCCCCGCGCCCACCGCCGCTAGCGCCGCCAGCAGTTGCGCCGCCAGCTTCACCGCGAACGGAAAATCATACAGATCATCCAGCAGCGATACGGCGGCGATCAGAATGGCCGCCGCGATCACCCCGAGGAACAAGGGTGCGGCCAGCCGCGACACCTCGCCATACCGATACAGCAGCAAAAGCCCGAGCAGGAACGCGCTCACGATCCCCACCCCGCCCGATTTCGGTATTTCCTGAACATGCGCCTTGCGCGCATCCGGCCGGTCGGGAATGCCCACCGCCATCATCACCCGCACCACGATGCCCGAGAACAGCGCCAGCCCCGCGAACAGCGCGAGATGCCGGGGCAGGGCAAGGGTGGCGAAATCGGGATGCGCGATAAACGGGACCGGCTTCATGCGGCGCGGACCATGGCCGAAGTTTTGCGCCCATTCAATCGACCTCGATCGAATTCCCCGTTATCATGAGAAGCGACAAGCCATCGCCCAGCACCGCCCCACATCAAGATGACAGCGAATACCATAACCTCGCGAAACGGTCCGGCGGCCCGCGCCCGGCATCAGCCGCCGAGCTTGTCGAGTTCCCGCAGCACCGCGTCGCCCATGGTCCTGGTGCCGATCTTCGCGGTGCCCGCCTGCAAAATATCCGCCGTCCGCATCCCGCTCGACAGCACGGCCGAAACCGCCCGCTCGACCAGCGCCGCGTCCTCCTGCATGTCGAACGAATAGCGCAGCAGCATCGCGAAACTGAGAATCTGCGCCAGCGGATTCGCCAGCCCTTTGCCCGCGATATCCGGTGCCGAACCATGGATCGGCTCGTACAGCGCATGCCGCCGTCCTTCGCCATCGGCCGCCCCCAGCGTCGCCGAAGGCAGCATCCCGAGCGAGCCGGTCAGCATCGAGGCCAGATCGGACAGAATGTCGCCGAACAGATTGCCGGTCACGATCACGTCGAACTGGCGCGGATTCTTCGCCAACTGCATCGCGCAATTATCGGCATACATATGGGACAGATGAATGTCCGGGTACTCCGCCGCGCCCAGCGCCGTCACGGTCTGCCGCCACAGCAGCCCGCTCTCCATCACGTTCGCCTTTTCCACGCTGGTCACCCGGCCGGAGCGCTTGCGCGCCAGCTCGAACGCCACCCGCGCCACCCGCTCGATCTCGCCGGTGGTATAGACCTCGGTATTCACCCCGCGCCTGCCGCCATCCGGCAGCGTCTCGATCCCGCGCGGCTCGCCGAAATAAATCCCGCCGATCGCCTCGCGCACGATCATGATATCGAGCCCGCGCACGATCTCCGGCTTCAGCGGGCTCGCATCGATCAGCGCGTCGAACACCGGCGCCGGGCGCAGATTGGCGAACAGGCCCAGCCGTTTGCGCAGTTCGAGAATCGCGATCTCGGGCCGGTTGTCGAAGCCCTGCGCATCCCATTGCGGCCCGCCCACCGCGCCGAACAGAACGGCATCGGCCTCCAGCGCGCGCGCGATCACCGCATCGGTGATCGGCCGGCCATGCGCATCGATCGACGCCCCGCCCACCAGATCCTCGGCGATCTCGAACCGGACCCGCCCGGCACGCGTCAGCCAGTCGATCACCCGCTGCGCTTCCGCCATCACCTCGGGGCCGATGCCGTCACCCGGCAGCAGCAGGATTTTTTTATTTGGAATCATGCGATGTCAAACCTGCTCGATGGAGGGCAGCCACGGCGCACCGACATGATCCGCCTCATAGGCATCGATCGAACCGGCCTTCTCCAGGGTCAGCCCGATATCGTCCAGCCCCTCCAGCAGGCACCGCTTGCGGAACGGGTCGATCTCGAACGAAAACGCCTCGCCATCCGGCCGGGACACGGTCTGCGCCGCCAGATCGACAATGATCCGCGCATTCGGCCCCGAGTCCGCATCATCCATCAGTGCCGCGCACTCCGCCTCGGGCAGCACGATCGGCAGAATCCCGTTCTTGAAGCAGTTATTGAAGAAAATATCCGCGAAACTCGGCGCGATCACGCAGCGTATCCCGAAATCCAGCAGCGCCCAGGGCGCGTGCTCGCGCGACGAGCCGCACCCGAAATTCTCACCGGCGACCAGGATCTTCGCCCGCCGGTATTTGTCCTTGTTCAACACGAAATCCGGGTTTTCGCTGCCGTCCTCGCGATAGCGCAGCCCGGCGAAGGCATGAACCCCGAGCCCGCTGCGCTTGATCGTCTTCAGAAACCGCGCCGGAATGATCTTGTCGGTGTCGACATTCGCCATCCGCAACGGTGCCGCAACCGCCTCAAGCCTGCCGAACGCCTCCATCACGCCATCTCCCGCACATCGGTCAGCGCCCCCGCGATCGCCGCCGCCGCCGCCATCGCCGGCGAAACCAGATGCGTCCGCCCGCCCGGCCCCTGCCGTCCCTCGAAATTGCGGTTGCTCGTGCTGGCACAACGCTCGCCCGGCTTCAGCTTGTCCGGATTCATCCCCAGACACATCGAACACCCGGCCTCGCGCCAATCAAACCCGGCATCGGTGAAAACCTTCGCCAACCCCTCGGCCTCGGCCTGCGCCTTCACCAGCCCCGAGCCCGGCACCACCATCGCCCGCACATGATCCGCAACCCGCCTGCCGCGCACCACCCCTGCCGCGACCCGTAAATCCTCGATCCGCGCATTGGTGCAGGAGCCGATGAACACCGCGTCGATTTTCGTTCCCGCCAGCGCCTGGCCGGGCCGCAAATCCATATATTGAAGCATCCGCTCCATCTGCGCCCGCTTGCCCGCATCCGGCTCCGCGGCAGGGTCCGGCACGTGCCCGGTGATCGGCACCACCGTCTCCGGGCTGGTGCCCCAGGTCACCTGCGGCACCAAGGCACTCGCGTCGAGCGTCACCACCCGATCGTAATGCGCGCCCGCGTCGGAAACCAAGCTCCGCCAATGCTCGGTCGCCCGCTCCAGCGCCGCGCCCTTCGGCGCGAAAGGTCGCCCGCGCACATAGTCGAACGTCACCTCGTCCGGCGCGATCAGCCCGGCCCGCGCGCCCGCCTCGATCGACATGTTGCACACGGTCATCCGTCCGGCCATGTCGAGTGCCTCGATCGCCCCGCCGGCATACTCGATCACATGGCCAGTGCCGCCCGCCGTGCCGATCTTGCCGATCACCGCGAGAATGATGTCCTTCGCCGAACACCCCGCCGGCAAAACCCCATCCACCCGCACCAGCATGTTCTTGGCCGGTTTCTGCAGCAAAGTCTGCGTCGCCAGCACATGCTCGACCTCGGACGTGCCGATCCCGAACGCCAGGGCTCCCACCGCCCCATGCGTCGAGGTATGCGAATCGCCGCACACGATCGTCATCCCCGGCAGCGAAATCCCCTGCTCCGGCCCGATGATATGCACGATCCCCTGCCGCGCGTCGGTCACCGGAATATACGGCACCCCGAACTCACGCACATTGCGTTCCAGTGTCGCCACCTGCAGCGCGGATTCCGGCTCGGCGATCCCCGCCGCCCGGTTCTCGGTCGGTACGTTATGATCGGCAACCGCGATCGTCGCATCGGCCCGCCGCACGCCCCGCCCCGCCGCACGCAGCCCCTCGAACGCCTGCGGGCTCGTCACCTCATGCACGAGATGCCGGTCGATATAGAGAATACACGTCCCGTCCGGCATCCGGTCGACGACATGCGCCGCCCAGATCTTGTCGAACATCGTCCGCGCTTCGGCCATGCGACCACTCCTTCGGCGTTTGGACCAAAAGGGTAGGCCAGAGGCTCCGCCTCTGGACTCCGCCGGGGCCTTAGGCCCCGGACCCCGCTAGTTGGGGCTCTGGCAGGCGGGGGCTGACATGCCACATCGATAGCACTGCCCCCGCCTGCCAGAGCCCAATGAGGGAGGTCCAGGAACTCAGTTCCTGGTGGGGGTTTCAGGGGGCAAAGCCCCCTGATCTTACCCTTGGACTCAAACGCCGGCGGCCGGGGTCTCGCGGGCCGCTTCGGCGATGCGCGCCGATTTGCCGCGGCGGCCGCGCAGGTAATAGAGTTTCGCCCGGCGCACGTCGCCCCGGCGGGTCACCGCGATTTCGGTGACGTTCGGGGAATAGAGCGGGAATACGCGTTCCACGCCTTCGCCGTAGGAGATTTTCCGCACGGTGAAGTTGGAGTTGATGCCCCGGTTGGAGCGGGCGATGCACACGCCTTCGAACGCCTGGATGCGGGTGCGTTCGCCTTCCTTGACCCGGACGGAGACGCGCAGGTTGTCGCCCGGCTGGAATTCCGGCACGGCGCGGCTTTCGGTCAGTTTGCCGATCTGTTCGGCGTCGATTGTCTGGATCACGTTCATCGGGATATCCTTTCGCGGTGTTCATTTACGGCCGAGCCGGCTGGCTGGCAATGTATCGTGCCCAAAGGTCAGGTCTGCGGGCGCGGGTGATGGTTTCGGCTTCGGCGCGGCGCCAGTCGGCGACCGCCTGATGGTGGCCGGACAGCAAAGTTTCCGGCACGGCGCGGCCGCGCCATTCGGCGGGGCGGGTGAAGTGCGGATATTCGAGCAATGGTTCGGCGAAGCTTTCCTCGGCGGCGCTGTCCGCCGCACCCATCACGCCGGGAAGCAGGCGGATGGCGGCGTCGAGCAGGGCGAGGGCAGCGATTTCCCCGCCCGAGAGCACGTAGTCGCCAACGCTGATTTCCTCGGCGCCGTTGGCGTCGAGCACGCGCTGATCGAAGCCTTCGTAGCGGCCGCAGAGCAGGATCGCGCCACCCCCGGCGGCGAGGTCGCGCACCCGCGCCTGGGTCAGCGGCGCGCCGCGCGGGGTGAGGGCGATCAGCTGGCGCTCGTCGCGCACCGAGGCGATCGCGGCGTCGATCACGTCGGGCCGCATCACCATGCCGGCGCCGCCGCCGAACGGCGTGTCGTCCACCGCGCGATGCCGGCCGAGACCGAAATTGCGGATATTCACGCAATCGAGCGTCCAGATGCCGGACTCCAGCGCCCGCCCCGCCAGCGAATGGCCGAGCGGCCCCGGAAACATCTCGGGAAACAGGGTCAGCACGGTGGCGCGAAAGCTCATGGCCCCGCCTTGCTTTCAAGCTCGGCCTCGATTTCCGCGGGCGGCACCACGGTCGCCCGCTTCGCGTCGAGGTCGATCGCCGGCACCGAGGCCCTGGTGAACGGAATCAGCCGCCCGTCGTCGAGTTCGATACTCGCTCCCGCGCCGTAATCGTGCACGGCGGCGATCGTGCCGAGCGTCGCGCCGTCTTCCCCGATCGCGGCCAGCCCGATCAGATCGACGAGGTAGAATTCGTCCTCGTCCGCCGGCGGCAACTGGCTCCGTTCGACAAACAACCGCGTATTGGCCAGAAGCGCCGCCGCATCCCGATCGGCGACCACATGGGCGCCATCCGCTTCATGCAGCGTGACCCGCGCGATCCCGTCGCCGGTCCAGTCCAGCGCCATGATTCGCCCGCGCTGATCCCGCAGCTTCAGCTCGGCCAGCGCGCGCGGGTCTTCGGTATAGGCGTGCACATGCACCGCCCCCCGCACCCCATGCGGCTTGCCGATCATCCCCATCAGGATCAGCCGGTCGCTCACGTTAGGGTGTGTACCCTGGTCCGTTACGCCGAGGCCGCCTTGGCGCGCTCGGCGGCACGTTCTTGGGCCTTCTTCTTCGGCGCGGACTGGATCGGCTGCGGCGGAATCGCCGGCATCGGCGCCAGCCCGGCCCGGCCGAGGAACCGCGCGACCCGGTCGGTCGCCTGCGCGCCCTGGCTCAGCCAATGGGTGATGCGCTCGTTCTGCAGCCGCACCCGGTCCTCGTGCTCGGCCGGCAGCATCGGGTTGTAGCTGCCGAGCTTCTCGATGAACTTGCCGTCGCGCGGGCTGCGGCTATCGGCCACCACGATGTGGTAGAATGGCCGCTTTTTCGCACCGGCGCGGGCAAGTCTGATCTTTAGCGACATCTGCTTTAGTCTCCTTACTGAAACAACAAAAACTCAGAACGGCCGGCGTCCGCCGCATCCTTGCGTCAAAACGGGCGGCGTCCGCCGCCTTGCGGCATCAGCGCGGCCAGTCCACCCCGCGCCAAACCCTTCTGGCCGAGCTTCTGCGCGCGTTTCATCATATCCTTCATCTGGTCGAACTGCTTGAGCAGCCGGTTGACCTCCTGCACCGAAGTCCCCGACCCGGCGGCGACGCGCTTCTTGCGGCTCGCCTTCATCAGGTCGGGATTGCGCCGCTCGGCGCGGGTCATCGAGGAAATAATCGCCGCCTGCCGCTTCAATATCGAGGTATCGAGATCGGCATCGGCGAGCTGCTGCTTGATCTTGCCCACCCCCGGCAACATGCCGAGAATCCCGGACAGCGAGCCCATCTTGGTGATCTGCTTGAGCTGTTCAGCGTAGTCTTCCAGGTCGAATTTTCCGCGCGCCATCCTGGCCGCGAGCTTTTCCGCCTTCTCCTGGTCAACATTCTCCGAAGCCCGCTCGACGAGCGAAACGATATCGCCCATGCCCAGAATGCGCCCGGCGATCCGCTCGGGGTGGAACGGCTCCAGCGCATCGAGCTTCTCGCCCATGCCCATCAGCTTGATCGGCGCGCCGGTCACCGCCCGCATCGACAGCGCCGCACCGCCGCGCGCATCGCCGTCGAGCCGCGTCATCACGATGCCGGTGACGCTCACCGCCTCGTTGAACGCGCTCGCGGTCGCCACCGCGTCCTGCCCGGTCATCGCATCGACGACCAGCAGCGTCTCCGCCGGCTCGGTCGCGGCGCGGATCGCCTTGACCTCGTCCATCAGCGCTTCATCGATCGCCAACCGTCCGGCGGTGTCCAGGATCACGACATCGAAAACTTCGCGCCGCCCGGTATCCATCGCGCGACGGGCAATCTGCACCGGCCCCTCATCGGCGATAATCGGTAACGACGCCACCCCGGCACGTTCCGCCAACTGCGCCAGTTGCAACTGCGCCGCCGGCCGTTGGGTATCCAGGCTCGCCAGCAGCACCTTCTTGCGCTGCTTGTCCTTGAGGAACAGGGCGATCTTGCCGGAAGTCGTGGTCTTGCCCGAGCCCTGCAAGCCCACCATCAGGAACGGGATCGGCGATGCCGCGTTCAAATTCAGCGGCACCGCGCCAGCGCCGCCCAGCGCCTCGATCAGCGCGTCGTTGACGATCTTGACGACCTGCTGGCCGGGCGAGACCGATTTCAGGACCTCGGCGCCCACCGCCTGCAGCCGCACCTTCGCGATGAAATCGCGCACCACGGGCAGAGCGACGTCGGCTTCGAGCAGCGCGAGACGAATATCGCGCATCGCTTCGATCACGTCGGTCTCGGACAGCGCGCCGCGCCGGCGCAGCCGGTCGAACACATCGCCCAGTTTGCCCGAAAGGGCGTCGAACATCGCTATGGCTCCTCAAACGCAAAACGCGCCGCGGTGCGAAACTCGCAGCGCGGCGGATCGAGAGGGCGGAGATCTGCCCCAACCCGCCTCCCCGGTCAAGCCTCGCCCCCACAGCCTTGATATGTCTAAATTTTTTTACTTTCAGTCTTAGTTATCTATTAACCGTCTCCCTTCATAGGATTGGCCGAACGTCGCACGGAGCGTCGTGATTGGGTGAAGTGGTGGGTGACGGCAGCGAAAATTCATTGATCGAGCCGCTCGGGAGCGAGGCGATTCGGCGGCATGAGGACCCGGCCGGTCCCGTGGAGGATGCGCTGGCCCGGTCGAACGCGCTGCTCGACCGGACCAACCGGGCCCTGCAGACCCTGATCGGCTGCAACCAGGCCCTGGCCCGCGCCGCAAGCGAAGCGGAGCTGACCGCCGCGATCTGCCGCCTCGCCGTCGATGTCGGCCGCTACAGCGCGGCCTGGGTCGGCATGGCGGAATCCGGTGCCGAGGCGGCTTTGCGGCCGGTGGCGAAAGCCGGCATCGGGCTCGACCGGCTGGAATCCCTGCCGCTCTCCTGGGCGGACAATCCCCATGGCAGGGGCCCGACCGGAACCGCCGTGCGCGAAGGCCGTGTCGTCACGATCGACGATCTCGAACACGATCCCCGCATGGAGCCCTGGCGCGATACTGCAAGGCGCGCCGGCTACACCGCCTGCATCGCGCTCCCCTTGCGCGGCGAGGCAGGCGCCGCGTTCGGCGCCCTCACCCTGTACGCGACCGGCCGGAAACCCGCCGGCGGTGCCCCGTACCGCGGCTTCGACGCCGAGGAGATCCGGCTGCTGGCCGAGCTCGCCGCCGATCTCGCCTACGGCATCCGCACCCTGCGCGACCGCGCCGCGCGCGATTCCGCCCGCGCCGCCCTGCATTCCAGCGAACAGCGGCTCGCCCGCCTGCTCGAAGCGAGTTCCACCGTCATCTACGCGATGGAAAGCCCGAACGGCGAGGCCGATCCGGCATCGTTCAAGTTCGCCGAGATCAGCGCCAATATCGAGCGCCTGTTCGGCTACAGGCCGGACGCGGCGCTCGGCGCCGATTGGTGGACCGACAACGTCCACCCCGCCGACCGGCCCGCCGCCCTTGCCGAAAGCCGTCGCCTGCTGACCCAGGACACCATCGTTCACCGCTATCGGTTCAGGCGCCGCGACGGCGTCTATCGCTGGGTGCGCGACGAGCTGACCGCGATCCGCGATGCAGACGGGCGCACGGCGCGCATCGTCGGCGCCTGGGTCGACATCACGGAAAAGCACCAGGCCGACGAGGATATCCAACGCCTCGCCTATTTCGATCCGCTGACCGGCCTGCCGAACCGCGCCGCGCTGCGGCTGCGCCTGCAAACCGAAATCGCGACGGCGCGGGACTCCGGCCTGGCCGGCGCCCTGCTGTTCATCGACCTCGACGGTTTCAAGGCGATCAACGACCTGCACGGCCATTCGATCGGCGACATCGTGCTCGACCAGGTCGGCCGCCGGCTGCAAGCCGCGCTGCGCGCCTCGGATATCGTCGCGCGCCTCGGCGGCGACGAATTCGTCGTCCTGCTCGCCCGGCTTGCCGACACGGCGGACCGCGCGGCGGAAATCGCCCATGAACTCGCCGAGAAACTGCGCGCCGCCCTCGCCCCGCCGATCCACGCCGTGACCCATGAATGCTACGTGACCGCGAGCATCGGCATCGCGCTGTTCCCGCAGGACGCTTCCGGCATCGACGATATCCTGCGCCAGGCCGATATCGCGATGTATCAGGCCAAGGCGTCGGATTCGGTCAGCGTCGCGTTCTTCGAACCGGCGATGCAGGATCGCGTCGCCCATCGCCACGCGATCGAACAGGCGCTGCGCGAGGCGCTCGATCATGACCGTTTCGAGGTCTGGCTGCAACCCCAGGTCGGACGGGCGAACGACGTCACCGGCGCCGAGGCGCTGATCCGCCTGCGCCGTGCCGACGGCACCATCGTCCTGCCGGGCGAGTTCATCCCGATCGCCGAGCAGACCGGCGTGGTGCTCGCCATGGGCCGATGGATGCTGCGCGCGGTCTGCCGCATCATCGCCGCCCAGGCGCGGCAGGGGCGGCGGCTGCGCATCGCGATCAATGTCAGCCCGCGCCAGTTCCGCGATCCCGCTTTCGTGCCCGATGTCGAGCGCATTCTCGCCGAAACCGGCGTCGACCCGCACGATCTGCTGATCGAAATCACCGAAAGCCTGCTGATCGACCGGATCGACGAGGCCGCCGCGAAAATGCGCGCGCTCGCGTCCCTTGGCGTGCGGTTCTCGATCGACGATTTCGGCACCGGCTATTCCAGCCTCGGCTATCTGCAATCCCTGCCGATCGCCGAGATCAAGATCGATCGCGGCTTCATCCGCCATCTGCCCGACGGCGCGCGGGACGCGACCCTCGCCGAGGCGATCCTGGCGATGACCCGCCATCTCGGCCTCTCGGTGGTCGCCGAAGGGGTCGAGACCGAGGCGCAGGCAAGTTTCCTGCGCATGCGCGACTGCGATGCGATGCAGGGCTATCTGTTCGGCCGGCCCGAACCCGCCCAATCCTGGCTCGACCGCTGGACCGCCAATATCACCGCCTGACGATCACCCCAGCGTCCCGCGCCTCGATCGTCATGGCGAGCAACGCGAAGCCATCCATGCGCGCCAACCCGCTGGTATCGGCCCGGCAACCGGGAATAGAAAGCACTTTCAGGCAGCGCGCAACTGCGTTAGTCTGCATGTGAAGCGCCGGATCGGCAGCCTCGCCCGACCGGGCGGGACGAACCGAAGAACACCGCGCTGCTTCGCGAGGGAGGCAAGACACGATGCCAAAGGTGCGCGGCGGAACCTACACCCTGGAGGATTGTGACGCCGATATCCAGAACAATCCGCTTCGGACCCCCCATGCCGTCGTCAAGCATTGGCCCGAATTGTTCGACCAGGCGCTCGAAATCATCTTTGCCAAGGTGAAAACCTACTCCAGCGGCCAGCTCGACCTTAAACGAAAGGATTTCGGCGGCCAGTTCTTCGCCACCAAGACGGCCCCCATATCGCCGACCGGCATTGAGCGCATGACACCGCTCAGCGGGCGGGTCCCGGTCGAATGGAAAATGCGGACGATCGGCGGCCACGGCACCCACGCGACCAACTGGCAGTTGATGATCGACCTCGATGACATTCCTCCGGGCATCGACGTCAACGGGCCCGACCGGCCGCATGTCGGCTATTTGCTGACCGGCAAGGGCCATTGGACGAAGCGGGTGGATGGTCACATCTTCATCGAACACGTCATCGCGACGCGAAACGCACTGGGTGAAGAAACCACCATCGCCGCCAAGGCGTTCGACAAACCCTTGGGGGAGGGCATCTAACCATGCCGACGGCCTGACCCCGGACGCCGGGCATGGAAACTCGACCCGCTCCTGTTCGGAGCCGTCGAAGGGCGCACGCTCCCCGAATTGAGAACGATAACGCCCATTGCGCGTTTGGCTTCGAGTGCGATTGCCACGGCGCATGGTGGCGGACCGCGGCCCCTCTCGACCTTGATCCAGCAATTGACCGCTTCCGATCGCCGTCCGATAAATCGCGGACAACTGACGGTCGATAAGAATTTCGAACCGACTTGATCATTTCAGAAGGGCTGCAATTGTTTGCAGCCGCGATACCCGAAGATGCGTTTGGCAGGGGAGGTAATGCGACGGTCGAGGGCTAGCGCTCACGCCTTCCCGGTGAATTTGGCGAACACGGCGCGGTCCTTGTTATCCTCCATCAGCATCCGAAACCCTTGCAGGCTGGTGAACCCCAGGCCGCGCGGCAATCCGCTCTCCTCATCGGGCGCGATCTGCCCGTAGGGCGCGCCGGACACCTTTTCCCACTTGCCCGCCGGCTTCTTTGCCTCCACATTCACCAGGGTCGCCTTGAACACCATCCGCACGATCGCCTCTTTCGGCGCGGATGGCTTGGTCAGGCTCGGGTGCCCGCCGATCATCTGCCAGCCATTGGCCAGCGCCCATCTCGTAAGCTCGTCGCGATCCATTCTTCTGCTCCCTTCCGGTTCAGGCCACGCACCCGGCGCACCAGCCGCTCGCCCAGGCCCATTGAAAATTATATCCGCCGAGCCAGCCGGTCACATCCACCGCCTCGCCGATCACGAACAGCCCTTTTGCGCTGCGCGCCTCCATGGTCCGGGAGGACAGGCAAGCCGTATCGACCCCGCCCAGCGTCACTTCGGCCTTCGCATAGCCTTCGCTGCCGGCGGGGGTAACCTGCCACGACTTCAACGCCGATCCCAATGCCATCAGCGCCCGGTCCGGTTGTGCGCCGATCCGGCCCGCTGACAACTCGTCCGGCAGAAACACGTCCGCCATCCGTTGCGGCAGCACCTCCGCCAGCACCGTACGCGCTGAAACGCCTGGCCGCGCGCGTTTCCGCGCCTGCAGAAACCCGGCGGCTTCATCCGGCAGCAGATCGAGCATGATCGGCACCCCGTCCCGCCACACCGACGAAATTTGCAAAATCGCCGGCCCGGAAATCCCCCGATGGGTGAACAGCATCGCTTCGCGAAATTTTTTCGCTCCGCACCGCACGTCCACCGGCAGCGACACACCCGCCAGCTTCTGGGTGCGCGCGAGATCGGCGGCCGCGAAGCTCAGCGGCACCAGCCCTGGCCTGATCCCGATCAGCCGTAACCCGAACCGCACGGCGATATCATGTGCCAGCCCGGTCGCCCCCAGTTTCGGGATCGACAAGCCTCCCGTCGCCAGCACCACAGACTCTGCCGCGATCGCTCCCGTATCGGTCTCGACCCGGAACCGCTCGGTCCGCGTCACCTCCGCGATGCGGCAGCCCAACTGGATTTTTACGCCCGCCGCCTCGCATTCCGCCAGAAGCATCGCCACGATCGCCCGCGCCGAACCGTCGCAGAACAATTGCCCCAGCGTCTTTTCGTGCCACGCGATGCCGTGCTTCTCGACCAGATCCAGAAAATCCCGTGGCGTGTAGCGCGACAGGGCGGATTTGCAGAAATGCGGATTGGCCGAAAAGAACCGCTCCGGCGCGGTATGGATATTGGTGAAATTGCAGCGCCCGCCACCGGAAATCAAAATTTTTCTGCCCGGCTCATCGGCATGATCGAGCACCAGCACGCGCCGGCCGCGCCGCCCCGCCACAATGGCGCACATCAACCCCGCCGCACCCGCGCCCAGAACCACCACGTCGAATTGCCGCAACCGAACCCCCGTCCTACTGTCCCGCCATGATTGCTCTCGCCGAAGCGGTCCTGGCACTCCACCTCGTCGTCATCGCGTTCAACGTCGCTTTCCTCGTCGTCATCCCGCTCGGTGCGTGGCTCGGCTGGCGCATCGTCCGCATCGCCTGGCTCCGCCTGCTGCACCTCGCCCTGATGGCGATCGTCGCCGGCCAGGCGCTCGCCGGCCGCGCCTGCATCCTCACCCTCTGGCAGAGCGAACTGACCGGCCGAAGTGCATCGCCGCCGCCGCTGATCGTGCATTTTGTCGATCGCCTGATCTACTGGAATTTTCCGCTCTGGGTCTTCACCGCGCTCTATGTCACGGTGTTTCTCTACGTCGCCGCCCTCTCGATCCTCGTCCCGTTCGGCCGGCGTTTCTCCTCCCGCCCTTGACCTGCCGGCAATCCGCCCGCCGAGTGATTTCCAGGGCATCGTGCTTCCGTCCGTTGTGGAAAGCAGACAGAAACACAACCTACTGAAATCACTCAACTATCTTTTTCGGTCAGGTTCTTGAACCGACAATCAGGCCACCAAATCACTGAGCGTAGCCTACGGCGGTTGAATCCGACGCACAGAAATTATCATTTATTACGCATAGAGTTAGGAAGAAAATAAATATATTTCTTTGAAAAAGCATACATCGCATTTATGCTGCAGCACAGCACGCCAAAGAAATATTGATAAGTGAATGCTAGACGAAATGGGCCGGCAGGCAAGGTTTCCAAAATATTACCAATAGCATGTACATAGCATGCCATAAATGAAATGGAAAAAATTGCATATATAGAAATATTATACATCAAATAATATCGAGTTTTTCTTATTGACAGATACTTTGCTGTGTAGAACGTTACTGGAATTACAGTAAAAAGAATTAAATTTGTAATATAAATTGGAATTTTTTTCAGTGGTTAAAAATCAATAAAAACAAAAACGTCAACAATCTGGAGACCAACAATATAAATATCTAAAAGAACAGTAAATCCTAGAATCATCCGATAATAAAAATCGCGAATATAGTGAGTGTTGTTCGAGAGCGTTTTGAGCGTTAGAAGCGGGTCGTCCATTTTTGTTCTCAAGCGGGTTGTGGACGAGTTGAGCCCATCTGCTCAGCCAATGGAGAGAAAACGTTATAATCAAAGAGCGCACGCGCCGATAATTGTCAACGAGCACTGCGTTTTTCTGGGAAGCATGTCCAAACACGCCGACGATATCGAAGCCGCCGCCGCGCCGCTCGGTCTGCTGCACGGCATGCCCGTCTCCATCCAAATCAATGACGCCGATCCATGACGGGTCATGTCATCGCGCGGAGCGTCACGCCACCGGCGAGCCCTTCGCCGCCTTCAGCGCGGCAAACAATTTCGCGCCGAGCATCGCGCCCAGCCCGGCGCAGGCATTCCAGCCCGGCCCCGCGCTGTAACCCAGGTTCGATCCCGCCGGCTTGTTATTGCCGGTGGTGATTTCCCGGAACCCCGCCGCGTTCGCATAGAGCGCCGGGTTCACGAACCCCAGCCGCGATCCGCGCGCCGCATTGACCAGGGCGAAAAACCCGGCCCAGAGCGGTGCGACCGCGCTGGTGCCGCCGGCGACGAAATTCTGCCCATCGACAATTACCTGAAACCCGGTCGCCGGATCGGCATCGGCCGCGACATCCGGCACCCCGCGCCCGGTGCCGCCGGTACTGACATTCGCCGGCAGTTTCACCCCGGACTGGAACGACGGCACCGGGAACACGGTGGAAATCCCGCCACCGGTGCCGTTCGCACCGCTGTTCCATACCGTCTCGGCGGTGATCGCGCCGCCCAACACGGTGATGCTGGTGCCACCGCAGCCGACCACATAGGGGCTCGCCGCCGGAAAATCGATATGCACCGCGCCGTCCGAAACCCCGTCGGTCGCCAGATTGTCGCCCGATGCGACCGTCACCGTCACCCCGGCATTCGCCGCGTCCTGCAACGCGGTGTTCAGCGTGGTGCGGCCCTGCGTGGAATACCCCGATTCCGGGCCGCCCCAACTGATCGACATCACCGACGGCTTGTTGACCGCATCGGTCGCGGCCCGGGTGATCGCATCGGCGAACCCGGCATCGCTGTTGGGCGTGAAATACACCGCGAGCTTCGCCCCCGGCGCGATGCCGCCCGCCACCTGAATGTCCAGCCCGACCTCGCCATCCGCCGAATTCGCCGTGCTGGGCGCATTGGTCGCGCCGTCCACGCTCACCGCGACCACGGTTGGCGGCGTCAGCCCCATCGCGCCGAACGCGGCGGTGATGTCGCTCTGGTGATACCCGCCGCCCAGTTCGATGATCGCGATGCACTCGCCCGCACCGGTCGGCGTGGTCGGAATCCCGTAGAACCCGCCGACCTGATTGGGCAGATAGGCAGCCCCCGCCTGCGCCGGCAGCATTATCCGCAGGCGCGGCTTTGCCACCGGCCTGGTATCCAGCCCGAGCACCGATTCCACGATATCGGCGATATCCGCGCGCAGCTGCAGCGCCCCGGTATAGCCGCGGAACCGCGCGCCCCCGCCCTCGAACCAGTGCAGTTCGGCGCCGAACGCCGCGCGCATCGCCCCCGCCGTGCCGGAAAGCCGCACCAGCCGGCGCCGCGCATCCGCCTCGATCACGTCAAATTCATGATCCGCCGCGAAATGCCTGATCCTGTCGATATCCGGCGCGTGACGCCGCGCGCGATCTTCCAGCACCGCCTCATGCGAGTCTAGCCCCGCCGTTGCCGGCCGTGGCTTCACATAGACGCTTGCCTCCACGCGCTCGCCATCGTCGAGCCTGCCGATGCGGCGCGCATTGCGCGGCGCCTCGTGGTGGCTGTCGGGAAACGGAACATAGCGTGGATCGGCCATCGTCATCTCCTGGTTATTCACCCCGCACCATGGCGGAGGACGCGCCGGATCGGCAAGCGCAA
This sequence comes from Acidiphilium iwatense, assembly GCF_021556475.1. Classification (GTDB taxonomy): domain Bacteria; phylum Pseudomonadota; class Alphaproteobacteria; order Acetobacterales; family Acetobacteraceae; genus Acidiphilium; species Acidiphilium iwatense. The sequence goes on along the minus strand of NZ_JAKGBZ010000001.1, from coordinate 186,061 downwards.
ACCGTCCCGTGACCTCGCTTTAATGTTTCTATAAATGACGGTACATTAGTCGCCGCCCGGTATCGACGAAGCCTTCGCTTGCATAGAGCCGATAGGCGCGGTCGTTGTGTTTCTCGACCTCCAGCATCAGCACCCGCGCGCCCCGCGCGCGCGCCGACTCGACCGCGCAACCGAGCGCCGCGCGGCCCAAGCCGCGACCCCGAATGTCTGGAACCAGAAAAATATCGTCGATGAAGGCATCGAGCCCGCCATGCTCCGGGCTGTAGCCGAGCGAGAGCACGAAATAACCGACCACCCTGCCCTCATGGCGCAGCAGCCAGGTCGGCGCGAGCGCCGCATGACCCTCGCCGGTCACGCTCGCCCGCGTCGCCGCTTCGGCCGCCGCATCCATCGGATGCCCGTCCTCGCTATGAAACGTCCGCGCCATATCGAGCAAAAGCCCGGTTTCCTCGGGCCGCACCGGATCGGCGACGAGCATCGGCGAGTCTTCAGTTGTTCCGTTCTCTGTCATGACCGCATCATCGCCCGATCCGACGCGATTGGGCAAGACCGGCCCGCCACGCGATACAAACCCCGTCATCGCGAGGAGGCCGAAGCCGGCGAAGCGATCCACACCCCAACGCCGTCATTGCGATGCCAAGCGAAGCGCCGGCGGAAGCAATCCACATTTTCGGAAAAATGCTCAAGAATTTCTGGATTGCTTCGGCGCTTCGCTTCTCGCAATGACATTGGGCGTAGGCAGAAGCTTGCTTCACCGGTCACTCTTAAAGCCGACCTAACGCAGCCGCGCCTTCATCGCCTCGGCCTCGATCGCGTTCAGAATCTCCGCCCCCGCACCGCGCCCGAGCAGGCGCAGCAGGCTGAACCGCTTCTTCGGCCCGATGAAATCGGGTCTTGCCTTGGCGCCGAACCGCTCGGCGATCACGCTCCGCACATCGCCGAACCCGTCGATCAGGCCAAGCGATTTCGCCCGCTCGCCCAGCATGTAGGAGCCATCGAAAATCGCGTCCTCATGCCCGTCGATCGCCGCACCGCGCCGCTCGCGCACCCACGCCTTGAACCCGGCATGGATATCGTCGAGCAATGCGCGCGTGAATTGCTCGTCCTCGGGCCGCGCCGGCGCGAACGGGTCGTTGCGCATTTTGTTGGAACCCGCCGTCACGATGCGCCGCTCGATGCCCAGGCGGCCGATCAGTTCCGGCACGCCGAACCCGCCGCCGATCACCCCGATCGAGCCGACGATGCTCATCGGATTGGCGAGAATCTCGTCCGCCGCGCAGGCGATCCAGTAGCCGCCCGACGCCCCGACATCGCCGATCACCGCGACCACCCGCACCCCGGTCTCACCCGCCTTGCGGCGGATGAACCGGCCGATCAGATCCGACTGCACCGGCGATCCGCCGGGGCTTTCGATCGCCAGGATCAGCAGTTTCTCGCCCGCTTTCGCCGTGCTGAACCCACGCGTCAGCGCGCCGGAGAAACGGTCGAGATTGACCGCCGCCTCGCGTGGCGCGATCACGCCGGTCATCCGCACCACCGGCACTGTCACCGGCGTCCAGGGCAGTTTTTTCGGCAATTTTGCCCGCAATTCGGCAAAATCGGTCATGGCAGCAACGCCAGCGCGCGCAGATCGCGCCGCAATTCGGGCGGCAGCTTGTCTTCGATTGTCGCCGCGTCCCGCGTGATATCCATCGGCGCATCCTCCGGTGCCAGATAGCGCCAGCCCTGAAACGGCCGCATCGGCCGCGCCGCGACCCGCACCAGCGCGGGGTCGAGCACCAGCCCGGCGCAAGGCGAGCCATCGTCCCATGCATCGAGGGTCACGTCCAGCACGCGCTGCCGCACGATAACGAGCCCTCCGACCACCCAATAGATCGAGCCGCCATTCCGCAGCTCATCCGCGCGTTTCGGCATCGAGCGGGTCCGGTGGCGCAGCGGCGGCTCGGCTTGCGCGCGGCGGCGCTGGATCTCGGCCAGATGGCCGACATCCTTCACCCCCACCGCGAGCTTGACCAAGTGAATCACGCCGCCTGTCTTACACTGGAAATCGCCTGCCAGATACGCTCCGGCGTCGCCGGCATGTCGATGCCGCGCACCCCGTCCTCGGCCAGCGCGTCGATCACCGCGTTGATCAGGGCCGGCGGCGAACCCACCGCGCCGGCCTCGCCCGCGCCCTTCACGCCGAGCGGGTTGGACGCGCAGGGAATTTCGACGAACTCGACCTCGATATCCGGCACATCGTCGGCGCGCGGCAGGGCGTAGTCCATCAGGCTGCCGGACATGAGCTGGCCGCTTTCCGGGTCATAGGCGGTGTTTTCCAGCAGCGCCTGGCCGAGCCCCTGCGCCACGCCGCCATGCACCTGGCCGCGCACGATCATCGGGTTCACGATGGTCCCCACATCGTCGCACACCAGATAGCGCAGCACCGAAACCACCCCGGTTTCGGGGTCGACCTCGACCTCGGCGATATGACAGCCATTCGGGAAGGTATGTTTCTCGATGGCCGCGATCTCCGCCGTATCCAGCGCGTTGCCGTCCGCGTCATGCAGGGTTCCGGCGAGCGAAATGATATCGACCTGCCGGTCGGTGCCGACGATCTTGAACGCGCCGGCTTCGAACACGATGTCGGCCACCGCCGCCTCCAGCATGTCGGCCGCCGCCTTTCTGCCCTTTTCGATGATGCTCGCGGTGGTCAGCGCGATCGCCTGGCCCTCGGAATACAGGCTGCGCGCGCCGCCGGTGCCACCGCCGCTCGGAATCGCATCGCTATCGCCCTGGCGGACGCGGATGCGTTCCGCGTCGATGCCCAGCCGGTCGCCGACCAACTGGACATAGGCGGTCTCATGCCCCTGCCCGGTCGATTGGGTGCCGACGAACACATCGACGAAACCGTCGCGGGTGAAGCGGATTTCGGCCCGTTCCTCCGGCGCTCCGCCGGTCGCCTCCAGGTAATAGGCCATGCCGATGCCGCGCCGTTTTTGCTCCGCCGCCGAGCGGGCGCGCCGCGCCGGGAAACCCTTCCAGTCCATCACGTCGAGCGCCCGGTCCAGCACTTTATGAAAATCGCCCGAATCGTAAATCTCGTTCAGCGCCGAGCGATACGGCATCGCGCTCGACGGGACGAAATTGTGCCGGCGCAGTTCCGCCCGGTCCGCACCGATCTCGCGCGCCGCCGCATCGATCAGCCGTTCGACCAGGTAATTGCTCTCCGGCCGCCCGGCGCCGCGATAGGCGTCGACCGGCACGGTATGGGTCAGCACGCCGGAGACCTGGGCATGGACCGCCTTGAAGCCGTAGACACTGGCGAGCACCTTGGTGCCGGCGACGGTGGGGACGAGCGGCGCGAAATTCGACAGATAGGCGCCCATATTGGCGATGTCGCGCACCCGCAGGGCAAGAAATTTCCCTGCCGCGTCGAGTGCCAATTCGCCCTCGGTCACGTGGTCGCGGCCATGGGTGTCGGACAGGAACGCCTCGCCGCGATCGGCGATCCATTTCACCGCCCGGCCGAATTTGCGCGCGGCATAACAGACCATGACGTGCTCGGGATAGACGAAGAATTTCATGCCGAATCCGCCGCCGACATCGGGTGTGATCACCCGGAATTTGTCGGGAGCGACCTTGAAGACCGCCTGGCTGAGGATGTCCTTGAGCATCCAGACGCTCTGGGTGCCGGAGGTCAGGGTCCAGCGGCCGGTCGCGGCATCGTATTCGGCGCGGGCGGCGCGCGGCTCCATCGAATTGACCACGATCCGGTTGTTCACCACGCGGAGCCTCGTCACGTGCGCGGCCTGCTTGAACAGCGCATCGGCCGCTTGGGCATCGCCCACCGCCCAGTCGAACACAAGGTTGCGCGGCACGTCGTCCCACACCAGGGGCACATCCCCATCCATCGCGCGGGACAGTTCGGTGACTGACGGCTTCGTCTCATAGGTCACCTCCACCGCCTCGGCGGCGTCGCGCGCGGCCTGGATGGTCTCGGCGACGACAAAGGCGACCGGCTCGCCGACATGGCGCACCACGCCCCGCGCCAGCACCGGCCAGTCCGCGTTCGCCCGCGGCGAGCCGTCCTGATTGGCCAGCGGGATGACGCAGGGAATCGCCCCGATCCCCTCGGCGGCGAGATCGGCGGCGGTGATCACCGCGACCACGCCCGGCATCGCCCTCGCCGCACTGACGTCGATCCCGGCGATGACCGCCGCGGCATGGGGCGAGCGCACAACATGCAGGCGCAGCGCGCCGTTGGCCGGCACGTCGTCGGTATAGCGGCCCGCGCCCTTGAGCAGCCGCGAATCCTCGACCCGCTTGACCGGCTGCGCAATTCCGAATTTTACCATGATCGACAACCCCATTTTATTTTTGCATCGGGAACCCTGCCGAAGGATATGGCGCGGCCGGGAAAATACAAGAGACAGGTGCCGTTTTGCTTGCCCACCCCGGCGGAGGCGATCTAATTATGAGTTAGTAAAATTAAATATCGTCATAATTCGGCGGGGATCGATGCTCTATTTCGAACTGGTGAACGCCCTCAAGGCCCTGGCCGACCGGAAGCGGCTGACGATTCTCGGTCATCTCGCCCAGGGCGAACAGAAGGTGCAGGATCTCGCTGCCCTGGCCGGCATCAAGCCGCCGACAGCATCGCATCATCTGAGCACCCTGCGCAAGGCGGGGCTGGTCCGGCTTCGCCTCGCCGGGACGACGCATTGGTATGCACTGATCCAGGAAAACCTGACCGAGATCGGCGATATTCTGCTGACCCGCGACGGCACGGCGTCGCTGGCGCACCCGGTCATGTCGCGCGAGGCGGATTGCACGATCGCCGCACCCTATCTGCGGCCGGACACCAGCATCACCGAGATTCCGCAATCGGCACGCAAGCGCCGGGCGGTGCTGGGCTACATCATCAGCCGGATCGACAAGCGGCGCCGGATTCGCGAGCCCGATCTGGATTACGACCTCAAGCAATTCTATCCCGACATCGCCCAGCTCAAGAGCCTGTTCCTGTCGCACCGCATGATGGGCCGCAAAGGCGCCTACTGGTGGGTGCGCCCCGACGCGGACTGGCTGATGCAGCCCAAGGTGCCCGCAAGGCTGCGCCCGACGAAACGATGAGCGATCAGGCCCGGCCGGTGCGCAGGCGTTTCAGCCGCAGCACGGTATCCACCGTGATCGCGGCGAGCAGGATGCCGCCTTCGACGATGAACCGCACCGACGATGCAGCCCCCAGCAGGTTCATCCCGTTGCTCACGCTCTCGATCACCAGCGCGCCGAACAGCGCGCCGTAGACGCTGCCGCGCCCGCCGAACAGCGAGGTGCCGCCGATCACCGCCGCCGCCACCGCGTTCAGCATGATATCGCCGTTGCCGACCGAGGCGGAGGCCACGCCGAGGCGCGCGGCGTCGAGATAGCCGGCGAGGCCGACCAGGAACCCGGCGATGATGAAGGCAGCGAGCTGAATGCCGCGCACCGAGATGCCGGCGCGGCGCGCCGCCTCGGCATTGCCGCCCACCGCGTAGAGATGCCGGCCGAACTGGGTCGATTTCGTCACGAAGGCGGAGGCGAACAGCGCGATCAGGAAAATCAGCAGCAGGAACGGCACGCCGCGATAGGCGTTCAGCATGAACACGGCACCGAACAGCAGAACGCCGACGCCGATCAGGCGCATCACCGCCGCATAACCGCCCTCATGGCCGCCGGCGGTGCGCTGCCGGATCTGGTTCAGGGTGACGGCGGCATAGGCGCCGAACAGGACGATGCTGAGCACCCAGCTCCAGAGCGGGGCGAGGTTGAGCGTGCCGATCGCGGTGGTCAGCGAATCCGAGAGCGGCACCGAGCCGCCATGCGGGGTGAGGATGCCGAGGGTGATGCCCTCGGCGACCATCGCGCCGCCCAGGGTCACCACGAAACTCGGCACCCCGACCCGCGAAACCAGCATGCCCTGGAGAAAACCGACCACTGTGGCGAAAACGATGCCGAGCACCAGCCCGGCCACGACCGGCAGATGGAAAAACACCGTGCTCAGCGAGAAAATCGAGGCGGCGAGCACCGAGTTCCAGCCGATCGACAGATCGATCATGCCAAGCAGGATGATGTAGATTTCGGCGAGCGCCAGCGTGCCGGTAACGACGATCTGTGCCGCGAGGTTCGACAGGTTGCGCGGGGTAAGGAAATTCGCGTTCAGCACCTCGAACACGATCCAGATGACGATCAGCGCCGCGATCACCGGCAGCATGCCGAGATCGGACGCGTTGGCGACACCGGACAGCCAGCGTTTGAACGGCGATTGCACCGGCACGGCCGGTTGGGTGGTCGTGGTCATGCCGCCGCTCCTATCGCCAGGGTTCCGGTGATCGCGCCCACCACCTGATCGGGCGTGAGATTGGCCTTGCGCGCCTCCAGCACGGTCTCGCCGAGGCGCAGCACCGCGATATTGTCGGCGACCTGGAACACGTTCTGCATGTTATGGGTGATCAGGATGACCCCGTAGCCCTGGCCGGCGAGGTCGCGCACCAGGCGCAGCACCTCGGCGGTCTGGGCGACGCCCAAAGCCGCGGTCGGTTCGTCCATGATGACCAGCTTGGAATTCCACAGCACCGCGCGGGCGATCGCCACTGCCTGGCGCTGTCCGCCGGACAGCGAGGCGACCGGGGTATCGAGCGCCGGCAGGTTGATGCGCAGGGTTTTCAGCACGCGGCGGGCCTCGGCCTCCATTTCGACATCGCGCAGCACGCGCGGGCCGAGCGGCGTGGGCTTGGCGATCAGTTCGCGGCCGAGATACAGGTTCGCGCAGATGCCGAGATTGTCGCAGAGGGCGAGATCCTGATAGACGGTCTGAATCCCCAGCGCATTGGCCTCGGAGGGGTGGCGGATCGTGACCGGCCGGCCTTCGAGCAGGATTTCGCCCTCGTCGATCGGCGCGACCCCGGCGATCGCCTTGATGGTGGTGGACTTGCCCGCGCCGTTATCGCCGAGCAGGGCGGTCACCTCGCCGCGCTCGACCGAAAACCCGACATTGCGCAGGGCGGTGACCGCGCCGAAGCGCTTTTTCAGGCCGCGCACGGTCAGCAACGGCGTTGCGGCACTGCCACTCATGATATCCCTCCCGAAACCAACGCCGGCGGAGCGGGTTTTTCCCGCTCCCCGCACCAAATTCAGCCGCTATGCGTCTTGCAGATCGCGCCATCGGCGGCGGGACCGACGCAGATCGCTTTCCAGGTGGTATAGCCGGACTTGATCACCGTTGCCGCAAGATTCTTCTTGGTCACCACCACCGGGGTCAGCAGGACCGAGGGAACGTCGATCATCTTGTTGTTGGTCTTGCCGTTCAGCAGCCCGGCGGGCGGCTTGGTGTGGGTCGCCACCGCGACCGCGAGCTGGGCCGCCGCCGCCGCTTCGTCGGGGACGTATTTGAACACGGTCATCGACTGCAGGCCCTCAAGAATATAGGTGAGGCCGCCATTGGTCGCGTCCTGGCCGGTCACCGGCACCTTGCCGGCGAGCCCGACCGCCTGGAGCGCGCGGATCGCGCCGGCGCCGGTGGTGTCGTTGGCGGCGAGCACCGCATTCACCTTGTTGTGCAGCCGGGTCAGCGCCTGCTGGGATTCGGTGAAGGCGTTCTGCGCGCTCCAGTCCGGCGTCATCACCGTATAGGCCAGATGCAGCTTGCCCGATTTGAACAGCGGGCCGAGCACGTTCATCGCGCCCCTGCGGAAATCGAACGCGTTGGGGTCGGTCGGCGCGCCGTTGATCATCATCACATGGCCGCCGGCCTTGGTGTGCGCGGCGATGTACTGGCCCTGGAGCTCGCCTACCTTCACGTTGTCGAACGAGACATAGTAGTCGGGCTTGGAATCCTGGATCAGCCGGTCATAGGAAATGACCTTGATGTGATTGCGTGCGGCGTAGTTGACGATCGCCGCGCCCGCCTTGCCATCCACCGGATCGACCACGAGAACGTCGGCGCCGTTGGAAATCGCCGATTGCGCCTGGTTGAGCTGGGTATCCGGGCTGGAATTGGCGTTGCTGACGATGAGCTTCGCGTTGGGGTCGGCGGCCTTGGCCATCTTGATGAACCAGGGGCGATCGACCTGCTCGTAGCGCGGTGAGGAGTTCTCCGGCAGCAGGAAGGCGATGGTGGTTTTTTTCGTGCTGATCCTGACCGGCTTGGGCTGCGCGATGGCCTGGGCATGAGCGGTCTGCACGCCGAATGCGGCGGCGGCGAGCGCGGAGGCGGCAAGGATGGACCTGAAAGCGATTGTCATGGCGTTTTTCCCTGTTCGACGAAATTCGGCGCATCCGGCTGGCTGCGCGGCGCGCCAAATTAATTTGACCCTTGTAGTAAATCGGTCGTTATCGTGGAACCCGTTCCGGTGTCAAGCAGGAAGAATTTGGGGTAGTGAGTCAGGGTTTCTCGGGAATGCCGTGCGCATCGCGATGCTTGGATCGGGCGTTGGGATTCCCTATCTCAGCTCCTTGGGACGATAAGGCAGTCGGATAGCGGCGATGGCGAACGGATGGGCTCCGGACGGGGCGGTGCAGGATCAGATCGACGATACCATCACGGACGAGGTGATGAGAGCCCGAGCGCTCATGCCCACGGGCGAGGGCGAGACCCATTGCGTGGAATGCGGCGAGGAAATCCCGCAAGCGCGCCGCCGGGCGCTGCCCGGAGCCCGAACCTGCGTCGTGTGTCAGTCTGCGCTCGATCGTCGTCCGGTGAACAGCGGGTTCAACCGCAGGGGTAACAAGGACAGCCAGCTCAGATAGCGCTCGGCGCCGTTGCGGTTTGGTCAGAACCTGCCGGATTTACTGGCGGGGCTGGTCGATGTCGCGCAGTTCGCCGGATTCGACGCTGTCGATCGCGTTGTGCAGGATGCGCAGGATCGCATCGTCGGGCAACGAGGCGGACAGCACGTTGAGGGCGCCGCCGAGCAGCGCCGAGGCGACCGCGATGGGCGGCAGCTTCTGCTCGATCATGTGCTTGACCACCCGGTCGATCATCGAGCCTGCTTTCAGAATCTGTTCCTCGGTCGCGTAATCGCCCATATCCGTCATGCAAGACTCCTGACTCGTCATCTCACGCACCCTTGTCAGTTAATGATCGACGATGTCTAAATTAAGCACCACCATGGCTCATTCCGCCACATTCGCGGCCAGTTCCCGCGTGGCCGGGCCGGTGGCGAGGCGATCCGCCGTCTGTTCCGCGTCGGCCAGTTCCGACTGCGCCGCCCACATGGCGGCATAGACCCCGCCCGCCGCCAGCAGCGCGGCATGGGTGCCGCGCTCGACGATGACCCCGTCACGCAGCACCAAGATGTCGTCGGCGTCGATCACCGTCGAAAGCCGGTGCGCGATGACCAGGGTGGTGCGGTCGCGCGCGACCTGACGCAGGGCGGTGCCGATGTCCTGCTCGGTCGCGGTGTCGAGCGCGCTGGTCGCCTCGTCGAGGATGATGATGCGCGGGTCCTTCAGGATGGTGCGCGCGATCGCCACGCGCTGCTTTTCGCCGCCCGACAGCTTCAGGCCCCGCTCGCCCACGCGGGTTTCGTAGCCCTGCGGCAGGGAGGCGATGAAATCGTGGATCTGCGCGAGTTTCGCGGCCTGTTCGATCTCGGCGTCGGACGCGCCGGGCCGGCCATAGGCGATGTTGTAGCGGATGCTGTCGTTGAACAGCACGGTGTCCTGAGGCACCACGCCGATCGCGGCGCGCAGGGATTGCTGGGCGAGATCGCGGACATCGATGCCGTCGACCAATACCGCGCCCTCCGAGACATCGTAGAAGCGGAACAGCAGGCGCGAAATGGTCGATTTGCCCGAGCCGGTCGGGCCGACCAGCGCGATTTTCCGCCCCGGTTCGGCGCGGAACGCGATGCCGTGGAGGATTTCACGGTCCTGGTTGTAGCCGAACCGGACGTCGGCGAATTCGACGGCGACCGGCGCGCCGCGCGGCGCCAGGGTTTTTGCGTCGGCGCGGTCGGTGATTTCCTGCTGGGTGCGGAGCAGCGAGAACATCTGCTCCATGTCGACCAGCCCCTGTTTCAGTTCGCGATAGACGAAGCCGAGGAAGTTGAGCGGCTGGTAGAGCTGGATGAGATAGGTGTTGACCAGGACGAACTGGCCGATATTGAGCCTGCCGGCGGCGACGCCGCGCGCCGCCATCAGCATCATCACCGCGAGGCCGACTGAAATGATCGCGGCCTGACCGAGATTGAGCGCGCTGAGGGTCACTTGCGAGCGCACCGCCGCGGTTTCATACGCGGCGAGGCTTTCGTCGAATCTTCGGCTTTCGTGCCGTTCATTGCCGAAATACTTCACCGTCTCGAAATTCAGCAGGCTGTCGATCGCCTTGGTCTGGGCGACATTGTCGGTCTCGTTCATCTGGCGGCGGAACTTGATACGCCAGGCGGTGAAGGAAAAGGTGAACGCCATGTAGCCGCCCACCGCGATCAGGGTTACGGCGGCGTAGCGCCAGTCGAACAGGGTCCACAAAACGCCCATGGTGAGGACGAGTTCGAACAGGGTCGGCACCACGCTGAAGGTGGCGAGGCGCAGCACGGTCTGAATGCCGGTGGTGCCGCGCAGAATCACCCGTGAAAGGCCGCCGGTCTGGCGGTCGAGGTGATAGCGCATCGACAGCGCGTGCAGGTGCTCGAAGGTTTCCCGGCCGACCACCCGCGCCGCGCGCTGCTGCACGGCGGCGAACAGCGCGTCGCGCAATTCGTTGAAACCCGAAGCGGCAATGCGCACGATCGCGTAGGCGACGATCAGGGCTGCCGGAATCATCAGCGGGCCGGCCTTGGGCGACAGCGCGTTGACCGCGCAGGAATACACGATCGGCACGATCACCACAGCGACCTTGGCGAGGATGAGCGCGGCCGCGGCCAGCACCACGCGGACCCGGAGCGAGATTTCGCCCTTGGGCCAGAGATAGGGCAGCAGGGATTTGATGGTGCGCCAGGAGCGATCGGGCTTGGCAATATCGACGGTTCGGGCCATCTCCGGCAAATGGCACGTGAGCGCGGGATTGCAAATGGTTAAGGCAGAAGGGCAGGTATTGGCGGCATTGCACGGCCATATCGCGCGATGCCGCAACGCGACCCTGCCGGGCGACCGGATTCCGCTCCGCATCGGTGCGTCCCATGTCGGCTACGTGGCGCCGGACCTCGCCGCGGCGCTGGCGGGGGCTGCGACGGTCGAGCCCGGCGGCGTGACGATCGCACCCGATGATGCCGCGCGACTGAACCTGATCGCCGCCGGGCTCGCGCCCCAATTCGGGTTTCGGATGCGCGGCGAGGATTTCGACGTGCGGGCGCGCCTCGGCGGGCCGGTTCTCGCGGTGCTCGATCGCGGCGCCCTGCCGGCATTCGGCGTGATCGGGGTTGGCGCGCATCTGAACGGCGTGGTGCGCCGCGCCGATGGGCTGCATCTATGGATCGCGCGGCGCAGTGCCGAGAAAAAGCTCGATCCGGGCAAGCTCGACAATCTGGTCGGCGGCGGCGTGTCGGCGGGGATGACGCCGGACGAGACCCTGGTGAAGGAAGCCGCCGAGGAGGCGGCGATTCCCGAGGCGCTGATCGCCGGGACGCGCGAGGTTTCCCGCATCGCCTATGACATGGCGCGCCCGGAAGGCCTGCGGCGCGACGTGCTGGTGTGCTACGATCTCGACCTGCCCGAGGATTTCGTGCCGCACGCGGCGGATGGCGAGGTCGAGAGCTTCGAGCTGATGCCGGCCAGGCTCGTGCTGGAGCGCATGGCGTCCGGCGAGGATTTCAAGTTCAACGTCAATCTCGTGCTGATCGATTTTCTGCTCCGCCACGACGTTCTCGCCGACGATGCGGGGGGTTTGCGCACAACCCTCGCGGCGATGCCGGCGGCTACAGTTCCATGATACAGAAAATAATTCCATAATCGCCATAAATTCAATTGACATAGACCTGTCTTCCTTCGATAAAAAACAGCAAGGCGCTCGCGTGCCCAAGCGCCAAGGGAGCAAACATGTCCGACCGCGCCTATGAGCACATCGTCCGCGCCGAGAAACTTTGCGTCTCCTTCGGCAAGGTGCGCGCGCTGACCGATATCGACCTGGCGATCGGGCGCAACGAGATCGTCGGGCTGATCGGTGATAACGGCGCCGGCAAATCCACCCTGATCAAGACGCTGACCGGGGTGATTCCGCCCTCCTCCGGGCGGCTGTTCATTCGCGATCAGGCAGTCGATTGGAACAATTTTTCGGTGCGCCGCGCGCATGATCTGCGCTTCGAGACGGTGTATCAGGAAAAATCGCTCGGCGAGAAACAGCCGCTCTGGCGCAATTTTTTCGTGGGCAGGCAGATCGTCAACCGGTTCGGCTTCATCAACGTGCGCGAGGAGCGGCGCATCGCCAACGAGATTTTGCAGCGCCAGCTCGGGTTTCGCGGCGTCGGGATCGACGCGGAGTCGACGGTGTCCAAGCTTTCCGGCGGCGAGCGCCAGGGCATCGCGATCGGCCGGGCAATGCATTTCGACGCCGATCTGATCATTCTCGACGAACCGACCACGGCACTCGCGATCAAGGAAGTGCAGAAGGTTCTGGATTTCGTGCGCCGCATCAAGGAGTCCGGGCGGGCGGCGATCTATATCGAGCATAATCTCGCCCATGTGCACGCGCTGGCCGACCGGCTGGTGGTGCTCGACCGTGGGCGCATCGTCGCCAATATCCGGCCTGCCGAAATGGACCTTGAAGAGCTGACCCGGTTCCTGATCGGGCTGCAGCAGACCAAGCACGCCGGAGTGGCGGCATGAGCGGAACCCCGATGAAACAGACCGCCCCGATGCTGGCCCGGCGCCCGGCATTCAAGCTCGAAGGCCTGCCGATCATCGTCGTGTTCTTCGTGCTGATCGGGCTGTTCATCGGCTTCGCGCCGGGGGTTTTCCTGAACTGGCCGATCTACAACTCGTTCCTCGTCACCATCCCGCCAATGCTGATCCTGTCGCTCGGGCTGACATTGGTGATCGCGGCGGGGGAGATCGATCTGTCGTTTCCCGCTGTCATCGCGTTATCCGGTTTCCTGTTCGCCTATGTCACGCGGCATTTCGGAATGCCCTGGCTCGGGCTCGCCGCCGCGATCGCGGGCGGTGCCGTCATCGGCATCATCAATGGTTGGCTGGTCGCGGTGATCGGGATTCCCTCGATCATCATCACCATCGGCACGTCGTTCTTCTGGTCCGGCGTGGCCACGGTTCTGTCGGGCGGCATGTCCTACACGCTGCAACGCCTCACCGGCAGCGCGATCAACGGAGTTTTCGCGGGCACGCTGTTCGGCATTCCGGCCGAGGCGTTCTGGGCGCTCGGGGTCGCGGTGGCGGTCTGGTTCATTTTGAACCGGCACCGTTTCGGCGAGCATCTGCTGTTCATCGGCGATTCGCGGGAGGTCGCGCGCGTGGTCGGCATCAATACGATGCGCGAGCGGATCAAGCTGTTCGTCCTGATGGGCGCGCTCGCCGGTTTCGCGAGCGTGCTGATGACCCTGGAAAACCTGAGCTATTTCCCGACCCAGGGCCAGGGCATTCTGCTCTCCGCGCTCGCCGCCGTGTTCATCGGCGGAACCTCGGTATTCGGCGGATCGGCGACGGTGGTGGGCAGTTTTTTCGGCGCGCTGATCATCGGGATGCTCGATGCGGGGATCGTCGCGACCGGGGTTGCGGGGTTCTGGGTCGAGGTGATCGTCGGGCTGGTGTTCGTATCCGCCGTGGTGCTGCATATCGGGCTCGACGATCCGGCGCGGCTGCGCCTGCTGCACCGGCGGCTGCGCGGCAGGACTTAATCGTTACTGACAACGGGGAGACCAATCCATGAAAATACGTTCGATCCTGTGTCGCGGCGCCGGTGCCGCTGCATTGTTGGCATTTGCTTCGGGGGTTGCGATAGCCGCACCCTCGGGCGCGAAACTCGGCGCCGGACTGACCATGTATTTCCAGATGGGCGGCAGCCCCGGCGACGGCTCGACCCTGCCGCGCGAGATCGGCGCCAAGGACGCCGCCCGCGCGTTCGGCGTCAAGCTGGTCGAGCAATATTCCAACTGGCAGCCTGAAACCATGATTACCCAGTTCCGCCAGGCGCTCGCGGCGAAGCCCGACTGCATCGAGATCATGGGGCATCCGGGCAACAAGCCGTTCATGCCCCTGGTGGCGCAGGCGGAAAAGGCAGGAATCGTTGTGACCGCCGGCAACGTGCCGCTGCCCAAGCTGGAGGCGTTGTATCGCGCCAACGGGTTCGGCTATGCCGGCACCTATCTGTTCAAGGGCGGCGAGACCACCGCCGAGGCGATGATCAAGGCGGGCAATCTGAAAAAGGGCGATATCGCGCTCGAATACGGCGTGTTCGCCGAGGGGATTCGCGGGCTGTCCGACAAGGGGCTGGCGCACGGGCTGAAAAAGGCCGGGCTGAAGGTCTATACGCTCAACATCTCGAACAAGGTGAATTCCGATCCGGCCCTGGCGGTGCCGATCATCGTCGCGTTCATCGAGCGGCACCCGACCATCAAGGCGATCGGCACCCAGCAGGGGCTGGTGACCTCGTTCATTCCGCAGGCGCTGAAGGAGGCGGGCAAGAAGCCGGGGCAGATCACTGTCGGCGGCATCGACCTCGCGCCGGCGACGATTTCCGGGCTGAAAAGCAAATACATCACCGTGACGCTCAACCAGCAGCTCTATCTGCAAGGGTTCCTGCCGGTCGCGCAATGCGTGCTGACGAAAAAATTCGGGCTGGAGGGGATGAACACCAATACCGCCGCCGGGACCGATAACGGCGCGATGATCGAGAAGATGATTCCGCTGATCAAGAAAGGGATTTACTGACCGGCCCCGCCTGGGGCAGACGGGTGCGATCATGGATGACACGGCACATCCCGATCGCATCCGGCGCGGCGCCGTCGCCTTCATCGTTCTGATCGGCACGGTCAGCCTGTTCAGCGACATGACCTATGAGGGCGGCCGGAGCATCGCCGGCCCCTATCTCGCGCAGTTCGGCGCCTCCGGCCTGCTGGTCGGCTTCGTCGGCGGCTTCGGCGAGTTCATCGGCTATGCGCTGCGCCTCGTCTCCGGTTATCTCGGCGACCGCACCGGCCGATACTGGCCGATCATGTTCACCGGCTATGCGTTCAACCTGTTCGCCTTGCCGCTGCTGGCGCTGGCGGGCGGGCTGCCGGTGGTGATCCTGCTGCTGCTGCTGGAACGCACCGGCAAGGCGATTCGCACGCCGGTGCGCGACGCCATGCTGGCGAGCGCCGCCGAAGCCAAGGGGCTCGGCTGGGGCTTCGGCCTGCACGAGGCGATGGACCAGACCGGGGCGATGATCGGGCCGCTCGGCATCGCGCTGATTCTCGGGCTGGGCGGCGTCTATCGTCAGGGTTTCGGATTCCTCGCGATTCCGGCGGTGATCGGCTACGCCGTGCTGATCGGCGCAAGGCTGCGCTATCCGGCGCGCGGGCGGCTGATCATCAAGGCACGGCTGCCGAAGCGTTTCGATTTCGGCACCGCCTATTGGCGCTTCACCGCCGCCGCCGCGATGCTGGCCGCCGGCTATGCCGATTTCGCGCTGATCGCGTTTCACTTCGGCAAGGCCGGCACGATGGCGCCGCTCTGGATTCCGGTTCTCTATGCGATCGCCATGGGAGCGTCGGGGGCGGCATCATTGGCCAGCGGCTCATGGTTCGACCGGCGCGGTATGATTGCCCCCGCGATCGGCCTCGGCCTTGCCGCGTTTGCCGCGCCGCTGGTGTTTCTCGGCGGGTTCGGCGCGGCGGTGGCGGGCGTCGCGCTCTGGGGTGTCGGCATGGGCGTGCAGAATTCGGTTCTGAAGGCGGCGATCGGCGGCATGGTTCGCACGGAGGAGCGTGCCACGGCGTTCGGGCTGTTCGATCTGGTGCGCGGCACGGCCTGGTTCGCCGGCAGCCTGTTGCTCGGGGCTCTCTATGACGTGAATATCGCCGCACTTGCCGCGATTTCGGTTCTGTTCCAGCTCGCGGGAATCGTCACGATGATCGCCTGATCGCTTTATTTTACCGCCCAGCCGTTCTATTGATGGGAGCAATCAAAAACGGCAAGTTGAGGAGATGGGCATGACGGCAAGGCAAAGGCTGGTCGCCGCGTTTTTCGGATTAGCGGTTTTCGGATTCATGCCGGCAGGATTGGCGCGAGCGAATCCGTCGATGCTGAAGGACTTCAAATTCGACCATCCAATCTTCCAGCATCCCCATCAATTCGCGACCCGGCATCTGGTGCTCCAGGTGAGCGAGGCTTATCCGGCGGTCTGGACTCTCGCGCTCAACAACGCCCAGAACGTGCTCAACTTCATGGGCGACGACAAGGTGCAGATCGTCGTCGTTGCCTACGGGCCGGGATTGAAGATGCTGCTCGCGAACTCGCCGGATGCGAAGCGCATCGCCGCGATGGACGCCGAGGGCATCGAGTTCGACGCCTGCCACAACACGATGATGGCGATGATGCACGCGACCGGCCACATGCCCGTTCTGGTGCCCCAGGCGGTTATCGTGCCGGCGGGAATCGTGCGCATCATGCAGCTCGAAACCCACGGTTTCGCCTATATCAAACCGTGACGGTCCGGCGCGGCAACCGAGATGGCACAAGTGGATGAGATCGCGCCCGATGTGTATCGCATCTCGATTTACGTGCCGGACATCGGGCTGACATTCAACCACTTCCTGGTCCGCGACGACGAGCCCTTGCTGTTTCACGCAGGGCTGCGCGGCATGTTTCCCGAGCTTCGTGATGCCGTCGTCCGGCTGGTCGACCCGGCGTCGATCCGCCATATCGGCTTCAGCCATTTCGAGTCCGACGAGTGCGGCGCGCTGAACCAATGGCTGGGGCTGGCGCCGCGCGCCGAGCCGGTCTGCGGGCTGGTCGGCGCCTTGGTCAGCGTGAACGATTTTGCGATGCGCACGGCGCGGGTGCTGGGGCATGACGACGTGCTGATCACGGGCAAGCGCCGGTTTCGCCTTCTGGCGACGCCGCATTTGCCGCACGGCTGGGATGCGAGCCTGCTCTTCGAAGAAACCGACAGGACCCTGTTCTGTTCCGACCTTTTCCTGCAATCCGGCGCGGGCGAGCCGCTATCCGCCGGCTCAATCCTGGACCGGGTGCGAACATCGCTGATCGACGGCGAGGCGGGACCGTTCGCCCATGCGATTCCCTATACGCACAATACCGGCCGCGCGCTGGAGGATCTCGCGTGCTTTGCCCCGCGAACGCTCGCGATCATGCATGGCTCAAGCTATGCCGGGGATGGCGCTGCGGCTTTGCGGGAACTTGCAATCATCCTGGGCGAGGTGCTGGGATGATCGTGCTCACGGCCTGACCAGGACGTAGCCTTTCGCGACGAGCTGCATGATGCGTGGCACGCCGTAGGGCACCGGGCGGGCGCGCGGGTTGAGCTTGGGCGCATGGCCGGTTTTGCGCTTGATCGTGTCGATCGTGTTCATGCAGACATCGAACTCGACGCCCTGAGCGACCAGGCTATCGACCGCGACGCGTTCGGGGCCGTTGGCATAGAGCAAGGCGACGCCAGGGCCGAAGGCGACGACGACGATCGACGCGGTATTCGGATAGTCCTTGAGAACCGAATTGGCGACGCTGATGATCAGTTGCTGTTTTTCGGCCGAGGCGTCGGAGAGTTGCAGCACGAGCTTGTGGGTCGCGAACGGATTCTGGCCGGCCCGCGCGGATTTCGATCCGGCCGCGAGCCCGGCCGCCAGCAGCCCGAACAGTGTCGCCCGCCTCTGCATCAGGCAGCGTAACCCGGATTGCCCGCGACGCCAATCAGTTTCACCTGATTGGGTTTGCCGATGCGGATGGTTTTCTTGCGCTTCAGATTGGCGGCGACGATGTCCCAGATCGGCTTGCCGGTCTGCGGCAGGGTCACCGAGGCCCAGCTCGCGATCTTGTAGCTCTTGTTCGGTTCGATCGGCTTGCCGTTGTCGAGCGCCATGTCCGAGATGCGATGGCCGATCGACCGGCGCGGCGCGCAGGCATAGTTCATGCCGCCGACGCGGATCATGTCGCCGCCCTGCTGATAATAGGGGTTGCGATTGAACAGATTGTCGCAGACATCCTCCATCATCGCCTTGATCGAAGCGCCCGTCATCATCTGGGTATAGGCCATCGGGTAGGTGATCGCGGTTTCGCTCAGCAGATCGCCCATGGTGAAATCGGTGCCGGACAGATAGGAATTGCCCCAGCGAAAACCGGGCGAAAAGGCGATTTCGGCGTCCATCTCCTCGCGCATCGCATCCATGATGACCTGGTCGACCGAGCCGTAGAAATTATTGCGCCGGTACAGAAGATCGTCCACCTCGGCGAGCTTTTCGCCGAGCATGGCCCGGTGCGGCGCGGACCAGGTGTCGATCGCCTTCGATACGGCAGGGTCCGGTTTGATCATGTCAGTATAGATCGGCATCAGCCGGTAATGCAGATCCTTGAGCTTGCCCCTGGCGAGGTCGAGATCGAGCACGGCGACGAATTTGCCCGCCGTGCCGGCATTGGTCACGATCGTCTTGCCGCCGGCATTCCTGACCAGAACCGGGACCGGCACCGCGTCATGGGTGTGGCCGCCCAGAATGATGTCGATCCCGCTAACCTCGGACGCGAGCTTGAGATCGACTTCCATGCCGTTATGCGACAGCAGGAGCACGGCATCGACCTTGTGTTTCCGGCGCAGCGCGTCGGCGAGTTTCTGCATGTTTGCGGCGCGGATGCCGAAGCGCCAGTCCGGGGTGAAGCGGCGCGGATGGGCGATCGGCACATAGGGAAACGCCTGGCCGATAATGCCAAGGCGATAACCGCCCAACGCGCGGATGATGAAGGGTTCGAACACCGATCCGGTGGTCTGGTCGAAGGCGGGCTTGCCCATCATTCCCGCCTCGGCGGAGAGAAACACGTTCTGCGCGATGAAGTTTCCCTTGAAGGCGGCGATGATCTTTCGAATCCCTTCCTGCCCGTAGGTGAACTCCCAATGCCCGGTCATCGCGTCGATGCCGAGCAGGTTGGCGAGCGCCACCATGTCGAGGCCGCCGGTGAGATTGGCGACACCCGAGCCCTGACACAGATCGCCGCCATCGAGCAGGAGGGATCTGCCCGGTCCGGTGCCGGCGCGCAGCGTGTCGATCACGGTTTTCAGATGAGCGAAGCCGCCGAGCGGGCCGAAACGATGCGCAAGATTTTCGAAATCGAGAAAGGTGAAGGCGTGAGCGGGGCGGGTTCCCGGTTTCATGTGGTAGTGGTTCAGGAAAGCGTGGCCGACCAGATGCGGCGGCTGGCCCTCCGCACTGCCGACACCGATATTCTGCGACGGCTCGCGGAACTGCGCCGGCAGCGCGTTGGCGTGCGTATCAGTCTGGTGAATGATCCGCACATCGCCCCGCATCGGCACGTCGTAGGGGTCGCTGGCGGAGATGCCGATGCGCGGCAGCAGGGCGGTGCTTCCCGCCGCGATCATCACGCCGCGCCTGGAGGTTTTCATGCTTATATCAAGTCTTTCTGAAAGCAATCCAATCCAGCCAAGCATTGGATTGCTTCGGCGCTTCGCTTCTCGCAATGACGATCGCGAATCCGGCGGCACATCAGCGCGGAACCTCGTTCACCCAGAGTTTCTTTTGTTGCATCGCTTGGGCAATCGACAATTCGGCGAGTTTTCGCGCCCGCATCGCCTTGGCTTGCGCGGTCGCGAAATCGCCCTTCCGCTCCGCTGTCTCGGCCTGTTTCAATGCGGCGACCGTCGGCGTCCATTGGTCGTTCATCGAAGCCGCCACACGCAGTTTCGGTTTTGCCAGGGCGATTTCACGAGCGGCGCTCGCCTTGGTCGCACCGGCGGCCGATGCGGCGGCCGGAAGTGCTAACGCGATCAGGATCGCGACGATGGGTTTCATGGCCGCGCTCCCGGACCCGCGATTGGCAAGCCGTCGCTCATAGAGGTGAGGAAATAGGCGAGATCGCGATAGGCGGCGCTGTCCGGCTTGTCGGGCACCGACCTCACCTTCTTGTTGCAGCCGATGAAGCGGCGCACCAGCGTGCCCATATTGCCCCATTTCGAGCGGTAGAGCGGGAACGATGCGGTGATGCCGAGCGCGGGTGCGAGCACATTGCCGCGCAGATGCATCCCCGCCGCCTGAACATGGCAGCTCGCGCAGGAAAAATTCAACTGCCCGCGCCGCGAATAGAAATATTGCTTGCCGGCCTGATAGGCCGCGAGCGCTTTCGGGTTATCCGGCACCGTCACGTCGATTGTCTTGCCGCGCGAGGTATCGGTCATGTAGGCGAGAATATCGGCCATCGGTCCGGTGGTCAGTTTCAGCTTGCCCAGCCCGTTCGCGACCCGGCAGCGATTGACCGCGATGCCGAGCGTGACTACGCGCCCGGTTTTCGGATCGAACATCGGATAGTTCTGGGCGATCCCGATGCCGCCATGCGGAAAGCACGCGGCGTAGCTTTTGCCGTTCGGGAATTTGGCCTCGAACAGTTTCCTGCCGTGATCGAGCGCGAACTGATACGGCGGAAACTCCATGATCTGTTTCCACTGCGCGCGCTCGGATTTACTGAAATCATAAGGACCGTTCACATAGGCGGCGAGCGGAATTTTCGGAAAGCGCTTGAGGAAATAGCCTTGAAACGCCTTCAGGTCGGAAGCCGGATCGGGCTTGTTCGACGCCAATGCTCCCGGCGTCATGACCAAGAGCGCCAAGGCCAGATACGCGAATTTCATGTGTCGGTCCTCCCTTGTTCGACGCGTCGCCTTGTCGTTACATGATCTTCGCCGTCGTGCTTGCCGTCTCGCCCTTGTTGTCGACCCAGGACACGCCGATGCTGTCGCCGGATTTGCCGCCCTTGAACGCGAATTTGATGAACGGGTTTTTCGAGACCGCAGGCCCCCAGAAGCCAGTGAGAACCACTTTGCCGTTATGGGTGAACTCGATCACCTCGATATAATGCGGCGGAATCAGCTTGCCTGCCTTGTCCTTCACGAAACCCGAATCCATCGGGTGCTTGACCAGCGCCTCGACCGTGGTGCTGCCGCCCGCCGCCATCGCGTGAACCAGGATTTGATGTGCCATCGCTCCGTTTTCCTAACCGCAGCCGCCGAGGGTGACTTTGACCTGCTTCGATGTGCTGTAGAGTTTTCCAGCCGATTCGACGACGGTGACCACCTTGGTCGTCTTGGCGAGCTTGATCCGGCTCGAAATCGCTGTGCTGGTTCCGGCGGGAATTTTATAGGCGGCGGCCATGGTGAAGGGATTGTCGATCGCCATGATCGCGATCGTGGTGACATCCGGCAGATTGGCATCGACCGCGACCGGCACCACCGCGCCGTTCTCGGCGATATCGGGCGCGCTCATCCTGACCTCGGACGAATGCGCCGGCGTCTTGCCGAACATCGCCTGCAGCGCCGCCGCTTCGCTGGTCTGCGCGAAGGCCCTGGCGGGATAGATCGAGGCTTGCGCGGCTCCGGCATCGCTCGCCGCCGATGCGACGGGAGGGATCAGCATCGCGGCGGTGCCCGCCGCGGCGCCGGCAAGCACCTCGCGGCGGCGCGGCGAACGAGGCTTGCTCTGGTCGGCGTGTTTCATGAATCCTCGCTTATTTCGTGTACATGAAGTCGATGACGTCGTTGATCTGCTTCGGCGTCAGAATCGCGTTCCTGCCGAATGGCGGCATGAGGGTCCGTGGATTGCGCGCCGGTTCGTCATAGATGATCGCGTAGAAAATCTTGCGGTCCGGGATCATGGTTTTCACGTCTTTCAGCTCCGGGCCGATATTTCCCGCTTCATCGGCGCCGGCGAACATGTGGCACGCATCGCAATTGCCGAGACTCGTCGTCGTCGCGATTTTCCGGCCGGCTTCGATATCCGCTTTCGTCGCCGCCAGCGCCGCGACCGGCAGAAAGCCCAGAACCAGCGCGATCGCGAGACTCTTCATGGCACCATCCTCATTTGCCGGGTTTCATGTGATCGACCGGCCCGGTCAGGCGCGGCGTCAGGTTCATCGACGCCGCGTTGGAGGTGATTTTGATCGTAACCGGGTTGGCACATTGCGTCATGCAGGCGGCATTATGCGTCACCGGCCGCGGGTCCTTCCAGATAAATCCGTCGCGGTTCGGCATTTTCACCGCCGGGAGGGTTGTCGCATCGGCGACGAAGCCGGAATGCACGATGCCGTTCATGTTCAGGAGATAGGCGGTCAGCGCATAGACCTGATCGGGTTTCAGCGTGTGCGGCGCGTAGAACGGCATCGCCCGGTTGATATAGTCCCAGACGGTCGTGGCGTAGGGCCAGTAGCTGCCGACGGTTTTCGCCGGCGCCGACGATGCGAGCGACCCGACGCCGCCGACAAGCTGAGGATAGCCGTTCTTGCCCTGACCGAACGTGCCGTGGCACATCGCGCAATTGCTCGCGTAGATCGTCTCGCCCTGAGCGGCCGTGCCCTGCCCTGCCGGCAATCCGGCGCCGCTCGGCGGGATCGCGATGGTCCAGCCGGCGATCTCGGCCGGCGTCGGCGTAGTGCCGATTGCGTAATACCCCACAGGTTTGGCCGGTTTGTAGTGGCCCGCGCCGCCTTCGGCGTTCCAGACCGCGCGATCCTGCGCCTGGGTGCTCGCGACCGGGGTTCCGGCCATGGCCGCGCGCGCCCCGAGCAATGCGCCCAGCACGACGGCTGCGGCGGCAATGCTACGAGATCTGGACATTGTTCACCGCCCCGCTGGCCAGGATCTGCCAGGTCTGGATCGAATTGTTCTCGTAGACCGGGTCGTTGCCCCAGAATTTGTGCTTCTGCGCGATGGTCGGCTGGACGTAGCCGGTCTCGTCGGTGACGCGGGACTGGATCAGCGCCGGTTTGCCGTCCCACCGCCAGGGCAGGGTGAAGCGGGTGAGGCATTTGGACAGGACCGGTTCGTCGAGTTTTGCTCGCCGATAGTTCACGCCGCCATCGAGCGAGACATCGACCTGCTTGATCCGGCCGCGACCGCTCCAGGCCAGGCCACGGATTTCGTAGAATCCCGGCCCTCCCGTCAGCGGCTTTTCCGGGCACGGAAAGGTGATGACCGATTTCGCGTCCATCACCCAGGTGAACCCGAGCGCCTTACCAGAGGGCAGCAATTCGGAATATTCGCTGGTCTCCTCGCGGGTGATCCAGGGGGTTTTGCCGAGCTGGAGCTGACGCAGCCATTTGATGTTGACGTTGCCCTGCCAGCCCGGCACCACCAGCCGCACCGGATAGCCTTGTTCGGGCCGGATCGCCTCGCCGTTCTGGCCATAGGCGACGATGCAGTCGTCGAGGCATTTTTCCAGCGGCAGCGAACGGTCCATATGCGCGCCGTCGGAACCCGAGGCGAGCAGCCATTTCGCCTCCGGCAGCAACCCGACCTCGTCGAGCAGGGTGGACAGTTTCACCCCGGTCCAGAGCGCGCAACCGACCATGCCGTGGGTCAGTTGCAGGGAATTGAGCTGGGCCGCCGGCCATTCGGTCGCGCCGTTGGCCGGACATTCGATGAAATGGATGCGCGAGACCGAGGGAAACCGCATCAACTGGTCGAGCGTGAGCAGCAGTGGCTTGCGCACCAGCCCGGAAATCATCAGCCGGTACCGGTCGGGATCGATCGTCGGGCGGCCCGCATGATAGCGCTCGAAAAACAACCCGTTAGAGGTGATGATGCCCGGCTGGTCCTGCAGCGGAGTGAAGCTGGCATCGGCGTCGCGGGTCGGCGACAGCCACGGCACATAGCGCCGCACGACATCCTTCTCGAAGCGCGACGGCCGGCCATAGGGCCGGGAATCGACGCCGGGGCCGAGCGCGTTCGACCAGGAATCGTCGGCGGGCGGTGCTGCCGCCGGTTGCGCCGCGGCGCGGGCCGAGGCGGCGATTGCCGTCGCTCCGGCGGCGGCGCCCATCTTGAAGATATCCCGGCGATTCGGCTTGGCCATGTTCCCCCGACCCGACATTATTGTCGTTATTCAGTTGATACATGCTATATTTGACATATGGAATATGTCAAGGATGCTTTTCGTCGTATCGCGCAACGATCGCCCCAGCCGGCCATGCTGAAACGACCGGACGGTCCCGCCGCCGGTCCATCTTGATATCGGGCGAAGGCGCGCCTTAACTGTGATCTATCTTTGTCCGGCAACCAAGAGGAGGCGGGCGATGCATATCCGCAATCCGATCGAGTGGGTTCTCTCGGCGCCGCCGGACGCTGCCGGCGAAGTCGGCTCCGCGAGCGAGGCGGAGTACTGGCCGCAAACCGCCCCGACGAAGCCCGAGGTGCGGCGGATCACCACCAACGATCTGCGTGCCGCCCTCGCCCTCGGGCTCGAGGATTTCAAGGCCGACCGCACCGACGTGGTGACGCTGGCGATCGTCTTCCCGATCGCCGGGCTGTTCTTCGCCGCCGTCGCGACGAACCGGCACGTGCTGCCGCTGATCTTTCCGCTGATCGCCGGGTTCGCGCTGATCGGGCCGCTGGCCTCGATCTGGCTCTACGAACTCAGCCGCCGCCGCGAGGCGGGCGAATCCCCGCGTGTCATCGACGCGATCCGTCTGGTCCACTCGCCGCAGATCGGCTCGATCGTGGCGATGGGCATCGTGCAGATCTGCCTGTTCCTGCTCTGGCTCGGGGCGGCGGATCTGATCTATCTGCGCACCCTCGGCCCCGCGATGCCGGTTTCGTTCTCGGCCTTCGCCAGGGCGACGCTCACGACGCTACCGGGCTGGGAGATGATCGTGCTCGGCATCGCGGTCGGCTTCGTCTTCGCCGTGATCGCGCTGGCGATCGGCGCGATGTCGTTTCCGATGCTGCTCGACCGGAAGGTGGACATGCCCACGGCGCTGCGCATATCGGCCCGCGCGCTCTACGAGAATCCGAAAACCCTTTTTCTGTGGGGCTGCATCGTCGCCGTCGGGCTCGCGATCGGCTCGCTGCCCGCCCTGCTCGGCATCGCGGTGGTCCTGCCGATCCTCGGCCATTCCACCTGGCATCTCTACCGGCGGGTGATAGGCTAGGGCGCAATCGCCCGCCTATTCCGCCGGCTGATCGCGCAGTGCCGCGAGTTCGCGGGCCACTTGCGCATGGTGCGCCGCGTCATCCGCCCGCGCGGCTTTTGGACTCCAGCGGCCGCGCATCAGGAACACGGTGCCGAGAAACACCACGATGCCAGCCTCGCAAATCCAGAACCAGCTCCGCCACTGGCCGGGCGCCGCTTCGGCCGCCGCCTTGATCGCCGCGAGATGCGCGAGCAGCGCGGCGCCGGGTGCTAGATGCGCCGCCAGCGCGTGCCTGTAGGCCGCGATGTAATAGGGCGCTTCGATCAGCGGATTCACCGCCTTCACGACGAAGGGGAGTGCCAGGAAACATGCCGTCACCACCAGCCGCAGCAGCCAGCCCCAGATCGCGAGGCCGGTCGCCGTCAGCGCCGGGTTGCGCGCCTCCACCGTCTCGGTGAAGCACGCCATCCAGGTGACATAGGCGAAGCCGACGAACAAGGATTGCGCGCAGACCAGAAAAGCGAGCCGTGCGAAGGACGGATGGCCGCCGGCCTGCAGCAGATAAAGTGCGATGAACACCAGCCCGCCAAGCCCGCCCAGGATCATGAACGGCTTGCGGACCCTGAGCCGGTCGGACAACACGCCGGCCAGGATCAGCGCGGCCGCATTGGTCGCCCAGTTCCAGTTCGCCACCTCGTTGGCCTCACCCACCGAGAGCCGGAACACGGTGACCAGATAGATCAGCCCGAACGCGACCGTGGTATAATAGAACAGCAGCAGGACCGACACGCCGAACGCCGAGGCGATGACATCCGCATGGAGCATCTGCCGCCACGGATTGCGCAGGCCGGCTTCGATATCCAGCCCCTTCGCGCGCATCTCGACCAGGGTGCGGTCGCGTTCGCTCACCATCAACTGGTCGCGCAGGGCGGGTGCCAGTTCGCGCAGGAACAGAAACGCGATCGCGAACATGGCGAGGCCGACGGCGCCGCAGATGCGGTATTCGCTTTGCCAGGTGCGGGTGACGGGCAAGGTCAGAGTCGTCACCAGGCTGACGGTGAGGCTGCCGAGCACCGGGCCGATGGTCCAGAATCCCATTGCGGTGGCGCGGCCGACCTGCGGCGAAAAATCCCGGATCAGCGCGGGGGTGGCGACCAGGATGATGCCTTCGACGAAGGAAATCGCGCCGAAGCCGAGCGCCCATTGCGCGCCGGTGGTGACGCTCGGCATCACGAAGGCGACCAGCACGCCGACCACAAGCAGTCCGTAGACGACCAGATTGGCCCGGCCGAACCGATCGCTCAGCCCCGCCAGCAGCGAGGCGAAGGCGCCGACCAGATTGCCGCCGGCAAGGATGAACACGAAATCGCGGAACGGCAGATGCAATCCGGCCAGCAGCAGGGGGGTCACGCCGCTGGCCGCGTAGAGCGAGTAATACAGCGAAATCGTGATCGCGACGACCAGCAGCAGGTAGAAGCGTCGCGGTCCGGCATCCGGGTAGTGCGGCAGGTCGCGCCGCCAGAGCGAGATGGACATGAATTCCTCCTTGTTCATTTTTTCGTGCGGGTATTATCCGTCGGCGTATCCGTCTGGCTTGCTGAAATCGAGCCAGGATTTTTCCAGCAGGCCGGCGACCGCGATGGTCGTCCGGTCGTCGTAAGGCGCGCCGATAATCTGCATGCCGAACGGCAGCCCGCTCCCGGTGAAGCCGAGCGGCGCCGCGGTGGCGGGAAGCAGCGGCATCGAGGCGAGACCGGCCCAGAACAATTGCCGCGCGGCGTTGACCGGCTCGCCGTCCACCATGATCGTCCGGCGCCATAACGGGCCGCTATCGTCGTGCAGCGGCGCCGCCGTGGCGCCCACCGGCGTCAGCATGACATCGAAAGACCGAAAAAACCCGCGCCAGGCCGCGCGATGGCGGCATCGCTCCTCGTGACGGCGCAGCCAGTTCCGATGGTCCATCAGCATGTCCCGCGCCGGCTGCATCTCCTCGGGGTCGTGCGGACGCGCAAGCTTGGCCCGCAGCCGTTCGGCCTCCGCATCCGGCAGGCGCCCCGACAGCGCGGCGTTGCGCAGCATCCGGTACAGATCGTCGCCGGCATCCAGATCGGCGTCCGGCCGCGCCGCCTCGTCGACCAGGGCGCCCTCCCGGCGCAGATGGTGGGCCAGCCCGGCGAACGCCGCCCGGATTTCGGCGGCGACCGGGCAGCGCGGATGCTCGGCCATGATCGCGACGCGCAACCCCTTGAGCGCGGTCGCGCGCGGTTTCGGCAGAACCAGGCGGAGGCCGGGTTCGGTGGGCAACGGCCCGGCCATCGCCGCCAGCGCGCGGGCGAGATCGCCCGCCGAGCGGGCCATCGGCCCGACCACCGAGATATCCGTCGCGGCGTGGCCGGGCCCAAGGGCATGACCCTGCGCCGGAATCACATTCCAGCTCGGCTTGTGACCATAGACGCAGCAATAATGCGCCGGATCGCGGATCGACCCGCCGATATCGCTGCCGGTCTCGAGCGCGGTCAACCCGGCGGCCAGCGCCGCCGCCGACCCGCCGGACGAGCCGCCCGGCGTGCGCGCGATATCCCAGGGATTCGCGGTTCCGCCATAGACGGGGTTGCGGCTTTGCCAATCCATCAGCATGACAGGCACGTTGGTCTTGCCGAAAATCACCGCACCCGCGCGCTTCAGCCGGGCCACCGCGACCGCGTCGTCCGCCGCGACGTTAGAGCGGAACGCCTCGACGCCCCAGCTCGTCGGCAGGCCGGCCACGTCGAAGCTTTCCTTCACCGTCATCGGCACGCCGTAGAGCGGCGGCAGGCAATCGAGCGATGCCCGGTTTCGGTCGAGCGCCCTTGCCTGCCGGCGCGCGCGCTCGAAATCCCGGACCACGACCGCGTTCAGCCTGCCATCGAACGCCTCCACCCGCCGGATGAAATACTCCAGCGCGTCCACGCAGGACAGCCTGCCGTTTTTTATCTGGCGCGCGACGAAGCCAGCGGACCGGAAACCGAGTTCCATCGAAATCCCCCGCATTCGGAACAATTCCGTCAGAAGATCTTGCCGATCTGGACTTCGGCGAACACGTCGTTCTTCACACCGCCGCGCACCCTGACATCGGTGGAGATCTCGCCTTGCATGAACATGGTCGGCGCGATGAACGAGCCGGCGATCAGGCCGATCCGGGTGAAGTTGTTGCGCGTGCCGGTATCGTAGCGCAGCGCGCCGAGCGCGGGAGAGGTGAGATACTGCTTGCCGCCAAACGTCTGCTCGAAGCTCAGCCCGACATAACCGGCCGTTTGCGGGTGAAAATAGTAGGGCAGATAGGCGATGATCTGTTCGACCGGCTCGGTGTGCGTGGCCGCGGCGACGGCGCCGCGCCTGGTCGCGATCCTGGCGCCGGTATTGGCGCCGTAGAAATAGACATCGCCCCAGACCTGAAGATCGAGCCGCCGCTTGTTCGTCGCGCCGGCGATCCGATGCACGAAGCCGATTTCGAAATTGTTCACCCAGTTGTTGGTCGAGCCGTTGAGCGTATAGGCCGGGTTATACGAACCGCTCGGCGGGCTCACGAAATAGGTCAGGGTGAGCGTCTGGTCCTCGCTCGGATCGTTGAAGAATTTGGCATAAGCGGAAAGCTGCGGCTCGGCGAAGCCGCTGCTGTGCGTGAGCATCCTTCCGCCTTCCTCCTGGGTGCCGAGGAAGGCAACGTAAGGCGCGATCACCTGCACGCCGAACAGCGCGATATTGTCGATGTTGCCGAAACTATGGACGAGGCGCAGCACCGGCACGTCGGTCTGGATGCGCGTATTGCCGATTTTCGTGCCGCTCACGGTATAGGCCGAACTGGCGCTGGCGAACTGGTCGTAGACCATCACCACGCTGGTGTTCGGCACCGGCGTCGCCGCATCATAGGGCAGCGGTCCGCCGGCGCGGGCAACCCCCGCCGTCGCCACGGCGCTGAAAGCGGCGCTGGCAAAAACGGCGGAAAATTTTTTGCTCTTTATTTTGAACTGCATGGATCGTTGGTCTCCCGTTTTGTTTTGATCGATCGTTCGTTAAGGCATTTCAGGATCGTCTTTCGGCGCCAGCCGCAGCGCTTCGGCGGAAAATTTCGCCGCCAGCATCGCCTCGGTCACGTCGAGCAGATTGGCGACGAACAGAGGCAAGGAGATGATCGCGACACCGCTCTGCCGGGTCAGCACGCCGCGCTGCCAGTCGGCGAGCGCGTGAACCGCCTGGCGGACGGCGAGCATGTTGCGCTGGTCGAGCAGCAGCGGCGGGGCGCCGGGATGGGCGCGGCGCAGCGCCAGACCCACCTGGCGCAAGCCTTCGTCGTAGTTCTTGCGCCGGAAAATAGCCGCGAAGCCGATGCTGTCATTGGCATAGATCTGCGCGGCCAGCCGCACCCAGTTGCCGTGCTCGTTGCCGGGTTCCGCGATTTCGGCGAGCGGCAGGATCAGGGCTTCCGCCAGGCGGCGCGGCGCGGGTTTTCGCCTGCCCGCCATGACCGGCGCCATGAGGGCGAGCCGGCGCGCGTTCACCGCGGGCATTCGAAGGTCGATCAAGGCTTCCAGCACGCCGTCCCGCGAGCCGAAATGATAATGCAGCGCCGAGGCGTTGCGCTGCCCGGCGGCCCGGACGATTTCGCGCAGGCTGACCGCATCGATCCCGCGTTCGACGAACAGGCGCTCAGCCGCATCGAGAAGCAAGGCGCGGGTTTCCTCCGCATGCTCGCTCGCATTTCCGCCTGTCGTGCCGGCCTGGTCCGATATCGCCTTCACGCCCGCTCCGCCCGCCCCGCCGCTTGCCCGGCAATTAATTCGACTGTATTAATTCAATCTAATTAACGTTTTGTCGGCGAGTCAAGTGGCGGGGATGGAAATTCGCGTCGCCCGCCGTTAATATCCCGCCCCATGGAACCATCCCCTTCACGCGCCATGCACGATCTTGGCGGCGTCTCGCCGTTCATCTGCGCGCCGGTCGACAAGGAACCCCATGCGCTGACCGAGTTCGACCGCACGGTCGATGCGATCCGGCAGGTGCTCGGGCAGAAGCGGATCATGTCGGTCGACGAGCTGCGGCGCGGCATCGAGGCGCTGCCGGAAACCGACTATCATCGCCTGTCCTATTACCAGCGCTGGCTGCGCGCGATCGTCGCGATCCTGCTGGAAAAGGACGCGATCACCGAGGCGGAGCTGCGCCGCGCCCTGGAGCAGCAATGATCTTCGCGCCGGGCTCGGCGGTGCGGGTGCGCGACGACTGGCCGGAGCGGCGCGGCCGCTGCCATATCCGCACGCCGCATTACGTGCGCGGGGTCGAGGGCAAAATCGTGCGCCATCTCGGCGATTTCGCCAATCCCGAAGATCTCGCCTTCGCCCGTCCGGCGGCGACCGTGCCGCTCTATCACGTCCGGTTCGATGCACGGGCGGTCTGGCCGGATGCGACCGGAGACGAGCTGATGATCGAGATTTTTCAGCACTGGCTGGAGTCGGCATGAGCATGAACCTGACCGAAACCGATTCCGACCGCCTGCTGGCGGCACTGCGCGCCGTGCTCGCCGACAAGGCCATCGCGACCGGCGCGGAAATCACCGAGCGCATCCGGGTGACCGATGCCGGCGGCCCGGCGCAAGGGGCGCGCATGGTCGCCCGCGCCTGGGCGGACCCGACCTATCGCGCGCTGATGCTGGCCGACGGCGCGCGCGCCGCCGAGGCGCTGGATATCCCGATGCGCGGCCTGCCGCCGCTCGGCGTGCTGGAAGATACGCCCGGTCTGCATCACCTCGTGGTCTGCACGCTGTGCAGTTGCTACCCGCGCGCGGTGCTCGGCTATCCGCCGTTCTGGTACAAATCTGCCGCCTACCGGGCGCGGGCGGTGCGCGATCCGCGCGGGCTGCTGGCCGAATGGGGCACGGTTTTGCCGGACACCGTCAAACTCCGGGTGGTGGACAGCACCGCCGATTACCGCTGGATGGTGCTGCCGCTGCGCCCCGCCGGCACCGAGGGCTGGGACGAGGCGCGCCTCGCCGCGATCGTTCGCGACGGCGACATGATCGGCGTGACGATTCCCGCGATCGCGACATAGCGCGGTAATTCGGTATTGAAGCAGGGTCGCGCGGGATTATCTGTTCAGGATAGCATCGGGCGGAGGCAGCCATGCCGAACAGCGACGATCGCGAACAGAGGATACGGGAACGCGCCTACGCGCTTTGGCAGCAGGCCGGCAGCCCCGAAGGTCAGCACGAGACGTTCTGGCACCAGGCCAAGGCTGAAGAGCGCGCACGCGAGGAACGGACCAGCGATGCGGATGACGGCAGCTTTCCCGCCAGCGACCCGCACTCGAATACCGGCATCACCGGCCCCGGACGATAAACTGGTGTGAATTGGTGAGCCCGGTGGGAATCGAACCCACGACCCCAAGATTAAAAGTCTCGTGCTCTACCGACTGAGCTACAGGCTCTCACCAAAATCGCCGCCCGCCGGAAAGACCAACTCCGGCGGGTTTCGTCAAGGGGTGGCGACATGGAGCCTCTTTTGAAATTCACTCCGGTGAGTGAGCCGGCGGCGTTTTGCGAGCACCGAAGCGGAGCGCACTTGATGTGCGTGAGCATCGGAGCGCAGCGGAATGCCGCCGGATCGCCGCCGGAGTAGAGTTTCGAAAGAGGCTCAGGCCGCGAGTTCCATTGTCACGATCCTGGTCGGGTCGGTCACCCGTCCGCTCTGGCCCTGACCCTTTTTAATCTGATCCACGAACTCCATGCCCTCGGTCACCTGGCCGAACAGGGTGTATTTGTCGTCGAGGAAGGTCGCCGGCGCGAAGCAGATGAAGAACTGGCTGTTGCCGCTGTTCGGGTCGTTGGTGCGCGCCATCCCCAGCGTGCCGGTGAGGAAGCTCGCCTGGGTGGTGAACTCCGCCGGCAGGTTGGGCAGGCTGCTGCCGCCGGTGCCGGTATTGGTGGGATCGCCGGTCTGCGCCATGAACCCGGCGATCACCCGGAAGAATTCGCAGCCATTGTAGAAACCCTGGCCGGTCAGCGTCTTGATCCGCTGCACCGTGAGCGGCGCGAGATCGGGCCGCAGCACGATGGTCACCCGGCCGAACGGCAAGGTGAGATAGATGGTGTTGGCGAGATCGGCGGCGGTCGCGGTTTCGGACATGAGGACTCCAGCGAGAGGGGAAGCCGCAACGGCGGCGAGAATGGTGCGTCGTTTGATCATGCGGTTCTGCCAACCCGGTTGAGGGTGCGTTCGAGGGTCAGTTGCGGCACGAAGCTTGCGATATCGCCGCCCAACTGGGCGATTTCCTTGACGAAGCGCGACGAGATGAACTGGTGCCGCTCGCTCGCCATCAGGAAGATGGTTTCAATCGACTGATCGAGGCGATAATTCATGCCGGCCATCTGGAACTCGTAGTCGAAGTCGGAAACCGCGCGCAAGCCGCGCACGATCACGTTCGCGCCGACTTCCTGGGCGAAGCCGATCAGCAGGGTCGAGAACGGCAGAACCTCGATCACCGTCCCGGTGCGCTCGGCGATCGGGCCGATCTCGGCGCGGACCAGTTCGACCCGCTCGTCGCTGGAGAATAGCGGCCCCTTGCCGATATTCCGTGCGACCCCGATGACCAGCCGTTCGCACAGGCCCGCGGCGCGGCTGATGATGTCGAGATGGCCGTTGGTGACGGGATCGAACGTGCCGGGATACAACCCGGTCAGCGCGCGGTCAGACATTGTCCGCGCCCGCCGTCTCCACCTCGTCGTCGCCCTCGTCGAGCACCGGGAACACGCTGGTGACGTGTTCGTCCTTGTCGACCCGGAACAGCGTCACCCCCATCGCCTGCCGCCCGGTGATGCGCACCTGATCGACCGGCACGCGGATCAGCTTGCCCTGATCGGTGACCAGCATGATGTCGTCGCCCGCGCGCACCGGAAAGGTCGCCACCACCGAGCGGCCGTTGCGCGCGGCAAGGCCGATATTGGCGATGCCCTGCCCGCCCCGCCCGGTGACCCGGTATTCATAGGCCGAGCTGCGCTTGCCGAAGCCGCCGGAGGTCACCGTGAGCAGCATGTCCTCGACCTCCGCGAGGGCCGCCGCGCGGTCCGGCGCGAGGGCGATCTCCGCCGCGGTGTCCTCGGTGTCCATCGCCGGCTCGGCCTCGTCCTCCGCGCCGGTGCGCCGCTGGGCGGACGCGAGCTTGAGATAGGCCGCCCGCTCCTCGACACTTGCCGCGACATGGCGCAGCACCGACAGGGAAATCACCTCGTCGCCCGCACCCAGCCGGATGCCCCGCACCCCCGCCGAATCCCGCCCGGCAAACACCCGCAACGTCTCGTCGGTGATCTGGAACCGGATGCAGCGGCCCAGCCCGGTGGCCAGGAACACGTCGTCACCCTCGCGGCAGGTGGCGACGCCGATCAGCCGGTCCCCGTCGTCCAGTTTCATCGCGATCAGGCCGGAAGCGCGCACATTGCGGAAATCGGCCAGCCGGTTGCGCCGCACATTGCCCGAGGCGGTGGCGAACACCAGGTGCAGATCGTTCCACAGGCTCTCATCTTGCGGCAGCGGCAGCACCGTGGTGATCGCGTCGCCGTTCAGTTCGGGCAGGATATTCACGATCGCGCGGCCCTTGGCGGCCGGCGCGGATTCCGGCAGGCGCCACACTTTTTCGCGGAACGCCTTGCCGCCCTGGCTGAAGAACAGCACGAACTGATGGGTATGGGCGTTGAAGCTGCGGGTGATCACGTCGTCGCCGCGCATCGAGGCGGCCGCCCGGCCGCGCCCGCCCCGGTTCTGCGCGCGGAACAGGTCGAGCGGGGTGCGCTTGATGAAGCCGTCGCGCGTCATGGTCACGACCATCTGGCCCGGCTCGATCAGGCTTTCGTCGTCCTGATCGGCGACGCTGTCCTCGATGCCGGTCAGGCGCGGGCTCGCGATGCGTTCGCGCACGGCGAGCAATTCGTCGCGCATCACCTCAAGCCGGCGCGGGCGCGAGCCGATGATGTCCAGCAGCTCGCCGATCTTCTCGCCGACCTCGCGCAGTTCGGCCTGGATCTTGTCGCGTTCGAGGCCGGTCAGCCGTTGCAGGCGCAATTCCAGGATGCCGCGCGCCTGCGCCTCGGTCAGCCGCACGGTGCCCGCGCCGGTCACCTGATTGCCGTGATCGTCGATCAGCGCGAGCAGCGGCAGCACGTCCCCCGCCGGCCAGTCCCGCGCCATCAGCGCGGCCCGCGCCGTCGCCGTATCGGGGGCCGCGCGGATCAGCGCGATCACCGCGTCGATATTGGCGACGGCGATGCCGAGCCCGACCAATAGATGCGCCCGGTCCCGCGCCTTGTTCAGGTCGAACCGCGCGCGGCGGAGGATAACGTCCTCGCGAAACACGATGAAGCAGTCGAGCGCGTCGCGCAGACCCAACTGGCGCGGCCGGCCGCCATCGAGGGCGAGCATGTTGATGCCGAAGCCGGTCTGCAACTGGGTGAAGCGATAGAGCTGGTTCAGCACCACCTCGGGCGTCGCGTCGCGCTTCAGCTCGATCACCATGCGCATCCCGTCGCGGTCGCTCTCGTCACGCAGATCGGCGATGCCCTCGATCTCCTTGTTGCGCACCAGCTCGGCGATGCGCTCCAGCAGATTGGCCTTGTTCACCTGATAGGGCAGCTCGCTGACGATGATCGCGAGACGATCCTTGCGGATCTCCTCGATCGCGGCGCGCGCGCGGACGACGATCGAGCCGCGCCCAGTCTCAAAGGCGCTGCGGATGCCCGAGCGGCCCAGAATCAACGCCCCGGTCGGGAAATCCGGGCCGGGGACGATTTTCATCAGATCGTCCAGCGTCGCCTCGGGGTGCTCGATCAGATGCAGCGTCGCATCGATAATCTCGCCTGGATTATGCGGCGGAATGTTGGTCGCCATGCCGACCGCGATGCCGTTGCCGCCATTGACCAGAAGATTCGGGAACGCGGCGGGCAGAACCCGCGGCTCATTGTCGCTCTCGTCATAGGTCGGCTGGAAATCGACCGTGTCCCGGTCGATATCGGCGAGCAGCGCCATCGCCGCGTCGGCGAGCCGCGCCTCGGTATAGCGCATCGCCGCCGGCGGATCGCCATCGACCGAGCCGAAATTGCCCTGGCCGTCGATCAGCCGCACCCGCATGGAAAAAGCCTGCGCCATGCGCACCGCCGCGTCATAGATCGCGGCGTCGCCATGCGGATGGTATTTACCCATCACGTCGCCGACCATGCGGGCGGATTTGCGATAGGGCTTGTCCGGCGTGTTGCCCGATTCCGCCATCGCATAGAGGATGCGCCGGTGCACCGGCTTGAGCCCGTCGCGCGCATCCGGCAGGGCGCGCGAAACGATCACGGACATCGCGTAATCGAGATAGGAGCGGCGCATCTCCTGCTCGATGGCCACGGGGGCGAGGCCGCGCGGCCCCTCCGTCTGGTCGGTCTGATCGGTCATGGCGGCGTCATATCATCTGTCGAATGCCACGGCGAGAGGCCAGGCCGGTCCGATCGCAGCGCCATTGGGTCCGTCCGCTGTCATTCTGTCCCGGAATTTCGCGACAGGGTGTCCTCCTTCGTGACGGTTTCGTTTTTCAGAAAACGAAAACACGGAGCCCAGCTCCCCGTGTCACGATTGGCACGGCATTTGCTTAATGTATCGGAGGATCGCAATGCGCGCCTCCGCACGCGGATTATCAAGGAAAACCTGTTTCAGGGAGGTGTCCGACTCGGCAGAATCGATCGCAGATGGGCCAGGAGCCGATGACGCTGGCAGGGGCCGTTTTCCCCGGCGGACCTGCCTTTTTCCGTTAGAGGAACCATCGGTTTCCTGGGCCCGATAACGACCAATAATGCAAAATTCCATCGGATGGCCGCGTCTCAGGGCATCGCCGTCCGATAACAGGGAGTTACGTTCATGACAACCAAAACGAAAATCCCGCACGCCCTGGCGTGCGGCATCGCCCTGGCCTGCGCCTTGGCTCTGATCGGCCCGACGCAGACCGCCCATGCCGGCTCGGTGACCCAGCCGGGCGAGCGCATCGGCCTTGCGGCCGGCGCGCCGCTGCCGCAAGGGTTCTATTTCGTCGATACCACCGATTTCGGCGGCCGCACGCCACCGAGCCACGAGACGGTCGGCGTCACGATTCCGGTGATCGTCTGGGCCACGCCGTTCCACATTCTGGGCGCCCAGGTGCAGGCACTGGTGGCGCCCCCGCTGGTGGAGGCGAGCACGCCGGGCTTTCATGCCCAGGGCTGGTACAACCCGCTGATCCAGGGCCAGCTCGCCTGGAATCTCGGCGACGGCTTCGGCGCGAGCTACGCGCTGGGCGCCTATATCGGCATCGATTCGCCGGTCGCCGACCATTCCTCGTCGATCAACCAATGGGGCGCGCTCAGCTATACCGGCGGCGGTTACGACCTGACCGCGAGCGTCATTTACGGCACCCAGCTCGATAGCCGGACCAACCCGAATTTCCTCAACCTCGATCTCACCGCGACGAAGAGCTTCGGCAAATGGTCGGTGGGCCCGGTCGGCTACTATTCGACCGATCTCAACACGCCCTATGCCGGCTACCGGAAACAGAGCCAGTTCGCGCTCGGCGGCCTGGTCGGCTACAATTTCGGCCCAGTGATCCTGCAGACCTATCTGACCAAAACGGTGAGCGAAACCCATTACGGCGGCCAGGATACGCGGTTCTGGTTCCGCATCATCGTGCCGCTCGGCTCCTGATAACCGGCCTTCAAGGTGTGCTCCCTGCTCGGGCACACCCTGACCCTATCGCATGCCGGCCGCGCCGAGCCCGCCTCCGCGAATCAATGGCGCATCAGCACCGGCAGGTCGGCGCAGGCGAGCATGTGGCGCGTCACGCCGCCAAAGACCAATTCGCGCAGCGGGCTGTGCGCATAGGCGCCCATGACCAGCAGGTCAGCGGAGAGATTGTGTGCGAGGTCGAGAAGCCTCTGACCGAGCGGGCCCGGACGAAGCGCAAGCACATGCAGGCTGGCCCTAAGCCCGTGCTCCAGGAGGACCGAGGGGACACCGAGGGCGTGCGCGGTATCGCTCACCCCGACCAGCACGTGCACTTCCTCGGCGCCGGCGAGCCAACGGAGCGCCGGAAGCACCGCCCTAAGCGCCTGCTTGTCGTCCCTCCAGGCAATGGCGATGCAGCGGCCGAATGCTGCACCCGTCTCCGAGGTGGCCGGCCCTGGCGGCACCATCAGAATTGGCCGGCCCGTGCCGAGCAGTGCGGCCTTGAACGCCTGATGCCCCAGCCAGTCCCCCGGCGAGGGCCGCCCCGTGACGATGACGTCGGCGCGCCGCCCCCATTGGGCCACGATGTCCTCCGTGCCCCCCTCCGCCTCGAACCAGTGAACCTCCGCAGCCCGCCGGCCGGTGCTCGCGTTCCAGCCATCGCACAATCCTCTCAAGACCAGGACCCGCTCCCGTTCTTCTTCCCTGGCATCGAGCAGGGCTTCGCTTCTGCCGACCAGCGTTGCCGCGGGTGACGGGGCGATCTGAATTGTCTCGCAAACCGCGACTGCATTGACGCGGGCGCCGCCCATGATTTCCGCAAGGCGCGCGGCGGCACCAAGCAGTGAATTTGCCTCCTCGGAGTGTCGCAACAGGACCAGGATCGTTTCCGGCATGACAGCACCTCAGTTTTTGGGTTTCACAGGGGGGGCGCTTGGTGGTCGCGCCCGTGGGGCAGGACGGAAAGCGGGCGCAGCAGCTGCACCCACATGCCCACGAAGGTCAGCGCCCAGGCCAGAAGCGCCACCCAGAACACCACATGCGGAATGGCATCGAGGAACCGCAGATGCGCCTCGGTCGCGTATTCGTGCGTCGCCGCGACATACATGCCGAGCGGAAACACGACCGACCATAGGCCCGGATCATAACCATGCGGACCGCGTCGCAATTCCTTCCAGAGAAACAAAATCACGAGCAGAGGAATCCAAAAAGTGCTGGTGGCCCATAACAGCACGGTGAAAGGTGCCACGAAGCGCTGCAGCAGAAGGAGATTGGGATTATCGCCGGGTAACGCCATCAGCCGTGCACCGGCGAGCGTCGCGATCGCCACCGCGCCCACGTTGATCCACCACGGCGCGCCCATCTCCGCCGGATGCATCGGGCGGAATACCCAACGGAAGAATATCAATGCCGAGAGCAACACATAGAGCATCGTGCCAAGCAGATAGAAAGAGAGGGCTGCAAACACGAGCGGCGGCGGCGCGCCGGTGCGCAGCGCAAGGAAACAGGCCAGCACGGCAATCGATTCCGTCGCCACCACCAGCAGCAGCCAGGCACCGTTCAGTCCGTGCGCCAGGTCCGGCTTGGCGGTGCTGACCGTGACTGCGGTGAGAAAGCCATAGACCAGCAACGCCCATAAGGTGAGACTGAACCAGAACAGCACCGGCAGCAGGAACGTCAGCGTGTTGAATACCGCGAACTCGCTGCCGAGCACGCCGTTGGCGGCGACGATCGTGAGGAAGGTCGGCCCGCGCTCGTGGCTCTTGAAATCGGTCAGCACCGCATGGGGAAACCGCGCGATGCGGGCCAGCAGTATCGCCCACAGCAGCGGATAGGCGATCAGGCTGACGACGAACAGCGGCCAAGCCAACGCCACGCGGCCAAGCAGCCGTGCCGACACCGCGACGATGCCCGTCCCCATCACCATGGCGAAATAGCCAGGGAAAAAGTCCCTGAGCCAACGAGGGCCGGCCTCTGCTGTCGAGCCGCTTGCCATCCTCGAATTCCGGGAGCGTGTTCGCGCAGGCGATGCGCCCCAAGCCTTTGCATCCCGCGGCAACACGGCGTTGCCACGCCTCTGCGCCGGCCTATGGAATATAGGTCCGACGGCGTGAGTTTGCCAGGGATGCCGCGGGCTGGCCTGCTTCAGGGTGCGTCCCCAATGGCGCCGTTCATGATCGGATCATTTCCCATCCGATCGCGAATGTCCAAGCCCCAGAAACCCCGCCGCGATCACCGCCAGCCGGTCGGGCAGGCCGCGCGGGCGGAGCGAAACGCCGCGTTCGAGCCTGGCGAGATCGCGCCGCGCCAGCACGGCGGGGAGTGCCGCCGCCAACGCCGCGCGCGGCGGCACTGCCGCAAGCAGGGGCCGCGCCGCCGCGATCAACGCGGTGGTGCCCGCGCCGTCCTGCGGCAACAGATCGCGCCCCGCCGCACGCAGCGCGGGGGCGGCGCGCAGAATCGCCGCGATCGCATAGCCGGTGCCCAGATCCCCCAGCGCGGCCAGGCCGTCGTCATCCGCCGCGCCGAGCAACCTTCCGGCAATGCGCATCAGGCCGCCCGATGTGCCGCGCGCATAGGCGAGGAAGGCGGCCCGGTCGGGGACCGGCTCGGCCTCGGCCTCGCGCGCGTCGATCAGGCCGAGAAGATCCCCGGCATCGAACGTGCCCTTTTCCAGCGTGGCACGGAGTGCTGCCGCCAGCGGGTGGTCGCGGCGCGCACCCTCGACCACCTCGCGCCACCAGTGCAGCCGGATCAGCGCCAATGGCCCGCTGCTCGCCACCTCGCGGGCCCGCGCCAGCTCGTGATTGAACGCATAGAGCAGCAGCAAATCGCGCCGCAGCGCCGCCGGCGCGAAAATCGCCCCGAGGAACCGATCGGGATCGGCACGGCGCACCAGCGCGGCGAGCGCCGCCTCATTCATTGCCGGACACGATCGAAGCTTGACGCTGCACCCCCCGGACCATAGCTAGATCAGTGCAGCCGGCGCGGTCCGCGCGCCGGATCAGACATAAAATTCCAAACAGGATCGGAGATGCCCCATGGCATTCGAACTCCCCGCATTGCCTTACCCCCACAACGCCCTCACCGCGCATGGCATGTGCCAGGAAACCCTGGAGCTGCATCACGACAAGCACCATCAGGCCTATGTGACGGCGCTGAACGGTTTCGTCGAGAAGAATGCCGAGCTGCAGGGCAAGAGCCTCGAAGAGATCATCAAGCACACCCACAACAAGGCGGACATGGCGCCGGTGTTCAACAATGCCGGGCAGCACTGGAATCACACGCTGTTCTGGCCGGCGATGTCGCCCAAGGATGGCGGCAAGATCCCCGCCAAGCTGGAAAAAAAGCTCGCCGAGGATTTCGGCTCGGTCGATAAATTCAAGGAAGCGTTCAAGGCCGCCGCGGTCGGCCAGTTCGGCTCCGGCTGGGCGTGGCTGATCCTCAACCCCGCCGGCAAGCTCGCGGTCACCAAATCGCCGAACGGCTCGAACCCGCTCGCCACCGGCGAAGGCAAGGCACTGCTCGGCATCGATGTCTGGGAACACTCCTACTATCTCGATTTCCGCAACCGCCGGCCGGACTATGTGCAGAACTGGCTCGACAAGCTGGCGCACTACGCCCACGCCGAACATCTTCTGGGCTGATTTTCTGCGCCAAGACGGCTCCGGGAAGCCGCTCCCGGAGCCGTCGCGTTACAGCCGCGCGAGAAATCCGGTGCGCGGCCCGATCACATAGATCATCTGCACCAGGATGATCGCGGCGATGCTGAACCCGACATCGATGAAGCAGAGCGCGGCTCCCGCTGCATAGAGCCCCTGTGCGACCAGCACGCGCCGCTCCATCGCGCAGGCCGTCGCCTCGGTGATCTCGGGTTTCAGCAGCCTGGCCGCGCGGGCATAGCGCCAGCTCGCATAGATCATCACGCCGCCGAGCAGGATGTTCAGCCAGTAAAAGCCGAGAGCCAGCCGATAGTCCGGGAAATCGCCGATCAGCCTGGTCGAGAACGGCAGCAGCGAGATCGCGAACAGAAAGCCGAGATTGAGCCAGGTCAGATGCCGGTCGCACCGCGCGACCATGCCGAGCCCGGTCTGCTGGCCGACCCAGAAAATCCCCAGGGTCAGGAAACTCATCAGAAACGTCGCGAAATGCGGGCCGAGACGCAGCAGCGCGCGCCACAGCCCGGCCTCGTCATGGATCGCGGCGACCACCGGAGTATGCAGGTCGAACACCAGCAGGGTCATCGCGATCGCGAACAGCCCGTCGCTCAGCGCGGCCAGCCGGTCGAGATTCTGACCGGAAATCCGGTTGTAGGATAGCTCCTGCCGGTCCGGCATCGGTCTCCTATTTCGCGGCTTTCTTGGCTTCGGCCGGCTTCGCCTCCGGCTGCTTCTCGGTCAGCACCGAGCTGATCGTGCTGCGCAGCACGGTGACGCGCAGGTTAGGCGCGAGATCGACCTCGATCTCCTCCGCCCCCTCGGCCGCCTTCGCCACCTGCCCGATAATGCCGCCGCCGGTCACCACCCGGTCGCCCCGGCGGATCGCCGCGAGCCGCGTCTTCTGCGTCTTCGCCTGCTGCTGCTGCGGCCGGATCAGGATGAAGTAGAAAACGACGACGATGAGAACCAGCGGCCCGAAGCTGAAAATGGCCGACATTCCTCCGTCGGGCGAGGCGGCGCTGGCGGCATAGGCGGTGGCGATGAACATGGATGAAACCCTGATTTGTGGCGAGACCGCTTGTCGCGGACCGGGCGGGACCATAATTAGCCGGCCCAGCCCGTCAAGCCGGGCCAGGCAGTTTGCCTGCCCAGCCCGTCAAGCCGGAAGCTCTCATGGATCAAACCGCCCTCGATATCCTGACCCGCATCGCCTCGGCGCTGGAACGGCTCGCGCCGCCGCCGGCGCAGCCGGCCTCGCTCGCCGGGCACGACGCCTTCGTCTGGCACCCGGCGCGGCGAACCCTGGAGCCGGTGGCGCGGGTCTCGCGCGTCGATATTTCCCTGCTTCAGGGAGTCGACCGGCAGAAGCAGATTCTCCTGGAGAACACGCTGCGCTTCGCCCGCTCGCTGCCGGCGAACAATGTCATGCTGTGGGGCGCGCGCGGCATGGGCAAATCCTCGCTGGTCAAGGCCGCTCACGCGGCGGCGAACGCCGCCCATCCCGGCAGCCTCGCTCTGGTCGAGATCCATCGCGAGGATATCGCGACCCTGCCCGATCTTCTTGACGTTTTGCGCGCCGAAGCGCGCCGGTGCCTGGTCCTGTGCGACGATCTCAGCTTCGAGCGCGAGGATGCCGACTACAAGGCGCTGAAATCGGTGCTCGACGGCGGCATCAAGGGCAGGCCGGACAATGTGCTGTTCTATGCCACCTCGAACCGGCGCCACCTGATGCCGCGCGACATGATCGAGAACGAACGCGCGACCGCGATCACCCCCTCGGAGGCGACCGAGGAAAAAGTCTCGCTGTCGGACCGGTTCGGGTTGTGGATCGGCTTTCACAATTGCGATCAGGCCACCTATTTCGCGATGGTCGATGCCTATGCGGCCTGGTTCGCCCTGCCGATCGAGGCCGGGGCGCTGCACGCGGAGGCCGCCGAGTGGTCGGTGACGCGCGGCGCGCGCTCCGGCCGGGTCGCCTGGCAGTTCATCAACGATATCGCCGGGCGCCTGGGGCGGGATATCGCCCCGCACCATGCCAGAGGCTAAAAAAATTTTCGTTTCCAGAAATTGCGGTGCGGAACCTCCCGGCGCAAGCGATGGCAAGGCCATGGGACAAACCGCGAAACACCGCTGCGAAATGCGCATCTCTATTGCACTGCACACAAGCCAAACCGGCGGTTTCCGGCATGGCGGTTGCTTGACATCGCCGGTGTCAACCGCATTACAGACCCATATCTGATCCGTGGACAGGCTTGCATGACGATGCGTGACCGAGACCAACCGACCGGCTGGAGAGCGTGCTGATGCTGGATGGCGCGACCATGAACGGGGGCCTGCCGCCCTGGGAACCCGACGAGCTGGGGCTGCCGGGCGCAAGCGGGATCAGCATCGCGCTGATGGCGCTGGCTTTCGCGGGCATCTGGTATGCCGCGCATCATCTGCCGCATGTCACAAGGCCGAACGTGCCGACGACCTTCGTGCATATGGTGCAACTGCCCAAGCACAAGCCGCCGCCGCCGCTGCCCAAGCCGCCGCCGCCGGTGCCGGTGCCGGTGCCCAAGCCGATTCCGCACCCGATCATCCATCACGTCTCGCCGATGCCGACCAAGATCCCGATTCCGGTGAAGCACGTGATCATCCATCACAAGCCGCCGCCGCCGCTGAAAAAACCGCCGCCGCCGCCGGCCCCGCCGCCCGCGCCGGCCTACAACTTCCAGGCCTATGCCGCCGGGCTGCGCGCGCCGATCCAGCATCTCGTGCATGTCAGCCGGGCGATGCGGATGCTGAAGCTGCGCGGCACCGCCTATATCGAGTTCACCCTGACCCCGAGCGGCCAACTGATCTCGGCGAGCCTCTATCGCAGCAGCGGCAACCCGCTGATCGACAAAGCGGCGCTCGCGGCGGTGCGGCGGATGCATTTCCCGCCCTTCCCCGGCGGGCAGAACAAGGTGTTCGCCCTGCCGATCGAGATCCTGCCCTACGCCAACGGCTGAGACGTCAAGCCCCGGCAAAACCCCGCCCGTCGCGGCGGGGTTTTTTATGCCAGAAAACCGCCTGAAATTGGAGCATTCTGACCGGAATTCCGGCAAACCGGGCAGCATTCATTCCCTAGAATCCACAATGACGAAATCGTGATTAATTTCCCGTCATCTCACGGTATGACAAAATTGTTGCAATTTGAAAAACTTTATTGCTGAATTTTAAGGAGTTTTACGGGAATAATTTCAAAAATCCCCAAACGACAGATTTTAAGTGCTGTCGCCAAGCCATTCTCGGAACAGACATTTTCCGCCTGTTGCTAAAAAGCTCTAGGCAAAGCCCTCCGTCCAATAAATGATGCGCAGACCAGCCATTCGTTTTCGCGATGGCTGGCGCGTCATCCTTGGCCGCTCAGGAGAATTTTCATGAAATTGTCTCATCCGGGTCGCAAACGGCTGCTTCTGCTCACCGCCTGTTCGGTCGCGACCGGCATGGTATTCTCCGCGCGGGTCTGGGCGCAGAACGCGCCGGCTCCGGTGATCGTGCCGGCAATGCCCGCCACCGGCGCCGGGCCGATCATTCCGGGCGGCGGGGCGGCGACGCCGGAAGCCCAGGCGGTGCATATCGAGAAGATCAAGAAATTCTACCATGAGTTGTTGCTGAAGGAAAAAAATATCGCCAACGCGGTATCGAGCGTCGGCCACAAGCAGATCGAGGCGGAGGGCGAGCAGGCCGGCTCGATTCAGAGCCTTTTGAAGCAAACCCCCTCGGTCAACGAATATCAGCAGAATATCGGCCAGGGCGTTCCGGTGCTCACCGTGCGCGGCGTGCGCAACTCGCAGCTTGCCCAGACGCTCGACGGCATCCCGATGCAGGACCTGATTTCCGGCTCCCAGGGCGCCTTTTTGAACAACAATGTCGGCTCGCCGATCACCCTGGGCCAGCTCTCCGCCACCACCGTCTATCCGGGTGTCGCGCCGCCGGACAAGCAGGGCTTCGCGACCGTCGGCGGCACCATCGCCTACGAGACGAAAAAACCGACATCGAAGCCCTATGCGGAAATTTTCGGCGGCATCGGCTCGTTCGACACCACCCATGCCGGCTTCGAGATCAACACCGGCCGGATCGGCAGCGGGATCGACGCGCCGCGCGCTTTGCTGCGCTACAATCAGCAATATACCGCCGGCTTCCCGGACGGCAACTCGATCCGTTCCGGCGACATGCTGTTC
This sequence comes from Acidiphilium iwatense, assembly GCF_021556475.1. Taxonomy (GTDB): domain Bacteria; phylum Pseudomonadota; class Alphaproteobacteria; order Acetobacterales; family Acetobacteraceae; genus Acidiphilium; species Acidiphilium iwatense. Next base: position 141,421 of record NZ_JAKGBZ010000001.1, on the reverse strand, counting down.
TCGATCGTCAAGCCCTATGACGAAGGGTTATCCCACCTTTCGGGAACGATTCTGTTCAACCGGGCCGATGGCTATATCTCGGCATTCTCGATTCCGGTCCCGTTGCAGCAGGCCAACAGCTACAGCTACAATTTCCCGCATTCCCTGAGCTTCAGCAAGGAAAACAACAAATACCTCACCGCGATCCTGAGCGACGAGACCTATATCAATCCGCACCTGATCGTCAGCGGCAAATTGTTCATGATCCGCTCGTCGTCGGATTTCACCAGCTTCATGAACCCTTACGCGCCAGGAACCTATTCGCCGGACCCGAATTTCCCGTATCAGGTGAATTTCCAGGTTCCCTATCTCGGCTACGGCGCTCTCGGGCCGACGGCGGTAGCCAATGGCGTGGCAACAAATCCTGAAGCCTATGCGCCGGGCTTCTTCACCTATGATCCGTTCATGTTCGCACCGGCGGGTTGCAGCCCGACCAACCCGACCTGCTATTCCTACGGCGAATCCGCCGAGCAGATCAATAATCACAGCACCACCATCGGCTTCACCCCGAAGGTCAATATCTTCCTGCCACATAACGATATCACCATCGGCGGCTTGGTCGCCAAGGAATCGAGCAGCGGCCAAAGCTTCATGTACGCCACGCCGAACATGCCGAATGAGATCGGCAACAACTCCTTCGGGTTCGGCGGCGGCATTCAGCGCACGATCTACTCGGCCTATCTGCAGGACAAGATCAACCTGCTGCACAATAGACTGCATCTGCTGCCCGGCGTCACTTTCACCGGGATCTATACCAGCAACATCACCCAGTTCAGCCTGCAGGGCCTGCCGGGGAAATTGCAGAACTGGGGCGCGGTGGCCGAACCCTATTTCGGCATCAGCTACGACCTGCCCTATCACATGGTCGCCTATGCCAGCTACGGCAAATCCGCCCGCTTCGCGCCGGCAACCGATTATTCGCGAGGATCGGCGGGAAGCACCACCCATGCGCCGACGCCGGAAATCGTGCATCTGTATGAAGCCGGGCTGCGCTACGACACCGCGCGCCTCTATCTGAACGGCGATATCTACTACCAGAAAATCAACGACCAGTTCTCGTTCTACACCAACTATCAGACCTTGCTGTCATTCTACGCGAATACCGGCTCATCCCAATATCGCGGCTACGAATTCTCCGGCAAATATCGCCTGACTCATGATATCGAATTGTTCGGCAACGCCTCCTATACCAAGGCGAATTATCTCAACAATTTCTTCGCGCAGGATACGCCGTTCGAGGGTCAATTCGGCTACGTGTTCAAGGGCAATCCGCTCGCCGCGATCCCGAACTGGCTCGGCAATTTCGGCGTCGAATTCGATCGCGGACCGTTCAGTGCCCGGCTCTCCGGCCAGTATACCGGCCAGCAATATATCACCTTCGATCTGCCGCCGGTCTTGCCGAACACTCCGGTCATTGTTCCGGGGGTCCCAAATGGCGCATTGGCCCTGGCGACCGCGCCCTATTATCCAAGCGGGCCGGCCAATCTCGCCCAGGCGCTCGGCGGCCAGCCGCCGGTTCAGAACTTCAAGCTGCCCGGCTACATCCTGATGAATCTGTTCCTGAGCTACAAACTGCGGCTGCACGGCTACGACCATATCCAGTATCTGAAATTCTCCTTGAATATCCACAATCTGCTCGGGCTGCACTACTATCAGCACTACTTCCTCTCGCCGGCGGAAATTCCCAACGGCGCGGGTGGTTTCGTAAATACCCCGACCTACGCCTCGGCCTTCGTCGGCATTCCGCGGTCGATCTTCTTCAACGTCACCGCGCGGTTCTGATTAACCGGACTACCACACCCACTAACCGGCCCCTTGCGGGGCCGGTTTTTTTGAGCAATGCGGCACTTGAAGCCTCATTGCGCGAACCAGCCCCCCCCCATCCGTCGTCACGAGGAGCGCAGCGACGACGTGATCCATCACCGGGTGTCCTGAAAGGCGTCGTTTCCGCGAGTCCCGGCGTTAGTATATTTTTGAGACGGAACAAACGCGGAAAACCGTGTTTTCATGTGCCGATGAAACAGTCGATCACGCAATCGTGATAATTTTGCGCAATCGCAGGTTTCGGGCAATGAAACGTCATGTTGCACAAATGCGACAGACAGCTTCGTTCAATCCCCCCCCCATCCCGCGACAGAAACAGGCTGACGTGTGCGACTCGCGGCATGTTGCAGCGCAATATTGGATCGGTCCGCACCCGAAAACCGGCATCCTGTTGCTCGGGCGCTCTTGGCAGCGAAATTGACGCCATGCGACATGCGCGGGTCTGTAATACGCCGTCCATCAAATTCGGCATGGGTCCGAGCCGGAGCGGCGAAACGAATTGCCCTGAACGGGAACTGGTTTTTCTGCTCGTAAAGAGCTCTGGGGGTTGTACATGCAAGTTGGGTCAACGCGTAAGCGATTGTTGCTGCTCACCGCCTGTTCGGTCGCGACCGGCATGGTATTCTCCGCGCGGGTCTGGGCGCAGAACGCGCCGGCTCCGGTGATCGTGCCGGCCGCACCGGCGACCGGCGCCGGGCCGATCATTCCGGGCGGCAGTGCCGCGACCCCGGAAGCCCAGGCGGTGCATATCGCGAAGATCAAGAAATTCTACCATGAGTTGTTGCTGAAGGAAAAGAACATCGCCAACGCGGTATCGAGCGTCGGCCACAAGCAGATCGAGGCGGAGGGCGAGCAGGCCGGCTCGATTCAGAGCCTTTTGAAGCAAACCCCCTCGGTCAACGAATATCAGCAGAATATCGGCCAGGGCGTTCCGGTGCTCACCGTGCGCGGCGTGCGCAACTCGCAGCTTGCCCAGACGCTCGACGGCATCCCGATGCAGGACCTGATTTCCGGCTCCCAGGGCGCCTTTTTGAACAACAATGTCGGCTCGCCGATCACCCTGGGCCAGCTCTCCGCCACCACCGTCTATCCGGGTGTCGCGCCGCCGGACAAGCAGGGCTTCGCGACCGTCGGCGGCACCATCGCCTACGAGACGAAAAAACCGACATCGAAGCCCTATGCGGAAATTTTCGGCGGCATCGGCTCGTTCGACACCACCCATGCCGGCTTCGAGATCAACACCGGCCGGATCGGCAGCGGGATCGACGCGCCGCGCGCTTTGCTGCGCTACAATCAGCAATATACCGCCGGCTTCCCGGACGGCAACTCGATCCGTTCCGGCGACATGCTGTTCTCGATCGTCAAGCCCTATGACGAAGGGTTATCCCACCTTTCGGGAACGATTCTGTTCAACCGGGCCGATGGCTATATCTCGGCATTCTCGATTCCGGTCCCGTTGCAGCAGGCCAACAGCTACAGCTACAATTTCCCGCATTCCCTGAGCTTCAGCAAGGAAAACAACAAATACCTCACCGCGATCCTGAGCGACGAGACCTATATCAATCCGCACCTGATCGTCAGCGGCAAATTGTTCATGATCCGCTCGTCGTCGGATTTCACCAGCTTCATGAACCCTTACGCGCCAGGAACCTATTCGCCGGACCCGAATTTCCCGTATCAGGTGAATTTCCAGGTTCCCTATCTCGGCTACGGCGCTCTCGGGCCGACGGCGGTAGCCAATGGCGTAGCGACCAACCCCGGCGCCTACAAGCCGGGGTTTTTCACCTACGATCCGTTCATGTTCGCGCCGGCGGGATGCAGCCCGACCAACGCGACCTGCTATTCCTACGGCGAATCCGCCGAGCAGATCAATAATCACAGCACCACCATCGGCTTCACCCCGAAGGCCAATATCTTCCTGCCGCATAACGACATCACCATCGGCGCTTTGATCGCCAAGGAATCGAGCAGCGGCCAAAGCTTCATGTACGCCACGCCGAACATGCCGAATGAGATCGGCTACAACTCCTTCGGGTTCGGCGGCGGCGTCCAGCGCACGCTCTATTCCGCCTATCTGCAGGACAAGATCAGCCTGCTGCACAATAGGCTGCACCTGCTGCCCGGCGTCACTTTCACCGGGATCTATACCAGCAACATCACCCAGTTCAGCCTGCAGGGTCTGCCGGCGAAACTGCAGAACTGGGGCGCGGTGGCCGAACCCTATTTCGGCATCAGCTACGACCTGCCCTATCACCTGGTCGCCTACGCCAGCTACGGCAAATCCGCCCGCTTCGCCCCGGCGACCGATTATACGCTCGGAACGGCAGGGAGCACGACCCATGCGCCGACGCCGGAAATCGTGCATCTCTACGAAGCCGGCATGCGCTACGACACCTCGCGCCTCTATCTGAACGCCGACATCTACTACCAGAAGATCAACGACCAGTTCTCGTTCTACACCAACTACCAGACCCTGCTGTCGTTCTATTCGAACACAGGATCGTCCCAGTATCGCGGCTACGAATTCTCCGGCAAATACCGGCTGACCCACGATATCGAACTGTTCGGCAACGCCTCCTATACCAAGGCGAATTATCTCAACAATTTCTTCGCGCAGGATACGCCGTTCGAGGGTCAATTCGGCTACGTGTTCAAGGGCGAGCCACTGGCCGGTATTCCGAACTGGCTGGGCAATTTCGGCGTCGAATACGATCGCGGACCGTTCAGTGCCCGACTCTCCGGCCAGTATACCGGCCAGCAATACATCACCTTCGATCTGCCGGTGCTGCCGAATTCTCCGGTCATCGTTTCGGGCGTTCCGAATTCGGCGCTGTCTCAGGCGACCTCGCCCTATTATCCGACCGCGCCGGGCAATCTCGCCCAGGCGCTCGGCGGTCTGCCGCCGGTTCAGAACTTCAAGCTGCCCGGCCACATCCTGATGAATCTGTTCCTGAGCTACAAATTGCGGCTGCACGGCTACGACCATATCCAGTCGCTCAAATTCTCGCTGAACATCCACAATCTGCTCGGGCTGCACTACTATCAGCACTTCTTCCTGGCGCCAGCGGAAATCCCGCTAAATGGCAGCTTCGTGCCGACCCCGACCTACGCTTCCTCCTTCGTCGGCATCCCGCGCTCGATCTTCTTCAACGTCTCGGCGAAATTCTGATCGGACAATGTCCGGTTGCAAAGGGGTGGCGCGCCAGCGCCGCCCCGATGCGCAAAACCCTTCCAGATTGCACGATTTGATGATTTTTTCTTGCTCAATTCGTTCTAAGATACACATTCATGAGAGAAGCCTCGTCTCTTTTCGCGCTACATTGCATGATATCCTTGCTGCCTGACGCGCATTCCGAGAACCGGCGAGACCAGACCATGACCGACGACCCCCAGATTGCCTATACAGCCCATACAAGCCCCCGGAATCGCCGTCCGCGCCGCCTGTCCGCCGCCGTGCTCACCCTCGCCACGATCGTCACCGCCCCCGCTGTTTTTGCCGGGGCACCGCCCATTTGCGGCACCGTCATCGTGCCGCCCGGCGTCGGCCTCGGCACCCCGCCGGGCTCGGTCACCTCGCTCAACCCGCTGCTCGCGAAATCGGCCTATGACACCGAGGCATCCGGCCTGCTCTATTACGGGCTGCTCTGGGTCAACCGCGACCACAAGATCGACTGGTCGCGCAGCCTTGCGACGAAGATCGACGTTTCGACGGACGACACGACCTTCACCGTATCCATGAAGCCGTGGACATGGTCGGACGGCGTGCCGGTCACCGCCGCGGACGTGAAGTACACTTACGACCTCATCAGGAAACTTGGACCGACCTTCCTGAATTACGGCACCGGCGGCGTGCCGACGCTGATCAAATCGCTCGCGGTGCTGAGTCCCGAAAAATTCCAGGTCGTGATGAAGCATCCGGTCAACCCGGACTGGTTCGAACTCCAGGGCCTGCCGATCCTCACCCCCTTCCCCGCGCATTCCTGGGGGAAATACACGATCAATCAGATATGGCGGCGCCAGTCGCAGCCGAGCTTCGTCAAGGTGGTGGACGGCCCCTATCGCGTGGTCAGCTTCCGCATGGGGCGGCACGTCGTTTTCGGCGTCAACCCGACCTACCAGGGCCACAAGCCGGAAATCCCGCGCCTCGTCATGAAGTTCCTGCATTCGTCCGGCGCGGTCATCGCGGGGATGAAAACCGGCACGCTCGATATCGGCAACCTGCCCTTCTCGCTCTGGCAGGCGGGACGGCGCCTGCAGAACATCAACCTGCTCCGCATGACCCCCAACTGGGGGTTCGACTTCATCCAGATCAACTTCCGCAACCCGAAAGTCGCTTTTTTCCGCGACCTGAAGGTGCGGCAGGCGTTCGCCGACGCGATCGACCAGAAAGCCGCTATCAAGCTGCTGTTTCATGGCATGTCCCACGCGCAGCACGGGCCGGTGCCGGTCGATCCGCCAACCTTCCTGTCGCCCTCGGCGCGGGCGGGCAAATATCCGGTCGGCTACGATCCGGCCAGGGCACGCGGGCTGCTCGACGCGGCCGGATGGAAACCGGGGGCGGACGGCATCCGCGTGAAGGACGGCAGGCGGCTCGAATTCACCTATCTCACCTATGCGGGCGGCGCGACGGCGATGCTCTATGCCGAAATGATGCAGCAGGGTCTGCGCGCGGTCGGCATCCAGATGAATATCCGCCAGGTGACGTTCAACCAGTTGCTCGCGCTGTCGCACCGTCCGCTGACCTGGGAGGCGATGGGCTTCGGCTGGTCGCTCGCCTCCTATCCGTCCGACGGCAATCAGCTCGAAACCGGCGGAGCCTACAACCAGGCCGGCTACAGCAACAAGAAGCTCGACCGGCTGATCGAGGCGGTGCGCACCGAGCCGGGCGACAAGGCGCTCTATGCGTATCAGGACTACGCGGCGGAACAGCAGCCGGAAATCTTTTTCAACGAGCCGGGATCGGTCGTGATGGTCCGCAACGGGCTGAAGGGCATCCGCAAGTCGTTCCCGTCCACCGGCTCCTGGTCGCCGCAATATCTGCACTGGGCCCTGCCGCAATGCACGGCGCGGGTCGCGGAGAACGCCAGCCCATGACCGGCCACCCCAATTCCGCCGATACGGCCCATGCGCTTCCCCGGAATCGCATCCTGCGCCGCCTGCCCGCCGCCGTCGGGCTCGCCGCCCTGGCCGCGCTGGCGACCGCGCGCCCTGGTTTCGCCGCCGCGCCGCTTGCCTGCGGCACCGTGATCGTGCCGCCCGGCGTCGGCCTCGGCACCCCGCCCGCCTCGGTCACCTCGCTCAATACGTTCGTGCTCAGCTCGGCATACAACCAGGAAGCCGCCGGCCTGCTCTATTACGGGCTGCTCTGGGTCAACCGCGACCACAAGATCGATTTCTCGCGCAGCCTCGCGACGAAGATCGGCGTTTCGAAGGACGACACGACCTTCACGGTATCCATGAAGCCCTGGACCTGGTCCGACGGAAGGCCGGTGACCACCAAAGACGTGCAATTCACCTACGATCTGATCAAAAAGCTCGGCACGGCCTACATCCCCTATGGGTCAGGCGGCATCCCGATGCTGATCAAGCACTTCAGGGTGCTCGGCCCCGAACAGTTCCAGATCGTGCTGAAACATCCGGTCAACCCGAACTGGTTCGAGATCACCGGCCTCAGCCAGTTCATCCCCTATCCCGCCCATTCCTGGGGCAAATATACCGTCAACCAGATGTGGCGCCGGCAATCCGACCCTAGTTTCTTCAAGGTGATCGACGGGCCTTACCGGATCGTCAGCTTCAAGATGGGCCGGCACATCACTTTCGGGCCGAACCCCACCTATCAGGGCCATAAATCGCGGATCCGCCGCTTCATCATGAAGTTCCTGCACTCCTCGGGCGCGGAAATCCTCGGCATGCGCACCGGCACGCTCGATGTCAGCAACCTGCCCTTCTCGCTCTGGCAAGCCGGCCACCGGCTGAAGAACGTGCGGATGATGGAGGTGACACCGAATTTCGGCTTCCAGATGATCCAGCTGAACTACAAAAACCCGAGCGTTTCGTTCTTCCGCGACCTCCGCGTCCGCCAGGCGATCGCGGATGCGATCAACCAGGAACAGGCGATCCGGGTCCTCTACCATAACACGGTCAAGCCGCAATACGGACCGGTGCCGGTCGATCCGCCGACCTTCCTGTCGCCCTCGGCGCGCGCCGGCAAATATCCGGTCGGCTACGATCCGGCCAAGGCGCGCCAACTGCTCGACGCGGCCGGATGGAAAGTCGGGCCGGACGGGATTCGCGAAAAGAACGGCAGGAAGCTCGAATTCACCAACGTCATCCCCTCGGGCGGCGCGACGGCAACTCTGTGGACCGAGCTATGGCAGCAGAATTTGCGGGCGGTCGGCATCCAGATGGATATCCGGCAGGTGACGTTCAACCAGTTGATCGCGATGACCTACAAGCCGCTCGAATGGCAGGCGATGAGCTATGGCTGGTCGCTCGGCAGCTACCCGTCGGACGGCCCGCAGTTCCGCAGCAACGGCAATTACAACCAGATGGGCTATGACGATCCGAAAATGGATCGCCTGCTCGCCGCGGTGACCACCACCCCCGGCAATCAGGCGCTCTACAAATACGAGGATTACGCGTCCGAGCAGCAGCCGGTGATTTTCCAGAACAATACCGGCGTCGTGCTGCTCGCGCGCGACGGGCTGCGCGGCATCCGCAAGACATTCTCGCCAACCGGCTCCTGGTCGCCGCAATATCTGCACTGGACGACGCCGCATTGCGGCGCCCAGCTCGCGGCGAACACCAAGCCATGACCCGGCGTCGCCACCACGGAACGAGGCACGGAGCAGGAGCAAAAACATGCTGCGCATGATCACCACGCGGCTCGCCACCGCCATCCTCTCGCTGGTCATCCTGGTGTCCATCGTCTTCGCGATGACCCATGCGACCCCCGGCGGCCCGGCCTATTCGATTCTCGGCCAGAAAGCCACGCCCGCCGCCGTCCACGAACTCAATGTGCGCCTCGGCCTCGCGGCGCCGCTCTGGAAGCAATACGCGATCTGGTGGTGGCACCTGCTCCAGGGCCGGCTCGGCTATTCCTATCTGCTGAACCGGCCGGTCACCCAGCTGGTCGGCGACTACATGGCGAACACCCTGGCGCTCTATATCGGCGCGATCGTGCTTTCGGTCGTGCTGTCGATCGGCATCGGGCTGGTCCAGGGCGTCACCTACGGGCGCTGGCCGGCGAAGCTGATCGGCGCATTCCAACTCTCGCTCTACGCGCTGCCGACATTTTTCGTCGGCACCATTTTCATCCTGTATTTCAGCGTGACGCTCGGGATATTGCCGACCGGCGGCATCACCGATCTGCGCATCGAAAACCCCGGCCTCCTGGTCTATGCGCGGCATCTCGTGCTGCCGGTGCTCACCGTCGGGCTGCTCGGCGTCGCCGGATTGTCGCGCTATTTCGGCTCCTCGGTACATGAGGAGCTGGGCAAGGACTATGTGCGCACCGCGCTGGCCAAGGGGTTGACCTTCCGCGCCGTGCTGTTCCGCCACGTGCTGCGCAACGCGCTGCGGCCTTTGGTCACGATTCTCGGCCTGTCCTTTCCCTATATTTTCGCGGGCTCGGTGCTGGTCGAATCCGTGTTCAACTATCCGGGGCTCGGCTACCTGCTGTGGCGCTCGGCCTTGTCGCAGGATTATCCGGTGATTTCCGCGATCGTGCTGCTGATCGGCGTGATGACCGTGCTGGGCAATCTGCTCGCCGATCTGGTGAACGGGCTGCTCGACCCCAGGGAGAGATTCGAATGAGGATGGACGCGCATCATGAGTAATTCCCTGTCGCAATCGCTCGCCGCCCCCGGCGGAATGCTGCGCCGCTCGGCGATCGAACGCGCCTCGATCTGGATCGGCGACCGCGGCACGCTGATCGCCGGCATCGCCCTGTCGGTTTTCGTGCTCGGCTTCAGCCTGGTCGGCGGGCTGCTCTATCACGCGAGCCCTTATGCGGTGCATGGCCATCACGCCCTGCAGCCACCCTCGGCCGCCTTCCCGTTCGGCACCGACCAGATCGGCCGCAACGAACTCGCACGGCTGATCTCCGGCGGCTACGCGACGCTGATCGTCAGCATTCCGGCGGCGATTCTCACCTTCATGCTCGGCATCGTCTACGGTCTCGCCGCCGCACTCGGCCCGTCCTGGTTCGACAAGGTGCTGATGCGCCTGCTCGATGCGATTCTCGCTCTGCCCACCCTCGTCGTGCTGATCTTCTTCGCCGCCCTGGTGCCGCTCAATGATTTTTCGCTGGTCGTCCTGCTCGGGGTCACGTCCTGGCCCGGCCTCGCACGGCTCGTGCGCAACGAGGCGATCGCTCAGCGCGGGCGGGATTTCGTGCTCGCCACCCGCCAGTTCGGCGGCGGCACCTGGTATGTCGCGCGCGTTCATATCCTGCGGGTGATGGCGCCGATCCTGGTGGTCAACGCCACCTTCCTGATCGGCGATTCGGTGCTCGCTCTCTCGGCGCTGAGCTTTCTCGGCCTGGGCGTGCAGCCGCCGCACACGAGTTGGGGCGGCCTGCTGCAGACCGGGCTGAACCTGATCGCGCTCAACCCGTGGTGGATGATCCTGCCGTCCGGCGCGATGATCTTTCTGGCGATCATGGCCGCCAACCTGCTCGGCCAGGGGCTGCTCGCGCGGTTCGGTGCGGCACGATGAGCGCGGTTCTCACCCTCGACAATCTGTCGGTCGCGCTCAAGCGCGGACGCGGCAAGCCGGTGCCGATCCTCGACGATGTCAATCTCACCGTCGCCGCCGGGGAAATGACCGCGCTGGTCGGTGAATCCGGTTCGGGCAAGACGGTCGCCTCGCTCGGCATCATCCGCCTGCTGCCGCGCGGCGCCAAAATCGCCGGCCGCGTCCAGCTCGGCGATACCGACCTTACGCGCCTGAACGATGCCGAAATGCGCCGGGTGCGCGGCCGCGATATCGGCATGGTGTTCCAGAACCCGCTTTCCGCGCTCAACCCCACCACGCGGGTCGGCAATCAGATCGCCGAGGTCTATCGCCTGCATACCGGCGAGAGCGACCGCGCCGCCCGCGCCCGCGCGCTCGATCTGCTGGGTGAGGTCGGCATCCCGAACCCCGCCGACCGGCTCGACGACTATCCCCATCAGTTCTCCGGCGGGATGCGCCAGCGGGTGATGATCGCGATGGCGCTGGCCTGCTCGCCCAAGCTGCTGATCGCCGACGAACCCACCACCGGGCTCGATCTTCTCGTCGCGCGCCAGATTCTGGCGCTGCTCACCCGCTTACGCCGCGAACACCGCATGGGCGTGCTGTTCATCACCCACGATCTCTCGATCGTCGAGGAACACGCCGATCAGGTTCATGTGCTCTATGCCGGGCGCTCGGTGGAATGGGGCCGCGCCCGCGACTTCTTCGACCAGCCGCGCCACCCCTATAGCCAGGCGCTGCTCGGCGCGATCCCCCGGCTCGGCCAGACCCGCCTGACCAGCATCCAGGGCAATCTGCCCGATCCCGAAACCCGCCCGCCGGGCTGCCGCTTCGCGCCGCGCTGCGCCTTCCGCGAAGCCGCGTGCGAGACCGCCTATCCGGCGCCCGACACCACCGGCGGCACGGTCTTCGCCTGCCGGCGCGGCCGCGAGATCACCCAGGCCGACACGCTCGACGCGGTGACCGAGTCGCCGCCGCCGCGTGCGCGGACGGTGGACGGCACCGCGCTGAAAGTCGATCGCCTCGCCGTCGATTACGAACGAACCGCGACCAGCTTCCTGCGCGGCATCGTCGGCCGCAAGGACCGGCTGCGCGCGCTCGAAGATATCTCGTTCACCCTGAAGCACGGCGAATGCCTCGGCATTGTCGGCCAGAGCGGCTCCGGCAAATCGACCCTGGGCCGCGCCGTCCTGCAGATGATTCCCTATCACGGCGGCGTCGTGTTCGAGGGCGAAAGCTTCGGCGCGATGAAACACCGCCGGCGCCGTCTCGCCAGGCGGCGCATCCAGGTCGTGTTCCAGGACCCGCGCGAATCCCTCAACCCGCGGATGCGCATCGGCGATATCGTCGCCGAACCGCTGAAACTCTCGGGAATCTCGGGCCAACGCAAGCGCTGGACCCAGGCCGCCGCACTGCTCGACCGGGTCGGGCTTTCGGAGCGGATGCTGCCGATGTTTCCGGGCTCGCTCTCGGGCGGCCAGGCGCAGCGCATCGCGATCGCGCGGGCTCTTGCCACGAATCCTGGCATAATCGTTCTCGATGAGCCCACATCGAGTCTCGATGTTTCAACCCAAGCACTTTTATTGAACCTTTTGAAAGATTTGGCTTGTCAAGATGGTTTAAGCTATATGCTTATCAGTCATGACATTGCCGCAGTCAGCTATATGGCCGACAAGGTCGCCGTGTTGAACGGCGGAAGACTGGTCGAGTTCGGACCGGCGGGCGACGTGCTCGCGCATCCGCGCAACGACTATACGAAAGAACTGATCGCCGCCTCGCCGCATTTCCGCCCTCGCGCCGCTCAGGGCGGACGCGGCGGAGCGGATGAAATGCCCGTCTACGCAACCCGAACCGCTCAGCACGAGACCGCTCAGACCAAGGAGTATAACCCATGAATGAAATCATTCGACTTGTTCTTCTCACCGGCGGCCTTCTGGCCGTCATGCCCATCCTTCTGCTGATCACCCTGGTCGTCGCTTTCGAGCGCCTCTGGCTGCTCAAGCGGACGATCAGCGCCGGCACCCGCATCCATGCGAAACTGCGCCAGCTCGGCTATCGCAATGTCGAAGGGCTGCGCGACCTCGCCGAAGCGAACAGCAAGACGCTGCAAGGCCACCTGATCGTCACCGCGCTGGCCTCGCGCGCCGATACCGCCGACGAACTGGATAATCATCTCGAGGAAGAAATCATGGACAGCATGCCGCGGATCAATCGCGGCCTCTGGATTCTCGACACCTCGGTCACCATCGCGCCGCTGCTCGGCCTGTTCGGCACCATCATCGGCATGATCCAGGCGTTCAACGTGCTGTCGCAGCATGGCGGCCCGTCCAAGGTCACCGGCGGCATCGCGGATGCGCTGGTCTCCACCGGAGCCGGCCTGCTGATCGCCATCATCGCGGTCTATTTCGTGAACTACTTCAATGCGCTCAGCCGCCGGATCATCCAGCAGCTCGAACTCATCAAGGTCGTCCTGGTCAACCGCTTCCATACCAAGGGCCTGTCGGACGGTTCGCCGGCAAGCAACGAGACCCTGGCCGAAAGCCGCGCCTCCGAATACGCGGGAGTCTGATCCATGCGCCGCAGGCATAGTATGCTCGAACGCGAGCGACCCCGGCTCGAAATCGTGCCGATGATCGACATCATGATGTTCCTTCTGGTGTTCTTCGTGATGATCGTGCTGAAAATGATCCCGGATTCCGGGGTGAAGCTGCAACTGCCCGGCGCCTCGACGGCGAACGAGCTGAAACCGACCCAGATCGTCATCATGATCGACCCCACCGGCGGGCTGCACGTGAAAAACCAGTCGATCACCCGTGCGGGGCTGCAGACCTATCTGACCGGCCTCAAGGACGCCAACAAGAAGGTCGATGTCATCATCGCCGGCGACAAGTCGATCAAATACCAGCGGCTGATGCAGGTGATGAATGCGATCCGCAAATCGGGCATCACCGATATCGGCCTCGCGACCAAGCACTGAGATGGGCGGGGCCGGTGGCCCTGCGTCACGGCTGAGCGGAGTTGCGTTGCGCGCGGCGTTCCTGTCCTGGTTAGCGGGGGAACGCCGCGCCGCCGCCAAAACCACCGAGACCTATGGCGGCGATCTCGCCGAATTTCTCGGTTTCCTGACCAACCATCTCGGGCATGAGCCCACCGGCGCCGATCTCGCCGGCCTCGCCCTGGCCGATCTGCGCGCCTATCTCGCCGCCATCGCCGCCAATGCGGGCAACGCGACGCGGGCGAAAAAACTCTCCGCGATACGCAGCTTCTACCGGTTTCTCAGGCTCCGTCATGGCATCGCCAACGAAGCCCCCGGCCTGATCGTCACCCCGCGCGCCCGTCGCCCGCTGCCCCGCGCGCTGACCGCGCCGGATGCGCGCGCGGTTGTCGATGCGATCGGCGATGACGCGGCGACTCTCGCCATTGCCGCGCGCGATTCGGCCCTGATGGCGCTGCTCTACGGTGCCGGCCTGCGCATCAACGAGGCCCTGTCCCTCGATATCGCCGATCTGCCGCCCGAGGGTGCTGCGCTGATCGTGTGCGGCAAGGGCGGCAAGCAACGGGTTATTCCGCTCCTGCCGATCATCCGCACCGCCCTCACCGACTGGCTGCGCCATCATCCGGCCGCGCCCGACTCCCCGCTTTTTATCGGCGCGCGCGGTGCGCGGCTCAATGCCGGCGTGGTGCAGAAACGGCTGCGCGACTTCCGCCGGGCCAACGGATTGCCGGAACACGCAACGCCGCACGCGCTGCGCCATTCCTTCGCGACCCATCTGCTCGCCGGCGGTGCCGATCTGCGCTCGATCCAGGAATTGCTCGGCCATGCCAGCCTGTCCACCACCCAGCGCTATACCGATGTCGATACCGCGCAGTTGCTCGCGGTCTGGCAATCCGCGCATCCAAGAGCCGGAGCGCGCTGATCGACGGAAGAGCGCAATAAGGACCTATCGCATGCAAAGACATAAAGGCGCGTGCCACTGTGGACGCATTACCTTCGACTTCGACGGTAACGTTGACGCGGCCATTGAGTGCAACTGCTCGATCTGCCGCAAGAAAGGCGCCATCTGGCACGGCACAGACGATGCGCACTTCCGCATGCTGTCCGGCGAAGCCGATCTCGGCTTCTACCAATTCGGCACAATGACCGCCAAGCACTACTTCTGCAAAGCCTGCGGTGTCAGCCCTTTCAGCCACCCAAGAATCGTTCCGACCATGTGGGCCGTGAATCTGCGCTGTGTCGATGACATCGACCTGTCGCGGCTGAAGATCCACCCGTTTGACGGGGAAAACTGGGAGGCTGCCGCGCAACGGTTCATGCGAGAATAAATATCCGGTTTTCAGGCCGATATTCAGGGCGAAAAGCCCTACCCGACCAGCGGATCGATCGGCTCCCAGCGATACGCCGCCTGCGCCACCGGTATCCCGCCCACCCCGACCGTGCCGTCCGCCACGTGCCTGCCGCCCATCCGCTCGTAGAACCAGCGCGCCGGATTATCGGCCAGCACCCACAGGAACACCGAATTGCAGCCATGCGCCGCGAGATGCGCCGCCGCCGCGCGCAGCAATTGCCGCCCCAGCCCGCGCTCGCGGAAATCGTCGAGCACGTAGAGCGTCTCGATCTCGCCCTCGGCGAGCGCGCCGCGCCGCCGCCGCGCGGTCACGAACCCGACGACCCTGGTGCCGCTCTCGGGCGCCGCATCCGCCCCCGACGCGACCGCGACATGCACCCCGCCACCACTGCGGATCACCCGGTCGTAATACCCGGCCTGGCGCGGCGCCAAGAGCCCGGTCAGCACCGGCTCCGGCAACACCCCGGCATAGGTGCTGCGCCAGCTCGCGACATGGACATCGCCGATCCCCGGCGCATCCGAAGGCCGCGCGCGCCGTATGGTAATCATCGCGGCGCCGTCATGCCGCGCGCTCCAGCCGGCACGCGAAGAAACCATCGGTGCCGTCGCGCGCGGGCGACAGGCGCAGATAATCGCCCCGAAGATGGGCCGGAAACGCGTCGCCCAGCTTGGTCACGCGAAACCCCGGATGGCGGCGCAGAAACGCCGCGACCTGATCCTCGTTTTCCGGGGCGAGCATCGAGCATGTCGCATAGATGAGCGCGCCGCCCGGTTTGACCAGACGCTGCGCCTCGTCGAGGATCGCCGCCTGCTTTGCCGTCAGTTCCGCGAGATCGGTTTCGGTCAGCCGCAGCCGCGCATCGGGATTGCGCCGCCAGGTTCCGGTTCCGGTGCAGGGCGCATCGACCAGGACGACATCGAATTTCCGCTCCTGCCGCTTGGCCCATTTATCGCCCGGCGCGAGCAGATGCCGCTCGGCATTATGCACGCCGGCACGGCGCAGCCGCTTGATCGCGCCGTCGAGGCGCGGGGCCGAGACATCGCAGGCGATGATGTGCCCCTTGTTTTGCATGGTCATCGCCAGCGCCAGAGTTTTCCCGCCCGCGCCCGCGCAGTAATCGGCGACGCGCATCCCCGGCTGCGCATCCGCGAGCAAGGCGACCAGCTGGCTGCCCTCGTCCTGGATTTCCACGAAGCCATCGCGGAACGGCGCCGCAACCGTCACATTCTGCCGCGCCGCCAGCCGCAGGCCCCATGGGCTCAGTTTCGTCGGCTCCGCCTTGAGTTTTACCTTCGCCAGCGCGCCGATCGCCGCCTCGCGCGTCGCCTTGAGCAGATTGACCCGCAGATCGAGCGGCGCCGGTACCATCAGCGCCGCGCATTCCGCCGCCAATTTCTCGCCGAACCGCGCGCGCAGCAGCGGCACGACGAAATCCGGCATTTCGAGCCGCACCCCGTCCGGCATGTCCGGATGATCGAGCGTGTGCGTGTCGAGCTTCTCCAGCGCCCGGCGCTCAGCCTCGTCCAGCGCCGGCGGGGCGAAGCGCGAAGCGCCGAATTCGGAGGCCGCGCGATGCACCGTCACCCCGCCCAGCACCATCAGCGCCAGCACCATCAGGCGCGGTGTCGGCTCGGCGCCGATCCGTTCGAGCCACCAGCCCAGCCGGCGCCGCGCGCGCAGCACCGACCACACCGTCTCGCCGATGTCGCGCCGGTCGCCGCCGCCGATGAAGCGGCGGGTGCGCAGGAATTCGTTGGCGACGGCGTCCGCGGGCCGGCGATCCGCCTCGATCGCGCCGAGCAGCTCGATCGCCGCCTGAAGCCGTCCGGCCGGTGTCATGATAGGGTCTCAGTCCTGCCGGTAATTCGGCGCTTCGCGGGTGATCGCGACATCATGGACATGGCTTTCCCGCAGCCCAGCCCCGGTGACGCGCCGGAACCGCGCCTTGGTCTGCAATTCGGCGATATTGGCGCAGCCGGTATAGCCCATGCCTGCGCGCAGCCCGCCGACCAGTTGATGCACCACCGCCGCCATCGGCCCCTTGTAGCCGACGCGGCCTTCGATTCCCTCGGGCACCAGTTTCAGCGTATCCTTGATCTCCTGCTGGAAATACCGATCCGCCGAACCGCGCGCCATCGCCCCCAGGCTGCCCATGCCGCGATAGGATTTATACGAGCGCCCCTGATACAGAAACACCTCGCCCGGCGCTTCGTCGGTGCCGGCGAGCAATGAGCCCACCATCACGCAATCCGCCCCGGCGGCGAGCGCCTTGACCATGTCGCCCGAGGTGCGCACCCCGCCATCGGCGATCGCCGGCACGCCAGCCTCGCGGCATGCGGCGGCGGTTTCCAGCACGGCGGTGAATTGCGGCATCCCCACCCCGGCGACCACCCGCGTGGTGCAGATGCTGCCCGGCCCGATGCCGATTTTCACCGCATCCGCTCCCGCCTCGATCAGCGCCGCCGCCCCTTCGGGCGTCGCGACATTGCCGGCGATGATCTGCACCGCGTTCGACCGCGCCTTGATCCGCGAGACCGCGCGCAGCACGCCCTCGGAATGGCCGTGCGCGGTATCGACCACGATCACGTCTACTCCGGCGCCGATCAGCGCCTCGGCGCGCACCGCGCCATCCTCGCCCACCCCGGTCGCCGCGGCGACGCGCAGCCGCCCCAGCTCGTCCTTGTTGGCGAGCGGATGCGCCTCGGCCTTATCCATGTCCTTCACGGTGATCAAGCCCACACAGCGATAGGCGTCGTCGACCACCAGCAGCTTCTCGATCCGGTGCTTGTGCAGCAGGTGCCGCGCCACTTCCGGCGCGACATCGGCGGGCGCGGTCACCAGATTCTCCCGCGTCATCAGCTCGTAAACCCGCGCGGCCGGATCGGTCGCGAACCGCACGTCGCGATGGGTCAGAATGCCGACCAGGCGATTGGTTTCGCGTTCCACCACCGGAACGCCGGAGATCCGGTATTGCGTCATCAGCGCCTGGGCATCGGCCAGGGTCTGGTCGGGATGGATGGTCAGCGGGTTGACCACCATGCCGCTCTCGAATTTCTTCACCTGCCGCACCTGGGCGGCCTGATCCTCGGGGGTGAAATTCTTGTGGATCACGCCGATGCCGCCCTGCTGCGCCATGGCGATCGCCATCGGCGCTTCGGTCACCGTGTCCATCGCCGCCGAGATCAGCGGGATGTTCAGCCGGATCGTGCGGGTCAGCCGCGTTTCGGTATCGACCGCGCCGGGCAGGACCTGCGAATAATCGGGCACCAGAAGCACGTCGTCGAAGGCGAATGCCTCGGTGATCCGGTCGATGCCGCGCGGTCCGGCGTCAGTCTGTGGGGAAGCCATGGCTCACCTTCGGGGAGTTGCGAAACCTTGGCGATCCCTACTAGCCATCGGCGACCATGGCGGCAAGGCCGGCGGCGCATTTCTGCCCCGCCGCCTCGTGCTCAGCCCTGCCGCGCGGGTACGGAAGTCTTCTGCGGAAGCTTGTAATCCGCGTAGATCAGCTTGGATGGCGGCGGCAGCGCGCCAGGTGGCAGATGCGGTACGGCTTGAGCGGGGGCAGACATCGGCGCCACCGGCGCGGGCATCGCCGCCGGAACCGGCGCGCAGCCATTGCCGAACCGCCGGACCGAAGCTACCGGCTGACCGTTTGGCCCCGGCACGACGGTCATGCTCTCGCCGCACGCACCACGCAGACCACTCACCGATACCATCGTCACCTGGGCAAAGCCGGCACCGCCCGGCGGAGGTGAAGCCGTCATCATCGGTTGCATCGCAAATTGCTGCAATGCGGCCATACTCGCCTGCATCTGATCCTGTATCAGAACAACTTGACGGATCAGCGCCATCGGCACCAGCGGCGGCAGTTCCATTATCACCGGCTGAAATGCCGGAACCATCATTCCGACCGGGCGAACCGCACCTTGCACCCGCTGCGCGGCGGCAACAGGCCGATAGAAAGCCCCGGTCCCCGGTCTATTATTCGTGCCGGTCCCCCGGTGGGCCGCCAGTGCCGCAGCGGGGAGCGCCACCGCGGCCGCCGCGATCAACCAACGTCTTTTCCTGGCCATGACGCATCTCCTATGATCCCGTGATCTCGGCAACGCCGATCGTCGGACGATTTTGGCGCGTCCGCCTGCAAAGTCCAGAACGCCACGCGCGGCTTGCATTCACAACACCGCGCACGGCGATCACCCCGCCGCGATTGGCGAGGCGGCCTACATGCTGTTAACTTCCGCGCAACGAACGACAGGAACCGTCCATGACCGATTATCGCACCGGACTCGGCAAGACCGCGGCGAATTACCAGCCGCTCTCACCGCTGTCGTTCCTCGCGCGCAGTGCGGCGATCTGGCCCGAGCGCACCGCCATCGTCCATGGCGCGCGGCGCCAGAACTGGGCGGAAACCTATCGCCGCTGCCGTGCTCTCGCCTCGGCGCTGGTCGCCCAGGGCATCGGCGCGAACGACACCGTCGCGCTGATGGCGCCGAACATTCCCGAAACCGTCGAGGCGCATTTCGGCGTCGCCATGGCCGGCGCGGTGCTCAACGCCCTGAACGTTCGGCTCGACGCCCCGACCATCGCCTATGTCCTGCGCCACGGCGAGGCGAAGCTTCTGCTTACCGACACCGAATTCGCCCCGGTGGTCAAAGCCGCTTTGGCCGAACTCGGCGATGCCGCGCCGATCGTCATCGACATCGCCGATCCCGAAGGGCCCCATGCTCAAGGCGGGGGCGGCGAATGTCTCGGCATCATGGACTACGAAGCCCTGCTCGCTTCGGGCGATCCGGCATTCGCCTGGCGCTTCCCGGACGATGAATGGTCGGCGATCAGCCTTAACTACACCTCCGGCACCACCGGCAAACCCAAGGGCGTGGTGTATCACCATCGCGGCGCTTATCTGAACGCGCTGGGCAACGCGGTCACCTGGAGCATGGGCCAGCATCCGGTCTATCTCTGGACCCTGCCGATGTTCCACTGCAACGGCTGGTGCTTTCCCTGGACCGTTACCGCGCTGGCCGGCACCCATGTCTGCCTGCGCCGGATCGACGCCGCATCGATCGCCGCCGCGATCGGGTGCTTCGGCGTCACCCATCTCTGCGGCGCGCCGATCGTCATGAACATGATGCTCAACGCGCCGGAGCCGGTGCGCGCGGTCTTCGCGGGCCGCGGTCTCGCGATGATGACCGCCGGCGCGCCGCCGCCCGCCGCGGTGATCGAGGGGATGGAAGCGCTCGGCATCCGCGTCACCCATGTGTATGGCCTCACCGAGGTTTATGGGCCGGTCACGGTCTGCGCCTGGAAGGATGAATGGAACGATCTGCCGCCTAGCGAGCGTGCCGCGCTGCGCGCGCGCCAGGGCGTAACCTACCCGGTGCAGGAAGGGCTGATGGTCGCGGAGTCGATGACCCACGCACCGGTCCCCGCCGACGGCGCCACCATGGGCGAGGTGTTCATGCGCGGCAACATCACCATGATGGGCTATCTCAAGGACCCGAACGCCACCGAAGCCGCTTTCGCGGGCGGCTGGTTCGCCACCGGCGATCTCGGCGTGACGCATCCTGATGGCTATATCGAGCTGAAGGATCGCGCCAAGGACATCATCATTTCCGGCGGCGAGAACATCTCGACCATCGAGGTGGAAACTGTGCTGTACCGCCATCCGGCGGTGCTGGAAGCCGCCGTGGTCGCCGCCCCGGACGCGCATTGGGGCGAGGTTCCCTGCGCCTTCGTGCTGCTGAAGCCGGGCATGGCGGCGAGCGCCGAAGACATCATCGCGCATTGCCGGGCCAGTATGGCGCGGTTCAAGGCGCCGAAACGGGTGATTTTCGGCGAGCTGCCGAAAACCTCGACCGGCAAGATCCAGAAATTCCTGCTCCGCGAGGCGGCGCGATCGTCTTCGGCCCATGATTGAAAGCACCGGCTTTTCAGTGTCCTGACTGGACGTTCATCCAACGACCATGACTGCCGGCATCAAGGTTCCGCGCGAAACTCTGCGCCGCCGGAATGAAATACAACGCGAACCACAGAATCAACAGGCAGGAGCAGAGACACGGAAGCACCGCCGTCAGGCCGGGCATCGCGATGCCGCGCCGTTCGTTCCGGCTCGAAGGCGCCTTTGTGCGCAATGACAGGGGCCGCTGCCATCCCAGCCTCATTGATGAATTCTCGATGCGATCCGGCGCGATCGAGAAGAACCGGATCTGAGCCGCATACGGGGTCATGTTTGCTCCTATGGCGCGAAGCTCCGCGCCTGCTGCCTGATGATGCAGACAGATAAGCAAACCCCATGCCAAGCCAATTCAGCCTTTGCTCCTGGTGAATCCGCGCTATCGGCTCCCGTCGGATCGCCCTGAATCCCGGTTCTGGAATTACCGGTCTCGTGCCGTCCCGGATTTCAGAACGATCCTGAAATCCCGGCACGGCACGTTAGAGCGGGCAATTTCACAGCTCTGCGGGTCGCTGCGCGATTCCGCTTAAAGCTATATCGTTCTTATACCATGTCTCGCTGATCGCGACCCATGGTATTCGCTCTTTATGTTCGCGCGCGCCGCCCGCCAACCCGCGCGCATACCAAATCTCATGAGTCGAGATTCATGAGATTGGTTATTAGTGTGGTGGCTCTGAAGTTCCTACGCATAGCGGCATTTGAAGCTAATGGCACTTGAAACGGTCGAAGCTTTCGCCGCATTCGGTGCAGTGCCACACCGCGCGGCAGGCGGTCGCGCCGAACGGACTGATTTCCTCGACCGCGTCGGCCAGGCATTTCGGGCAGACCACCGGCTTGTTGCGTTCCGGCGGGGCGATGCCGGCGTCGCGCAGCTTGCGCAACGCGTCTGCCGACATCAATTCGGTGCTCCAGACCGGGCTGGTCACCATCGTCACCTTGACCGGGAAAATTCCCGCCGCCGTCAGGGCCCTGCTGATTTCCAGCGCGATCATGTCGAGCGCGGGGCAGCCCGGATAGGTCGGCAGCATCAGTACCTCGACGCCGCCCTGATAAGGGAGAATGTCGCGCAAAATGCCGAGATCGACGACGCTGAGCATCGGCAGCTCGGGGTCGGCAATGCATTCGACCACCGCACGCGCGCGGCGGACGATGTCGGTTGCAACCAGGTCGGTTTCGTCGCTCATGGCGGGCTCCGGCAGGACGGGAACGGATGTCGGATATTCATGGAGAGAACGACCGGACGGTGCAAGCGATGTATCCGGGCGGATTTGGGCAAATAGGTCCGGTCTGGTTCCTTTGTTTCACGTGAAACAAAGGACAGTTATTATAATTAACTTTTTGTCACAGCGACACCGCTCATCTCGATAAAATGTGATTTCATCTTTGCCGGAAATCGTCTAGAATTCGCCTGCTATGATCGAAACCTTGGACATCGTTTCCTGGGCCGGTCCCTATGACGACAATTTCCGCCGGCGTGCCGCCGAGCGGCTCGAGGCGGGGGCGGTTCTGCTGTTCCCGTCGCTCGGCTTTCCGCTCGACGACACGGAGACGGCGCTGGTCCGCTCCGCCGGCTCGGATGGTTCGGCCAAGAATATCAGCCTCGATCCCGCGACCGGCCAGTGCAAGGGCAGCACCATCTCCGGCACCGAACTGGCAACGCTGACCGCGATGCTCGACCGGTTCGGCAAATCGGCGCGGTCCCTGGTCGAAGGATTGTTGCCGCATTATGCCGCCGGGCTCGAACGGGCGCGGACCAGCTTCCGCCCGGTCGAGATTTCCGGCCGGCACTCCTCCTGGCGGCAGGACGACAAGCGCCTGCATGTCGATGCGTTTCCGAGCCGCCCGATGCAAGGCCGGCGCATCCTGCGCGTCTTCGCCAATATCGACCTCGACGGCACGCCGCGCCATTGGCGGATCGGGCCGGATTTCGAAACCTATGCGGCGCGGTTCCTGCCGTCCTTGCCGCGCGCGGTGCCGGGAAAATCCTGGCTGCTGCACCGGCTCGGCGTAACCAGGGCGCGGCGCAGCCGCTACGACGAGGTGATGCTGTTCCTGCACGACGCCGCCAAGCGCGATCTCGGCTGGCAGCGCGATGCGCCGGTACAGGAGGTCGATTTTCCGCCCGGCTGCGCCTGGGCGGTGTTCACCGATCAGGTGGCGCACGCGGCGACCGCCGGGCGCAATGCGCTCGAACAGAGTTTTTATGTCGAACCGGGCGCGCTGGCGCGGCCGGAGACCGCGCCGCTCGCCGTGCTGAAGCGCATGTGCGGCGCGGCTATGGTCTGACTATACGACTTCCTCTACCTCGACGGTGACGTGCGAGAGTTCGCGAATCGCGGCGAGCTGCGCCTTGTAGCGCTCCGGCGGCGCGGGCGCGGGCGACTGGAGCGCGATGATCGCCCCGAGATGGCCCGGCCCGAGGCGCCAGACATGCAGATCGGTGATCCGGTTGCCGTCCCGCTCCAATGCCGAGCGAATCCGCGCCGGAATATCCGGGCTCGGCGTCATGTCGAGCAGGATGGCGCCGGCGGCGCGGATCAGCCCATAGGACCAGTTGGCGACGACGCCGGCACCGACGAGCCCCATGATCGGGTCCATCCAGACCCAGCCAAGGAATTTCGCCATCAGCAACCCGGCGATCACCAGCCCGGAGACCGCCGAATCGGCAAGCACATGGACATAGGCGGCGCGCATGTTGTTGTCGCGATGCAGCGCATCGTCATGCGCGTGCTCCGCGAACGCGATGTCGTGGGTTTCCGACGTTCCGCCCCGATCCAGCCGCACGACCGCCTGGAACTGGTGCGGTTCGGGGATCTCGTCGCGCGACTCCAGAAAACCGCTGCGCGCGACCATGGCGAAGCTCTGGCGCGTGCCATCCGGCCTGACGGTTTCGATGGTCGCGGCGAGGCCCTCGGCCGGGCCGGTCAGGCGGAAGCGCGGCGGTACGCCGTCTTCGAACACCTCAAGCGCGAACAGGCCGAACCGGCTCTGCACCGGATGCGCGTCGTCGTGATGATGGTCGTGCCCATGGTCGTGACCGTGATGATGATCATGGCCATGGTCGTGATCGCCAGCGAGCAGCAGCGCGCTCGCCGCGTTCACCGCGAGGCCGATAACCGCGATCGGGATGGCGGCGGCATAGTCGATATGTTCCGGCGCGAAAAACCGGCTGATCGCCGCGTAGCCGATCAGGAGCGCGAACATCGCGAGCACGATGGCGCTGGCGAAGGCGGCGAGATCGCCGAATTTGCCGGTGCCCAGCGCAAATCGCGAATCCTCGGCATGGCGGCGCGCATAGCGGTAGGCGAGGGCCGCGAGCAGCATGACGCCGGCATGGGTGCTCATATGGATGCCGTCGGCGACCAGGGCGATCGAATGGAAGAGAGTTCCGCCGACGATTTCGACCAGCATCATCGCCGTGGTCAGCGCCACGACGAACCAGGTGCGGCGCTCGTTGCGCGCATTGCTCTCGCCCAGGAAGATATGCCGGTGCCCGTTCGTCATCGGGTCATCATAGCCGAAAAAACCGGATCAGAACAGGAAGCGGCGCTCGGCGTTCCAGCCATCGGCGAGGCGGCGGGCTTCGACCGACTGGTCGATCAGCCTGCCATGGCTGCGGGCGAGCTGCTCGGCGTAGCGCAGCAGAAGTTCAAGGGCTTTCAGCGCGGGATCGGCGGGTTCGGTATAGCGCAGCGCGCCGCCGCGATAGGCCAGAGGCGCTTCCTCGGCGATCGAACGGTCCGCGCCGGGCGAGAAATAGAGCGGATTGCCGACGAGCGTGCCGGGCGTATCGCGCAATTGCTCGAATGGCGCGCGGTAATGCGCCGCCCAACCCTGCGCCATCGCCGCCTCGCCGGCGGCGAGGATCTTGAGCCAGCCATTGACTATTTTATGGAGGTTCTGCCAGCCGGAGCGGCGCGAATAATGGGCGAGGCCGATGCGCCGGTCGAGCGGCGCCGGTAACATCCTGCCGTCGAGAAATCCGCAGTGATTGCCGGCATCGATGACGACACGGGTACCCAGACCGCCGCGCACGAAGATTTTGTAGGTGCCGGTGGGCGCGCGCATCCGCCAACGCATCCTGACCGGCACGACCGGCTCGGTCCGGTCGTCTTCCGCATAGTCAAAATAATGGATGAGCGGCACGGTGATCGCCTGATCGTCGTCATCGCGGCCGGCAAGCGCTTCGGCGAGGCTGGTTTCGGTCTCGGCCGCGATGAATTCGTCGGCGTCGAGAAAAATCACCCAATCGGCCCGGTGCATCTGGTCGGCGAGGCGATAGAGCCAGGTGTTGAACGAGGCTTCGTCGAACCGCGCCGACAGGGTCTGGAACACGGTGAGGGGAAACCCCTCGTCCTTGAGCGCTTTCAGGATGGCGAGGGTACGGTCGGTGCTGCCGTTGTCGAGAAAGATCATGTGCCCGACATGGACCGCGTTGTGGCGCACGAAGGCTTCGACGATATCGTCTTCGTTCAGGATGCGGGTGACGGCAACCAGGCGCATCGCCCTCACCCGCCCTGCATCGGCTAGCTGCGCCGGGCGACGGTGAAGGCGGCCAATGCCCGGAGCAGGTCGGCCTTTTCGCCGAAACTGTCGAGATAGGTCGCGGCCTGCTGGGCGAGGTGCCCGGCGTGCATGCGCGCGCGCTGGACCCCCATCACCGAGACCATGGTGGCCTTGCCCTGGGCGGCGTCCTTGCCGGCGGTTTTGCCCAATGTCGCCTCGGAGCCTTCGGCATCGAGAATATCGTCGGCGATCTGGAACGCGGCGCCGAGATCGCGGCCATAGGCGGCGATGAGATGGCGCAGCGGACCGGGCGCGCGGCCGAGAATCGCCCCCGCCTCGGCGCTGTACTGGATCAGCCGGCCGGTTTTCAGCGCCTGCAGCCTTGTGATCATCGGCGGTTCCAGCGTTTGGCCTTCCGAGACCATGTCGATCATCTGCCCGCCGGCCATGCCGCGCGCGCCGGAGGCGGCGCCGAGGGCGGCGACCAGTTCGCAGCGCGCCTCGGGGTCGGAATGGGTGTCGGGCTCGGCGAGAACCTCGAAGGCGCGGGTCTGCAGCGCATCGCCGGCGAGGATCGCGGTCGCTTCGTCGAACGCCTTGTGGCAGGAGGGTTTGCCGCGCCGGAGATCGTCATTGTCCATCGCCGGAAGATCGTCATGGACCAGGGAATAGGCGTGCAGCATCTCGACCGAGGCGGCGACCCTGGCCGCGCAGGTGATATTGACCGAGAACATCCGCGCGGTTTCGATCACCAGAAAGCCGCGCATCCGCTTGCCGCCGCCGAGCACGGAATAGCGCATCGCCTCGACCAGCCGGCGCTCCTCGCCTTCGGCCAGCGGCAGCAGCGCATCCAGCTCGGATTCGATGATCGAAGCAGCATCGTCCAGCGCCGCGCGCAGCGTTGTGTTCTCCGGCGCGAGATTCATGGCGCGTCCTTCAGCGAGAGCGCGCCGCCGGCGCCCGCGACGATCGCCTGCACCCGGCTTTCCGCCTCGGCGAGCCGCGCGTCGCAATGGCGCTTCAGCGCGGCGCCACGCTCATAGGCGGCGATGGCGTCCTCCAGTCTTTGCTGGCCGGATTCCAGCCCGCGCACGATGCGTTCGAGTTCGGCCAGCGCCTCCTCGAACGAGAAGGACGCAATATCAGGCGCGGGGTCCGGCGTGGTTGGCATCGGAATAACTCCTGGATTTCCCGTGCGGTAGCGGCGAATCAGATGCGCATCAAGGCGCGGACATGCGCCGCGCTGCCCGCCGCCAGAGCGCCGAGATCGTAGCCGCCTTCGAGCAGCGAGACGATGCGTCCGCCGCAATGGCGCTCGGCGACATCCATCAGCGCGGTGGTCACCCAGGCGAAATCCTCGGTCTCGACATTGAGCTGGGCGAGAGGATCGGCGCGGTGCGCATCGAACCCCGCCGAGACGATCAGCAGTTCCGGGGCGAACCAATCCAGCGCGGGGATCAGGATGTCGCGCCACGCCGCGCGGAATTCCGCCGATCCGGTATCGGGCCGGAGCGGGGCGTTGACGAGGTTGCCGGCGATGCCGCGCTCGGTGGCGCGGCCGGTGCCTGGGTAGCAGGGGAATTGATGCGAGGAGGCGTAGAACAGATCGGCGTCGTTCTCGAAGATCGCCTGGGTGCCGTTGCCGTGATGGACATCGAAATCGGCGACCGCGATGCGGCGCAGCCCGTGGGCGCGGGCGTGGTTGGCGGCGATCGCCGCGTTGGCGAACAGACAGAACCCCATCGCGCGGTCGGGCTCGGCGTGGTGGCCGGGCGGGCGGGTCGCGACGAAGGCGGCGCGCGCCCAGCCTTCCAGCACCGCATCGACCCCGCGCATCGCGCCGCCGGCGGCGCGCAGGGCGGCGCGCAGCGTGCCGGGGCTGGCCACCGTATCGGCATCGAGATGGATGTGCTGGCCGGGTTCCGGTTCCAGAGCGAACATCGCATCGACATACTCGTCGCGATGCACCGCGCGGATCGCCTCTTCCGGCGCTTCGGGCGCGGCTTCGCGCAGCAGGGGCTGGAACTCGGGCGCTTCGAGGGCGGCGAGCACGGCGCGCAGCCGGGCCGGACGCTCGGGGTGGTGCGGCCCGGTATCGTGATCGAAACAGTCGGGGTGGGTGATCAGGGCGACCGGCATGTCAGGTTTTCGCGCCTTCGCCGCGCCTGATGGTGAAGCTGAACACGCCTTTCGCCTCGCTCCAGGAGATCAGGGCGTGGCCGTTGTCGCGGCAGAAATCGCGGAAATCGGCGACGGTGCCGGGATCGGTCGCGAGCACGCGCAGTTTTTCTCCGGCATCGAGCGCGCGCAGGGCGCGCGCGGCGCGCAGCACCGGCATCGGGCCCTTGAGGTATTTCGCGTCGATCACCGCTTCCGCCATGGGCACCATGGTGACGCCTCGCGGCCTCTTGAGCAAGAGCCGCGTTGGAGGATAGAGGGACAAGCGAACCCGCACATAGGATGGACCATGACCTATCGAATCGGCATCGATCTCGGCGGCACCAAGATCGAGATCGCGGCCCTGATGGCGAGCGGCGATCTCGAACACCGGGTGCGGGTGCCGACACCGCCCGATTATCGCGCGACGATCGAGACGATCGCCGAGCTGGTCGCGGGCGCCGAACGCGCGCTGGGACCGGCCCACGGCATCGGGATCGGGATTCCCGGCACGATCAGCCCGGCCACCGGCTTCGTGAAGAACGCCAATTCCGAGCGGCTGAACGGCAACCCGTTCGACAAGGATCTGGAGGCGCGGCTGGGCCGCAAGGTGCGGGTTTCCAACGACGCCAATTGCTTCGCGATGAGCGAGGCCGCGGATGGCGCCGGCGCCGGGGTGAATTGCGTGTTCGGGGTGATTGTCGGCACCGGGTGCGGCGGCGGCGTCGTGGTGAATGGGCGGGTGCTGGAAGGGCGGCACCGGATTGCTGGCGAATGGGGCCATACCCCGCTGCCCTGGCCGCGCGCCGACGAAATGCCGATGCGCCGATGCTGGTGCGGCAAGGTGGGGTGCCTGGAGACCTATGTGTCCGGCCCGGCGCTGGCCGCCGAGGCGGACGGGATCGGCGCGCGCGATGCCGGCGGGCTGCCGGCGCGCGCGGAAGCGGGCGACGAACGAGCGATCCGCGCACTCGATATTCATGCCGAGCGGCTGGCGCGCGGGCTGGCGATGATCGTGAACATCCTGGACCCGGACGTGATCGTGCTCGGCGGCGGCCTGTCCAATCTCGATCATCTGTACGAGCGGGTTCCCGCGCTGATGCCGCCCTATGTGATCAGCGATACGTTCGAGACGCCGATACGGCGCAACAAGCACGGCGATTCGTCGGGCGTGCGCGGCGCGGCATGGCTGTGGCCGGCGGGGTGAGCCAGCCGGCGCATCGCATTGGGCAGCGGCGATTTAAACGGGCCTCGCTGGAACGAAAATCAAGAATTTCGCACCAGCGGAAATCGACCCATGTCGGTCACCGGACCGCCGAGTGGACGATCCCGAAAGCGGTCGTTTCAGCCGTGAACGGTCTCTCCGCGTTCTAGCATACCAACGAAGTCCCTGATCTTTCGGGCTCTGGTTTCAGCTTTCTTCACCGCGCCAATCCGATACAAGATCGCATATCGGTTAGCGCCAATGAGCGTAGCGAAGAAAGCTGCGGCCTTCGGGTTCGCATCGAGCGCGGTCTGCAAATCCGGTGGAACCTCAGCTTTGCTAGCTGGTGCATACGCCGCCTCCCATCTGCCATCTGCCTTCGCGTTATCAATTTCCAACTGTCCAGACGCCTGCATGCGCCCCTCCGAAATCAGTTCCAGCGCGCGTTTCCGATTTACATCCGACCACTTGCTGCGCGGTCGGCGTGGGGTAAAGCGTATCAACCAGCTTTTAGCATCATACTTGTCGAGTTGACCGTCGATCCAGCCATAGCAAAGGGCACTGTCGATCGCGTGAGCTTTGGTGACGCTGGCGACGCTCGAACCCTTCTTATGAAATCTAACCCACGCACCGTTGGAATCGCTCGGTTGCGCCGCCAACCAGCTCTCCAGTGCAATTTGATCAGCAAATGAAACTATCGGAAGGCCAGAACGCAATTCAGTCATTCTCTACCCTTAGCGCGGTCCGTGGATTCGATAAAGGTCCGCTTCCGTTAACCCGGGTCTGATAGCTGTCGATCCGCAAACCACCCAATTTTGCCGTTTGGTGCATAATTCGCGATTTCAGGCCAATGTCACCCCATAGACATGGAGCGGGCCTTTGTGGTGCGGAATTCCGGTGCATAGTCTGGGCGTGATTCACGACCGAGCATGGGGTTCGGCGGGCGGTGGTGCCCGGAGCAGAAATGTTTGCCGCGATGCGCTTTCAAGGCGGGCAGGAGGATGATCGACATTCCATGCCAGCCGTGCATCCGCAAGACGCAAGACAGGCGTAAGCCGGCCCTTCCGGTCGCTGGATTGCTTCGCCCGCGTCACGCGGGCTCGCAATGACGGGCCGTGTGGATTGGTTCGCCCGTGTCACGCGGGCTCGCAATGACGACGCGGCCGGCGGCGGCTTCGAGCTGGATGCGGTGAAAGCCAGGGCGGCCAAGGCCGGGATGCCGTATCAGCGTTTCATCCGCCAGGCGCTCGAAGCCGCCGTGCAGCCGCGCAAAAGGGCGTAAGCTGCACGTGGTGTCCGCTATCCCCGGCCAAAACACAGAAAATGGGGGTTTTCGAAGCCTTGTTTGCCGTAGCGGAGCGGAAATTCGTCCATGGTGAGGACGCGGCCGCCGGCGGCTTCGAGCACCGCCTGGGGGGCGGCGGTGTCCCATTCCATGGTGCGGCCGAGGCGCGGGTAGAAATCGGCGACGCCCTCGGCGAGGCGGCAGAATTTCAGCGCCGAGCCGATATTGGTGAGCTTGGCGACCTTGTAGCGGGCGAGATAGGCCGCGAGTTGCGGGTCATCGGCGTAGTGGCGCGAGGCGTAGACGGTGATGCCCTCGGCCGGCGGGGTGCGCGCCTCGATTCTGGTGGTGCCGCTGGCGTCGCGCTTCCAGGCCCCCTGGCCGACGATGCCGGCATAGACGATGCCCTGGGCCGGCGCGCCGACCGCGCCGAGCACCGCCCTGCCGTCCGCCACCAGCCCGATGCAGACGGCGAATTCATCGCGCCCGGCGGCGAATTCGCGGGTGCCGTCCAGCGGGTCGACCAGCCAGAATTTTGCACCAGGTTCGGTGATGCGCCCGGCGGCGACTTCTTCCTCGGCGATGACCGGAATGTCCGGCGTGGCGTCGCGCAGCCCGGCGACAATGAGTTTTTCGGCACGCGTGTCGGCCAGGGTGACGGGGGAAAAATCGTCCTTGCGATCAATAGTGAATCCGGCCTGACGGACCGCGAGGATTTCGCGGCCGGCGGCTTCGGCGAGGCGCGCGGCCAGTTCCAGGAGTTCGGTATCGTTCGGCATGGCGTTCATGGGTGCGGCTGATATCGCGGGGCTTGGAAAACGCCAAATTGGCGGGCATGGTGCGCGGCGAAACGAAACGCCGCCACGACAATTGGGGATGGGACCGGATGATCGACATCGCTTTCGCCAAGGCCGCTTTGCCGAAATCGGGCGCGCTCGCGCTGCTGCTGGGTGAGGGCGCGGCGCTCACCGGCCTCGCCGCCGAGCTGGATGCGGCGCTGAAGGGCGGGCTCGCCCGCGCGCTCGCCGCCGCCGCGTTCAAGGGCAAGCGGGATCAGAGCGCCGTGCTGCTGGCCCCCGGCGCCGGGCTCGACCGGGTGGTTGCGGTGGGGCTCGGCAAGCTCGATGAACTCACCGCGCATCATGCCGAGACCGCCGGCGCGAAAGCCGCCGCCGCGCTGCAAAAGGACGAGCAGGCGAGCATCGCGGCGGACGGGCTGGATGCGGCGATGCTCGCCCATGCCGGGCTCGGCGCGCGGCTGCGCAGCTATCGGTTCGACAAATACCGCACCACGCTGAAGGAGGACGCGAAGCCGAAGCTTAAGCGGGTGACCATTCTCGCGGGCGACGCGGCGGCGGCGCGCACGGCGTATATCCCGCTGGCGGCGGTGGCGTCGGGGGTCGAACTGACCCGCGATCTGGTTTCCGAGCCCGCGAATATCCTCAGCCCGGAGGAGATGGCGGACCGGGCGAAGGCGCTGAAATCGCTGGGCGTTGCCGTGGAGGTGTTCGACCGGCGCGATATGGAGAAGCTCGGCTTCGGCGCGCTGCTCGGCGTCGCGCAGGGCAGCGAGAACGAGCCGCGCATGGTGGTGATGCAGTGGCTCGGCGCGACGCCGGCGGAGGAGCATGGGAAATCGGGTAAGAAAGCGGCCAAGCCGGCGCCGAAGGAGCCGGTGGTGTTCGTCGGCAAGGGCGTGACCTTCGACACCGGCGGGATTTCGATCAAGCCCGCCGCCGGGATGGAGGACATGAAATGGGACATGGCCGGCGCGGGCACGGTGATCGGGCTGATGGCGGCACTCGCGGGACGCAAGGCGCGGGTCGATGCGGTCGGGCTGGTCGGGCTGGTCGAGAACATGCCGTCGGGCAATGCGCAGCGGCCGGGCGACGTGGTCACATCCTATTCCGGCCAGACCATCGAGGTGCTCAACACCGACGCCGAGGGGCGACTCGTGCTGGCCGACGTGCTCTGGTACGCGCAGAAGCGGTTCGCGCCGCGCTTCATGGTGGATCTCGCGACCCTGACCGGGGCGATCATCGTCGCGCTCGGCCACGAGAATGCCGGGCTGTTCGCCAATGACGACGTGCTGGCGGAGCGGCTGATCGCGGCGGGCAAGGCCACCGGGGAAGACGTGTGGCGGATGCCGCTGGGCGAGGCCTATGACAAGCTGATCGATTGCGAGATCGCCGATATGAAGAATATCGGCAACGGACGGGCCGGCGGATCGATCACCGCCGCGCAATTCCTCAAGCGCTTCGTCAACGGCAAGCCCTGGGCGCATCTGGATATCGCGGGCATGGCCTGGGGCACCAAGGAGGGCGCGCTGGCGCCTAAGGGTGCGACCGGGTTCGGCGTGCGGCTGCTCGACCGGCTGGTGGCCGAGCATTACGAGCAGTAATGCCGGAGTTCTATGCCCGGATACGCTCGCGCACGGCCTGCGCGAGCACGCCGGACCGGCTGAAACCATGCCGCTCCGCATAGCGGTCGACCGCCTGCAGCAAATCCTCCGGCAGGGTGATGTTGACGCGGACCGAGCGGGATTTGGTTTCGCAGCGCACCAGGATGCGGGCAGCGATGTCGATATCCCCCAGCCAATCCGGGGTGGTATCGAGGTTGCCGGGCTCGGGGATGGCGTCGCCATGTTCGGTGCTGAGGTCGAGCCAGGTGGCGAGCGCTTCCTCGGCGTTGCGCGCCGCTTCCTGCACCGTGTCGCCCGCGCTGACGCAGCCAGGCAGATCGGGGAAAATCACGCCGTAGCCTTCGGTACCTTTCTCGATGACGGCGGGGTAGTAGCGGATCATTCTAGTTCTCTTTCAGCGTGATGCCGGATTGCCGCTCAATGCTGCGGAGCGTGCCAATCGGCAGGTCTTTCTTCGGATGCGGAACAGTCACGGTTCCGGGGCGTTCGTCGTGCCGAAGGTGATGGTGGCTGCCGGTGATCCGAACCGTCTGCCATCCGGCTTTGGTCAATGCCTTCAGGACGAGGCGGCTATTCATATGTGGATTTATACACATAATTATGTGATGTCAACATGGGGCTGAATTCGACAACGGCACAATCCGGTGGATGGTCGGGGCTTGTACGGCTCGGGGATGCGCCGGTTACGCGCATCCGGTTGGCGGGGGCGGCGATGCCGCGCCCCTTGCCCCGTCTGTGCATCGACGATGTGGCACTGGTCGCCGAGCACTGGGTGCAGTTTCACGCGGACGGGATGGCGGGCGAGCCGTTCGATCTCGCGTCGCTGGGGCCGATGGCGGTCAGGCTGAACGGGCCGGGGCTGATCTGGCGCGGCGGCGCGCTGCTCGACGATGACGCGATCATGCCGGTTTACGTGAAGCCGGTGCTGGAGAAATTCCGCGACGCGCTGGTCGCCGCGCCCTGCGCCCTACCGGTGCGGCGGGATGGCAGGACGGCGCTGGTGTTTCATGGCTGGGGCATTCAGGTGTTCGGCCATTTCCTGATCGAGATGCTGCCGAAGCTTTTACTGGCGCGGCGCTTTCCCGCCGTGTTCGGCGACGCGATGCCGGTGCTCGACCGGGCGATGCCGGACTGGCTGCTGCGGAGTCTCGACCGGCATTTCGGCATCGGCGACGCGGGCGCGATCTGGTTCGATTCGCGAAGCGAGCAACTCGACCTGGATCGGGCGATTATTCTGCCGCTGGTCTCGCGCGCGGCGGGGTATCATCCGGCGGCGCGCGCATGGTTCGCCGAATTCGCGGCGCGCATCGCGGTGCCCCCATCGTCGCCGATCGAGCGGCTGTTCGTGGCGCGCGGCGAATTTTCCAACCCGGCGGCGCCGAACCGCGTGCTCGCCAACGAAGCGGAGCTGGCGGATATCGCCACGCGCGCGTTCGGGTTTTCCGTGGTGCATCCCGAAACGCTGGAATTCGCCGAGCAGGTGGGGCGGTTCTCGCAGGCGCGGGTAGTTCTGGGCCAGGCGGGTTCGGGCATGCATAACGCGCTGTTCGCGCCCGAGGGTGCCGCGGTGGGGGTGATCCGGTTCACCGCACCCGACCAGTCGCATATCGCGGCGCTGCGCGGCCAGCGCATCGCCTATTTCACCGAAGGCGTGGCTGAAACCGCGCCCGGCGTGTTTCGCGCAGATGCCGGAAAATTCAGGCGTTTCGTCGCGGCGCTGTGCGGTCAGCCATGACCGGCGACCCGGTCGGTCAGTGCCAGTAACAGGCCGGTGACGACGAAGGCGAGCATCAGCCCGCCCTGGAACAGCACCACCCGGTCCGGCTCGCCGCGCACCTCCAGGAACACGCGCAGCACATGGACCGCGGCGATCGCGGTGATCGAGCCCATCAGTTTCAGCTTCAGCCCGCTGAAATCGATATTGCCCATCCAGTCCGGCCTGCGGTCGCCCTCCGCCAGGGTGATGCGGGCGACGAAATTCTCGTAGCCGGTGAGGATCACCAGGACGACCAGATTGGCGGTGAGCGAGAGGTCGATGAGCGACAGCGCCGTCATGATGACATGGGTTTCGTCCATCGTCGGCAGGGTCGGCACCGCGTGGATCAGTTCGAGCACGAAGCGCACGACCAGCAAGGCGAGCAGAACCAGCATCGCGAGATAGAGCGGGGCGAGCAACCAGCGCCCGCCGAACAGCAGCGCCTCGACGATGCGCACCGCGCGCGGTGGTTTTTCGTCACTCCCGTTCATGATCGGCCTCACGATGCAATGCCTCGGCGACAAGTTCCGCCTGCCGCGCGAGCCGGGTCAAGCTTTCCCGTGCCACTTCGCCGCCGACCGGCGCCGGCGCCGGCGAGGCTGGGCCGCGCGCGGGATCGAACGCGGCATCCAGCCAATCCCGCCACGCCTGCCAGAGCGGACGGTCTTCGGGTGCGGCCGGTGCGCGATCGAAACCGAGCACGGCGAGCCGCCCGGCGACGCGGCGCAGCGCGGCATCGGCCACCAGCGCCGAGCGCAGCAGCGGATCGCGCGTGCGATGGGGTTCCATCAGGGCGCGCGAGATCGACGCTTCGAGATTGTTGCTGGCAAGCCCGGCCTGCCGCCGCGCCGCATCGGGCAACGGTGCCCGGTCGAGCAGATGCGCGAAACTCGCCGCGAGATAGGCGCGATGCGCGGCGATCGCCTCATCGCGCGCCGAGGCAAGCCGGTTGCTCTCGAAGCTCGGCCAGAGCGCGAGATTCGCGGCGACCGCGAGCAGGCCGCCGGCAAGGGTGAAGCCGACCCGCGAGGCCGCGATGCGCCACTGATTCATGCCGGGCGCGATCTGTTCGATCAGCAGTACGATCATCGGCGTGAGGATCGCGATATAGGCGCTGTAATTCACCCCGCGAATCGCGAAGGCGAGCATGGTCAGCGGGATCATCGCGAGCGCGAGTTCCAGCCGGGTGTGGCAGACCAGGCCGATCAGCGCGGCGATGACGCCGCCCGCCGCGGTGCCGGCGACCCGCTCGATCGCGCGCACCCAGGTTCCCGCGAAATGCGGCTGAAGCACGAAAATCACCGTGATCGCGAGCCAGTGGCCGAACGGATCGCCCAGCCAGAACACGAAGCCGAGCACCGGCGTGCTGACCAGCGCGGTGCGCACCGCATGGCGCAGCGGCACTGAATTCCAGGTTAGGTTGGCGCGGATCGGGCCGAAGATCGTCTCGCGCCAGTCCGGGGCGGTACCGTCTGTCAGTGGCTGCGGGCCCGGCGCCTTCGAGACGTTCAGCACCACCGCGAGCCGTTCGGCGACGACATCGAGCAGGCGGTGCAGCGCGATGCCGGCAGGGAGACTTGCGGCGGCTTCGCGCAGGCTCGCGAGGGATGCGTGCAGCTTGTCGATGTCGAGCGAGCGATCCGCCTCGATCGCCGGGGCGACGGCGTCGAGCAGGGCGGCGAGATCGCGCAAGGCGGGTGCGACGGCGCGGCGCGGCGCCGGATCGGCAGCCAGCGCCTCGCCGATCGCGATCAGGGCGCCGAACAACTGGTCGAAAATCGCGAGGCGCAGCGCGATCGCGTTGGCGCGCGCGCTGGCAGCGCCGCGGCGCCGCAGAGTCGCGAGGGTGACGGCACGGGCGCGTTCGATCGCCTCGCGCACCGCGCGCCGATGGCCGCGGGCATGGAGATCGAATTCGTCCTCACCGGAACGGGCGGTGCCGTCCGCCGCGAGATCGACCAGATCGCGGGTGAGCGACGCGAGGGCGGCGGCGATATCGGCCAAGGCGGCGCGCGCCGGGCCGAACGGGCGGATGCGCCAGAGTGCGAGGGTGAGCAAGGCGGCACCGGCGGCACCGGCCCAGAACGCGACGCCCGGCGCCAGTGCCGCCGAGACGGCGCGCACCGGCGTATCGAGCGAGAGAACGGTGGCGACGGCGAGGAGATTGCCGGTCTGCAACCCGCCCTGGCCGTAGATGCGCGCGAAGCTGCAGGCGAAAATCGTCGCCCCCGCCAGCAGGATCGCGAAAGTCGGGCTGCGCGCGAGGATCAGGCCGAAGCCAGAGAAGCAGATGGCGCCGAGCACGCCGAAAATCAGCATCGGCGGCAGGCGGGCGCGCACCGGGCCGCCCGGATCGGCGAAGCAGGCGAGCAGCGCCCCGAGAGCCGCGATGCCGAGGCGAGGCGCACCGAGCAGCGAGCCCGCCGCCATGGTGCCGGCGACCGCGATTGCCGCGCGCACGCCTTCGAGCAGCGAAATCGCGCGGAAATTCAGCGTGAGGCCGGCAATCGACGGCAGGCCGGCGCGGTCGCGATCGGCGATTCCAGCGAGCGTGGCTTCAGCC
The DNA here is from genome assembly GCF_021556475.1 of Acidiphilium iwatense. Classification (GTDB taxonomy): domain Bacteria; phylum Pseudomonadota; class Alphaproteobacteria; order Acetobacterales; family Acetobacteraceae; genus Acidiphilium; species Acidiphilium iwatense. The sequence goes on along the minus strand of NZ_JAKGBZ010000001.1, from coordinate 104,626 downwards.
CGCGCCATCGCCGAACATGCCGGAGCGCGGGAAGCCGCTGGGCGGCAGGCGGCCGGCCTGGCCGCGCGCGCCGAGCCAGTCGGCGAGCCTGGTTTCCGTGCGGGTCTTGTCGCCGAGGCGCCAGGTGAGACCGTCGGCGAGGGTGAAGGTTTTGGCGTCGGCAAGGCCGCCATCCTTGTATTTCTGCAGGATCACGCCGGCGCCGCGCGTCATCTCCGGCACCTGGTCGAGCGGGAAGACGAGCAGTTTTCGATTCTGGCCGATCACCGCGAGATGATTGCCCGATGCCTGGATGCAGAGTTTGGCTTCCTCGCCGGGTTTGACCGTGAGGATTTGTTTGCCGGTGCGCTTTTCCGCGGCGAGTTCCGCGCCGGCGACGATGAAGCCCCTGCCCGCCGTGTTCGCGACCAGGTAGCGCGCGGCTTGGTCAGCGACGAACAGGGCGACCACATCGTCCTCGTTGCCGAGTTCCACTAACAGCCGGATCGCCTGACCATCGCCGCGCCCGCGCGGCAGGTCGGCGGCGCGGATGGTATAGATGCGTCCATTGGTGGCGAACACCGCGATGCGGTCGGTGGTTTCGCAGCGGAGCAGAAATTTGAGGCGGTCGCCTTCCTTGAAACGGAGATCGGCATCGGCGGCGACATGGCCTTTCAGTGCGCGGACCCAGCCCTTGTCGGAGAGAATGACGGTGAGCGGTTCGCGCTCGACCAGGGCTTCGGCAGTGACCTCGACAACGGTTGGGGCAGCGCCGATGGTGGTGCGGCGCACGCCGAGCGGGCCGGTGCCGAAGCGCTTGCGCGTGTCCTCGATTTCGGCCTCGATCCGCGCCCAGCGCTTCGCGGGGTCGGCGAGCATCGCGGCGAGCGATTTGCGTTCGGCCGAAAGCGCTTTGTGCTCCTTGCGGATTTCCATTTCCTCCAGCCGGCGCAAGCTGCGCAGCCGCATGTTGAGGATCGCCTCGGCCTGGGTATCCGTTAGCGAAAACGCGGCGATCAGGGCTTGTTTCGGTTCGTCCTCGGTGCGGATGATGCGAATCACCTCGTCGAGATTGAGAAACACCGCGAGATAGCCTTCGAGGACTTCAAGGCGCCGGGCGATCGCGGCGAGGCGGTGGCGCGAGCGCCGTTCCAGCACGACATGGCGATGATCGAGCCAGGCGCGCAGCATATCGCGCAGGCTCATCACGCGGGGCGTGCGGTCGGCGTCGAGCACGTTCATGTTCATCGAGAAACGCTGCTCGAAGGCGGTGGCGCGGAACAGGCTGGCCATCAGCATATCGGGATCGACGTTACGCGATTTCGGTTCCAGCACGATGCGCACATGTTCGGTGCTCTCGTCGCGGATGTCGGCGAGCAGCGGGAGTTTGCGCTCGGCGAGGAGTTCGGCGACCTGCTCGATCAGGCGGGATTTCTGCACCTGATAGGGAATTTCGGTGACGACGATCTGCCACATGCCGCCCTTGAGATCGGATTTGGTCCAGCGCGCACGGACGCGCAGGGAACCGCGACCGGTCTCGTAGGCGGCGCGCAGAGTTTCGCGGTCCTCGACCAGTTCTCCGCCGGTCGGGAAATCCGGCCCCTGGACGATATCGAGAAGATCGCCGGTCGGCGTTTCGGGATCGCGGATCAGACGGATCGCGGCGGCGCACAGCTCACCAGCGTTGTGCGGCGGGATCGAGGTTGCCATGCCGACCGCGATGCCGGCGGCGCCGTTGGCGAGCAGATTGGGAAACGCGCCGGGCAGCACGATCGGTTCGCTGTCCTCGTTGTCGTAGGTGGCGCGGAAATCGACGGTATCCTCGTCGATTCCGTCGAGCAGGGCAGCGGCGATTTCGGTGAGTCGGCTTTCGGTGTAGCGCATCGCCGCCGCGTTATCGCCGTCGATATTGCCGAAATTGCCCTGGCCCTCGATCAGCGGATAGCGCGAGGCGAAATCCTGCGCGAGACGCACCAGAGCTTCGTAGATCGACATGTCGCCATGCGGGTGGAATTTGCCCATCACGTCGCCCACCACGCGGGCGCATTTCTTGAAGCCGGAGCCGGGATCAAGCTTGAGCTGGCGCATCGCGAAAATCAGCCGGCGATGCACCGGCTTCAGGCCGTCGCGCACATCGGGCAGCGAGCGCGCCATGATGGTCGAGAGCGCATAGGCCAGATAACGCTCGGATAGTGCGGTTGCGAGCGGGGTGTCCTGGATCGTGCCCCGGTGATCATCCGGCATGGGTATCGTCTCCGTTCAGTCTTCGTCTAACGAGTGCGGTGGTTCTGAAGTTCCTACGCGTATGCGGTGGCGATTTTAGGAACTTCAGAACAATGAACCACACTCGAACCATATGTTTACCTAGTGTCCCGATTCGGCAATTCGTAGAGCGCTTGGTTCGGCTACGACGAATTGCCGAATCGGGACACTAGGTCATAGAGGGCGAGGCGGGCCTGGGGAAGCGGCGCGTGGCGCGAGCCGAAGGCGTCGCGGGCGAGGAAATGGCCGGTCAGCGCCAGGCCGTCGCGGCAGGCGGCGAGATCGGCCGGGGCGTCGCCGACCAGGAATGCCGGCAGGACGAGCAGGCGGGATTCCCAGATGCCGGCGGCCTCGCGCGCGACTGCGCGGCCGGTGCGCGGCGAGACGAAGGCAAGGTTTTCGGTGACCCCGGTAAGCGCGCAGGCGGACAGATCGAGCCCGTAGCCGAGTTCGCGCAGCAGATCGACCTCGAAGCGCACCAAAGCGGGGAGTGCCGCGTTTTCGATGGCGATGCCGGCGAGCAGGCGGGCGAGGCCGAGAAACGCCGAGGGATGCGGTTCGCGCTCCGGCAGCGCGCCGGCGGCGACCGCGCAGGCGGCGCGCAGCACGGCGAGCGCCAGCGGATTTTCCATGGCAAGGGCGGCGGCGGGATGGACCAGCTCGCCGGTCAGGCTGCCGAGCTGTTCAGGCAGGCGCGCGACCCAACGGGCCGCGACCAGATTGCCTTCCTGCCAGATCGCGGCGCCCCGCCGCGCGGCGCCGCCGCGCGCGAGCCCGTGCCAGGCGCCCTGCGCCTCGGTGAGCACCACGGCGCGCAGATCGCCCTCGCCATACGGGGCGATGCTGAGGACGATGACGGGTTCGGACCACTCCAAGGCGCGTTATAGAAAGCCCGGATCGATGAATTCGGCCCAGGCGAAGCCGTTGGCATCGGCGGGATCGGCCATTTCGGTCGAAAACGCGATCCGCGCCTCGCCGAAATAGAGCGGCAGGTCGGCGGACCATTGCCGGGTTTCGCTCGCGCTCAGCACGGTTTCGTCGCGATGGATCGCGCGATCGGTCTCGCCGGCGAAAATCGCCACGCGGAACCGGACCGGCCGTGCCTCGGCATGGTTGAGGCGCAAGGTGGACTCGAACCGGCGGGGCCCGGCGAGAAACTGGCGCAGGATCAGCCGTGGCGGCAGTGCATCGGCCGGGTTCGGGTGCAGCCGGAACCCGGTATCGCTGATCGGGAAGAACGACCAGGGGTCCGAAGTGATGCCGATGCGCTCGCAGGACGTGGCGGCGCCGCCGATATCGAACGCGGCGAGCCGGCGCGGCGGAGCGACCGGCGTTTCGGATTCGCGCCTGAAGAACAGCTCGTAGTCGCGGCTGGCCCGGCGCGCATGGGTGGCCTCCGGCAGGTTGGCCAGCAGTCCGGCGGGCAAGGCAACGTCCGGTCCGGGGCGGGCGATCGCGATCAGGCGAATCCCGGCAAGTGCCGGCGCAATGGCGGCACTATCGAGGCCGGAGCAAAAATCCGGGTCGGCGATCAGCACATCCGCGCCGTCCCAGCCGAGCCGGCGATAGAGTTCGGCCAGGGTGACGGCCTGGATCGGGCCGTTTTCCATGGCGGCGAGCGCGGGGCGGCCGGTATCGGCATGGGAAGCGACGGCGTAGTGCCGCGCCGTCTCCGACACGGCGAGCCTGGCGCCGGCGATCTGGCGCCAGGGCAGCGTGTTCAGCGCATGGAGCCGGGCGAGCGCCGGCACCGCTTCCAGGCTGGCGATCGTCGCGTCCGGGTGCGCCTGGGCGAGGGCGACGCTGCGATAGCCGGCGCCGGCGCCGAGTTCGATGATGCGTTTCGGCGCGAAGGGAATGCGCAACTGCGCGGCGAAGTCGCGCATGGTGGCGGCGCAGTCGGCGGCATCGTTCGAGCCGGCACGCAGCCAGAGCGGATGGGCGAGATCCGGCCAGGACACGCTGACCAGGCCGATTTTTCCGGCCGTCGCCGCAGCGAGCGCGGCGGCGGGATCGATGGCGGGCGCCGGTTCGGGCCGCAGCGCCGGAGCAGGTTCCGGTTCGGGTGCGTCCGCCGCTTCGCCGATCAGCAACCGGGCAAGGTGCCGGCGGGTATCGGCCGAGAGCGGGGCGAGCCAGCGCGTCGGAAGCTCGGGCTCGAAGCCAGTGCTCATCCGGCAAGCGCCCGTTTCGCGGTGGCGGCGAGATAGGTGGCGGCGGCGGGCAGGATCGCGTCGTTGAAATCGTAACCCTGGTTGTGCAGGAACGCGCCCTTGCGCGCCGGGCCGTTGCCGATCCAGGCATAGGCGCCGGGGATTTCGCGCAGATACCAGCCGAAATCCTCGCTCGCCATGGTGGGCGGCAGATCGCGCCGGACCGGCATGCCGATGCTCGCCGCAGCCTCGGCGGCGAGTTCAGCTTCGGTCTTGTGGTTGATGGTGGCCGCGACGGTGCGTTCGAACACGACATCGGCGCGGCAGCCCATCGCCTCGGCGGTGCCGGTCACCACCGCCCTGATCCGCGCCGAGACCAGCTCGAACACTTCGGGCCTCAGCGCGCGAAAGGTGCCGCGCATGGTGACGGTGTCGGGGATCTGGTTTTCCGCCTCGGCGCCCTGAAGCACGCAGATCGAGACCACGGCGGCGTCCAGCGGGTTGACGTTGCGGGCGACCACCGATTGCAGGGCGACCAGGATATGTCCGGCGCACATCACCGGGTCGCTGGTGAGATGTGGCATCGCGGCGTGGCCGGCATGGCCGTGCACGGTGATGGCGATACGCTCGCCCTGGGCCATCATCGGGCCGTCATGGATCATCACCGTGCCGGCATCGAGGCCGGGCCAGTTGTGGTAGCCGAAGATGCGCTCCATCGGGAAGCGCGCGAGCAGGCCGTCGGCCATCATCGCGCGGGCGCCGCCGAAGCCTTCCTCGGCGGGCTGGAACACCAGATGCACCGTGCCTGACCAGTCGGGGTCGTCGCGCAGCAGGATGGCGGCGCCGAGCAGCGAGGTGGTGTGCCCGTCATGGCCGCAGGCATGCATCACCCCCGGATTGGCGGAGGCGTAGGGCAGGTTGGTGGCCTCGACGATCGGCAGCGCGTCCATATCCGCGCGCAGGCCCACGCTGCGATTGCCGCCGCGCCGCAAGGTGGCGACCACGCCGTGGCCGCCGATGCCGGCTTCGAACGGGATACCGAGTTCGGTGAGTTTGTCGCGGACGAACTGGGCGGTTTTTTCCTCGTGCAACGACACTTCGGGGTGCCGGTGCAGATGATGGCGCCAGGTCGTGAGCGTATCGGCGATGCGTTCGGCGGCGAAATCGGGCATGGGAACACCTGTTGGTCGGACAAAAGAGATAAGCCCCGGTTCCGGCACTCGGCAAGAGGCGGATTTGCCGCACCGCACCAAGGTTGCTACAGGCAGGTGCCCTGCCCCTGAAGTTCTTGCATGGACTTCAGAAATCAGCAGGTCACCAAAATAATAGAGTCTGGTGTTCCGAAGGGGATGCGCATGGACGAACTGATCAAGGGATACCGGCGGTTTCGCACGGAACGCTGGCCGCACCAGCGGGACGCCCTGGAGGCGCTGGCGCGCGACGGTCAGCAGCCGCACACGCTGGCGATCGCCTGCTGCGACTCGCGCGTCGCCCCCGAGATGATTTTCGACTGCGCGCCGGGCGATATCTTCACCGTGCGCAACATCGCCAATCTGGTGCCGCCCTATGCGCCGGACATGGCGAATCACGGCACCTCGGCAGCGCTGGAATTCGGGGTGAAGGTGCTGAAGGTGCGGCGCATCGCGGTGATCGGCCATAGCGGTTGCGGCGGCATCCACGCGCTGCTCCACGAACCGCCGGCCGAGGCGAGCGATTTCGTCGCGAACTGGGTGCGCATCGCCGAGCCGGCCAAGCGCCGGGCCGAGGCGGTCGCGGACGGCGATGCCGAGGCGCTGCGGCGGGCGGCCGAGATCGAGACCGTGCGGGTTTCGCTCGAAAATCTCGCGACGTTTCCCTGGATCGCCGATGCGCGCGACGCCGGGCATCTGGCCGTGCAGGGATTTTATTTCGATGTCGGCACCGGCACGCTCGGGCGCGTCCTGCCGGATGGCGGACTGGGCGAACCATGACAACGGAGAACGGGATGGACAAGCCTGTCGGACAGGTCACGCCGGCGCGGAAGACGGACCGGAAATCGATCGCGTCCTGGGATCGCGCCAAGCGCGACGGCGAAATTCGCGCGCTGATCACTGCCTATGACTATCCGTTCGCGCGGCTGGCGCAGGAGGCGGGGATCGACGGCATCCTGATCGGCGATTCGCTGGGAATGACCGTGCAGGGCGAGCGCGATACGCTGCGCGTCAGCCTCGACCAGATCGTGTATCATACCGGGCTGGTCGCGCGCGGCGCGCCGGACTGCCTGATCATGGCCGATCTGCCGTTCGGCAGCTTCGAGGCGGGACCGGCGCAGGCCTTTGCCAGCGCCGCCGAACTGCTCAAGGCCGGGGCGGATGTCATCAAGCTCGAAGGCGGCGCCGCCATGGTGGAGACCGTGGGGTTCCTGTCGGCGCGGGCGGTGCCGGTCTGTGCGCATATCGGGCTGACGCCGCAGCATGTGCGGCAGTTCGGCGGGTTCAAGCGCCAGGGCAAGACCGAGGATGCGGCGGCACGGCTGATCCTGGATGCGGTCGCCCTGGCCGAAGCCGGTGCCCGCATGGTGCTGATGGAAGCGATCCCCACGCCACTCGGGGCCGAGATCACCCGGCGCGTGGCGGTGCCGACCATCGGCATCGGCGCGGGCGGTGGCACCGATGCGCAGATTCTGGTGCTGCACGACGTGCTTGGCCTGACCGGCGGCTATGTGCCCGGTTTCGCCCGGACCTATCTGGACGGCGCCGGGCTGGTCCGGGGCGCGATCGGCCACTATGCCGAGGAGGTCAGGGCGCGGGCGTTTCCGCCCGAGTCTTGATCGCTTACTGGTTCGGCGGCGGGACCGGGACCGCCTGCGATCCCGGCGGCACGACGATATAGGTTTTCTGCGGCGGCGAACCGCCGCCGAGCGAAATACAGCCCGACAAGGCGCCTGCCATGACCAGCCCCAGCGCAAGGGTGATCGCGCCCCGGAGCCGCCTGGAGCGGATGGTTCGATCGGTCCGAAGTGATGTCATGCTCACCCTTTCATTACCAATGGGAGTAGAGCGTGATCGGTTCAAGTCAATCACGCTCTACTTTTGTTTTGGCGAGCAAGCTGGCCGGTTCTGATTGAACGGAATGGTTCAACCAGAACCTACCTTGCTCTAGCGCCGAAGCCGGCATAGTGCCTGCTCCGGCGCGATTGGCAATGTGCGCGTGGGCGGATGACGCGAAATTAACGGATTACCCGGACAGGACATAAAGATTGTCTGGAAATTCGCTCCGGCGAGTCGGTCGGCGTGGTTTTCGAGAACCGGTGCGGAGCGTGCCTGAAGGCACGTGAGCACCGGAAGCGGAGAAAACCGCGTTGCATGGCCGCCGGAGTAGAATTTACGGGCAGTCTTTTAACGCGAGTAGAACTCGACGACGAGGTTGGGTTCCATCTGCACCGGATAGGGCACGTCGGCCAGTTTCGGCGCGCGGGTGAAGCGGCCCTTCATCGCCCGGTGATCGACCTCCATGTATTCCGGCACGTCGCGCTCGGCGCTCTGGGTGGCGTCGAGCACTACGGCGAGCTGCTTGGATTTCTCGCGCACCTCGATCACGTCGTCGTCGCGGACCTGATAGGAGGCGATGTTCACGCGGCGGTCGTTGACCAGGATATGGCCGTGGCTGACGAACTGGCGGGCGGCGAACGGGGTGATCGCGAATTTCATGCGGTAGACCACCGCATCGAGCCGGCGCTCCAGCAATTCGATCAGGTTTTCCGAGGTGTCGCCCCGGCGGCGGACCGCTTCCTCGTAATACCGGTAGAACTGCTTTTCGCCGATATTGCCGTAATAACCGCGCAGTTTCTGCTTGGCCATGAGCTGCACGCCGAAATCCGACGGCTTCTTGCGGCGCTGGCCGTGCTGGCCGGGGCCGTATTCGCGCTTGTTGATCGGCGATTTCGACCGGCCCCAGAGATTGACGCCGAGGCGGCGGTTGATCTTGTACTTGCTTTCGGTACGCTTGGTCATGCGTGCCGCACTCCTTTTTCTTCGTGTTGCGCCGGTAGGCCCCGCTGCACGCGCAGCGAGACGGGCGCGCATCCCGAAGATGCGTCCGCGTTCCCGGCAATGCGGGAGGCGCTACAGAAGGCGAGGCGGATTGTCAAATGGCGATACGCGACTGCCAGAGGCACAGAAGCGGGGTGACGACGAGTTCCATGGTCATGCCGAAGAGCATCGACGGTCCGGGAACGCCATGGAGCGCCAGGCTCGCAAGCCGGCCGAGGCCGCCGATCGCCACGATCAGGGTCAGCAGGCGGAACCGGGCGGCGTGGCGCTCGATACGTGGGATCGTGCTGTAGAACAGCAGGCCGATGGCGAGCAGCAGCCCCGAGAGATAGGCGAAATGGCTGGTGAGGTCCGGGATTGCCAGCACCTGCCCGACGAAGCCTGGGCCCGCGATGATTCCGGCAAGTCCGGCGCCGATCGGGACCAGCCCGGCGATGGCTATCACGATTTGCAGGGTCCGGCGGGAGAGTGTCGCGCGCATGGGATGGCACATGCGCCTTTTGCGGTGCGGCGCAAGATCAGCGAGACATGATATAAGGCATGGCGCTCGCCTGCCAGCACGGAATGCTGCCGAGGATTTCCATGCTGATGCGCCGCGCGGCGCGTGGCAGCAGAAGCTCCGCCCGTTCCGTGCTCCAGCGTCCCCGGTCGGCAGGGGCGCGCGGATGCCATCCGGCGCCGGTTTCGGCGGCGACGATGCGCCCATCGGCGCGGACCGCGCCCGCGCAGACGCCGAGGCGGCGGCGGTCCTCGGATGCCGGATCGGTTTCGGCCGGGACGCCGCACGCGGTGCGCAGCGCGATCCGGTTTGTGGGGTTCGGCAGATCGAAGATCATGCGCGTGCCGCGCCGCCGGGCGACGACGATATCCGCGCCGATCGCGGCGTCGAGCCGGGTGCCATGGACGATTTCATAGCCCAACGCGAGCGCGCGCCGGTGCAGTGCAATGCGGGCGGCGCGGAGCGGCGTGCCGCCGAGCATCAGTTCGGCGCAGGCGGGCAGGAATGCGCCGGGTACGCCGAGGGATTCGGCGAAGCGGCCGCGATTGCCGTTGTCGCGATAGGTTTCGGCGGGCAGGTTTTCGGCGAGCACGATATCGTGCCGGTCGAGCTCGACATGATAATAGGTGACGGCGAAGGCCGCCGCGTCGCGGGTGATGGTGGCGCCGTTGACCAGCAATATCGCCGGGATCAGCGCGTCCTGCACGAAAATGGCGTGCAGCGGCGAGACGGCGAGCACGCGGCCCGGCCGGCCCGGCCCGAAGGCGCCCGGCGCGATCGCCACCGGGCGCAACGCGTCCACCGAAGGATCGGTCGCGAGATCGAGGCTGCGCCAGCCGATCCAGGCGACGCGCCGGGCGATGCCGCCGATGGTGACAAGCTTGTCTCCCGGCCGGAGACTTTCCACCGTCCGGTAGCCGTCCGGGGTGAGCAGCATCGTGCCGCGCGTGAAACACGGCATCGCGCCGCCGGCGGTGATCAGGCTGCCGCCATGGCCGTCGCCAGAGACTGTCGGGGATGGCTGGCCCGAGCCGGTGGCAAGCGCGAACTGCGCGGGATCGGCGATGCTCACCGTGCCGTTCGCGACGCTGACCAGCGAGGGCGCGATGCCGACGAGGTCGATCGCGTCGCCGGCGGCGAAATTGACCACAGAATCCCGCATGGTGGCGGCATCGTCGATGGTGAGCACGGCATCGGTCCCGGCGAAACCGATGGTGCCGCCCGATGCGCCGCCCACCAGATCGAGCACCGCGTTCGCCGCGATGGCCGCATCGCCGGCGAGATCGCCGCCCAGGATCAGTGTGCCGCCCTCGGCTTCGAGCATGCCGGCGGCATCGATCGGAATGAGCGACACGCCGGTCGCGGCGGCACCGATCGCGCCGGAACCAGTGAGGGTGGCGCCGGAGGCGACGGTGAGGCTCGCGGCGGCAAGCGTGCCGGCGGCAAAATCGAGCATTGCACCGGAGCCGAGGCTGACCGCGCCGGCGAGCGATGCCACACCGCCCGCGATGGTTGCCGCGCCGGAGGCATCGAGTACCGAGGCGGCGAGATGTCCCGCGAGATCCAGCGTCGCGGCAACTCCGATCGCGATCGTGCCGGCGGTGAGGCCAGTTTCGGGTCCAATGGCCAGCAACCCAGCGGCGAGGGTAGTGGAACCAGCGGTCGCGATGGCGCTGCCGGCGAGGGACAGCGTACCGTTCGCGATATCGAGCGCGCCGAGGCCGAGCGATGCGGTGCCGGCGGCGAGGATCGCGCCGGAGCCGGCCGCGCCGCCGAGCGTGGTGGCCGCGAAACCCAGCGTTCCCGCGACATCGGCCGTTGCCGGCGCTTCGGTGCCGATCGCGAGGCTGGAACCCGAGATGCTGCCGGTGACATCGAGCAGGCTGCCGCCCGCCCGCGCCGCGCCACCGACGGTGATATCGCCAACCAGGGTTCCGGCGACGCCCAGAGTGCCCGCGCCCGTTACATCGCCGATCATGGCCGCGCCGCCGAGGGTGACGACGGCGTTGGCGTCGAACAGCGCCGTCGCGCCGGAACCGATGTCGAGCGCGGTGCCGGCCAGGCCGGGCAGATCGAAAACCCCGGCAAGATCGTAAGCTCCGCCGATGGAAACCTCGCCCGCGACTCCCGATCCGGTGACGATGTCCGGGCCGCCGGCATGGGTGCCGAGCACCGCCAGATCGCCGTTCGCGGGGGCGACGCCGCCCTGCCAGGCATCGTCGGCGCCGAACCCGGCGCCGCTGGCGCCATCGAAGCCGAGGGTGGCCGGGGCGGTGACAGCGACGCCGATCGCGGCGGTGAAGCCGGCGAGCCCGCCGCCGCCGGTAAAGCGCAGCGTATCGCCCGAACCGCTGCCCCGCGACGTATAGGCGAGCGCCGCGAGATCGGCGTTCAGCGCGAGCGCGGTCGCGGCGGTCAGGGTGAGCGAGGCGGTCGCTGCACCGCCCGACTCGGCGATCAGCCCGGTGACCGGGGCGATGGTGAGGACCAGCCCGGCGCCGCCGTTGCTCGGCACGATCAGGCCGAGCCCCTCGATCGGCGTGGCGAAGCCGCCGACCGCGTCGATTTCCGCGCTGGTGGCCGGGGTGTCGTTCACGGTGAGGGCGGCGCCGGTGGCGCGCAGGCCGATCACCGGATTGCCGGCGGCGTCGGTTTCGATCGCCGGGCTCGATCCGCTGGCGTAGCTGGCGTGGATTGTCACGATCTCGGTCTGGCCCGCCGCGTTCACGCCCGAAACCTCGAAGGAGGTGCCGGTGACGTCGAACACCGACAGGCTGGTCAGGGTACCGAATACGATGCGGTCGCCGGGGGCGAAATTGTCGATGGTGCCGGAAAAATGGCCGGGATTGTCGAGCACCAGCACGCCGCCCTGCTCGCCCAGCGCGCTGGCATAGGGGCCACGATCCCGCGCGTCGCTCGCGCCGGGTGCGAAACTGATGGTCGCCGAGCCATCGACGCTGATCGGCGTCGGGTTAAACACGCCGAACAAGGGCGAGATCGCGCCGAGTTCCAGCACCGCGCCGGGGGCGATGACCAGATGCGCGCCGCCGCCGAGGCTGCCCGCCGAGACGGTGAGCGGCGCGGGGCCGCGGGCGAGGATGGTGCCTGGGCCGGCGATGTTTTCGGATTCGCTGAAATTGCCGGCGATCAGCGTGCCGGCGCCCTCGATGGTGGCGCCGGCATCCAGCGAAATAGCGATGAGGCCGGTCGTCGCCGCCGCCGAATCCACCTGCACCAGCCCGGCAAAGTCGATCAACCCGCCTTGTTGCACCGCGACCGGGCCGCCAAGCACCGCACCATTGGGCAGCAGCGCCGTGCCCTGCGCGTCCAGCCCGTCCAGCACCAGGGCGCCGAAATCGATCAGCGCGCCGGCCGGACCGAGAGTGACGCCGCCCGCGTTGAAGCTGCCACCAATGATCGCGAGAGTGCCGCCGGCGGCAAGATCGGCGGAGCCGACGCCGATCGCGGCGTCGAGAACCACCGAGGCATTCGCCGCGAGCGAGATTTGCGCCGCGACGCCGTCGCCTTCGAGTGTCGCGCCATTGCCGATGGTCACCGTGCTGCCGAGACCGGGTGCCGCGCCGCCCGACCAATCGGCCGGATTTTGCCAGTCCCCTGCGCCGCCCGACCAGGTTTCGGTGCTCGCGGCGATGCTGCCCGACGCGGCATAGGTCAGGCTGCCCGAGGTGACGGTCGCGGTCAGCGGCCCGCCGGTCTGCCGCGCGATGTATTCGAACGTGCCGCCGGACGGCGCCTCCAGCGCGATGGCGGAAAGGGCGGCGTTCAGCCCGGCGAGATCGGCGGAGGTCGCGGACAGGGTGATCGCATCGGTGACATCGCCGACGATCGCGATGCCCGGAAATGCCGAAGGGTCGAGCAATAAGTCACCGCTGCTCGCGATCAGCGTGACGGTGAGCGATTCCGGGGCCGCGCCCAGCACACCGAGCGCCGACGCCGCACCGTCGGCGAGGGTGAGACCGAGCGGCGTGGCGATTCCGGCGGTGAGGGCGAGGCTTGACGGCGGTGCGACGAAGGCGGGCGGCGCGTCCGGCACGGTCTGCACTGCGAGCGTGGCCGTGGTGCCGAGCGTGCCGTCGCTCGCCGCAATCGCGATCGTGGTGGTGCCCGGCGCGGTGCCGGAAATCGACAGGTTGGCGAGCGCGTCATTCACCGCGGCGAGGGCGCCGGAGATGGTCAGGTTGCCGGACACGCCGGAAATCGTCGCGCCGCCCGCGCTGCTGGCCGACAGCGCGGCCGGGCTTTGCAGGGTGACGGAAACGCTTGCAGCAGGGTTAGAATCGGCCAGGGCGATGCCGCCGGGCGGCAGCAGATCGAGCGAGGTGGTGGCGACACCCTCGATCAACTCGACCTCGCCCGGCCCGACGATCTGCAACGTTCCGCTCATGCCTGCCTCCGCTGATGGGAGGCAGGTTACAATTCAACTACAAGTTGTTCAACATGGATGTTGATCAACCGCGCAATTCTCGGCGCAATATTTTGCCGGTGACGGTTTTCGGCAGATCGTCGATGATCGCGACCTCCCGCGGGTATTTATAGGCGGCCATACGCTCCTTGCAGAAGGCGATGATGGCTTCCGGCGTGGTCGTGGCGCCGGGTTTCAGGCTGATCACCGCCTTGACCGTCTCGCCGCGATAGGAATCCGGCACGCCGACCACCGCGGCCTCACGCACCGAGGGGTGGGTGTAGAGCACATCCTCGACCTCGCGCGGCCAGACCTTGTAGCCGGCGGCGTTGATCATGTCCTTCTTGCGATCGACCAGGTAGAACCAGCCATGCCGGTCCATGAAGCCGACATCGCCGGTGTGGAACCGCCCGGCGCGGATCGCTTCGGCTGTCTTGTCGGGTTTGTTCCAGTAGCCGGGGACCACCATCGGGCCCTGGGTGACGATTTCGCCGACCTCGCCGATCGGCACGGGTTTGCCGTCGTCATCACAGATCCACGAGGTGGTGTTATAGACCGGCACGCCGATGGCCAGCGCGCCGGAAGCGGGATCGACCGGCGCCTCGCGCGACAGCGGCACGACATGCGAAGGCGAATTGGTCTCGGTCAGGCCATAGCCGTTATGGATGTAGTGGCCGAATTTTTCCCGGAACGCGACGACCACGGAGGGCGGAATCGGCGCGCCGCCGGAATAGATTTTGGTGAGCGTTCCGAGTTTCGCCGGCACCGCGCTCGGATGGTTCATCATCGCGATGAAGGCGGTGATCGCGCCGATGGTGAAGGCGGCTTTGTGTTCCTCGATCGCATCGAGCATCACGCCCGCCTCGAACCGATAGGCGAGGATGAGCGGGGCGGCGGTGATGAAGGCCGCCGCCACATGGCCGATCAGCCCGGTGATGTGGAACAAGGGCGCGATGCCAAGGAGCGGCGCGCCCTCATCCAGGCCGATCCAGTCGCGATAGGTCTGGGCGTTGAACGTCACGTTGCCATGGGTGCTCATCGCCCCTTTCGGCACGCCGGTGGTGCCGGAGGTATAGACCAGGAAGGCGATGTCGTTCGCGCCGGATCGTGGCGGCGGGGTGGGCTTGCCTGCTTCGGCCATGACGGTTTCGAAATCGGCCGTGTGGGCGACGCGTCCGGGCTTGACCTCTGCGAACAGGCGCGGATCGTTGCGGGTCTGGAAGGCAAGCGCGCTGGTGGTGATGACGATTTGCGGGCGGAGCGCTGGATCGAGCGCCGCGACGGTCTGTTCATAGGTCGAGCCATGGCAGATCACCGCGCGCGGTGTGCAATCGGCGAACAGCACGCCGATTTCGCGCACGCGGTTCATCGGGTTGACCGCGACCGCGATGCCGCCGGCTTTCCAGGCCGCGACGATGGCGATGACGAATTGCGGCACGTTCTGCAGATAGATCGCGAAGCGGTCGCCTTTCGCGAAACCGCGTTCGATCAGGAAAGTCGCAAGAGAATCGCTCAGACGATCCAGTTCGGCATAGGTGATCGCGGCATCGAAATACAGGATCGCCGGGCGGTTGGACGCGCGGACGACGGCTGAGCGGAACATCGCCAGCGCATCGGTATAATCCTGGGTCAAGGTTTCGGGCTGGCCGGGATCATACAGGCCGAGCCAGGGTTTGTCGTCATAGACGCTCGCGGGAACGCTCATGGCCGCCGCCTATTTGATCACCACCGGATTGACCGGCGCGCCGGTGCCACCCGCGACCTTCAACGGTGCGGCGGTGTAGAGAAAACTCCATTGGCCGTCCTTCGCGCAATCCTCGGCCAGCGCGTCGAGCGCGGCGATTTCGGTGAAGGTGATGCCGAGATTGCGCATCAGCGCGTTATGCAGCGGCAGGACCACGCCGGAAACCGGATCGGCGGTGACCTCGTTGGCGATGGTGTCGGTGACGAGGTTGGGAATCTCCATTTCATGAAACCATTGGACCAGTGCCGGCGAATAGGTGAGGCCGGGCTCGATGAAATCCTTGTAGAATTCGGTCTTGTCGCGATCGTAGAACGAGCCGATCCAGCCGGTGCGGATCAGTAGAATATCGTGTTTCTCGATGGTGCAGCCTTGAGCCTTGGCGGCGGTGAGAACGTCCTCATGGGTGAACGTCTCGCCACGATCGAGCACGGGTTTGCCGCGATGGCGGGCGATGTCGATCAATATCCCGCGCCCGGCGACGCCGCGTTCGGCGATCGGCAGGACGCTGGCTTTTTCCATTTTGCCGGCGGTGGTGCGCGCGTCGTAGCCGTTATAGAGCGTGTCGTCGCACCAGACATGGCCGAGCGCGTCATACTGCGTCGAGCCTTGCAGATACATGATGAGCATATCGTCGGCGTATTCGGCGTGGCCGGGAAACACCGGGCCCTTGCCGCATAGATAATGCCCCTTGTCCATCACGTTGACGCGCACCGGCTGGGCGCGGCCGGGCCAGACCGGATCGCCCTTTGGATGGCCCATCATTACCTGGAGGGTGAAGGTTTTGCCCTGCTTCACCGCCTGAACGCCGCGCAGAACCTCCGCCTGGGTCAGGAAATTCAGGCTGCCGACCTCATCCTCCGCACCCCAGCGGCCCCAGTTCTTCGGATCGTTCTTGAGCAGTTCGGTGACGGGGATTTCCGCGCGCAAGGCCATGGCGATCTCCTCCTGATGTTTGCGGCATCCTGCATTCGGGATCGTTTGCGCGCAAGAGGATTATTCCGAGCGATTCGGCGGCAAAATTCCCCGCGATGTCACGCCCCGAACGGCACCAGCTTGCGCCGTTCCGCGTCCCACAAAGCAAGGCGCGCGCATTTCAGGCTGGCGCGCAAGGTCAGCCGAGGTGCTGCCTGGAAGGCGGGATTTGCCTCGTGGCATTCGCGCAGCCGGTAATTCGGAATTCTGCTGGAAAGATGGTGAATGTGATGAAACCCGATATTGCCGGTCATCCAGTGCAGGACGCGCGGCAGGTCGTAGAACGAGGCGCCCTGCAGCGCCGCCGCGCGGAAATCCCAACGCGACCGGGGCTCCCAGTACGCGTCCTCGAACTGGTGCTGGATATAGAACAGCCAGACCCCGATCGAGGCCGCCAGCAGCATGACCGGCAGCCAGCCGAGCAGCACCGCCGCCGGCCCGAGGGTCAGCACCAGCGTGGCCAGCATGGCGGCCAGAGCCGCGTCGGTGCCGATGATACTCAGCCAGTCCCGCCAGCGGCGCCGGGGATTGCCGGCCGGGATACGATTGCAGATGAAGAACAGCCAGATGGGGCCGATACCGAACATCACCAGAGGATGCCGGTAGAGCCGATAGGCAAGTCGCCGCCATTTCGGCAGGGCCAGATATTCGGGCAGCGTCAGCGTGGTGACGTCGCCGATGCCGCGGCGGTCCAGATTGCCCGCACTGGCATGGTGGATCGCGTGACTGCCGCGCCAGGACGTGTATGGCGTCAGGGTCAGCACACCCAGCACCCAGCCAAGCAGATCGTTCGCCCAGCGCGCCGCGAAGAACGAGCCATGTCCGCAGTCATGCTGGAACATGAACAACCGCACCAGCAACACCGCACCGACGGGAAACAGCAGCGCCGCCGCCAGGATTCCATGGTCCAGCGCCACGAACATGCTCGCCATTACCGCAAGGAACGGCAATCCGGTGTTCACCAACTGGATCAGCGCACGCCGCGCATCCGGCCTCAGATAGGGCGCCACCATGGCGCGCCAATTGGCGTCTGCCGATGCGGGAAGGCTCGGAGTGGTTCTGGGCTGGGGCATGGGCGACACGGGGCGTTGGTTCCAGGGAATAAGGGCGTGCGGTTTGGCGAGCGAACTGCCCGATCGTTCGGAGACCGGGCCTGCCGGGCTGCCGATCCCGCAGGCCCGACCAAAAAACACAGTTCGACAAGTGTTTGGATGCACGGACTGATATATAGCGGGCGTCATGACACACAATCCCCCCAGCACACGAAGGGAAGTCTTCCGCATCCACAATAGCCGACATTATTACAATAGTGGCCGGTATAAATTGGAAAGTCGCGTTCCGATCACACTGTCGTCATTTGGCGTCGGCCATTGCTGGCGCGTGGCTTCGTTTCGCGACCACCGGCTCCAGGCTCGCATCGGCGCGCTCCACCAGGCGCCGCTCGCCGGCGAGGTTCAGGGAACGGCACGCGAGAAGGTAGACGATGGTGGAAACCGGCAGGCCGACGAGCATCGAAATATCTGCGCCGCCCAGCATGTGGGCGATCGGCCCGGTATAGATGCCGGTGCTGAAAAACGGGATCATGACGACGAAGCCGATCGCGTAGGCGACCAGGCCGCGCCAGTTCCAGCGGCCATACATGCCCTTTGGATTGAAAATTTCGCGGATCGAGTACATTCCGTGCCGGACGAAATAGAAATCGACGAGATTGATCGCCGTCCACGGCGTGAACAGATACAGCAGAATTGTCAGGAAATTACCGAATCCGGTCATGAAATTCCCCGAGGCCATGAAGGCGATCGCGGTTGCCGCGACCGCGACCGCGAGCACGCTGATAATTCTGGTCTTCACGCTGGTTTTCACCGGCTTGAACGAATCGACCGCGCTGAGCAGCGTCAATGAGCCGCCGTAAAAATTGAGACCGGTGATGGTGATCAGACCAAGAAACGAGGCGACGAGAACGATGACGCCAAACCCCGGAAATATCAGATTTCCCGCGTGGAGGACGGCTTGCGCGACATCGACCTTGGGCGCCAGGGCTGCGGCGAGCGCGCCGACGATCATCATCCAGGCGCCGCCGATCAAGGCGCCGAGATAGGTCCACCAGAATGACGCGCGAACGCCGACATCGGGCGGCAGATATCGCGAATAGTCGGAAACGTAGATCGCCCAGCTCAACTGATAGGCCGCCGCCGCGAAAAATTCGGCGAGGAACGGGATGGACTGAAAGGACGCCAGATCGAATGCGTGTCCGGGAAATCCGGCATAGGCGCTGACGCCGACGGTGAAAACCACCAGAACGGCGATCATGATGAACGATATCAGCCGCTGCGCCCTATGAATCCAATCATAGCCGATGATTGCGATGACGATCGAAACGATGGTGAAGACCGAAAACGATAACTTTGTGTTAACGGCGGTCAGTTGATGAATCGTCTGGCCGGCGAGCAACTGATTGAACGCATTGAACCCGATATAGCAGACGAGCGCGATGATCCAGACCAGCAAGGCGCCCATATAGCCGAATTGCGGCCGCGATTGGATCATCTGCGGCAGGCCAAGCTGCGGACCCTGCGTCGAGTGGAATGCCATGAAGAACGTGCCGAACGCGCAGCCGAGAACGATCGCGATGATCGTCCAGATCAGGTTGGCCCCCATCGACAGACCCAGCACGCCGGTCGCGAGGGTCGCGAGATGGGCATCGCCGGTGAACCAGACCGGCCACAGATGCCAGACCTTGCCATGACGTTCTTTCAGCGGAATGTAATCGATCGAATGGGCTTCGACCAGATTGGACCGGCTGGCGGTCGGACTCGGGCGACCGGCGATATGATGGACGGTTTCCTGCATTTTTCTCTCTTTTTCGTTCGCGATGGCTCGGACCTGTCGCAGGCGAGCCGGATGGTGTTAGGGCGCCGCGATCTCAGGCGCGGTCATCACGCCGACATGCCGTCCGGCCTGCTCGGGCCGTTCCAGGTGGACATGCGCGTCACGCAGGGCGATGACCCGTTCGTGGATGTCGGCGCGCGCGGGGCAGGCACGGCTCTGCCGCGTATCGACATGCAGCAGCATTTGTTCAGCGCTGGCCAGTAAATCATGCGATCGGCCGTGATGCAGGCGATGAAACACGTGCAGGCGCTTCGGATCGGCATCGAGGATTTGCGTGGTGGTATAGAACGGTTCAAGACCGGCGATTTCGCGTCGATGAACGATATGCGTCTCCACCGTGTAATAGCTGAAGCCGGATGCGTGGTAGTCGCCATCGATGCCGATGGAGTGGAACAGCGCGTCGGAACTGTCGCCGAATATTTGCAGGTAGCGGCTTTCGGTCATGTGGTTGTTGTAGTCCACCCATTCGGGGAGCACGCGGCCGGTGTGCAATTGCAGAGGCTGGGTCGGATCGGTCTCGCGCTCAGCACCGGCGTCTTCATGCGCCGCGGCGAAGAGTTTCTCTTCGTAGCCTGCCAATACCGCACCGGCGGCATAGTCCTGGGCTTTCAACGCCTGCATGATCGCCACCAGGCAATCGTCGCGCTTGCGTTCCGCGTCGCGAAGCGGAGCGCCGCCGGCCTGGGCGTCGGATTGCCTGGCGATTTTGTCGATGAACGCATCGGTCAATTCCGGCACATCGGTCAGCTTGCTCCAGGGCAATTGCAGGGCGGGACCGAACTGCGCCATGAAATGACGCATTCCGTCCTCGCCGCCGGCGAGGCGGTAAAGCTGGAAGGTGCCCATGAAGGCCCAGCGCAGACCGGCGCCGAAGCGGATCGCATCGTCGATCTCTTCGACCGTGGCGATGTCGTCATGCACCAGCCAGAGCGCCTCGCGCCACAGCGCCTCTAACAGACGGTCCGCGATGAAGCCGTCGATCTCCTTGCGGACCACGAGCGGCCGCATGCCGATCCCGTTATAGAATTCGCGCGCGCGGGTGATGGCATCGGCGGCGGTCCGTTTGCCGCCGCACAATTCGACCAGCGGCAGGAGATAGACCGGGTTGAACGGGTGCCCGACCAGGAAACGGTCCGGGTATTTCATGTCCATTTGCAGGCGGTTCGGCAGCAGGCCGGAAGTGGACGAGCACACCAGCACATCGGGGCGCGCCCTGGCGTCGATTTCGGCGAGCAGGGCTTTCTTGACGTCCTCGCGTTCCGGCGCGCTTTCCTGCACAAAATCAGCCTGGGCGACGGCCTCCGCGATCGATGGGGCGAAACGCAGCGTTCCCTGCCGGCCGCTCGGCGCCATGGTCAGGCGGGCATGGGAACGCTCGGCATTCGCCAGCACGTCGCGGGTGCGGCGCTCGGCCTCCGGGTGGGGATCGTGAACGATAACGTCGATGCCGTTCAGCACGAAGCGCGCGGCCCATCCCGCACCGATCACGCCCGCGCCGATCACCGCGGCGGTTCGGATATCGCTCATGCTACCGCTCCCTGGACCGCCGGGTTCCGCAGGCGCAGCTTGCGGCGCACCTCGGCCGGACCCAGCAGACGCGCGCCCATGGCGCGCAATGTCGTCGCGGCGCGTTCCACAAGCTGGCCGTTCGTCGCTTTGACACCTCGGTTCAGCCAGATATTGTCCTCCAGCCCGACGCGGACATTGCCGCCGGCAAGCGCCGCCATCGCGACATAGGGGAGTTGCATCCGGCCGATCGAAAAGGCCGAGAACACGCAACCGGCCGGCAGGTTCTGCACCATCGCCTGGAGGGTGGCCATGTCGTTCGGGGCACCGTAGGGGATTCCCATGCAGAGCTGAATCATCACCGGATCGTCGATTAGCCCTTCGCTGACCAGTTGCTTTGCCAAAACCAGATGTCCGGTGTCGAACACTTCGATTTCCGGCCGCACGCCGAGCGTCTGCACACGCCGCGCCATGGCGCGGAGCATTGCCGGCGTGTTGGTCATGACGTAGTCGCCTTCGGCGAAGTTCATCGACCCGCAGTCGAGCGTGCAGATTTCCGGCAGCAGTTCCGCGACATGCGCCAGCCTTTCGTCCGAGCCGGCCATGTCCGTCTTGGCCGGATCGAGCGGAAGCGGGCAATCGGTGCCGCCGAGAACGAGATCGCCGCCCATGCCGGCGGTGAGGTTCAGCACCACGTCGGTTTCCGAGTCGCGCACCCGCTGCACAACCTCCCGGTACAGGGCCGGGTCGCGCGACGGCGCGCCGGTTGCGGGATCGCGCACATGGATATGGGCGATCGCGGCCCCTGCCCTCGCCGCTTCGATGGCTGAATCGGCGATCTGCTTCGGGGTGATCGGGATGTGCTCGCTCCTGTCGGCCGTGAGGCCAGAGCCGGTGACGGCACAGGTAATGAAAATATCCCAGTTCATGGCAGATCGTTCCCTAACAGGCGGCGTTGTCGCCGCGATAAATTCCCGCGCAAAGCTTGTCTCGGGTGCGCATAACATGCTATACAAAAAGCGAAAATCTTGATACGAATTCGGTAGTTCTACGTTCCGTTCACGGAAATCCATGTCGGACTGGTCAAGACTATTCGCATCGGCCGAAGGCAGGATCTGTCATATCGACGTTCTGGTCCTGCCGGATTTTTCGCTGATGTCGCTCGCCGCGACGATCGAACCGCTGCGCGCCGCGAACCGGGCATCGGGCCGGGAGCTGTATCGCTGGCGGCTGCTGTCCACCGATGGTGCGTCGCCGCCGACCAGTTCCGGGATTCCCATCGTGGTCGAAGGAAAATTTGCCACCGATGAGATACGCGACGCGCTGTTCGTCGTGGCCGCTTTCGGTGCGCGGCGCCACGCCGCGGGCCTGACCTCCAGCCTGCGGCGCCTGGCGCGGCGCGACATGCTGCTGGGCGGAATCGAATCCGGCAGTTGGGTGCTCGCGAAAGCCGGTTTGCTTGACGGCTGCCGCGCCACCACCCATTGGGAGGATATCGAGGAATTCGCGGCGGCATTTCCCGCCGTGGACGTGGTCAACGAGCGCTATGTGATCGATCGCGGGCGCTGCACGACCGGCGGCGCCGCGCCAACCCTCGACATGATCCTGGACATGATCCGCGCGCGACACGGCCTCGCTTTGGCGCTGGATGCCGCCAGCATCTTCATCTACGACCAGAAGACCATCGCGCAGCAGCCACAGCACATCGTCCTGGCCGGCGAGCTGAAAACCAAGGACCCGGCTTTGGCCAGGGCCATCGGCTTCATGGAAACCAGCCTGACCGAGCCGCTGCCGATCGAGACCATCGCCCGGCAGGCGGGATTGTCGGTGCGGAATCTGCAGTTGCGGTTTCATGCACAGCTCGGCATGTCGCCTTACGGATACTATCTCAACCTGCGGCTCGCGGCGGCGCGGCGCATGTTGCAGCAGACGCGCAACAGTGTCGCCGAAACCGCCGCTGCCTATGCCTTCGGGTCCGCCTCGGCCTTTGCGCGGGCATTCCGCAGCCGCTACGGCGTTAGCCCGATTGACGCACGCCGTCAGGCTTCCGAGGGGTTTCGCTGGTAGATTTCGCGCGCGGCCCGGCGCCTGCGCGCGCGCATTCGGCCACCAGCCAGTCCCGAAACCGGGCGAAAGCCGGCGGGGTTGACCGGTTCGCGCCTTCCACCAGGTAATATCCCATGTCGGTGGAGACCGGCTGATCCAGAACCGGAACGAGAAGCCCTGCATGGATCGCATGGTCGATCAATGGTCGCCAGCCGAGCGCGATACCTTGCCCCGCGATCGCCGCCTGCTGGACCAGCGAGTAGGTATTGAAAAAGAAATCGCCCTGGCGCGAATTCAACGCGACGCCGTGGCCGGCGAACCAGCCGCTCCAGGTCAGCCAGGGGCAGCGGTCGCGGCTTTCAAGATGCAGCAGCCGCAACCGGGCCAGCTCGGCGGCATTTTTCACCGGCCCGCATTTGGCAAGGAAAAGCGGGCTGGCAACCGCATAGACGGTTTCGCGAAACAACAATGTGCTAACACAGCCCGGCCATTGCCCCGAGCCCAGCAGAATGACGAAATCGGCCGCTTCGGTTCGGGGGTCGATCGCGGACTGAGAGGCTACGATCCGCACTTCGACATCAGAAACCGACGAGGGGAGCGCGGCAAGATGCGGAATCAGCCAATCGCCGGCGAAGCCGTAATCGGTGGCGATGTTGACGAGTTTCCGGCCGGAGCGGTTGTGGATTTCGGTCAACGCATGCTCGATCGCCTGGCGACTCGAACTGACGGCGTCGAACAGGACGCGGCCTTCCGGCGTCAGGCTGACGCCGCGATGCAGGCGGCGAAACAAAAGGCAGCCGAGTTCGGTTTCCAGCCATGACATGTGATGGCTGACCGCCGGTTGCGTGGTGCCGAGCTCCCGCGCCGCGCCGCTGAAATTGAGATGCCGTCCCGCCGCTTCGAAAACGGCAAGAGAAGGCAAGATCAAACGCCAGTTGCCATTAGTCATGCGAATACGAACCATTAGGAGATTCTGTCTTCAAACATTCCTGCTTTGTCTTCAGCATTCCGGTTTGAGCCGGATTTCGACAAACGGGAGCATCCAAGAGTGCCGACTGCGCGACCTGAACGCAAGCCCAATATTCTGATCATCATGGCGGACCAGCTTGGCGCGGCCGCCCTGCCCGCTTATGGCAACCGCGTCGCCAAGGCGCCGCATATCGATGCGCTGGCCGAAACCGGCGTGATCTTCGCCAACGCCTATTGCAACAGCCCGCTCTGCGGGCCGTCGCGCTATGTCTTCATGTCCGGCCGGATGCCATCGGCGATCGGCGCCTATGACAACGCCGTCGAATTTCAGGCGACCCTGCCCACCTTCGCGCATCATCTGCGCAATGCCGGCTATCGCACGATTCTTTCGGGCAAGATGCATTTCTGCGGGCCGGACCAGATGCACGGCTTCGAGGAGCGCCTGACCACCGACATCTACCCGGCCGATTTTGGCTGGACTCCCGATTGGAGCGACTTCGACACGCGGCCCGACTGGTATCACGACATGAGTTCGGTGCGCGACGCCGGCCTGTGCGTGCGCACCAACCAGATGGATTTCGACGATGAGGTGATTTTCAGCGCGCGCCGGAAATTGTTCGACCTGGCGCGCGACGACGACGACCGGCCATTCTGCATGGTCGTGTCGCTGACCCATCCGCATGACCCGTTCGCGATGACCGAGGAATACTGGAACCGCTACAAGCCGGTCGAGATCGACATGCCGCGGATTCGTCCCGCTGCCGCCGATCTCGACCCGCATTCGCGACGGCTCCGGTACGTTTCCAATATGGATCGCGAGCCGGTGAGCGAGGACAATATCCGCGATGCGCGCCATGCCTATTATGCCGCGATTTCCTATGTCGATGACCAGATCGGTTTTCTGCTCGACACGATGCGGCAATGCGGCCTGATGGAGCGGACCGTCACCATGGTCACCGCCGATCACGGCGAAATGCTCGGTGAGCACAGTCTCTGGTACAAGATGACGTTTTTCGAGAATGCGTGCCGGATACCGCTCATCGTGCACGCGCCGGGACGGTTCCTCCCGGCAACCGTCACCGCTTCGGTGTCGTCGGTGGATATACTGCCGACGCTCGTTGATATCGCGCAGGGTGGCCGGACATTGGATTATGGCGTACCGGTCGATGGCAGGTCGCTGCTCGCGCATCTTTCGGGCGATGGCGGGCACGACGGGGTTTTCGGCGAATATATGGGCGAAGGTGCTGTCGCGCCGATCGTGATGATCCGGCGGGGTGCATTCAAATTCATCCATTCGCCGGCCGACCCCGATCAGTTGTTCGATCTGCGCGCCGATCCCGACGAGGTGGTCAATCTCGCGCATAGCCCCGACCATGCCGAACTGGTCGCGGCGTTTCGCAACGAGGTCGGCCACCGCTGGGATCTGCCCGCGATCCATGCCGACGTGCTGGCGAGCCAGAAGCGACGCCGGTTCATCAACGATGCCTTGCGCAAAGGACGGTATCGGCACTGGGATTTCCAGCCCGTCACCGATGCCTCGGAACAATATATGCGCAATCACCTGAAGCTCGGCGAGCTTGAGAGCCGCGCGCGCTTTCCGAAAGTCACGAAAACCTGAAAGGATGAAGATCATGCCGAGACAATATCGGACTCTGGTTTGGCTTGGTGCCATCAACGTTGCGATGTTGATAACCGTGACGGCGCGGGCCGATCCCGCGTCCTGCAAAGTGGTGAAAATGGGCCAGCCATCCTGGACCGATATCCGCGTCACCGACGCGCTCGCGGGAACAGTTCTGGATGCGATTGGCTACCATCAGAAAATCGAACATCTGGCGGTGCCGATCATCTATCAGGCACTCAAGAACCAGCAGATCGACGTGTTTCAAGGCAACTGGATGCCGGCCCAGAAGCACTTCGTCAAATCCTATCAAGGCGGTTTCGAGCGTCTGGGCACCAATCTGAGCGGCGCCAAATTTACCCTGGCGGTCCCCGAATATGTGGCCGCCGCTGGCGTTCACAACATATCCGATCTGAACAAACATGCCGCGAAATTCGACCATAAAATCTACGGAATTGGTCCCGGAGCGCCGGCGGATCAGAATATCCGCAAGATGATCGCGGCGAATGCCGATGGCCTCAAGGGCTGGAAGCTAGTCGCGTCCAGCGAAGTCGGCATGTTGTCGGAAGTTTCGCGCGATGTCGCCCGGCATCGGTGGATCGCGTTTCTCGCCTGGGAGCCCAATCCGATGAACGTGCGCTACCATATCACCTATCTCAAGGGTGGTGCCGCATATTTCGGTCCGCATTACGGCCAGGCGACGGTCTATACGCTCGGGCGTCCGGGATTTTCCCGACAATGCCCGAATCTCGCGCATCTGTTCGGGCAACTGAAATTCAACGTCGCCATGGAAAACTTGATGATGGTGCCGGTCGCCAAGGGAAAGGTCAGCGCGAAACATGAAGCGGTGGATTATCTCAAGCAGCATCCGCAGCTTCTGCAAAGCTGGCTCAAGGGCGTGAAGACCGCTTCCGGCCAGAAAGCACTGCCGGCCGCCGAACAGGCACTGGGCATCAAATAGACGAGACCGAATAACAAAGAAGACTTTCCAGCAGGGACGCCAAACAACCAAGGAGCGATGAAACATGAAGAAATTGATGTACTCGATGTTAGTTTGTGGCCTGGGTATTGGCGCGATTCTGGCGGCGGCGCCGGAGGCACGCGCGATGAATGGACCGCAAGCGATTCCGGTCGATCTCGGTCCGCTCGGAACGTGGGATGTTCTCGGCGGTATCGACGGCTATGGCGCGGTGGTCAGCAATCCAATACCGGATGGCTCCGGGCGCGAGAATCCGACCAATGCGGCGATCGCCAATGCGCAAATTCATATCGTCAAGCCGTCGGGGTTGGTTCGGTTCAACGTGGAGATCGGCGCCTATTCGTTTCCGGTGATCGGCTATGCCGATTCGCCCAAGATTCTCTATACGCGGCCCCGTGCCGGGCAGATCTATACCGATCCCGTTCACTTTGCCGCGGTGTCGCTCAATCCGAGCGATCATTTCAGCATCGAGATCGGCAAGCTCACCTCGCTCGAAGGGTTCGAATATGGGCGGGACTGGAAGAATCCAAATTTCTTTCTCTCCGGTCCGGGATATGACGAAATCGGCACCGGACGCGGCGTGCAGGCGAACTTCAGTTACGGTCCGGTGACACTGAACGCCCAGTTTTCCGATGGCTACTATACCAAGCAGTTCAATTATGTGCAGGCGGCGCTGACCTATACCCTGAACCCGGCAAGCTATGTTTATCTTTACGGTGGATTCAATGCCGGAAGGACGATCATTGCCGGCAAACCCGCGGCTTCCGCCTTCGACAACAGCAACATGGTGGGCGGCGGCATCAATTATGTCGTGGGCAAGCTGACACTGCAGCCTTACGTCCAGTATCAATGGACGCCGAAAGACCCGGTTGTCGGCGCCGCGAAAACCTATGGCTACATGGGCGCGGTTCTGAGCACCGACTATCAGGTCAGCAAGCAATGGTCGGTCGGCAGCCAGATCGCCTGGGTCGGCAGCAACACCGACAAGGCGGATCGGGCCAACGCGGCGATCTATGGCGACTGGTTCGGCTTCGGCGCCGGCGTGTCCTATTGGAGCTTTCAGGTCAACCCGACCTGGCAATATAAAAACGTTTTCGTGCGGCCGGTGATGGCGTATGTTCATCTGTCGCACTATGCGCAGGGGCAGGGATTTGGCGCCGATCGGGGCGGACCCGGACAGTTCTACGGCGTTCTCGAACTCGGATTTCTGCTGTAGCGAAACATCGACGCCTCAGCGTTTTGCCGCAGCGGCGATCGCTGCGATCACCGCGTCGGGGTCGCCGGCGAGATTGGTGAGGATCAGGATCAGCCGCGCGTTCAGTGCCGCACTCGCATCGGGATCGAGCCCCTCATGCGCGTGCAGCAGGGCGGCGTAAACATCGTCCGACCGGCCGCCGAGGCGATCGGTTGAAAGGTCGATCGGAACCATCATGCCGCTGCCTCGGTTCTTTTCGGGTTCATACGGATGGCGCGCGCGAATGCGGCGGCGATGCCCTCCGGCGTCGATGCTACAAACCGCGCGGCGATGTGCTGGTCGGGGCGGACGAGATAAAGAACATCGCGGCCGAGCCGGGCCGCGACCAACCCTTCGGGATCGGCGAAACCCCGCTTGCCGACCCGCACGATGTCGAGTCCCGGAATTGACGGCGCCTCGATATCGCCGATCGCCAGGAGGGTGAAGCTGCCGCCGAGATGGTCGAGGAGATAGGAATTTCGCCCATCGGCTCCGGTCACCGGCGCGTCCGGGCAGACCAGGCCGGGAGCGGCCCCGGCACAATCCGGTCCATCGGTCTGCAGCGACAATCCGGCGAGCGAGCACGGCAGCGACAGCCGGCCCGAATTCACCATGCGGCGGGCAAATCCATGATCGGCGGCAAGCTCGATCGCCGCATTCCGAAAAATTCGTTCCATGTCGCTCTTCGGCGTCATGAAATTGGTCGCGCGCGCGGAATGGCGGATATTCTCGTCCGCTGCACGAATCCGCTCCTCATCGTAGCTCGCGAGCAGCGCCGCATCAGCGTTGCCATGAATCACCATCGCGAGTTTCCAGGCGAGGTTATCGACATCCTGGATACCGCCATTGCCGCCGCGCGCGCCGAACGGCGAGACGACATGCGCGGCATCGCCGGCGAAAATCACCCGATCATGGACGAAGCGGTCCAGGCGGCGGCACTGGAATGTGTAAACCGAAACCCAGTCGAGGCTGAATTCCCGGTCGCCGACGATCGCCTGAATCCGGGGAATCACAAGTTCGGGCTTTTTTTCTTCTTCCGGGTCGGCATCGCGGCCGAGTTGAAGATCGATCCGGTAGATATGGTCAGGCTGTTTATGCAGCAGTGCTGATTGCCCCTGATGGAACGGCGGATCAAACCAGAACCATCTTTCCGATGGAAATTCCGCCGTCATTTCCACATCGGCGATCAGGAAGCGATCCTCGAAGACCTGCCCGGCGAAATCGAGACCGAGCAATTCCCGCGTGCGCGAGCGGGCGCCGTCGCAGGCGATCAGCCAGTCGGCGGCGAGGTCGTAGGTGCCATCCGGCGTTTCGACCGAAGCCACCACGCCGTCCTTGCGCCGGGCCACACCGATCAGTTTGTTTTTCCAGCGCAGATCGATCAGATCGGGAAAATCGGCGCAGCGCTCGACCAGATAATGTTCGACGTAATATTGCTGGAGGTTGATGAAGGCCGGCATCTTGTGGCCTTGCTCGGGCAGCAGATCGAAGGCGTAGATTTCCCGGTCCCGGTGGAACAGCCTGCCGACCTGCCAGGTCACGCCTTTGGCCACCATCCGTTCGCCGATGCCGAGCCGGTCGAAAATCTCCAGGCTCCGCTTCGACCAGCAGATCGCCCGCGAGCCGGTGGAGACGGTGTCGTTATCGTCAAGAATCACCACTTTCACGCCGTGCAGAGCGAGATCGATCGCCGCCGCGAGGCCCACCGGGCCGGCGCCGACAATCGCCATCGGCGCGGGCCCCGTGCGACCGCCGGAAAGTTCCGGCGGCGTGCGATACGGAAACGGTGCATAGGCGAAGCGCGCCATTTTTCCCCTCCCGCGTTTGCTTTCTCTATCCTTGCAGCGCCGCCCACATCTCCCTATCGCGCTCGGCCGTCCAGATTCGCGGCGTGTCGATGCCGAGTGCCTCGTCATAGGCGCGCGCCACGTTGAACGGCAGGCAATGTTCGTAGATGGCGTAGGACGCGAATTTGGCATCGCATTCGGCGCGGCACGCGGCCATCGCTTCTTTCAGCGAACCGCCGCGCGCGGCGACCTCGGCGACCGGGCGAAACGTGCTGCTGAGAAAATCGCTGGTGAGGGCAAGGGCTTCTTCCACCTTGGCGGTGCCGACCAGCGCGCCGCCGCGCCCCGGCGCCAGGGCTTTCGGCTTGAACGCCGCGATCGCCGCCAGCGTCGCCGGCCAGTCGGTGAAATGCGCGTCGCCGCAATAGCAGGCGGAGCGATATTCCACGATATCGCCCGAGAACATCACGCCTGCATCCGGCACGAAGGCGACGATGTCGCCCGCCGTATGGGCGCGGCCAAGATGCATGAGATCGACCCGCCGGCCGCCGAGATGGATTGTCATTCTGTCCGTGAAGGTGACGGTCGGCCAGGTCAGGCCCGGCACGCTGTCCGCCGCCTGAAACAGGCGGGGAAACCGCCCCAATTCGCTGTCCCAGTCTTCCTTGCCGCGCTCGTGGATCATCGCGCGGCATGTTTCGGAGGCGACGATTTCGGACGCGCCATAGGCGGAGGCGCCAAGCACGCGCACGGCGTGGTAATGCGACAGCACGACGTATTTGATAGGCTTGTCGGTGACGCCGCGGATTTTTTCGATCACCCGTTGCGCCATCACCGGCGTTGCCTGCGCGTCCACCACCATCACGCTGTCATCGCCGATGATGATTCCGGTATTGGGATCGCCCTCGGCGGTATAGGCCCAGAGTCCGGGGCCGATTTCGGTGAACGAAACCTGCTTTTCCGTCATGTCGCCGGTGGAGGCGAAGCCTGGCCTAGTCATGGGGGTTTCCTACTCGCTATCGGGTTGGCGTTCGGGTGCGGCGGCGGCGAAAGCCGGCAGCGCGCGGGCGGCTTCATCCACCGCGACAAGGCGCGGATATAGTGTCAGGTCGAGACCGAAGCGTCTTGCGTTATAGAGCTGCGGGACGAGACAGATATCGGCCAATGTCGGCGCATCGCCGACCGCATGGCGTCCGGCGGTCTGGGCGAGCCTTGCCTCGATCGCGGTGAAGCCGAGCGCCATCCAGTGGCGGTACCAGAGCTTGCGCGCCCCGGCATCGGCGCCGAATTCGGAGGTCAGGCGTTCGAGCACACGCAGATTGCCGAGCGGATGGATGTCGCAGGCTATGGTGAGCGCGATTTCGCGCGTCCATGCGCGCAGCCTTGGGTCCGCCGGCAGCAAGGGCGGCTCCGGGTGTAATTCGTCGAGATACTCGATGATGGCGAGGGACTGGCCGAGGGTGAAACCGTCGTCCTCCCGCCAGACCGGCACCAGCCCGGCCGGATTGAGCGCCAGATGCGCGCCGCCGCGCTGCTCGCCCTTGCGCAGATGCACGCTGACGGTCTCGGCGGGCACGTTTTTCAGATTGAGCGCGATGCGCACCCGATACGCCGCCGAAGACCGGAAATATCCATAGAGCGAGGGGTCAGCCAAGGTGCGCCTCCGCCGCTGTCCAGTCCGGCTCGGCCGGTGCGGGGAGAATTCTGCCGGTGCAGTCGCCGAAGCCGACGCGATAGCCCTCGCCCTGTGCCCAGCCGGTGAGCGTTAGCGTGTCGCCGTCCTCGAGAAATGTCCGCATCTCGCCGGTATCGAGGGTCAGCGGTTCGGCGCCGCCCCAGGCGAGTTCCAGCAACGAGCCACGACTGTCTTTCGCCGGACCGGAGATGGTGCCGGAGCCGAGCAGATCGCCGGTTTCCATTTTGCAGCCGCTGCTCGCGTGGTGCGCCAATTGCTGGGCCGCGGAAAAATACATCTCGCGGTAATTGGTCCGGCTGATCGTGGTCGGCCGGCGCGCGCGCGGGGGCCGCAGCCGGATTTCGAGGTCGATATCGTAGAGCATCGGGCCCGGTTCGGTCAGATAGGGCAGCAACGGCCGCTCGCGCGGTGGCGTGGCAACCCGGAACGGCGCCAGCGCCGCCGCGGTGACGACCCAGGGCGAAATCGAGGTGGCGAAGGCTTTCGCCTGGAACGGGCCGAGCGGCTGGTATTCCCAAGCTTGGATGTCGCGCGCCGACCAGTCGTTCAGCAGGACATAGCCGAAAATCATGGCATCCGCTTCGGCGACGGTGAGCGGCCTGCCCATGACCGACGGCGTGCCGACCACGGCGCCGAGTTCGAGTTCGAGATCGAGCCGGCGGCAGGGGCCGAATCCCGGCAGACCCTGGCCGGCCGGCCTGATCTGGCCGAGCGGGCGCGTGATGTTAGTGCCGCTGACGACGACGGTGGAGGCGCGGCCGTTATAGCCGATCGGGATGCTGAGCCAGTTCGGCGGCAGGGCATTCTCGGGGCCGCGAAACATCGTGCCGACATTCTGGGCGTGATGCCGGTTGGCGTAGAAATCGGTGAAGCCGGCGACCTTGAACGGCAGGTGCAGGCGCACCGCCTCCAGCGGCGCCAGAACACGGGCCCGGAGCGCCGGATCGTCGCGCAATGCCGGATCGCCGTCGCGCGCGAAAAGTGCCCTGAGCCGCGCCCGCACGGCGGCCCAGCGCGGTTTTCCCAGTGCCATGAAATCATTGAGCGCCGGCTTGTCGAAGACCGGAGCGTCCCCGGCCTCGATCAGTCCCAGACGTTCCAGCGCCGCAAGGTCGGCCACGACATCGCCGATCGCCACGCCGCAACGCGGCGCCTCGCCGTCGCGGCCGAACACGCCATAGGGCAGGTTGGCGAGGCTGAAATGACACTCGATTAGATTGGCGGTTTCGATCCAGCTTTTCATCATGGTTTTCCGGTCCGCGCTGTTATTTCGGCTCCGGCGAGCCGTCGAATTTTTTCGCGATGTCGCGCCAGCACTCCACATAGTCATGTTGCAAGGACGGCAGTTGGGCGGCGAATTCGGTCAATTGATGGGCGAACCGGGTCTCGAACATGAAGGCCAGGGTATCGGTCAGCTTGACCGGTTTCAGCTCCGCCGTGCTCGCTTTTTCGAAAGCGCCGGCATCCGGTCCGTGTGGCAGCATGCAGTTGTGCAGGCTCATGCCGCCGGGAGTGAACCCTTCTTCCTTCGCGTCGTAGCGCCCGTAGATCAGCCCCATGAACTCGGACATGATGTTCATGTGATACCAGGGCGGGCGGAAGGAATGCTCCGCCACCTGCCAGCGTTCCGGGAAAATCACGAAATCGATGTTGGCGGTTCCGGCCTCGCCGGAGGGTGAGGTCATGACCGTGAAGATCGACGGATCGGGGTGGTCGAACAGGAGCGCGCCGACCGGCGAAAATGTTCTGAGATCGTATTTATAAGGCGCGTAATTGCCGTGCCAGGCGACGACATCGAGCGGCGAATGATCGATGTCGGTGACGTGGAAGTCGCCGCACCATTTGACCGTGACGCGGCAGGGCGTTTCCTTGTCCTCGAAGGCGGCGACGGGGGTTTTGAAATCGCGTGGGTTGGCCAGGCAGTTCGCGCCGATCGGGCCGCGCTCGGGCAGGGTCAGCTTGGCGCCGTAATTCTCGCAGACATAACCTCGCGACGGCCCGCCGATCGGCGCGACGGTGAATTTCACCCCGCGCGGAATGACCGCGATATCGCCGGGGCCGACCGAGATTTTGCCGAATTCGGTGAAGATGAGCAGCGCGCCGGTTTGCGGCACGATCAGCAATTCGCCGTCCGCATTGTAGAAATACTCGTCCATCATCGCTTCGGTGACGAGATAGACATGCGCGGCCATGCCGGCGTGACTGTAAACGTCGCCGGCGGTGGTGATCGTTCTGATCCCGGTCAGGAAGGTCAGTTTCTCGTCCGGGATCGGCACCGGGCCCCAGCGGAGCTGGCCGAGCGGCAGGCCGTGCCGGACGATATGCGGCGCGGTTTTCCAGAATGGCAGGTCGACCGGCCGGAAGCGGCCGACATGCTTGACCGAGGGGCGAATCCGATAGAGCCAGGAGCGCTCGTTGGCACCCCTGGGTGCAGTGAACGGCGAGCCGGACAACTGCTCGGCATAGAGGCCATAGGGGCAACGCTGCGGCGAGTTCTGCCCTTGCGGGAGGGCGCCTTCGAGCGCCTCGGTCTCGAAATCGTTGCCAAAACCCGGCATGTAGCGCAACGTCATCACGGTGTTTCCTATGGATATGTCCCGCTCCTGACTATATTGTATCAAATCAAATGAAACGATTGTCAACCGCCAGGAGCGCCATGCTCGATCTCGACCATTTCCTGCCCTATCTGGTGAACCGGCTGGCCAGCCGGTTCAGCGACGAACTCGCCGAGGTTTACGCCGCGCGCTTCGGCATTTCGATTCCCGAATGGCGGGTGATCGCCCATCTCTCGCAGCACCGGAACGTCTCGGTCCGCGAAATCCACGAGCGGGCCGCCATGGATAAATCGAAAGTGAGCCGGGCGACGGCGCGGCTGGAAAGCATCGGCCTGGTCGAGAAGAAAGTGAACGGCGCCGATCGCCGGCTGGTCGAATTGCGGCTGACCCGGAAAGGCCGGCAGGTTTTCGAGCAGATCGAGCCGCTGGCGCTGGCTTACGAGCGGGACGCGCTCTCGGTGCTGTCGCCGGAGGAAAGGCGCGTCTTTCGCGCGCTGATCGACAAGCTGCTCCCGCCGCGCCAGACGACGACGGGCGAATAACTTTACTGCGCGGCAGCGTCGCGGGCGATCTTTTCGGCGAGCCGGGCGGGGGCTTCGGCCAGATGGTCGAATTGATGGACGAAGCCGCCTAACCCAGCGGTCTGCGAGCGGAGTTCGATGATCATTCCGTGCAGTTCGGCCTCCGGCACCAGCGCCTCGGTATCGTCCCAGCCGGACCAGCCGGGTTTTTCGCTGTAGCCGAGGATCTGTCCGCGCCGCCCGGTGAGCAGGCGCTGCACGTTCGCGGTAAACATGTTGGGCGCGCTCACCGTGACGCGATGGATCGGCTCGAGCAGCACCGGATCGGCCTTGGCGAGCGCTTCCGCCATGCCGGCGCGGGTCGCCGAACGGAACGCCATGTCCGAACTGTCGACCGAATGAAACCCGCCATCGACCAGGGTGACGCCGATATCGACGACCGGGTAGCCGAACGGACCCTTGCGGGTCGCCTGCTCGGCGGCATCGCCCACCGCCGGGATGTATTGCCTTGGCACCGCGCCGCCGACGATCCGGTCGATGAACAGGAAGCCCTCGCCACGCGCGCGGGGCGCGATATCGAGCTTCACGTCGGCGAACTGGCCGTGCCCGCCGGTCTGGCGCTTGAGCCGCGCGTGCTGGTGCACCGGCTTGCGGATGGTTTCCTTGAACCGCACCCGCGGCCGCGCGGTGCCGACCGCAAGGCCCCAGACCTTGGCGAGCCGGTCGATCGCCCGGTTGAGATGGATCTCGCCCTGGCCGGTGAGCAGCATCTCGCCGGTCTCGGGGTCGCGGATCAGGCTGAACGAAGGGTCTTCTTCGAGAAGTTTCTGCAGCGCGCCCGAGAGTTTGACATCGTCCTTGCGGTCGGCGGCGGCGATGGCGATGGCATGGACCGCAGGCGGCGGGGCGGGAAACCGCAGCGATTCGGGCGATTCGCCGAGCGCGGCCCCGGTTGCGACCCCGTCGAGCCGGCCAAGGCCGACCAGATCGCCGGTTTTCGCCTCGGTGATTTTCTGCGTGTCGTTTCCCGGATTGCGGAGAATGCCGCCGATCCGCACGCCGTCGAAACTCGCGCCGTCCCGCAGCTTGCCGCGCCAGACCCGCGCATAGGCGAGCTTGCCCGCCTGGCCGGCATAGGTGGTCTTGAACACCTGGGCGAGCGGCGGGCCGTCCGGCGCGATGCCCCGCCGCAAAGCGGTCGCGGCGGGATCGGGCGTATCGTGGCGAAGCGCCTTCCAGAGCCGCATCACCCCGTTGGCATGGTCCGCCGCGCCGAGCATCACCCCGGCAAGGCTCCGCTCCGCCACATCCTTCTGCAGGTGTTCGTAGAGCTCCGCCGGAGTCGGAATCGCACCCTCGATCACCTTTTCAAGCAGCGCGTCGTCCCGGTCGGCGAGCGTGTCGATCAGCGCCTCATGCGCCGCCTGCCCGGTTCCCGCGATATCGTCGGGCATGCGGATCAGTTCGGACGCGGTATCGGGCCGGTAGCGATAGGCGCGCTCGGAAACCAGATCGACATAGCCGGTGATCGCCCCGCCCTCGCCGATCGGCATCTGGCGCAGTACCAGCGGCCGGTCCGCCTCCGCCTGAAGTGCTGCGAGCAGATCCTTCAGCGGCACTTTCAGCGTGTCGATCTTGTTGACGAAAACGATGAACGGCACCTCGGCCGCCTCGACCATGCGGAAGATCGAGCGCAGCGCCAACGCGCGCGACGGGTCGGGCTCGGCGACCACGACCGCGAGATCGGCGACGGCGAGCGCCGAAGCGGTCTCATAGGCAAACTCGACCGAACCGGGGCAGTCGAGCATCGCCCAGGGATCGCCGAGGAAGCTGCAATGGGTGAGCCGGGTTTCGGTGCTCGGGATGTGCGATTTCGCCTCCCCGGCGCGCCGGAGCGGCGTGCCGGAGGCCGTCATCAGCGCTTCGAACAGGGTGGTCTTGCCGCTGCCGTAGGGGCCGATCAGCGCGACCGCGCGCGGTCCGTGCTGGATTGCGTGGGATTCGGCGTTGCCCATCGTTTCTTCTCCCTCGTCAAGCGACGCTAGTGTGGCAGGTTTCCGCGACGACCGCACGCGATCATTCAAGCGAGTACGACGGCCGACGGCAAGAGCCGACATGGCCGGTTCAGTTCGGCGCGATCAACAGGAGCCTGGAAAAATAAGCGCGCTAGCCGGCGGCGGCGCGGGTCAGCGCCGTGATGGCACTGGTGTTCATCGCGACATCGCCGCGTTTGCTATGCCGCGAATTTCCTCGCGCCCAGGACGCTGAGCACGACGGCGGCGGTCACCGCGATCATCGCCGGACTCACCCGCTCGTGCAGCAGAATCGCAGCAAGGACGAGGCCGAAAAACGGCTGAAGCAACTGCAACTGGCCAACCGCGGCGATGCCGCCCAACGCCAGCCCGCGATACCAGAACACGAAGCCGATCAGCATGCTGAACAGCGACACATAGGCGAGGCCGCCCCACGCCGACCCGCGAATGCTCGCGAGGGACGGCGGCATGGTCGCCAAGGTCAGCGGCAGCATGACCGGAAGCGACAGCACAAGCGCCCACGAGATCACCTGCCAGCCACCGAGCCGGCGCGCAAGCTTCGCCCCTTCGGCATAGCCGAGACCGCACACGACGATCGCCACCAGCATCAGAACATCTCCGACAGACGCGGCGGAGAGGCCTTGCGACAGCGCAAATCCCGCGACCAGCGCGCTGCCGAGGCAGGAGAACAGCCAGAAAGCCGGGCGAGGACGCTCGCCGCCGCGCAGCACGCCGAAGATCGCGGTTGCCAGCGGCAGCAGCCCGACGAAGACGATGGCATGGGCCGCGGTGACCAGCCGGAGCGCCAGCGCGGTCAACAGCGGGAAGCCGACGACCACGCCCAGCGCGACGACGGCGAGGGAGATCAGATCGCCGCGCCTCGGACGCTGCTCGCGAAAGGCGAGCAGGAGGACGCAGGCCAGCAGGCCGGCGATGGTCGCGCGCGCGACGGTCAGAAACACCGGATCGAAATCCACCACCGCCGCCCGCGTCGCCGGCAGCGACCCGCTGAACACCAGCATCCCCAGGAATCCGTTGATCCATCCGGCCGTCGTCTTGTCCACCGCCTGCTCCGTCGTTTTGCCGGTTATCGAACCCGGCGCATGGCTTTGCCAGAGACGATCCGGTATGGTTTCGCGAAACTGTTATGACACGTGAAGCAGTACGGATGGACGATCATCAGCTTATCGAAAGAGCGGGGGGAACCCTGGTCGGGCGAGTCATGACGGCGATTCGCCAGCGGATCGCCGCGCGCAGCCTGACGCCGGGGGCGAAGCTGCCGTCCATCCGGGCCCTCGCCAAGACGATGCTTGTCTCCACGTCCACCGTCGTCGAAGCCTATGAGCGGCTGGCCGCCGAAGGCGCGATCCGCTCGCGCCCCGGTTCCGGCTTTTATGTCTCGAGTCCGCTCGCGCCGCTATCGCTGGCGGAAATCGGCCCCAGGCTCGACCGGGAGGTCGATCCGCTCTGGGTGTCCCGCCAGGCGCTGGAGGCGGGCGAGGATATCATGAAGCCCGGCTGCGGCTGGCTGCCCGCCTCGTGGATGCCGGAAGCGGCGTTGCGCCGGGCGTTCAGAACCCTGGCGCGGGCGAGGGACGCGACTCTGACCGATTACGGTTCGCCGCTCGGGCTTGCTCCGCTGCGCCAGCTTCTGGCGCGGCGCCTGGGCGAGCGCGGTATCGAGGTGCCGCCGGACCAGATCATGCTGACCGAATCGGGCACGCAGGCGATCGATCTGCTGTGCCGGTTCCTGCTCGAACCCGGCGACGCCGTGCTGGTCGACGATCCCTGCTATTTCAATTTTCATGCCCTTCTGCGGGCTCAGAGGGCGAAGGTCGCCGGCGTTCCCTACACGCCGTCGGGGCCGGACATCGACATGTTCGCGCAGGCGCTCGCCGAACATCGGCCGCGCCTCTACATCACCAATTCGGCGATCCACAATCCGACCGGCGCGACCCTGTCGCCCGTCGTGGCACACCGGCTGCTCAAGCTCGCGGATCAGTCTGGGCTGATCATCGTCGAGGACGACATTTTCGCCGATTTCGAGCACACGCCGGCGCCGAGGCTGGCCGCCTTCGACGGTCTCGACCGGGTCATTCATATCGGCAGCTTCTCCAAGACTCTGTCGGCCTCGGTGCGCTGCGGCTTCATCGCCGCGTCGCGCGGCTGGATCGAGGGGCTGACCGATCTCAAGCTCGCGACCGCTTTCGGCGGCGGCCGGCTCTCGGCGGAACTGGTGCTGATGCTGCTCAGGGACGGCAGCTACCGCAAGCATATGGAGGCGCTGCGCCTGCGCCTTTCCCGTGCCATGATCGAGACATCCGCCCGGCTGAAAGCGCTCGGGATCGTGCCATGGATCGAGCCCCAGGCCGGCATGTTTCTCTGGTGCAGGCTGCCCGGCGGGATCGACGCCGCCGACATCGCGCGGCGGGCCTTGGCCGACGGCGCGGTGCTCGCCCCCGGCAATGCGTTCAGCCTCTCGCAGACCGCCAGGGGCTTCCTGCGCTTCAACGTGGCTCAATCGACCGACGAGCGCCTGTTTGCCGTTCTCGAACGGGCGCTGCGGCAATCGCAGGCGCCGCGCGACTTGGCACGGCAATCGGAACGTTGAGGCGGCGGATGGCGAGGATGCCGACGGCCTTGCTCCAGGCAGTGCATGGCCATGGCGTGCGCCAATCTGGTCGAATTCTCCAACCTTCGGCCAGCGGGGCGGTAAGCTTGTCCCTGGTGGTCTGGTCGTAGACGTAGCCGGTGATGCCCAGTTCGAATTTCGGCGAGAAATTCCAGCCGGCGGCAAAGTCGATGCCGAGTTCGTTGCCCGAATGATACGGGGAATTGGTCGGGTTCGTGGCGGCGATGTCGCCATGCGCGAGATGGTGCAGGATCTGCGTGTTCATGATCGGACGGCGGGCGAGGGCGAGGTGATCGGGTTTCGGCAGACCGAGCCGCGTGAGGTCGCCGTTCACCGTGCCGATCATGGCGATCGGCACGGTGGCGGGCGCGCTTCTGGGCGCCCGGCGTGAGAAGCCCAAGTTCCCGTTGCTGCTGATCGGCGCCGCGGCACTTACCTTCACCAACACGACGAACAGCCTGATGCAGCTCTCGACCGAGCCGGCCACGCGCGGGCAGGTGATGGCGCTGCGCGTCGGCATCGCACTCGGGGGCGCGCCGATCGTCGGCTGGGTGGCCAATCATTGCGGGCCACGCTGGGTCCTCGGCGTCGGCGCGGCTTCAGGCCTCGCCGCAGCGATCGTGGCCGTTTATGCCTTGGCTCGCCCGAGACCACGACCTTCGGTCTGATCTCCTGTGCCTCGGATTGTCCTTGCGAACGTCAGCTATCGGATACGCGCAGTTGTTCGAGATCGGCGATCAACCCAGGTCCAGTTGGTTCCCATCCGAGCGTCTTCCGCGTCTGCGCGCTGGACGCGAGCATATCGTATGCCGCAAACATGCCGAGCCAGCCAAAAAAGGCCTGGGCCTCTTCCGGGGCGATGGATTTGACCGGCAGGTTCAGGCGCCCACCAATGGCTTCGGCAATATCGCGCATCGGCACACCCTCTTCGGCGACCGCATGATATCTGGCACCCGCTTCATTCTTCTCCAGCGCCAGCCGGTAAAGCCGGGCGACATCCGAAATATGCGCCGCCGGCCAGCGATTGAGTCCGTCGCCGACATAGGCGCACACGCCCTTTTCGCGGTACACCTCGATCGCAGGGGTGATGAGACCCTGTTTGATCGGGTCGTGGACCTGGGGAAGGCGCATGACCGAAGCGCGGACGCCCTTCAGCGAGAGAGCCGTCTGTTCCGAAACACGGGGGAATGGGAAATCCGGCGGTATCACGTCATCTTCGGTCGCAATCTGACCGGGCCCGGCCAATC
The DNA here is from genome assembly GCF_021556475.1 of Acidiphilium iwatense. Taxonomy (GTDB): domain Bacteria; phylum Pseudomonadota; class Alphaproteobacteria; order Acetobacterales; family Acetobacteraceae; genus Acidiphilium; species Acidiphilium iwatense. Next base: position 64,851 of record NZ_JAKGBZ010000001.1, on the reverse strand, counting down.
CCGCGAGCCCCCCTGTAACGATGAGGGGGCTGGCGGAACCAGCCAGAACAGAACCCAAGGCTTTAATGGCGCGGCGGTCGATCTCGCAATTCTCTGCAAATTTCGACCAGTCGTGGATGAAGGCCAGGTGAATGACGGCATCCGAAGCGCTTGCCCCCTGACGCAAGCTATCAAGGTCTTCAAGCGAACCGCGAAGAACATCCGCGCCAATGGCGGCCAGGGATTTTTCCCCTTCCTCCGAACGGGCCATGCCGAGAACCTTATGTCCGGCGGCGATCAGTTCCTTGACGGTGGGAATGCCTATGAATCCGGTTGCACCGGTGACGAAAACACGCATGAGCAGGTCTCCAGGTTTTGCTGCAGACAAATCTCGGCCCAAGGTTTATTCTGGTAAAGTAGTGACTTTATCATGGTATGATGATTAACAGGATGAGCGCGCATCTGGCTACCGAGAACCTGTTCGGGATCTATTTGCGGGACCGCCGCACCAAGCTCGACCCGGCCGCTCTCGGCTTTCCCCCGGAGCGCCGCCGCACGCCCGGCCTGCGCCGCGAGGAAGTGGCGCAACGCGCCAATATCAGCCCGACCTGGTACACGTGGCTCGAACAGGGGCGCGGCGGCGCGCCCTCGGCCGACGTGCTCGACCGGATCGCCCGCGCGCTGATGCTGACGGAGGTCGAGCGCGAGCACCTCTTCCTGCTCGGCCTCGGACGCCCGCCCGAGGTCCGCTACCAGGAGAACGACGGCGTCACGCCCCGGCTACAGCGCGTCCTCGACGCGTTGGACCCGAGCCCTGCGCTCATTCGGACGGCGATCTGGAACGTGGTCGCCTGGAACCGGGCGGCCACCGTCATGCTGGGCGACTATGGCTCCTTGCCGCCGCATCAGCGAAATGTGCTGCGCATCATCTTCCTCGACCCGCGCGCCCGCGCCGTGCAGTACGACTGGGAGAGCGTGGCGCGCCACGTGGTGGGCGCGTTCCGTGTAGACGCCGCGCGTGCAGGAGCCGCGGCGGAGGTGGGACCTCTCGTTGATGAACTCTGCCGGCTCAGTCCCGAGTTCAGGACGATGTGGGCGGAGAACGATGTGCGTGGCGGCCAGTACGAAGCCGTCAAGCACATACGCCACCCGATGCTGGGACCACTCGCCTTTGAATATTCGGCCTTCTCGGTCGACGGACGGACGGATCTCAGCATGGTGGTCTACAACCCGGCGACGCCGGCGGATACGGAGAAGATCAGATCGCAGATCGGCTCGACGCCAAGACGCGAGGAGATATGATCATCGCTCCGTGCTGCTGCGGCGTGTCGAGGCTGCAAGCGTCGCCGGTTCTGTCTGCTCGCGCGCATATCGTGCCGGCGGCAGTCCGACATAGCGGGTGAATGCGACGCTGAACGCGCTTGCGGAGCCGTAGCCGACGCGTTCCGCAATTTCGGCGACGCCGCTTTCGTTCTGCCGGAGCATGTTCTTAGCCAAGGCCATGCGCCAGGCGAGCAGATACTCCATCGGCGTGACGCCTACCGCGCAGCTGAACCGCTCGAAGAATGCTGAACGAGAGAGCTCGGCCTCCTTCGCCAATTGTGCGGCCGTCTTTTGGTTGACCCCGTAGCGTTTGGCTAGAACCCTCAGGCTCTCTTGACTATGCTGTATCGCTCGACGGACCGCCTCTGTCGTGGTGGCGCGCCCATGTAAAACCTGGACCATAGGGCCTCCTTCCATCCACGGGAAAATATCGCACCATAAAAGTCCGGGATCAAACACCTACGCGGGCGAACGGGCGGCCAACGCCATCCACATCACGCTCGAAATCATCCGCCGAAGCCTTCCTGTACGCCGCTTCAGCCATCATCTTGCTGCGCCGCCTCTTAGGCGTAGGTATTAGGTATAAAGTGTGGGTAGAACCGCAATAGCCAGGATTTTTGTTTTATATCAATTATTTATGCGGCTAAGTTGGCGGGCCATGCCCGATAGCGATGATCACTACGTTTTCGCTGTGGCGCTATTAAACTGGTGCTGGGCACCAAATTGGTTGATGCGACACCAATATAGTGCCATAAACGACTCTGCCGATGTCAGCCGATGAAGGTCGCTATGCCACAACCCGTATTGCCTACCGCCAGTCAGCTCGCGCTTCTCGTGTCGCTCCTCATCCAGCGATACAGCGCGGAACGAGGCAAGGACGTCTCGCGCTTCCGATTGGCCAGAAACTCGCTTCGGCGGCTGGCCGTACGCGAGCGACTTCGGGATGCACTGATCGATGATTGGACCGAGGCGATGGCTCGCGATTACGGTTGGCTGGTTTTCCTCGACGCCGAGGAGTTCCTACTCCTGAAAAAAGACAGCGCCGCGACATGGACCAAGATAGCCACCAAGCGGTGTGACGATCTGATCAAGCGACTGCGAGCTGGCGATTCCAGCGCAATCGACGACGCGGAAGCGGAGTTCGAACCTTTGCCAGAACCCGACGACGGCGACGAGTAACTTCCTCACGGAGAGATCCAACATGGCGTTTTCGGTTCGCGTATATTTTGATGATTTCGGGAATCTTCATAAAGCTCGTCTTATCGGTCAAGTCCGGAGGCTGGCTGACGAGTTCGGTCGCCCTGGAATCATTGGCAAGCGCGGTCAAACCAACCTTCGCATTCACCAGCAAGGCTATCTTCGGATCGTCTGGCCGACCCATCGGCAAGCGCGTCAATATCAAGATGCGGTCGCTGAGTTTTGGGGAGATCGCGTTTCGACACGTCAGTTCCAAGTCTGAATCTGCGAGGGCCAGATAAAAGGCCGCACATTGCGGATCGGTCGGTTGATTGTTTTTACTTCTGTTTTTCGCCGAACCGACAATGTGCGGCCCTGAAGCGCAACGTGCGCCGTGCCGTCAACATATTGCCCAATAACAACTTTTTGCACATTTCTCAGTCGGCGATAGCTGAGCTGCCGGATCGAATCCGCTTTCCATGCCGAGCGTTGCGTGATAGATTACATGTAACCATATTGGAGAACCAAGTCATGGCGCAGGTTAGAGGCGCTAAGCCCACCAAGATGAAGGTGCAGGAGCATCGCGACCGGCTGCGCGCCCAGGGCCTGCGGCCGATCCAGATTTGGGTGCCGGATGTGCGCGCGTCTTCCTTCCGATCTGAGGCGCACCGGCAATCGCTAGCCGTGGCGGCGAGCGCCCATGCAGCCGAGGACCAGGCGTTCATCGACGCCGTCTCCGATTGGGACGATGAATGAGGCGGGGGGACATCTGGACCGTCTCCGGCGGCAAGGATTATGCGGGCAAGCCGCGTCCCGTCGTCATCGTGCAGGATGACAGCTTCGACGCGACGGACTCGATCACGATCTGCGCCTTCACCACCGACCCGACGGAAGCGCCCCTGTTCCGGCTTCCGGTCGAGCCGAATGAGCGCAATGGGCTGCGTTCCGCCTCCCGGCTGATGGTGGACAAGATCACCACCGTCCCGAAGTCCAAGGTCGGCGAGCGGATTGGCCGGCTGGACGACGAGGACGTGGTCCGGCTCAACCAGGCTGTCATGGTGTTCCTCGGTCTGGCGGTGTCGCCGAGAACGGGCCAGAAAGGAGAATGATGAGAAGCGCCGCGACCGAGGTGAAGCCCGGCGCAGCGCGGCGAAATCATGGGCTGTTCTGCTTGAACTGCGCCCGCGCGATACTGCTGCTATGCCACGGCCCGCGCGTAAACCTGTTCCAACCGTATCCGAGCAGCTTGGAGCGTTGCTCGGCTATCCTTGGCCCTTTCCCGGCCGACCGCCGAAGCACGACCTTTCGACCTGGACCGTCACCGATGACTGGCCGGAGCATGTGCCCGTCACGGAGGCCGAGGTGGAGGTGTTCGAGCGATGGTTTGCCGACCTGTTCGACGGGCTATTCGGGCCATGCCGATGAGTTAAGAAGGAGACATGCGTCATGACCGTGCCGCTACGCGCTGCCCTCTATCTGCGCGTCTCGACGGCGCGGCAGGCCGAGCACGATGTCTCGATTCCCGATCAGAAGCGTCAAGGCGAGGCGTATTGCGCATCGCGCGGCTACCAGCTCATCGAGACCTATGTCGAGCCCGGCGCATCAGCAACCAATGACCGACGCCCCGAGTTCCAGCGCATGATCGAAGCGGGTACGAGCAAGCCCGCCCCGTTCGATATCGTCATCGTCCACAGCTTCTCGCGCTTCTTCCGCGACCACTTCGAGCTGGAGTTCTACGTCCGCAGGCTGGCGAAGAACGGGGTGCGGCTCATCTCGATCACCCAGGAGATCGGCGACGATCCGATGCACGTCATGATGCGGCAGATCATGGCGCTGTTCGACGAGTATCAGTCCAAGGAAAACGCGAAGCATGTGCTGCGGGCCTTGAAGGAGAACGCCCGGCAAGGCTTCTGGAACGGCTCACTGCCGCCGATCGGCTACCGCGTCGTCGCGGCCAAGCAGCGCGGCGCGAAGATCAAGAAGAAGCTCGAAATCGACCCGCTACACGCGGACACGATTCGGCTGATCTACCGCCTCGCCTTGGAGGGCGACGGGACATCCGGCCCGATGGGCGTCAAGAACATCGCGGCTTATCTCAATCAACGCCGCATCTTCACGCGCGATGGCGGACGCTGGGGCATCGGGCAGGTTCACCGCATCCTGACGCGGACCACCTATGTCGGCCGCCACGAGTTCAACAAGCGCGGCAAGAGCAAGGCGCTGAAGCCCGCCAGTGAGATCGTCACTGTCGCCGTGCCGCCGCTGATCGATCAGGCGACGTTCGATGCCGTGCAGGCGCATCTGCGCGCCCGCAATCCGAAGGTCACGCCGGCGCGCGTCGTGAGCGGCCCAACCTCCTTACCGGCATCTGCTTCTGCGCCGCCTGTGGCGGCGCCATGACGCTCAGGACCGGGAAGGGAGGGCGATATCGCTATTACACTTGCTCGATCAAAGCGCGGCAGGGCGAGACCGGCTGCAAGGGCCGCTCGATTCCAATGGAGAAGCTGGACAGCCTTGTTGCCAAGCACCTTGCCGATCGCTTGCTCCAGCCGGAACGGCTCGAGGAGCTTCTGGCGTCCATCCTCGACCGCCTGCAGGAACGCACCGAGCGCCGCCGCGAGCATATCGCCGAATTGAACAAGCGCGCCGCCGAGACCGACCTGCGGCTCAAGCGGCTCTATGGACGCGATCGAGGCCGGCGTCGCCGATCTCGACGACCCGGCGCTGAAGGAGCGCGTCGTAAGCCTCAAGACGATCCGCGACCAGGCGCGAGCCGACGCTGCGCGTGCCGCCGCGATGCTGGAGACGTCAAGCCAACAATCCATCTCGCCGCAGATGGTCCAGAGGTTCGCCAGGACGGCACGCGAGCGGATCAGGATCGACGGCGGCGGCTACCGCCGCGACCATCTCCGCGCGCTCGCCCAGCGCGTCGAGGTGGCAGATCGAGAGGTCCGCATCATCGGCTCAAAGACCAATCTGCTTCAGACACTGGCCACCGCAGCCGGCGTAAAGCCGGCTATGCCCGGCGTTCGCAGTTCTGTTCTGAAATGGCGGAGGGGATGGGATTCGAACCCACGAGACGGTTTAACCCGTCTAACGGTTTAGCAAACCGCCGCCTTCGGCCACTCGGCCACCCCTCCGCCGGGGTCCACGGCGTATGCAGGCGCGGTTCATAAAGAGAGCGCGGGGGTTCGTAAAGAGTGATGCGATTTCTCGCACTGCGCCCTGTCCCGATACTGAAGAATTCATTATTCTTCCCTTCATGTCCCGAACATTGATGCCGCCAACTTCGATGGGTCTCCGATAATGAGCCTGGGGCGCGGCGCGGCGCGCGGGGCGGCGTGGAATCTCGCCTCCGTGCTGGGCGAGCGCAGCCTCGGCTTCACGGTTCTGGTGATCCTGCTGCGGCACGTATCGGTGCGCGATGTCGGCGTGGTCGCGATCGCTTCGGCGATTTCGGAAATCGGCCGGATGATCACCACCGGCGGCTCGGGCGAGCAGGTGATCGCCTCGCCAGGCGACCGCACGGTCGAGGCGGGGGCGTTCTGGGCACAGTTCCTGCTCGCTCTGGCGGCGGCCGGCCTCTTGTTCGCGGCGGCGCCGTTGCTCGCGCACGCCTATGGCGCACAGGCGCTCGGCTGGGTGACCCGCGCCCTGGCGGTCAATATCGTCACCGGCGCATTCCTGATCGTGCCGTCGGCCCGGCTCGCCCAACGGTTCGGCTTCCGCGCGCTCAGCCTGATGTCGTTCGGCAGCACGGCGCTCGGCGGTGCGGCGGCCCTGGCGCTGGTGTTCACCGGTCACGGGCTAGGCGCGCTGGTCGCCCAGCGCATGGTGGGAATCGCCTTCTTCGCCGCCGCCGCCTCGATCGCCGCGCGCTGGCGTCCGCCCGTCCTGCCGCCGCTATCGGTGATCCGCGCCGCGCTGCGCTTCAACATCCCGATGATGGGGGCGGCGTTCGTCGATTACATCGCGGCGACCGGCTATGTCGTGCTGATCGGCGCGCGGATGCCGGTGGTCGCGGTGGGGCAGTTCCGCATCGCCCAGCGGCTTGCCGAGGTGCTGCAGGAACTGGCGATCTTTCCGGCGAGCAAGGTGTTTCTGCCGGTCTTCGTCGCGGTGCGCGAGAACCCGGAGCGCCGCTTCGCCGTGGCGAAGACGCTGATGGACGCGCTGGCGATCGTCTCGCTCGGCGCGGCGGCGATGGCCGGGGCGGCGGCGAAGCCGATCGTGGTGCTGATGTTCGGTGCCCGCTGGGCCGAGGCGGCTCCGGTATTCGCCGCGATGAGCCTGATCGTGCCGGCGGCGGCGCTCTACGCCTTCGTCAACCCGATGCTGACCGCGCTGAAGCGGCCGGGACTCGTCTCCAGCTTCGCGGCGCTGAACGCGCTGACCATCGCGCTCGCCGCCTGGGTTTCGGCGCCGTTCGGGCTGGTGCCGCTGGCCTGGACGCTGGCCGCGCGCGGCGCTCTCGCGGCGCTGGTGCTATTGCCGGCGCTGTCGATCGGCATCGGCCGCTCGGCCTGGCCGCTGCTGCGCCTGTTCGCCGCCCCGCTCATCGCTTTGGTCGCTGCCCGAATTGCAGCCGCTGTTCTGCTCCGGCACATAGCACCCGCCACGCCGCTCATTGCGCAACTGGTTCTCGGCGCGGGCATCGCCGGGCTCACGTTTCTCGCCGTGCTGATGCTGTTCGCCCCGTCGCGCGTGATCGGGCTGGTCCGTCGCCTGATCGGGGCGTTTCGCCGCGTGCCCGCCGTGCCGGAAACGGTGTGACCTTCAGAAATCCACCAATTCGACTCCGAAAATCCTGGCGAATTCCGCCCGCAGCGCGGCATCGACCGCGTCCATCGCGGCATCGACGCCGAGTGCGGCCAGCGAAGTGACACCGTGCTGGCTGATGCCGCAGGGCACGATGCCGGCGTAATGCCCGAGATCGGGGGCGACGTTGAGCGCCACGCCGTGGAAGCTGACCCAGCGCGACACCCGCACCCCGATCGCCGCGATTTTCTGCTCGGCGCCGGTCGCGGGATCGACGACCCAGAGTCCGACCCGCCCCGCGCGCGTCTCCGCGCGCACCCCGAACCGCGCGAGCGCGCCGATCATCCAGGCTTCCAGCCCGGCGACGAATTGGCGGATATCGCGCGCCGGCACCGCGCCGTGCGGCTTCGCGAGATCGAGCATGACATAGGCGACTCGCTGGCCCGGCCCGTGATAGGTCCATTGCCCACCGCGCCCGGTGCGATGGCTGGGAATTCCGCCAAGCCCGATCAGGTCGGAGTCGCGCGCCGAGGTGCCGGCGGTATAGAGCGGCGCGTGCTCGACCAGCCACACAAGTTCCGCCGCTTCGCCCGCGCGAATCGCCACGGCGCGGGCCTGCATTTCGGCCAAAGCCGCCGCGTAATCGACGCGGCCGGACGCCCTCGCCCACTCGACCGGAGCGGTTATTGATGCCTGCCGATCCATCGGCTATAGCGCTCCCGCTGCGATGCGGTCGTGGCGGAATGGTAGACGCGCAAGCTTGAGGTGCTTGTGGGGGAAACCCTGTGGAAGTTCGAGTCTTCTCGACCGCATTCTGATCCCGAAACCTTGGCGAGACCGGCCCGGCGGACATTTATAGTGCCCCGAGCGGCTTGTTCGCGCACATATATGGCCGCACGGAGTGTCCGCGCATAGCTCGTCTACGCGCGCCTGCCATGCCGCCCCGGTTGTTCCCGCCGCCGCGATCGCGCATTCTGCCGGCGAGAAGGGGAACGAAAACATGGATGACACGCTCCGCAAGGCGGCACTCGACTACCACCGCTACCCGCGACCGGGCAAACTCGCGATCACGCCGACCAAGCGGATGGAGACCTCGCGCGACCTCGCGCTCGCCTATTCACCCGGCGTCGCCGCCGCGTGCCTCGCCATCAAGGACGATCCCGACACCTCCTACGACTACACGATCCGCGGCAATCTGGTCGCGGTGATCACCAACGGCACCGCCGTTCTCGGCCTCGGCAATATCGGCGCGCTGGCGTCGAAGCCGGTCATGGAGGGCAAGGCGGTATTGTTCAAGAAGTTCGCCGGAATCGACACGTTCGACATCGAGGTGAACGAGCCCGATCCCGACAGATTCATCGAAGTCGTCGCCGCGCTGGAACCTTCGTTCGGCGGGATCAATCTCGAGGACATCAAGGCGCCGGAATGCTTCCGCATCGAGCAGACCCTGCGGGCGCGGATGAATATTCCGGTGTTCCACGACGATCAGCACGGCACCGCGATCATCGTCGGCGCGGCGGTCACCAATGCACTCCGTCTCCAGGACAAAGCGATCGGCGACGTCAGGATCGTCACTTCGGGCGCGGGGGCGGCGGCGATTTCGTGCGTGAACATCCTGATCGCGCTGGGGGCCAAGCGCGAGAACGTCACGATGACCGATATCGAAGGGGTCATCTACCAGGGACGGCCGAAGCTCGACCCCACGCTTGAAGCCTTCGCCCGCGAGACCGGGGCGCGGACGCTGAACGAGGTGCTGGACGGCGCCGATATTTTCCTCGGCCTGTCCGCGCCGGGCGTGCTGAAGGCCGAATGGCTCGGCAAATTCGCGCCGAACCCGCTGATCCTCGCTTTGGCCAATCCCGAGCCGGAAATCATGCCCGACCTGGTCGCCGAGCACCGGCCGGATGCGATCATCTGCACCGGGCGCAGCGATTTTCCCAACCAGGTGAACAACGTCCTGTGTTTCCCGTTCATTTTTCGCGGCGCGCTGGATGTGGGCGCGACCGCGATCACCGAGGGAATGAAGCTCGCGGCGGTAACGGCGATCGCCGGACTCACCAGGATCGAGGCGTCGGAGACGGTGGCGGCGGCCTATGGCGGGCAGGCGCCGGTGTTCGGGCCGGACTACATCATTCCCAAACCGTTCGACCCGCGCCTGATTCTGCACATCGCCCCGGCGGTGGCCAAAGCCGCGATGGACGAAGGCGTGGCGCGGCGGCCGATCGCCGATTTCGATGTCTATGCCCACGAGCTGGAGCGGTTCGTGTTCCGCTCGGGATTGCTGCTCCGCCCGGTCATCGAGGTCGCGCGGCAGGCGCGGCAGCGCATCGTCTATGCCGAAGGCGAGGACGAGCGTACCCTGCGCGCGGCGCAAAGCGTGATCGACGACCGGCTCGGCATACCCCTGCTGGTCGGACGGAGCGAGACCATCCTGCGCCGCATCGCCTCGCTCGGGCTCAGGATGAAGCCGGAGCAGGATTTCCGCATCGTCGATTTCGAGCGTGATACCGGGCTGTTCCGCCGCCTGCTCGACGACTACCAGCGCATCGTCGGGCGGCGCGGCGTGCCGCCGGACGCAGCGACCCGTCAGCTCTCCCGCCGCCCGACCGTCGCCGCCGGGATGCTGCTCTCGGCCGGCGAGGCGGATGCCGCGATCTGCGGCGGGCTGGGCGACTGGTCGCGCCAGTTCCGCTACGCCATGCCGATCATTCAGCGCCGGAAGGGGATCAGCCGGGTTTCGGCGGTGACCGCGCTGATCCTGCAAAGCGGCAATCTGTTCTTCTGCGACACCCATGTGAACGAGGACCCGTCCGCCGAGGAAATCGCCGAAATGACCCATCTCGCCGCCGACATGGTGGCGCGGTTCGGCATCGCGCCCAAGGTGGCGCTGCTCTCGCATTCCAATTTCGGCGCCTCGAACTCGCCGTCGGCGCGCAAGATGCGCCAGGCGCTGGCGCTGATCCGCGCGGAAGACCCGGAGCTGGAGGTGGACGGCGAAATGCACGCCGACGACGCTTTGTTCGAGCCGATCCGCGCGCGCTCGGTCTGCGACAGCCGGCTGACCGGCTCGGCCAATCTGCTGGTGCTGCCCAATATCGATTCCGCGAACATCTCCTTCAACCTGCTCAAGGCGGCCGGGGAAGCCGTGACCGTCGGGCCGTTCCTGCTCGGGCTCGCCAAGCCGCTGCATATCGCGGTGCCGAGCGTCACCGCGCGCGGCCTGATCAACATGAGCGCCGTCGCCGCGATGGAAGCGGCGCTGCTCGCGAAATAGCGCATGGCGGACGCCGCCGATCGCCTGATCCTCGCGGGGCTGCTCGCCGGAGCGGCGTTCCTGGTGCTGTTCTGGCCGCAGAAGGATGGCAGGCGCGACTGGCGGGGCGCGCTGCGCCACCCGGCCCTCTGGGTGCTGATCTCGCTCGCGGTCAGTTTCGGCGCGACCGCCCTGCTCGCCGGGCACGGCATCGTCGCTCTCGGCGTGCTGCCGTTTCTCGGCGCGCTCTGGCCGGACCGCGGCGGCGCGAAGCCCCAGCCTCCGCCCGCGCCGCGTGCCGTCCCGCCGCCGAAGGCGATGACGCGGGCGGAAGCGCTGGCCGTTCTCGGCCTCACGCCGAGCACCACGCGCGAGGAGGTGCTGGAGGCCTATCGCCATATGATGTGGTTCGCCAACCCCGACCACGGCGGCTCGCAATGGCTGGCGGACCGGCTCAACGAGGCGCGGGACGTGCTGCTGAAGCGGTGAAGGACAACCCTTCCGATCCGGGGCGATTCTTGCCATACTTTGCGCACAAGCCAAGGAGGAAACCAGAATGTCGCATCCCGAGCTCGTCAAGGTGAAGCCGGACATCGCGGCCAATGCCCTGATAAACCGCCAGAAATACGACGACATGGCACGCCGCGCGAGCACCGGCCCCGATGCATTCTGGGCGGCGGAGGCGAAACGCCTCGACTGGATCAAGCCGCCGACGAAAATCAAGAACACCAGTTTTTCCGGCGCGGTTTCGATCAAATGGTTCGAGGACGGGGTGCTGAACGCTTCCGCCAATTGTCTCGACCGGCACCTTGCCGCGCGCGGCGATCAGGTTGCGATCATCTGGGAAGGCGACGACCCGAACGATCAGAAGCACGTCACCTACCGGCAGCTTCACGCCGAGGTCTGCCGCATGGCCAACGTGCTGAAATCGCTCGGCGCGAAAAAGGGCGACCGGATCACCATCTACCTGCCAATGATCGTCGAAGCGGCGGTGGCACTCCTCGCCTGTGCCCGCATCGGCGCGGTCCATTCGGTGGTGTTCGGCGGCTTCTCGCCGGACAGCCTCGCCAACCGCATTCAGGATTGCGATTCCAGCATTCTCATCACCGCCGACGAGGGGCGGCGCGGCGGGCGCAAGGTTCCGCTGAAAGCCAATGCCGATGCGGCGCTGAAATCCTGCCCGATGATGAAATCGGTGCTGGTGGTACGCGCGACCGGCGGCGACGTGCCGATGCAGGCGGGGCGCGACCACTGGTACCACGAGGCGGCGGCGCAGGTTTCCGCCGATTGCGCGCCCGAGCCGATGGGCGCGGAAGACCCGCTGTTCATTCTGTACACCTCGGGCAGCACGGGCAAGCCGAAGGGGGTGTTGCACACCACCGGCGGCTACATGGTCTGGGCGAGCTTCACCCATGAATACGTGTTCGACTATCATCCGGGCGAGATCTACTGGTGCACCGCCGATGTCGGCTGGGTGACCGGCCACACCTATATCGTCTACGGCCCGCTCGCCAACGGCGCGACCACGCTGATGTTCGAGGGGATTCCGAACTACCCGGACAGTTCGCGCTTCTGGCAGGTGGTGGATAAGCACAAGGTCAATATCTTCTACACCGCCCCCACCGCGATCCGTGCGCTGATGCGCGACGGCGAGGCGCCGGTGAAACGCGCCTCGCGCGCCAGCCTGCGCGTGCTCGGCACCGTCGGCGAGCCGATCAACCCGGAAGCCTGGCTCTGGTATTACCGCGTGGTCGGCGATGAGCGCTGCCCGATCGTCGATACCTGGTGGCAGACCGAAACCGGCGGCATCATGATCACCGCCCTGCCCGGCGCGATCGACCAGAAACCCGGCTCGGCGACCTTGCCGCTGCCCGGCGTGCAACCCGTGATCGTCGATGGCGAGGGCCACGTTCTGGAGGGGCCAACCGAAGGCAATCTCTGCATCGCCGATAGCTGGCCGGGGATGATGCGCACCGTGTTCGGCGACCATGAGCGCTTCGTCCAGACCTATTTTTCCACCTTCAAGGGCTACTACTTCTCCGGCGACGGCGCGCGCCGCGACGAGGACGGATATTACTGGATCACCGGACGGGTCGACGACGTGATCAACGTGAGCGGCCACCGGATGGGCACGGCGGAGGTCGAATCCGCCCTGGTCGCCCACCCGAAAGTCGCCGAGGCGGCGGTGGTCGGCTTCCCGCACGACATCAAGGGCCAGGGCATCTACGCCTATGTCACGCTGATCGCCAGCGAGGAGCCGACCGAAGCGCTGCGCCGCGAACTGGTCGCCTGGGTGCGCAAGGAAATCGGCCCGATCGCGGCACCCGACGCGATCCAGTGGGCGCCCGGCCTGCCCAAGACCCGCTCGGGCAAGATCATGCGCCGGATTCTGCGCAAGATCGCCGCGAACGAAACCTCCAATCTGGGCGATACCTCGACGCTCGCCGATCCTGGCGTGGTGGACGACCTCGTCGCCAACCGGGCGGCGTAGCGCGTGACGCGCCGGCAGCGCCGCGCACGCATTCTCCTGGCCGTGGCGGCGCTGTTCGGCGCGACCGGGGCCGGCTTCGCGCAAACCCGGATGCAAAACCACCGACCTTCTTTGCGGGAGACATCGACATGAGCGCAACCGACACGATCGACCATCAGGCCGGCAAGGTTCACCGCATCCTGGGGTCCGGCGGCGTGGGGCTTCACGTGCGCGAATGGGGGCCGGACGGCGCGCAGCCGATCCTGTTCATCCATGGCTGGTCGGCGTGCTACCTCGCCTGGCATAACCAGTTCGACAGCGCCCTGCGCGAGCGCTTCCGCATCGTCTGCATGGATCTGCGCGGCCATGGATTTTCCGACAAGTCGCTCGAACCCGAAGCCTATCAGACCGGCGCACACTGGGCCGACGACGTAGCCGCCGTGATGATCGAGTTGCGGCTCAAGCGGCCGGTTCTGGTCGGCTGGTCCTATGGCGGGTTCGTGATCTCGGACTATCTCACCCGCCACGGCACCACCAATGTCGGCGCGGTCAACTTCGTCGGCGCCGCCGTCATTTCCTCCAATCCGCCCACTCATGTCGGCGAGCGTTTCATCGATGGCGCGCTGATGGCGGCGAGCGACGACCCCGCCGTGATGATCGAGGGCGTGCGCCACGTGGTTCACGCCACCACCTTCAAGCCCCTGCCGGTGGCCGATACCGAACGCGCGCTGGTCGCCCTCGGCCTGACCCCGCCGGCGGTGCGCGCCTTCCTGCTGATGCGCACGCTCGATTTTACCGACACCCTGGCAAAGCTCGACCGGCCCTGCCTGATCACCCAGGGCGACGAGGATTGCATCGTGCTGCCCTCGATGGCCGAGCATATCGCGGCATCGGTGCCGGGGGCGACACTGTCGCGCTACGCTGCCTGCGGCCATGCACCGCAGCAGGAATACACCGAACGGTTCAATGCGAAATTGACCGCACTCGCCCAGCAGGTTTGAGACCGGAGCACATCAAGCGGAGGAAACCATGGACGCCATCGTCTCCAATTCCGGCACCGCCGTTTCGAACTGGCTCGCCGATTTCGAATCCGCGCTGGCGCAGCGCGATATCGAAGCCGCCACCGCGCTTTTCGCGGATGAGTGCTATTGGCGCGATCTCGTCAGTTTCACCTGGAACATCAAAACCGTCGAAGGCCGCAGCGAGATCGCGGCGCTGCTCGACGCGGTGCTCGAGGCCGTCAAGCCACGCCATTTCCTGATCGATAGCGAGGCCGCCGAGGCCGATGGCGTTACCGAAGGCTGGTTCTCCTTCGAGACCGAGGCGGCGCGCGGGCGCGGCCATATCCGCCTCAAGGACGGGACATGCTGGACGCTGCTGACCACCATGACCGAGTTGAAAGGGTTCGAGGAACCGCGCGGTTCGGCACGGCCGAAAGGCGCCGAGCACGGCGTGCATCCGGGCCGCAAGACCTGGCTCGATCATCGGCGCGAGGAGGCAGCAAAACTCGGCTCCGAAACCCAACCCTATTGCGTCGTCATCGGCGGCGGCCAGGGCGGCATCGCGCTCGGCGCGCGGCTGCGGCGCCTCGGCGTGCCCACCATCATCCTCGAAAAGAACGAGCGCGGCGGCGATTCCTGGCGCAAGCGCTACAAATCGCTCTGCCTGCACGATCCGGTCTGGTACGATCATCTGCCCTATTTGCCATTCCCGGACCATTGGCCGGTATTTTCCCCGAAGGACAAGATCGGGGACTGGCTGGAATCCTACGTTTCGATCATGGAACTGAACTACTGGACCAGCAGCGAGGCGATATCCGCACGCCATGACGCGGCGAAGGGCGAATGGGCGGTGGAGGTTCTACGCGACGGCAAGCAACTGACATTGCGGCCGAAACAGCTCATTCTCGCAACCGGCATGTCCGGCATCGCGAATATGCCCGATTACCCTGGAATGGATAAATTCAAGGGAGAACAGCATCATTCCAGCAAGCATCCCGGCGGCGAAGCCTATAAGGGTAAGAAGGCCGTGGTCATCGGCTCCAACAATTCCGCGCACGATATCTGTGCCGATCTGTGGGAACACGGCGCGGACGTGACGATGGTACAACGGTCCTCGACCCATATCGCGCGATCCGACACGCTGATGGATCTGGCGCTCGGCGGGCTCTATTCCGAACAGGCGGTGGCGAACGGCATCACCACCGACAAGGCCGATCTGATCTTCGCCTCGATCCCGTACCGGATCATGGCGGAGCTTCAGAAACCCATCTATGCCGAGATGAAGCAGCGTGACGCGGATTTTTACGCGCGTCTGGAAAAAGCCGGGTTCATGCTCGATTTCGGCGAGGACGATTCCGGCCTGTTCATGAAATATCTACGCCGGGGCTCAGGCTATTACATCGATGTCGGTGCGTCCGACCTGGTCGCCGACGGCAAGATCAGGCTCAAATCCGGCGTCTCGGTCAAGGAGATCAAGGAGCATTCCGTCGTGTTCAGCGACGGGTCGGAATTGCCCGCCGATCTCATCGTCTACGCCACCGGCTACGGTTCGATGAATGGTTGGGCGGCCAGGCTGATTTCCCAGGACATCGCCGACAAGGTGGGCAAATGCTGGGGTTTCGGCTCGGGCACCAAAAAAGACCCCAGACCCTTCGAAGGCGAGTTGCGCAACATGTGGAAGCCGACGCACCAGGACGGGCTATGGTTCCACGGCGGCAATCTCCACCAGTCGCGTCACTACTCGCTCTACCTCGCTTTGCAATTGAAGGCCCGGATGGAGGGGATTTCTACCCCGGTCTATGGCATGGGAGCGGTGCACCATCTGCACTAGTCTTTGTTTGGGCGAGCAATTTCATGGCTTTGTGGATCGCTGCGCGATTCCACTTAAAGCCATATTGCTCTAACGATTGGCGCGCGCGAGCACGACATCGAGCAGAACCTGCGCGCCGGCGGCGGCTTCGGCCTCGGTGATCGACTCCGCCTCGTTATGCGACAAGCCGTCCTTGCACGGCGTGAAAATCATCGCCGTGGGCACGCGGGGCGCCACATGCACCGCATCATGTCCCGCGCCGGAGACCATCTCGCGCGCCGGATAACCCAGCCGCGCGCAAGCGTCGCGCACCAGGGCGACGCAACCCGGATCGAACTCCGTCGCGGCGACGCGGAACACCGGCGTCAGTGACAGATCGAGCCCGCGCGCTTGCGCGATCGCTGCGGCTTGCTCGGGAAAACGCGACGCGACCGTCGTGATCGCCGCATCGTCGGGGTGGCGAAACTCCGCCGCGAATCGCACTTCGCCGGGGATCACGTTCGGCGAATTGGGATGCACGGTGAGTCGCCCCACCGTGCCGCGCCCGGCATCGCCCCGTTCGCGCATGGTCGCCTCGACCAGGAGGATGATTTCCGCCGCACCGGCCAGCGCGTCGCGCCGTGCATCGGGCGGGGTGGTGCCGGCATGCGATTCGCGCCCGCGGAGCACCGCGTCGAACCAGATCTGCGCCTGCGCGCCGGTGACGATGCCGATCGTCTTCGCCTCGCGTTCCAGGATCGGCCCCTGCTCGATATGCAGTTCGAAATAGGCATCCGCCGCGAAGGCGCGCGCTGGCGCGCTGCCGGCGGCGCCGATTCCGGTCAGCGCCTCGCCGACCGACACGCCATCGGCGTCGCGCAGCGCCTTGATGGTCTGCTCGTCATGCACCCCGGCCCAGACCGCGCTGCCCATCATTGCGCGGCCGAACCGGCACCCTTCCTCGTCGGTCCAGTTGACCAGTTCCAGCGGCGCTTCGGTGACGATGCCGAGTTCATTCAGCGCGCGCATCACTTCAAGCCCGGCGATCACGCCGAGCGCGCCGTCGAACTTGCCGCCGGTCGGCTGGCTGTCGAGATGGCTACCGAACAGCACCGGCTTGCGCGCCGGGTCGCGGCCTTCGCGGCGGGCGAACATGTTGCCCATCGAATCGGCGCGCACCGACAATCCCAATGCGCCGCACCATTCGGCGAATCGCGCGCGGCCGGCGCGATCCACCTCGGTCAACGTAACGCGATTCACCCCGCCTTTCGGCGTCGCACCGATCTCCGCCATCGCCATCAGCGCGCCCCAGAGCCGCTTGCCGTCGATGCGGTAGTTGCTGTCCCGATTCATTGCAAAAACCCCTTCAACGCCGCGATCACCTCGGCTGGTTTCTCGGCATGGAGCCAATGGCCGACGCCATCGAGCGTCTCGATCGCCGCGTTCGGAAACCGCGCGCGGATCGCGCCGTGAGCGC
The DNA here is from genome assembly GCF_021556475.1 of Acidiphilium iwatense. Classification (GTDB taxonomy): domain Bacteria; phylum Pseudomonadota; class Alphaproteobacteria; order Acetobacterales; family Acetobacteraceae; genus Acidiphilium; species Acidiphilium iwatense. Next base: position 47,625 of record NZ_JAKGBZ010000001.1, on the reverse strand, counting down.
GCGCCGGCACGTAGGGCGAATGGCCGCCGCACAGGAACAATGCCGGACCATCATAAGGCGTTAACGGTTCGGGGTCGCGCCAGTCGATCAGATCCTCCATCGCGCCGGCGATCTCGTCGAGCCCGAGGCGCCAGTGCGGCGCGGGCGCCAGGATCAGATTGTTGAGCAGAAAGGCGCGCATCGCGGCATCGGGCGCGGCGTCCGCCAGGGCGGTATCGGCCTCGTGCCGGGTCAGGCCGGGGCGAAGCGGCAAGGCGCGCATCGCCGCGAGATAGGCATCGTAATCGTGGCCGTAGGCGATCGGCGCGATATCCATCGCCACCAGCGCATCCACCCGCGCGGGCGCGGTCAGCGCCATCATCATCGCCGCCTTGCCGCCCATCGAATGGCCGGCCACCACGGCATTGCCGATGCCGAGCGAATCCATGGTTTCCAGCACATCCGCCGCCATGGCCGCGTAGCGCATATCCGCTGCGTGACCGCTCGATCCGTGATTGCGCAGATCGAGCGAATTCACCCGGAACTTCGCGGCCAGCCCGCGCGCGATGGCGCCAAGATTCTTGCCCGCCCCGAATAGGCCGTGAAGCAGCAGAAGGTCCGGGCCGTCGCCGGTGGCGGTCGCGTGCAGGATCATCGTGGATCTCTAATGTTCCATTTGTTGATTGAATATTAACGATCAGAGGTTAAGACTCGCCCGATGACCGACTTAATGCAAGATGCCACGCCCGCTGCGCGCCTCGCCCGGCTGATCGCGCGGCAGGCGGAGAAGCGCCACCTCGCCGCCATCTGGGCCGAGGCCGCCGGGCTCGCGCCCGCGATGGTCGTGCTCGATATCGGCGCGGGCACCGGCGCGCTGGCGCTCGAATATGCTCGAATCGTCGGGCCGGACGGCTGGGTCATCGCCCTCGACCCCGATGCGCTCTGCCTGCACCACGCCAGCGCCGAGGCCGATCGGCGCGGGCTTCGGCTCCGCACGATCACCGGTTCGATCGAATCGCTTCCGGCGCTTCCCGCCGCGCCCGACCGCGTCATGCTGACCGACGCGCTGCACCACATGGACGATCCCGGTGCCGGGCTGCGGGCGATCCGCGCCGCCATGCCGGAACACGCCACGCTGTTCATCGCCGAATACGATCCCGCGGCGCCAGGCGCGGTCGGCGCCCCGCCGGCAAAGCGCCTGCCGCGCGCCTGCGTGCGCGCAATGCTGGCGGATGCGGGCTTTGCCGTGACTCGCGACGCGGATGCGCCGGACGAACACTATATCATCCTCGCCCACGCGACATGATCCGCGCGGCGCGGCGCGATCCGGTCCGGTGGCTCGCCCTCGCGGGGCTCGCCGGGTTCGCCGCTACCGCATTCATAATGCCGCCGGTAACCGGGACGCTGCTGGTGCTGACCGGACTGGGTCTTGTTGCCGCCGTCGCCTATGCCCGGCCGGCCGCCGCCATGGCCGCCTGGCTGCTTCTGGTCGAAACCACGCCGGAAATGTGGCTGTCCGACATGATCGGCCATCACGAACTGATCATCGCGGCCTTGAAATCCGCCGGGCTGCTCATCGTGGCGCTCGCGGCGCTGCGCAACGGTGCGCGATTCGACCGGTTCAACCCGTCCTATGCCTTCGCCGCGATGTTCGGCGCCGGGCTGGTCCACGGATTTTGGCCCGGGCTGACCATGATCGCGTCGTTCCGCTCGCTGGTGGGGTCCGCCGCGCCCTTCGCGCCGGGATTCCTGCGCCTCACCCCAGCAATGCGGCGTGGCATCGTCCGTTGCACCATCATCGGCCCGAGCGTGACCATGACCTATGGCGCGGCACTGGCCGCGCTCGGCGTGCGCGCACTCTATGGCACGCAACAGGGCGCGGTGCGGCTGATCGCCTCCAGCAATCCCGCCTTTCTCGGCGGTTTCGCGATGATCGCGGTGTTCGCCGGGCTGGTGGAATTCCTGCGCGCCGGGCGATTGCGCGAATCGGGCTGGATCGCGGTCAATTTCGTCATCCTGCTCGCCACCGGCGCCCGCGCGCCGCTGGCGCTGGCCGTTTGCGTCACGCTGGCGACCCTGCTCGCCACGCCTTCGCCCCATCTGCCGGCATCGCGGCGCATCGCCCTGCTCGCTGCCGGCGGGGTGGTGCTCGGCGCGGCGATCATGGCGTTTTCCGCGCTGCATGCCATCCGGGTGGTCGATCTGATCCATCTGGGCGAGGCGGGGGATCTGTCGAACCGCAACCTGATCTGGCCCGATTTCGAGGCGGCGATCGCCCGCTCGCCGTTGCTGGGCTGGGGCGTGGGCGCGGGCAAGGTGATCGTACCGCTACAATCGCATCTCGGCCGGTTTCTCGGCACCAACGCGGCGCATAACGAATATTTGCGCATCGCCGCTGAGGGCGGGGTGATTGGCGCGGTGCTGCTCTTCGCCCTGCTCTGTCTCTGGCTCCGGCGGGGCACAGCCGCGCTGCCGGCGGGGCAGCGCCTTGTGATCCGTCTTGTATTTCTCGCCTTCGCGGTGCAATCTTTCACGGATAATACCTTGATTGCAACGACTAGTCTCGCGTTCTTCACATGGGCGCGAGCGGTCTTCGCCGACGCCGATGAAGGACCCCCTGCCGCATGACTGATTCCGCTCCGCTGTCTCGCCGCACGTTACTCGCCGTTCCCACGCTGGGGCTGGCGCTGCCGGCGATAGCGCGCGCCGCCGCTGCACCGCCATTGTGCATCGTGATGAATTCCGGCGGCGCGACGGTTTCGGAAATCGACATGGCCACGCGCCGCGTGCTGCGCACGGTGCCGACCTTTCGCGAGCCGAGCCATTGGGCGCTCAGCCCCGATCACAGGAAACTGCTGATCGCCGACGCCTCGGGCAATGCGATCTTCTTCCTCGACCCCACGACCGGCGCGGAGTTGGGCCACAAGCTGATCCCCGACCCGTATCAGCTCTGGTTCAGCCCGGACGGGCAATATCTCACGGTCAATTGCCTGCGGCTCAACCATGTCGATGTCTACCAAGCCGACACGCTGACGCTCGCGAAACGCTTCCGCCCCGGCTCGATGCCGAGTCATCTGAGCTATGCGCCGGATTCGCGCACCGTGTTCAATTCGCTGCAGGGTTCCGACGCGCTGACCTCCTTCGACCTCGCCACCATGACCGAGCGCTGGCGCGTGCCGGTCGGCAAAACCCCCGCCGGGGTGATGTGGCATGACGGCGTGGTTCTGGTCGCGATCATGGGGCGCGATTACGTCGTCGTGGTCGATCCCAAGGACGGCAAAGTGATGCGCCGCATCGTCACCGATCGCGGCGCGCATAATTTGTTCCTCACGCCGGACCGCAAGCATATCTACGTCACCAACCGCGTCGCAGGGTCGCTCTCCGTGCTCGACGCCAGGACGCTCGATGTGGTCAAGCACATTCCGATGCCGGGCGGCCCGGACGATCTATGTTTCGCGCCGGACGGCAGGCTGTGGATCGCGCTGCGCTTTGCCTCGCGCGTCGGCGTCTATGATCCCGCGACCGGCCATACCGAGCGTATTCCGGTCGGCCGTTCACCGCATGGAATTTTCATTTCGACGCTGTTGACCGACCGGCCCGCCTTTTCGGCGATGCGGCTCGCCTGATGCCGATCCCCGTCCACCCGTTCAACGATCTTGCCGGCTGGATCGAACAGGTCGCGGTTCTGCCGGCTTTGTACCGGCTCGGGCTGATGCAATGGGAATTCGTCTCGTTCGGCTGGACCCTGGTGGCGGTCTACGGTGTCGCGCAAATGATCCTCGCCTACGCGGTCTGCGTGCCGCTGGAACGCCGCTTCCCGATCGAGCGATGGACGGGAAAAAAACCCGTCCTGGTCGATGTGTTCTACACATTCCTCGCGCGCGTCGGCGTGCTGCCGGTGATGACCTTCGTGGTCTTCTATGCCGCCCAGGTCCGGCTCGACGGGTTTCTCGCCGATCGCGGCTATATCCCGCCGATGCTGGAGACGATCATCCCTCCGCTGTTCGGCCATCCGGTCGTCACCTTCATTCTCTACGCGCTAATCCTCGACTTCGCCGATTACTGGCGGCACCGGCTGTCGCACCGATTCCGCCTCTGGTACGCGCTGCACGCCGTGCATCATGCGCAGCGGCAAATGACCTTCTGGTCCGACGACCGCAACCATATTCTCGACGAACTCATCGGCTTTCTCTGGTTCATGGCGGTCGGCCTGCTGATCGGCATTCCGCCGCTGCAATTTCCGGTACTGGTGCTGATGCTCCGCTTCGTCGAGAGTTTCAGCCACGCCAATATCAGGCTTTCGTTCGGGCGGATCGGCGAGCGGCTGCTGGTTTCGCCGCGCTTTCATCGTGCGCATCACGGCATTCTCGCCGCCGGCCAGCGCTCCTGCAACTACGGCGCGGTGTTTCCGTTCTGGGACATGTTGTTCCGCACCGCCGATTTCACCCGCGATTTCCCGCCGACCGGCGATGAGACGGCCCCCGAGGCGATGGCGACCGGCGGCTATCTGGCGCAGCAATGGTCCGGCCTGGTTCAGTTGATGCGTTCGTTCTAATAGAACAGCGAAACGGAGCGTCAGCTCGTTTCGCTGCCGACGGCTCCGCCCGGCGTTTGAGGGCATTTTATTGGTGCACACGCTCTGCCGCGACTGCGACGCGATCTTTCCGAAAACCGCACCCTGCCCGCGCTGCGGCGGAACCAGGCTGGTCAGCCATCCCGAACTCGCCAGCCTCGCCGTGGCCCATATCGATTGCGACGCGTTTTTCGCGAGCGTCGAAAAACGCGACCGGCCTGAACTGCGCGACCGCCCGGTGATCGTCGGCGGCGGGGCGCGCGGTGTGGTCGCGGCCTGCTGCTACATCGCCAGGCTGTCCGGCGTGCGCTCGGCGATGCCGATGTTCAAGGCGCTGAAACTCTGCCCGGACGCGACGGTGATCCGTCCCGATCTTGGGAAATACGCCGCCGCGGCGCGCCAGATCCGGGATTTGATGAACGCGCTCACGCCCCTGGTCCAGCCGCTCTCGATCGACGAGGCGGCGCTCGACCTGACGGGCACCGAGGCGCTGCACGGCGCACCGCCCGCCGCGGTGCTCAGCCGCTTCGCCCGCATGGTGGAACGCGAGGTCGGCGTGACGATCTCGATCGGACTCGCACCCAACCGCCTGCTCGGCAAACTCGCCACCGAACGCGACAAGCCGCGCGGCTTCGCCGTTCTGGGGACCGACGCCGCCGCGATCCTGGCGCCGGAGCCGGTCGGCATCCTGCCCGGCATCGGTCCCGGCCTGGCGCGCAAGCTCGGCGAAATCGGAATTACCCGGATCGGCCAGCTCGCCGCGCTCGATTCGCGCACCGCCCGCGCCCGGCTGGGCGAGGACGGACCCGCGCTCGCCGCCCGCGCGCGCGGCGAGGATGCGCGGGTCGTCGATCCGACGCGCTCGGCCAAGTCGATCAGCGCGGAGACCACGTTCGCCGAGGGTATCGCCGATCCCGCCCGGCTCGCCCGCGAACTCTGGCCGCTCTGCGAAAAACTCGGCCGCAGGCTGCGCGCGGAGAATTTCGCCGCCGCGGGTCTCACGCTGAAACTGAAGACCGCGCGGTTTCAGACCCACACGCGGGCGGTCCCGCTCGCTTCACCCACGCAACTGCCCGAAACCATGTTCGAAGCCGCGAAACCGGTTCTGCTGCGCGCCGCCGACGGCACGGCATTCCGCCTGATCGGCATCGGCGCATCCCGGCTGGCCGGCGCCGATCAGGCCGATCGCGGCGACCTGGTGGACCAGGAAACCCCTCGCCGCGCTGCCCGCCAACAGGCGCTCGACAAACTCCGCGAAAAATTCGGTGCGGACATCATCCGGCGCGGTTCGTGAGCAGCCCGTGCTTGCGCAACCGATGCCTCAACTGATCGTAGGTCAGGCCGAGCGCTGATGCTGTGCGCCGCTGATTGTGCCGGTGCTCGGCGAGCGAGGCGGCCAGGGTTTCGCGTTCGCCGGGCGCGGCTTCGACCTCCGGCGCCGCGCCGAACGGATCGATCCGCACCGCTTCGAGCGGCGCCTGCCACTCCGCCTGACGATACACGCTGCGCTCCACCACGTTGCGCAGCTCGCGCACATTGCCCGGCCAGCGATGCGCCAGCAGCGCGTCCCGCGCGGGTTCGGCAAACCCGGCGAAGAAATCCCGCCCCAGTTCGGCGGTCATGCGCTGGGCGAAATGCTCGGCGAGGAGCAGGATATCCTCGCTCCGCTCGCGCAGCGGCGGGATTCGGATCACGTCGAAGGCCAGCCGGTCCAGCAGATCGGCACGGAATTTCCCGCTTCCGGCCAGGGCCGGCAAATCCTCGTGCGTCGCGGCGATCACCCGGACATCGACACGCACCGGCTCGTTGCCGCCGACCCGTTCGAACACGCCGTATTCGATCACCCGCAGCAGCTTTTCCTGCACCGCGAGCGAGGCATTGGCGATTTCGTCGAGAAACAACGTGCCGCGATCGGCGAGTTCGAAGCGCGAGGCGCGCCGCCGCACCGCGCCGGTAAACGCTCCGGCCTCATGGCCGAACAATTCGGAATCGAGCAGCGATTCCGACAAAGCGGCACAGTTCAGTTGCAGCAGCGGCTGGTTCCATCGCCCCGACAGCAGCGCCAGCCGGCTCGCCACCAGTTCCTTGCCGGTGCCGCGCTCGCCGATCACCAGAACCGGCCGGTCGATCGGCGCCAGATCGGAGACATGGGCGAGCATCGCGCGGAACGGCGCACTCTCGCCGATCAGGTTGGTCTCCGCCGGGCTGGGCGGCATTGGACTCGACATGGTGTTAATACCATAAATTAGCGCCAATTATTAGCAATATTCCAAGCCGGCTTGCAATCCCGACCTCTGCGAATCAACGGGTTAGCCGCACTCGTGACGCTCGACACAGTTGGCACGGGACATGCAACATGGTTTTCAGAAACGATTTCTCACCCGATAGGAGGGTTCCATGGGAGTTTTCTCGCGCCTATCCGACATCGTGAACTCCAACCTCAACGCCATGCTCGATCGCGCGGAAGACCCCCAGAAGCTGATCCGTCTGGTGATCCAGGAGATGGAGGATACGCTGGTCGAGGTGCGCTCCGCCGCGGTGCGGCTGATCGCCGAGCGGCGCGAACTCGAACGCCGCATCACTGCCCTCACCCGCGATCAGGACGAATGGCACCGCAAGGCGGAATTCGCCGTGCAGCGCGGCCGCGAGGATCTCGCCAAGGCCGCGCTGCTCGCCAAAAGCCGCGCAGCGCAGGCGATCGCGGCGGCGCAAGCGCAGATCGAGGCGGTTCAGGGTGCCATCGCCCAGCAGAACGAGGATGTCGGCAAGCTCCAGGCCAAGCTCGACGATGCCAAGGGGCGCGAAAAATCCATCCTACTCCGCCAGCAAAGTGCGACCACGCGGCTGCGGGTGAAACAGTCGCTCTACGACGAGCGGGTGACCGACGCCTTCGCCCGGTTCGAGCAGGTCGAGCGCAATCTCGACATGATGGAAGGCCGCGCCGAGGCCTATGATCTCGGCCGCCGCCCGGCAGCGCCCACGGTGAGCGAGGAATTCGCCGCCCTTGAAGCGGACGACAAGGTCGAGCGCGAACTCGCCGAGTTGAAATCGCGGATCAAGCCGGAAGACAAGGCAGCGTAACAACGCACGCAAGGAGAGAAGGTTTCATGTCAAGTTTCCTGGCCCTGATGATCCCGATCATCGCGATCGCCGGCGCCTACGCGCTCTCGGCCTACAAAGTCTACCTGCGCGCCCATGGCGCCGGTCTCTCCACCGCCGACCGGCAGGCGATCGACGGGCTGCAGGCGACCGCGCAGCGGCTCGAATCCCGAGTCGCGACACTCGAACGCGCCTTGCTCGATGCCGAACGACAATTCGGCACCAAGGTCTGACCAGGAATCGCAATCATGAGCACCACCATGAGCCAATACGACTTCAGCACCAGCACCCCGCCGCGGCGCGGCATGGCCGCCGGCGTCTGCGCCTCGCTCGCCGCGATGGTCGGGGTGCCGGTCTGGATCATCCGTGCCGTCGCGGTGCTGCTCCTGCTCTGGCACCCGATCGTCATCGTCCTGGCCTATCTCGCCTGCGCCGCCTTCATCCGCCACGGCAGAACGCCTTTCGCCCAACGGTTGTCGGCCCTGCGCGATCGCGTCGCCCCACCGCGCCGGCCCGATTTTGGCGACCACCCGCCGCCGGTCCCGCCGATCGACGGTCTCGCCTCCCGTTTCGCCACTCTCGACCTCCGGCTCGCCGAGCTGGAGGCCCGCGCCGCCGACCCCGATCGTCTGTTGCGCCGGCGCTTCGATTCGCTCTAACATGTGATTGTCTCGTGAGGACACGGCTATGACTGAAAAACTGGTAAAATACCGCACTCCTGAGGAACCGCCGCCAAGCTGGTCTCCCGGTGCGCTCGCAGCACCGGAGGCGCCGCGCGAGGTGCGGCTCGCCCGGCTCGCCATGCTCGCCGGCCCGGTGATCGGCTTCGCCCTGGCCGCCATGCTTGTCGTCTCCTTCGCCCTGGCGCTCGCCGGCGGTGCCGGCGACGCCGCGACTGGCGGCCGTCACGCCGCCACGGCAACGCACACCGCGATTTTCGTATTGTGATGCGCGCTCCGCTCATCGCGCTCGGCGCGGCGGCCATCCTGGTGGCGGCATCGGCACCGGCCGAGGCGCGCACCAAACATTTCGCGCTGCCGCCGTTCCACGCCATCGCGATCGACGGCGCGGCCCATCTCGACTTCACCGAGGGGCCGGCTCAATCGGTGACGGCGACGGCCAGGCCGTCACTGCTGCGCCGGGTGCGGATCAGGGTGCGGGACGGCGTGCTGCATGTCGACGAGCGGCACGGCCTCGGCCTGTTCGGACGCCGTAGGCTCGACCTCGTCGTCACCGCCCCCGCGCTCGACCGGATCGGCATCGACGGCGCCGTAAGCGGCTGGGCCCGCGACCTGTCCGGCGCGACCTTCGTGCTGAGCCTGTCCGGTGCCGGATCGATGACCCTTGCCGGCACCGTCGCGAACGTTTCGGTATCGATCAGCGGGGCCGGCAGCGTCGATGCGCGCTCGCTCATGGCAAAGGATCTGGTCGTCCGGCTCAGCGGTGCCGGCTCGCTGCGCGCCTATGCCAGCCAGTCCTGCCATGTCTCGATCAGCGGGGCCGGGTCGGTGGCGATCGCCGGCAACCCGAAAATCCGCCAGATCACCAATAGCGGCGTCGGGTCGGTCAGCTTCGACTGATCCGGCCCGATTTTCCGGTTGCGCGGAACCCCGAACCGGCCATAACGACCGTTCAATATCGACGGGAGCGGAACATGGTCCGAAAACGCACCGGCCATTGCGGCAAAGGATGCCGTCGCGCCATCGCCCTATCGCTCGCAGCCCTCGCCGTGGCGGCACAGGCCCGCGCCGCCACGGTCACCACCCATCCCCGACCCGGCGCGTTCTCGGCGCTGCGCCTGTCCGGCCGGTTCCACCTCGATTTTGCCGAATCGGCACGGGAAACGGTCAGCCTTACCGGCAATCGCTACGTCATCGATGCATTGCTGGTCTCGGCGTCGCGCGGCGTGCTCGGCATCGTCCGGCCCAGCGGCTTTTATATGCCGAAACACCAAACGGTCGTCGTCACCGTGACCGCGCCCAGCCTCACCAGCCTCGATCTGCGCGGCCGGATTCGCGCGAAACTGAGCGGCCTCACCGGGAAAACGTTTTCCCTCGACAATCACGGCGCCGCGGCGGCCACGCTGTCCGGCTCGGTGCGGCGGCTCGACATCGCCTCGCGCGGCGTCGTCTCGATCGATGCCGGGGCGCTGCACGCGCGCGATCTCAAGGTCGAGGTCCGGGGACAGGGAAATTTGCGGGTTTTCGCGAGCCACAGCGCGATCGTCGACATGTATGGCGAAGGGCGGGTCGACGTGCTCGGCCATCCGCCGATCCGTCAGTTCAAGGCGATGGCCTATGGGGTCGTGTCCTCAAAGTAGTAGATCATGCCGCCTCGAACGCGAGGCCGGCGCGGCCCTTTACCCGTGCCCGATAGGCCGATAAGTCCGTTGCCATGACGGAAATCCGCACCACGCTCGACCCCGAGGACTGGACCGATTTGCGTGCGCTCGGCCACCGCATGATCGACGACATGATCGACCGGCTCGCCGCAATCCGCGACGGTAAAGTGTGGCAGCAGATGCCCGATCCGGTGCGCGCCGGATTTCGTGCCGAATTGCCGCGCCAGGGTGTCGGCGCCGAGGCAGCCTATCGGGATTTCGCCGAAACCATAGCACCCTACGCTTCGGGCAATGCGCATCCGCGCTTCATGGGCTGGGTGCAGGGCGGCGGCAACCCGGCCGGGATGCTCGCCGAATTGCTGGCGGGCGGGCTCAACGAGAATTGCGGCGGGCGCGACCATGTCGGGCTTGCCGTCGAGCGGCAGGTCATCGCCTGGTCGGCCGGAATGCTCGGCCTGCCGCGCGAGACCGGCGGCTTGCTGGTCACCGGCTCGTCGATGGCCAATTTCATTTCGCTCCTATGCGCGCGGCGGCATGTTCTGGGTGCTCCGGTGCGCGCCGACGGGCTAAGGGGCGCAAAGCTCGTGGGCTATGCCCAGGCGGGCGTGCATCGCTGCGTCCCCGGCGCGTTCGACATGGCGGGACTCGGCACCAAGGCGCTGCGCCGCATCCCGGCCGATGCCGATTGCCGGATCGATCTCGCCGCCCTGGAGGAGCGGATCGCCGCCGATCGCGCTTCCGGCATGACCCCGTTCTTTCTGGTCGGCACCGCGGGCGCGGTGGATACCGGCGCGATCGACGATCTCGCGACGCTTGCCGATATCGCCGCCCGGCATGGGCTGTGGTTCCATGCCGATGCCGCGTTCGGCGCGCTCGCCGCACTTTCGCCCACCAAACGCGGTTTGCTCGCCGGCATCGAGCGGGCCGATTCGGTGGCGTTCGATTTTCACAAATGGGCGCAGGTGCAATACGATTCCGGCTGCATCCTGGTGCGCAACGAACGTCTGATGCTCGATACCTTCGCCCAGGCGGCGAATTACCTGGTCAGCGACGCGCGCGGCCTCGCCGGCGGCGCGCCCTGGCCCTGCGATCTCGGCCCCGATCTGTCGCGCGGCTTCCGGGCGCTGAAGGTCTGGATGACCATGCAAAGCTATGGGGCCGACCGGCTCGGCGCCGTCGTCGATCGCACCTGCGCGCTGGCCCAGCGCCTCGCCGCGCGGATCGACGCGACCAATGCCCTGAACCGTCTCGCCCCGGTACCGCTCAACATCGTGTGCTTTCGCTACGATGACGGCGGCGATGACCTCGATGCGCTCAACGCCGATATCGTCGCCGATCTGCAGGAGGCCGGAGCGTTCGTGCCGTCCACCACCATGATCGGCGGCAAACGCGCGATCCGCGCCGCCATCGTCAACCATCGCACCAATGAGGCCGATATCGATGCGCTGGCGGAGGCAGTGATCGCGGCAGGACAGGCGCGGCGCAACCGATCGCCGTAACCGATCGGTTCCATCGCCACCCGCCCGTGGACGAGCCGGATTGGTGCTCCCATAGTCGTGGCAGAGGTGCACGATGCCCGAAGACCGCATTGCCTATTCCGAACCCGTCGGCGACCGGGTGGCCTATACCACCTGCTACATGTGCGCCTGCCGCTGCGGCATCAAAGTCCATCTGAAGAACGGTGCGCTGCGCTACATCGAAGGCAATCGCGACCATCCAGTCAATCGCGGCGTGCTGTGCGGCAAAGGTTCGGCGGGGATCATGACGGCGCTGTCGCCGGCCCGGCTGCGCAAGCCGCTCAAGCGGATCGGCCCGCGCGGCGCGGGCGAATTCATCGAAATCGAATGGGACGAGGCGATGGCGATCGCAACCGAGCGCCTCGCCAAAATCCGCGCGACCGCCCCCAACCGCCTAGCCTTCTTCACTGGCCGCGACCAGTCGCAATCGCTCACCGGCTATTTCGCGCAGATGTTCGGCACAATGAACTTCGCCGCCCATGGCGGGTTCTGTTCGGTCAACATGGCCGCCGCCGGCATCTATTCGCTGGGCGGCGCATTCTGGGAATTCGGCGAGCCGGACTGGGAGCACGCCAAGCTGTTTCTGCTGTTCGGCGTCGCCGAGGACCACGATTCCAACCCGATCAAGCTGGGGCTTTCGAAGCTCAAGGAACGCGGCGCGAAGTTCGTTTCGATCAATCCGGTGCGCACCGGCTATTCCGCGATCGCCGACGAGTTCATCGGCATCACACCGGGTACCGACGGTTTGTTCGTTCTCGCGCTGATCCATTGCCTGCTCGAATCGGGCAGCATCGATACCGAATTCCTGATCCGCTATACCAACGCGCATTATCTGGTGATCGACGCGCCGGGCGAACCAGGTAACGGACTGTTTATCCGCAATGAATTCGACAAGCCCCTGGCCTATGACCGGACGACCCGCGCGTTCGTCGATGCGCAGGCAACCGGCACCGATCCCGCGCTGCTCGGCAGCTTTTCCCTGCCCGATGGCAGACAGGCCAGGCCGGCGTTCGCACTTCTGGCCGAGCGTTATTCGGCGCCGGACTACGCGCCCGAAGCGGCCGCGCAACGCTGCGGCGTCGATGCCGCGACAATCCGCCGGATCGCCGCGGAAATCGCCGAAATCGCGTTCAATCACGCGCTCACCCTCGATCAACCCTGGATCGACAGCGCCGGCCGCCGTCACGCCACTATGATCGGAAGGCCGGTCGCGATGCACGCGATGCGCGGCATTTCCGCCCATTCCAACGGGTTTCATACCTGCCGCGCGATCCATGTGCTGCAAATGCTGATCGGCGCGGTGGATACGCCCGGCTCCTGGCGCTACAAATCGCCCTACCCGAAGCCGATTCCCGCCGGTCCCGCGCCGGGCGGCGTGCGGCGCCATGCGGACGGATCGCTTGCCAACGCCCCGTTAGGATTTCCGCGCGGGCCCGACGATCTTCTGGTGGACGATGCGGGCGAGGCGCTGCGGCTCGACCGCGCATTTTCCTGGGACGCACCGCTCGGCATTCACGGGCTGATGCATATGGCGATCGCCGAGGCCCATGAAGCCGGGCCGGACAAAATCGACACGCTGTTCATGTATATGTCGAACATGGCGTGGAACTCGGCGATGAACCCCGGCGAAACCACCCGGATGCTGACCGATCGGGACGCCGGCGGCAATTATCGCATCCCCTTCGTGATCTATGCCGATGCGTTCTTCTCCGAAACCGTCGCCTATGCCGATCTCGTGCTACCCGACACCACCTATCTCGAACGCTACGACTGCATTTCCTTGCTGGACCGGCCGATCGGCTCGGCGCACGGCCCGGCCGATGCGATCCGCGTGCCAGTGCTCAAGCCCGACCGCGACGTGCGGCCGTTCCAGGACGTGCTGATCGACCTTGCTGGCCGGCTTGGATTGCCGAATTTCGTCGACGAATCCGGCAACAAGCTCTATGCGAGCTATGCCGACTACATGGTCCGCCACGAACGCAAGCCCGGTATCGGGCCGCTGGCGGGATTTCGCGGCGAAGACGGCACCGCGATCGGCCGGGGTGCGCCGAACCCGGATCAGCTTCGCCGCTATGTGGAGAATCACGGATTCTGGCGCCACCATCTGCCGCCCGAACAGCTCTACTACAAGCACGCCAACCGCGCCTATCTGGAGGGTGCCAAGGCGATGGGGCTTGTCGAGTCCGACGATCAGATCGTTCTGCATCTCTACAGCGAAATCATGCAACGTTTCTGTCTCGCCGGCGAAGGCCATGGCAGCCGATTGCCGCCCGAGCGGCTGCGCGCGCGCATCGCCCGCGTCATGGACCCGCTGCCGATCTGGTATCCACCGGTCGAGGAAACGCTGACGGACACAAAGCGTTTCCCGCTGCACGCGATCACCCAGCGGCCGATGGCGATGTATCATTCCTGGGGATCGCAAAACGCGTGGCTGCGCCAGATTCTTTCGGAAAACCGGCTGTATCTGCACCGCGATCTCGCCGCGGCGCACGATCTCGCTGACGAAGATTGGGTGTTCGTGGAATCCCGCAACGGACGGGTGAAATGCCAGGTCCGGCTGATGGACGGCGTCAACCCCGGCACGGTCTGGACCTGGAACGCGATCGGCAAACGCTCGGGCGCCTGGGCACTCGCAAAGGACGCCCCCGAAGCGCGGCGCGGCTTTCTGCTCAACCACATTATTTCGGAATATCTGCCGGCGGATGCCGGCGGTGCGCGCCAATCCAATTCCGATCCGGTGACCGGACAGGCGGCGTGGTTCGATCTCACCGTGCGGCTGGAAAAATGCGAGGCGGACACCATCGCCGAAACCCAGCCGCGCATGGCGCCGCTCGATCCGCCATTTGCCGTGAATAATCCGGCGATCCTGCGCTTTGGTGCGAAGGAGGGCGTGCGATGACCAGCCTGCCGCAATCGCTGCCGGGTGCGAAAAAACTTGGGCTGGTTATCGATCTCGATACCTGCGTCGGCTGTCATGCCTGTGCGGTGAATTGCAAGGAATGGAATACCGGCGGGCATTACGCGCCGCTCCCCGATCATGCCCCCTACGGCGCGGAGCCGGACGGCGTCTGGTTCAACCGCATCCATTCCTATGAAGCGGAAGACAGCAACTGCGGCGGCCGCACGGTGAATTTTCCGCGCTCCTGCCTGCATTGCGAGCAGCCGCAATGCGTCACCGTCTGCCCCACCGGCGCATCCTACAAACGGGCGGAAGACGGCATCGTTCTGGTCAACACCGATATCTGCATCGGCTGCAAACTATGTTCCTGGGCCTGCCCCTATGGCGCGCGCGAGTTCGACGAGGATGCCGGAGTGATGAAGAAATGCACCCTGTGCATCGACCGCATCTATAACACCTCGTTACCGGAAGCCGAACGCGAGCCCGCCTGTGTCGCGACCTGCCCGTCCCGTGCGCGGCATTTCGGCGATCTGGGCGATCCCGAGAGCAAGGTCTCGAAACTGGTGGCGTCGCGCGGCGGCGTCGATCTGATGCCGGAACTCGGCTACAAGCCGGTGAACAAATATCTGCCGCCGCGCCGCGCCCAGATCCCGACCAAGCCCACCGAAGCGCCGATGCGCAACGGCAAGGGCGTCGGCTCTGCCTTGCTCAATCTGGTGGACCGGGTGCTGTCGCGATGACACCGGCAAGTTCCGTTCTTCTGCTCACCACGCTGACCGGCTTCGGCTATGGGTTGCTGGCCTGGCTTGGCGTGTTCGCTTCCGCGCGCGCACTGCCGGCATCGCCCTGGTTCGTGCCGGTTGCGGTGGTGATCGGACTGGCGTTCGCGAGCGCGGGTCTGCTCGCGTCCACCCTGCATCTCGGCCGGCCGGAACGGGCGTGGCGCGCGTTCAGCCAATGGCGTTCGTCATGGCTGTCGCGCGAAGGTGTCGCCTCGATGCTCACCTATCCGCCGGCAATGGCCTTCGCGGCGCTGTGGTGGCTCATGGGACCGGGAGCAATCGCGACCCGTGCGGTGGGATTGCTCGCGGCGATCCTGGGCATGGTCACGGTATTCTGCACCGCGATGATCTATGCGAGCCTGAAGCCGATCCGCCAATGGCACAACCGGCATACCGCGCCGGATTACCTGATCTTCGCACTGTTTTCCGGGGCGGTTCTGCTCGCGGCACTGCTCGGCATGTGGTTCGGACACGTGCTGATCGCGGGGATCGTGGCGGTAATCGCCGCCCTGATCGGTGCTGGCGCGAAACTCGCTTATTGGCGCTTCATCGACGCACAATCGCCGCTCGCGACCCTCGCCTCGGCGACCGGTCTCGCGAATTTCGGCATGGTCAAGCCGCTGGATCAGCCGCACTTCACCGAAAACTACATTCTGCGCGAAATGGGTTATCAGATCGCCCGCAAGCACGCGGCGAGGCTGCGCCGGATCGTGCTGATTATGGCGTTTTTGCTCCCCGCGCTGTTGGCCCTGATCGCGACGTTCGGCGTTCTGCCGGCGATCGCCGCACCGCTGGCGGTCGTTCTCGCCGGGGCAGGATTGTTCATCGAGCGCTGGCTGTTCTTTGCCGAAGCGACCCATGTTTCGGCGCTCTATTACGGCCGCGCGGCCTGATTAGAGCAAGGTAGGTTCCGATTGAACCATTCCGTTCAATCAGAACCGGCTCACTTGCTCGCCAAACAATGAAACCAGACCGCGCGGCGTTAGCAAACAATCAGGCGCGGTTCGCCGCGCGCTCGCCATGGCTCCGGTTGCCGTGCGATGCGCTGGCGCCCGGACGGTGCTGCTGACGGCCCCGCTCCTGCTTATGCGCCGGGTTATGGCCGTTGCCGTGATTCTGGGCATGATTGCGCGCATTGTTCACACGGTTCAGATGCGGCGGCGCGACGCCGCGCGGCGGAACCGCCCCGCCGGGGATCAACTGGCGGCCGATCAGCCGCTCGATATCGCGCAGATAGGCCAGCTCGGCCGGCTCGCAGAACGACACGGCCACTCCGCTCGCGCCCGCCCGCGCGGTGCGCCCGATCCGGTGGACATAGGATTCCGGCACGTTCGGCAATTCGTAGTTGACGACATGCGAAATGCCGTCGACATCGATGCCGCGCGCGGCGATGTCGGTCGCGACCAGGATGCGGATGCGCCCGTCGCGGAACATGCCGAGCGCGCGCTCGCGCTGGCTCTGGCTCTTGTTGCCATGGATCGCGGCGGCGGTAAGGCCGGAGGTCTCGAGATGCTTCACGAGCTTGTCCGCCCCGTGCTTGGTGCGGGTGAACACGATGGCGCGTTCGACCGCGCGGTCGGCGAGCAACGTCACCACCGCGGTGCGCTTCGCGTTCGCGTCGAGCAGCATCACCTGCTGGTCGATCCGGTCGATCGGGCGGGATTCCGGCGTCACCGCGACCTCGCGCGGGTCGCGCAGGAACTCGGTGGCGAGCGCGCGGATCGGCTTCGGCATGGTCGCCGAAAACAGCATGGTCTGGCGCCGCGCGGGCAGCATCGCCATGATGCGGCGGATCGCCGGCATGAAGCCGAGATCGAGCATCTGATCGGCTTCGTCCAGAACGATCGTATCGGTCGCATCCAGCCTGAAAACGCCGGTGGCGATGTGATCGAGCAGGCGCCCTGGGGTCGCGACCACGATGTCGAGCCCCGCCAGCAACTGCCGCGCCTGCGGGCCGGGTTTCGCACCGCCGATCACCACCGCGACGCGGGGGCGGATGAACTTGCCGTAGGCGCGGGTGCTTTCGGCGATCTGCTGGGCAAGCTCGCGGGTGGGCGCGAGGATCAGCGCGCGGCAGGTGCGCGCTTCCGGCGCCTGACGCTGCTCCGCGAGCTTATGCAGCAGCGGCAGCACGAAGGCGGCGGTCTTGCCGGTGCCGGTCTGGGCGATGCCGATCAGATCGGCCCCCGCGAGAACCACGGGGATCGCCTGGGCCTGGATCGGGGTGGGGGTGGTGTAGGATTCGGCCACGACGGCGCGCAGCACGGGCTCGGCAAGGCCGAGTTCGGTAAAGAGGGTCAAGAACAATGCTTTCAACACCGCCGCTCCGGCACATGCCGGGGAGGCGACAATAAGGTTGAAGGAAGCGTGCGTAGAACAGCTACCCGGCAAAAGCGTCCGGTATTGCGACCGAGGCCAACCTGGGATGCCGCACCTGCTAATGGGTACGAAGCATCCAGTGAACAGGGCCGGCGGCGGTTACGCCGCATCTACGAGCACTGCTCTGTTGCAGTGCATATAAAGCACGAACCAGCCTTCTGGCAAGGGAGCGGTTCAATGGCGCTCGTCACCGCCGCGCCAACCGCCGCCGTCACCCCAATCGCCGCCGCCATCACCCCAATCATCGCCACCGCCCCACCAGCCACCGCCGAGCGTGACGCTGCCGGAAACCGGTGGAGCATAGTAGCCGCCGCCGTAACCATAGCCGCCATAGCCGCCATAGCCGCCATAGCCGTAACCATAGCCGGGATAATAGACGCAGCCGGAAAGCGCGAGTGCCGCGGCACCCACCGCCGTCATGAGAAGGATCTTGCGAAACATCGGTTTCATGATCGCACCTCGTTGAACGCTAGTGTCCCGATTCGAAAACTCGTCGTAGCTGAAGCGAGTGTTTTACGAATTTCCGAATCGAAAGGACGCTAGCAAACATATGATTTCAGTGTGGTTTCAGTTTTGAAGTTCCTAAAATTGCTACCGCAAATACGTAGGAACTCCAGAACCACCACACTGCCAATATATAGGATACCTCTTATGGCGAGGATGAGGCGCGGAGGCGTCTAAATTGTAACAGATGGACACGGGCCGCCTTCATCTCGCCGCGATCCGGGCGATATTGGGTCGTAGTGTGATCGTTGTATCCTCGATACTGTCATACGGAGACTAACCATGCGCCCCAACATCCGCTTCGTTCTCGCTTTCACCACGGCGATCGGCCTGATCCTGCCGGCCCTGCAAGCGGCGCATGCCCAGACCGCGTCCGCCCCGCCGGGCCGGGTCGGCCAGATCGCGCAGCTTAACGGTTCGGTGTCGTTCGACGGGTCCGCGACCGGCGGCTGGACCCAGGCGGCGCTGAATTATCCGGTCACCGGCGGCGACGCGCTCTATACCCAGCCGAACGCTCAGGCCGCCATCGCGATCGACTGGAGCCGGATCACCCTCAACGGCGCGACCGAACTGCAGGTGACAAGCATCGGCCCGCGCACTGTGGAAGCGGCGCTGCCGCAGGGCGAGGCGTTCCTCGACCTGCGCTACCTCGCCCCCGGCGCGAGTTACGTGATCACCACGCCGCGCGGCACGGTGAACATCACCCGGAACGGGCGCTACGACATTCTGGCGGGCGATCAGAACACCCCCACCATGGTCACCGTGATCAACGGCGCCGCCCAGTTGCAGGGCCAGGACGTATCGCTGAATATCGGCCCAGGGGAAACCGCGACGCTGCAAGGCGCCAATCCGGTTACGGCGGCTCTTGGCGGCGCGGAGCGCGACCCGTTCACCATGCGGATGATGGCGGTGCGCTATGCGGCGCCGCCCTCCTATGTCCCGCCGGTGGTCGATCAGATGACCGGCGCCTACCAGCTTTCCCAATACGGCAACTGGTCGCAGACGCCGCAATATGGCGCCATCTGGTATCCGCGCGTGGCCGCCGGCTGGGTGCCGTATCGCGATGGTCACTGGGCCTATGTGGCGCCGTGGGGCTGGACCTGGGTGGATAACGATCCATGGGGTTTCGCACCGTTCCATTACGGGCGCTGGGTGCAATATGGCGGCCGCTGGGGCTGGGCGCCCGCGCCAATCGCCTATGCGGCACCCGCCTATTACCAGCCGGTCTACGCCCCGGCGCTGGTGAGCTTCTTCGATGTCGGCTCCGGCGTGTCGCTGAGCGTCGGCATCACGACGGGCGCATTCGCCGCCGGCTCGATCGGCTGGGTGCCGCTGGCGCCGGACGAACCCTATCTGCCGTGGTATCACTGCCCACCGCGCTACATCAGACAGGTCAACTACTACAATGTCCGCAACGTCAACCGGATCGTCAACATCAACAACACGACGATCATCAACCGTACCGTCATCAATAATTACGGCCCGACGCGACTGATCAACCGGGGTGGAGCGACGGTGATGCCGGTGGTGGCGATGCGCCGGGGCGACCCGGTGGCGCGATTCGCCCGCCCGGTGCCACATACGGTTCTGGCGGCGGCGCGGCCGGTGCCACCGGCCGGATTCCATCCCGGACCGGGGCCTCTGCACGGCGCGCTGCCCGGACCGAACCATGGACCGAACGGTCAACCGAGCCCTCATGCCGGGCCGCATCCGATGCCCGCTTTCGGACGGCTGCCGACGGCGCCTACCCCGCTCGCCCATCGCGCGCCGGCGCCGGCGCCGCGCCCGGCTCCCTTCGCCGCCGAACGTGGCCTGCCGGTCGCGCATCCGGGGCCGGTCCGCGGGCCGGCAATGCGGCCGCAAATCCGTGTCGCGCCCTTCCATCCGGCGCCGGGACACCTGACTCCGGCGGCGATCGGTCGGCCGATGACTCCCGCGCCGGTCCAGCGGCCAGGCATGCCGCAAGTGCCGCGCCCGCCTGCCCTGCAAAACCATGGGCAAATTCATCCGCAACCGTTCCACCCGCCGGCTCAGCAGACCCACCCGCAGCCGCATCCGCAGCAATTCCATCCGCCGGCCCAGCAGGCTCATCCGCAGCCGAGGCCGCAGCAATTCCATCCGCCGGTTCAGCAATTCCACCCGCCCGTGCAGCAATTCCACCCACCGGCCCAGCAATTCCACCCACCGGCCCAGCAATTCCACCCACCGGCCCAGCAATTCCACCCGCAGCCGCAACAATTCCACCCGCCGGTGCAGCAATTCCATCCACCGGCACCGCGTCCCACACCGCACCCGCAGCAGCCGAACCGGAAGGATCAGCATCCCTGACCGTCCCTATCGCGCGCGGGGTGCCGCGTGATACGATAGGCTGATGAGCGACCCCGCCGCATCGCCCGAACTCGACCGCGCGGCACGCCGCCGCCGCTGGCGGCGCACGGTCGAGGATGCCCTACTCCTGCCGCTCGCGCTGGTGCTGGAGTTTCTCGACCGGATCATCTGGCGCGGCACCAAGGCGTTGCTCGAACTGATCTCCCGGCTGCCGGCGGTGGCGCGGCTGCGGCGTTTCCTTCAGGGCCTGCCGCCGCTGATCGTCGTGTTCCTGTTCCTGATCCCCGAGGTGATCGACCATCTGAGCGGGTTCTGGGCCACGCTTCTCTTCGTCAAGGGCAATTGGCTGGGCGCGACGGCGGTGGCGATCTTCGTCAAGGGCTTCGCGATTCTGCTCGCCATCTGGATCTATCAATCCTGCGAAGCGAGCCTGATGTCGGTGCGGTGGTTTGCCACAGCACACGACAAGGCGCTCGCCGGCCGCGATTGGGTGCTGGCGCGCACCGCGCCGGTCCGCAACCGGCTGCGCGCGATCGTCCGGGGCGGCGCAAGCGGCCGGCTCGCGCGCCGGCTCGCCGCATGGCGGCTGCGCCTCGCCCGCATGGCCGGGTTTGCCTCGAAATGAGCACGCTCCCATGAGCCGCGCGGCGCGCGCCCATCTGACCGCCTCCGATCCGGTGCTCGGCACCCTGATCCGCGAGGTCGGGCCGTGCGGGCTGAAGCCGAACCGGGCGCGCGAACCTTATGAGGCGCTGATTTCGGCGGTGGCGCATCAGCAATTGCACGCCCGCGCCGCCGGGGCGATGCTGGTGCGGCTGGCGGCACTCGCCGCGACCCCGATCCCCGACCCCGCCACGCTGCTGTCGCTATCGGAGACAGCGCTGCGCGGCTGCGGCTTTTCGGGTGCGAAAATCGCCGCCCTGCGCGATATCGCGGCTCGCAGCCTCGACGGCACGGTGCCGAGCCGCCGCGCCGCCGCCCGGATGACCGACGCGGTGCTGATCGAGCGGCTCTGCATGGTGCGCGGCATCGGCCGCTGGACGGTGGAAATGCTGCTGATCTTCACTCTCGGCCGGCCCGATGTATTCCCGGTGGACGATTTCGGCGTGCGCGAAGGCTACCGGCTGCTGCATGGGCTGGCGGAACAGCCCAAGCCGCGCAATTTCGCGGTGATCGGCGAAGCCTATGCACCCTATCGCAGCAGCGCCGCCTGGTATCTCTGGCGCGCGGCGGAACGCGGCAAGACGATGAAGCAGGCGGCACCGTGAGGCTGGCCGCCTCCTGCACACACAAGCAGCCAACTTGGGAGACGATCCGCCATGCCGGACGGTGATTGGATGTTTTCGCTGCGGGACGCCGAGGCGAGACTGCCGGACGATCCCAACGTATCCAGGGTTTTCTACGGTCTCCGCCACGGCACGATGCGAATCGGGCTCTATGCGCCGCGCGGCCGGGATATCCAGAAGCCGCATACCCAGGACGAACTCTATATCGTGGCGAGCGGCACCGGCGATTTCGTGAAAGGCGGCGAACGCCGTCGCTTCGCGCCGCAGGATGCCATTTTCGTGGAAGCCGGCATCGAACACCGGTTCGAGAATTTTTCCGAGGATTTCGCCGCCTGGGTGATCTTCTGGGGTGCCGCGGGCGGCGAAGCCGGCCCGCCGGCATGAGCGACGACCCGCGCCTCGCGACGATGGAGGATTGCCCCGCCGTCGAGGCGATCGTCAAAGCCGCCTATTCCCATTATGTGCCGCGCATCGGCCGCGAACCCGGACCGATGCGCGATAACTACGCAACCCTCATCCAGGATGGACGAGTCCATGTCGTCGAACGCGACGGTGCGGTCGCGGGTCTTCTCGTGCTCATCCCCGAGCAGGAGACGCTGCTTCTGGACAATGTCGCCGTCGCCCCAGCGGCGCAGGAAACCGGTCTCGGCCGCAAGCTGCTGGAATTCGCCGAGCGAACCGCCCGCGATGCGGGGTATCGCTCGATCCGGCTCTATACCAACGAGGCAATGACGGAAAACATCGCGCTCTACTCCCGGATCGGCTATGTCGAGACGCACCGGGGTGAGGAGACGGGGTTGCGGCGGGTCTACATGACCAAAATTCTCGGCTGATTTCAGCCCGCGCCTTGCCTTGATCGCGCCGAGCGGCTAAGCGACCGGCCGACGCGGCCGGTCGGCATCGGGCGCGAACCAGGAGCTATGCGATGAAACCCGACACCCACCCCGACTATCACGAGATCACCGTGGTCATGACCGACGGCACCGAATTCAAGACCCGGTCCTGCTACGGCAAACCGGGCGACACGCTGCGCCTCGACATCGACCCGAAATCCCACCCGGCCTGGACCGGGCAGCATCGCATCGTCGATTCCGGCGGTCAGGTCGCGAAATTCAACAAGCGCTTCGCCAGCATCGGCGCGCGCACGAAGTAAGGTTTTCCGGCCGGATCAGGAATTCGGCCGCAAGAACCGGGGTGTTTCACGCGAAAGCATCGGGCAGATGACGGCGGCAATCATGCCGACGGAGTTTGTCCATGTCCTTTCGCATCACCGGCCTGCCCGCCTCCCCGTTCAGCCATCTGTTCGGCTTGCCCGACGCCGAACTCGCCGGGTTCGACGCCGCGCGCTATACCGTCGATGAAACGCCGGGTTTTCCCGATCGCATCGAACTGCGCGACGGGGTGCCCGGCGAGACCGTGATCCTGGTCAATTACGAACACCTTCCCGCCAGAACCCCCTATCGCTCGCGCCATGCCGTGTTCGTGCTGGAGGGCGCGACCCAATCCTACGACCGGGTTGACGAGGTGCCCAACGCGTTGCGGGGACGGGTTTTATCGCTGCGCGGATTCGACGATCGGGACATGATCGTCGATGCCGATCTGGTCGATGGCGCCGATGTCGAACGCCTGATCGAGCGGCTCTTCGCCGATGCGCGCATCCGCTACATCCATGCGCATTACGCGAAACGCGGCTGCTATGCCTGCCGGATCGGCCGCGAATAGGCTCATAGTCGCGAGGGGTTGAAATCCCTCCATCGAACACCGAAATTTATGAGCGAAGGATGCCATTGGGTCCTTCGCCTATCTACGGGCTGGTCAATCGACAGCCCGGATCGAAACCTTGCTTGACCGAGGAGGTTACCATGACTCTCGACTTTTCACCCCTGTTCCGCACCGCGATCGGCTTCGACCGGCTTCAGCAATTGCTCGATGCCGTTCCCGATGCGAGTGCATCGGCCTATCCCCCTTACAACATCGAGAAGCTCAGCGGCGAGGAATACCGCCTGACCATGGCGGTCGCCGGATTCCGCGCCGAGGACATCGAAATGACGGTGAAGGAAAACACGCTCGTCATCAGCGGCAAGATCGCCGGCGAGACCGCCAAGGGCGAGACGCTGTATCGCGGCATCGCCGCCCGCGCCTTCGAGCGCCGCTTCGCGCTGGCCGACCATATGGTGGTCGATGGTGCGACACTGGAGAACGGCCTGCTGCACGTGGCGCTGAAGCGCGTGATCCCCGAGGCGCTGAAGCCGCGCCGGATCGCGATTTCAGCCGCGGCCCCAGCCGCGGTCCCGACGATCGAGCAGGACACCGCCAAGGCGGCCTGATCGCGAGGGCCTGAATCGAACCCCGCGCCGCAAGGCGCGGGGTTTTTTCATGGGCGGCGCGCTCCCACAATCCGCACGGTCGCGGTCATGCCGGCGGAGAGAAAAATCCCGGCCGGAACGTGGTCGATCGCGATATGCACCGGGATGCGCTGCGACAGGCGCACCCAGGAATAGACCGGGTTGACGACAGGCAGCCCGCCCGCCGAGGCTTGCGCGTCCGCCACCGAAATCCCCCGGCCGATCCCCTGGACATGGCCGGTCAGAATGCGGCCCGGATAGGCCATCAGCTTGATGCGCGCCGCCGCTCCCGGCTTGATCCGGGCAAGCTCGGTTTCCTCGAAATAGGCGGTGATCCAGCTATCCCGCGCATCGACCACGGTGAGCGCGCTCTGCCCGGCATGGGCGTAATCCCCGGCGTGCAGTGTGAGATTGGTGATCGTGCCGGTGACCGGCGCGCGCACCACGGTGCGCTTGAGATCGAGCAGCGCCTGCGCGACCCGCGCTTTCGCGCCGGCAACCGCGGCGGCGGCGGCGAGCGCGGCGGCCTGGGTGTTTTCCTGCGATTCCGCCGAAACCGCGATCGACGGCAGATTGGCCCGCCGCCGCGCATTGGCGAATTTCATCCGCGCCGTCGCCTGATCGGCGGCAAGTGCCGCCTTGGCTTCGGCGAGGCTGTTTTCGAAATCGCTCGGGTCGATGCGCATCAGCACGTCGCCCTTGCGGACGAACTGATTGGCGCGAACATCGACCTGATCGATCCGCCCGGAAATCTCCGGGGCGATCGCGACGGCGAAGGCGCGCACCCGCGCATCCCGCGTCCACGGCGTGGTGTCGTAGCGGGTCCAGGCCAGAACGCCGATCCACACCGCGCCGATCGCCACGAGGATCGTCGCCAGGACCGAGAACACC
Organism: Acidiphilium iwatense; assembly: GCF_021556475.1. Taxonomy (GTDB): domain Bacteria; phylum Pseudomonadota; class Alphaproteobacteria; order Acetobacterales; family Acetobacteraceae; genus Acidiphilium; species Acidiphilium iwatense. The sequence goes on along the minus strand of NZ_JAKGBZ010000001.1, from coordinate 22,702 downwards.
GGCATATAGGGGCGCGGCGCCGGCGGTTTGGCCTGTTGCGGCACGGCGTCGCGCTGCGGCGAATCGAACATAGCCATCTCCAAAGACTCAGATCAGCGGCATCGCGAGGATCAATCCCCCGGCGATGCAGCCGAATACGGCAAACATGAACAGCGGCCAGTTCCAGACCATCCGGTCGAACCCCAGCCGGGTCAGCACGCGGCGCAGCACATCGGCGATCGCCACCGCGAGCAGAAGCATCGGCACCGCCGGCTCGATCCCGATACCGAAGATCGAAAACTCCGCGAGATGGGGAAGGAAGGTCATGCCGGCCTCCGCCGCAGCAGTTCGCGGATCGGCACCAGGCCGAGGAACGCGGCGATCGAGAACAGCACGCCGAGGATCATCGCAAGATCGGTGTTCAGTGCGGCGCCGAGATCGAAATCGATCCGGTTGGCCGGGTCGGCGGCAAGCATGAAGGCCAGGTTATAGCCGGTCGCCGGCCCTTGGGTGCGCGGATCGGTCACGCCGAGGCCGCCAAGAATCAGGAACGGCAGCAGGATCAGCGCCTCGGTGAAAAAATCGGCGCCCTGGGCGAACAGGATGAAGCGGGCGAACAGCCCGAGCGCGGTGCCCAGCAGAAAGCCGCGCAACAGCCCGAGCGTCGCGGTCAGCTTGCTGGGATGCGCGGCGAACAGGGTCGTGGCCGCGCCGGACATCAGCACGAAATCCGGCCCGTTCTGCCATTGCGAGACATACCAGAACAGACTCGCGAGCCCGATCGCCAGCGCCGCGCGGACAGCGTTGCGCATCGCCTGTCCCGGCACCGGCGAGGCCGCATGCGCCAGCCCCTGAGCCCGATGGCCGGCGAACAGCGCCGCGGCAAGCCCGGCGCAGACCACCCCGAGCGTGACCTCGGCGGTCCGGCTCACCGCGATGGTAAAAGCATTGCCGGGATCGGCCACGCTCGCATAGGCGACGATGCCGGTGGTCAGCCAGGTCAGCGCCAGCGCATAGGTCTGATATTGCCGGACCCTGGTGCCGATATAAACGCACAGCGCCGCCCACAGCGCCATCGCGGCGCTGAATATCAGCGGGGTTTGCGCGAAGGCGGCGATGAAGATGATGCCCATGGCCGCGCCCACCAGCGTGCCGATCATCCGGTAGAGCGATTTGGAAAACGCGTGGTCCGGCGAGGGCAGGCTGACGGTCAGCACCGTCCAGGCCGCCCAGTGCGGCGTGTCGAGATTGAGCGCCATGGCGAGATACAGCGCGAGCAGCGCCGCCGCCGCCGTGCACGACGCAAAAATGAGGTCGCGCGGCAGGTCGCGGCAAAGCGCGGCAGCGGACGGGCGCAACCGGGCGAAACTGATAGCGGCCATGACGACAGAAATATATTCACAATCGGACTTAACCGATATCGTGAAATTCGGATTTATCTCATGCGTCGCGGAGAATGAATGTTTCCGGTCACGACTGACACGGTGGTCGCCCCATGGACCAGTTGACGCTGCTCAATACGTTCGTGCGGGTTGCCGAGCGCGGCTCGTTCTCCGCCGTCGCGCGGGAGATGAACACCTCGCAGCCCGTCGTCTCGCGGCAGATCGCCGGCCTGGAGGATCAGCTCGGCGTGCGGCTGATCCAGCGCACCACGCGGCGCCTGTCCCTGACCGAGGACGGGCAGGTGTTTCTCGATCACGCCCGCGCGGTGGTCGAGGCGATGGAAGCGGCGCAAGCCAGTGTCGGGTCGGCACAGAAAACCCCGATGGGCCAGGTCCGGCTCGGCGTGCCGACCTCGGTGGGGATGTATCTCGCGGCCCGGCTGCCGGAGTTTTTCGCCCGCTTCCCGGACATGTCGATCGACCTGAAAATGCGCGACGGACCGTTCGACCTGGTCGAGGAAGGGCTCGACCTCGCGATCTCGGTCGCCGAGGCGACGCAAGCCAGCGTGATCACGCGGGTGATCGGCAGCGCCGCCTCGGTACTGGTGGCGTCGGCCGCCTATCTCGCGGCTCATGGCACGCCGGAATCGCCACAGGATCTGCTGAAGCATGAATGCATCGTCTATACCCGGCCGGGGATCGACCGGAACTGGCGTTTCGCGACCAACGGCACCGAGGAGACGGTGACGGTGCAGGGGCGCTTCCACGCCGATTCCAGCGAAGCGGTGCGCCGGGCGGCGCGCGCGGGCCTCGGCATCGCGATGCTGCCGCGCCTGACCACGATCGACGATGTCAATGCCGGACGGCTGGTCACCCTGCTGGACGCGTTCTGCCCGATGAAGGTGAAGGTCTACGCGATCCTGCCGACCCGCCGCTACGTGCCGACGCGCACCCGCACGATTCTGGATTTCCTGATCACCGAATTCGCGCAGACCCCGTTCCTGCAATCCACCGCCGCGATCGCGGGCGTGCCGCAGGCGCCGATTTTCGATTAGCCCCTTGCCAGCTCCCGCGAGCGTTCGGTGGCGGCGGCGATCGCTTTCGACATTGCCTCCGGCCAGGCGGATCGCTCCATCAGCACGGCGAGCGCGCGTTCGGTGGTGCCGTTCGGGCTGGTGACGGCGCGGCGCAACGCCTCGGCGGGCTCGGGGCTCGCGGCGAGCAGCGCGCCAGAGCCGATCACCGTCCGGCGGGCGAGATCGCGCGCAAGCTCGGGCGGAATGCCTTGTTCGACCGCCGCCGCTTCCAGCAATTCGGCCAGAAGAAACACATAGGCGGGTCCTCCGCCGGAAACCGCGGTCACCGGATCGAGCAGAGCTTCATCCTCGACAAACGCGACCGCGCCCACCGCGGCGAGCAGCGTTTCGGCGAGATCGCGCTGATCCGGGGCGACGTTCGGCCCGGCGCAGGCCACGGTGATGCCCATGCGCACGGCGGCGGGCGTGTTCGGCATCGCGCGGATCACCGCCGCCCCGGCGCCGAACTGGGATGCGAGCCAGGCGATGGTTTTTCCCGCCATGATCGAGACGATCGCGGCACCGCCGGCAAGGTGCCTGAGCGGCGCCACCGCCTCGGAAGCGACCTGGGGTTTCACCGCGAGAATGATTGCTCCGGGCGCGAAATCCGCCGGAATTGCATCCACCGAAGCCACTACCACGACATGCCCGTCGGCGAGCGATGCAGCCTGCGCGCCGGGATCGACCACGACGACGCGGGAAATCCCCCGCTCGCGCCAGCCGGCGAGCATCGCCGATCCCATCTTGCCGCCGCCCAGAAGCAGCAGCGGCGGCAACGCCTCGGTCATGCCTCGCCGACACACTCCAGCATGGCGGCGGCCAGTGCCTCGTCTGGGCTCTTGCCGCCCCACAGCACGAACTGGAACGCCGGAAAAAAGCGCTCGCATTCGGTGACCGCGATATCCACCATGTCCTCGACGCTTTCCGCCGAGGCGCCGGACGCGCCGCGCAGCAGGACGGAATGGCGGAACACCGGCATTCCGTCGTCCTGGTCCATGCCGAAATGGCCGATCCATAATTTCTCGTTGGCGCGGGCGAGCAGCTCGTAGAGCGCGGTACGCCGCCGCTCCGGCGCCTTCAGGTCGAAAGCGCAGGAGAAATGCATGACCGAGATTTCATGCGACCATGAAAAATAAAGCCCGTAATCGCACCAGCGGCCGGGTGCTTCGGCGGCGATTTCACTGTCGCTGCGGCGGTCGAACGCCCAGTCATTGGCCGCGATCACCTGTTCGACGATATCGAGCGGATTGCCGGCATGTCCGGGAGATTCCAAGGTCAGGGAGGTCATCGAGGGTCTCCTCCTGCGTGCAAGAGCCTGGAGCGCACGGCGCGATGGCCGACTCCGACTCGGAGTCTACCGGAGTTTGGTGCCGCGCCGCAATCAAAGCTTTTCCAACAGGATATCACCAAATGGTAAACCCGCCTCGAAAGGCGGGTTGCCGTGGTGCAGCCGGGCTTCAGTTTCAGGTGGAGGCCGCTTCGCGCTTGGCCGCCGCCCGCGTGATCCGGCGCTTGAGCAGAAGCGCCTCGTCGGTCAGCTTGCGGTTCGGCGTCGCCAGCAGGAACGCGTCCAGCCCGCCTTTGTGCTCGATGGTGGAAAGGCCGCGCGGCGTCACCCGCAGCCGCACCGAATGGCCCAGAGCCTCGGACTGCAGCGAGCTGTCCTGCAGATTGGGCAGGAACCTGCGGCGCGACTTGTTGTTCGCGCGGCTCACATTGTTGCCGGAGAGCACGCTCTTGCCGGTGATGTCGCAGCGACGGGTCATGGCGGAAACCTCGATCCAGAAAGTCCCGGCCAAGGCCGGTTTGGTGTCGGACAATAAAAAATCAACCGTGACACGCCCCCGTGCCACGGTGTTCGTGCGCTATATCGCCAAATCGTGCGCTCGGGTCAAGCAAGGCGCCCCATTTCACCGGAGAAATCTGCCCGGCAACGTACCAAGTACCCGACGAAGACCAGCAAAGGGAGTTATGATGGCTCAGCCTATCCCAGAAAAGAAACCGCGCCATTTTCCCGTCGCGGCGGATGCCACCCGCGCGGAACACCGACCGCACACCCTGAAATCGGACGACAGTTTCGCGATATTCGGCCCGAACGGCGACATGGAGGCCGGAGCGGAGGGGCTGTATCATCGCGACACCCGCCACCTCTCGCGGCTCGCGGTCGCGCTCTCCGGCGCGCGACCCCGCCTGCTGAGTGCCGCGATCAGCGCGGACAACGCGGCCCTGGTCTGCGATCTCGCCTGTCCGGCGCCCAAGCCGAACACCGACATGGGCGACGATACGAACGAGATTGCGCTGCGCTGGGAAAGCTTCCTGTGGCGCGCGGCGCGGCACGACACTCTGACCGTCACCAACTGGTCGCAACTGGCGCAGCACGTGCCGGTATCCATCGGTTTTGGATCGGATTTCGCCGATCTGTTCGAGATTCGCGGCACCAGGCGCGCACGGCACGGCACGATCCAGCCGCCTTCCTGCACGGGTCACGGCGCCACGCTCGCCTGTCTCGGGCTCGACGGCGTGCGGCGCTGGACCAGGCTGCATTTCGACCCGAAGCCCGACCGGCTGGATGGCGAGCGCGCCGAATTCGTCCTCGACCTCGCGCCGGGTGAAACACAGAGGATCACCCTGGCGATCCAGGCCGGGATCGACGAGGATACGCCGACCATCGAGGGCTTCGCCCCCGCGCGGGAAGCAGCCCGCACGCAGCGGCAGAGGCTGCGCGACGATGCCGCCACCCTCGCGACCGGCAATCCGCTGGCCGATGCGATCCTGCGCCGGGCACGCGACGATCTGCTCATGCTGACCACCGAAACCGAGTACGGGCCGTTTCCCTATGCCGGTGTACCCTGGTTCAGCACCGCGTTCGGCCGCGACGCGATCATCACCGCGATGGAGGTTCTGTGGCTCGCGCCCGCGCTGGCGCGCGGCGTTCTGGCCTACCTCGCCGCCAATCAGGCCACCGAAACCGACCCAGCCGCCGATGCCGAGCCGGGCAAGATCCTGCACGAAGCCCGCGACGGTGAGATGGCAAGGCTCGGCGAAGTGCCGTTCCGGCGTTATTACGGCTCGGTCGATGCTACGCCGCTCTTCGTGATGCTGGCCGGCGCCTATGCCGATCGCACCGGCGATATCGCGTTCATCCGTATGCTCTGGCCGCATATCGAGGCGGCGCTGAACTGGATCGACCGATATGGCGACGCCGATGGCGACGGGTTCGTCGAATATGGCCGCAAATCGGCCCATGGCCTCGCCAACCAGGGCTGGAAGGACAGCCGGGACTCGATTTTCCATGCCGACGGCGCGCTCGCGCGCGGGCCGATCGCGCTGTGCGAGGTGCAGGCCTATGTGTTCGCCGCGAAATCGGCGGCGAGCCGCATCGCCGCATCGCTCGGCATGAAGGATCGCGCCGCTTCGCTTGCCGGCGAGGCGGCATCCCTCCGCGCGGCCTTCGATTCGGCGTTCTGGGACGAGGAATTCGGTTTCTATGTGCTCGCCCTGGATGGCGAGAAGCGGCCCTGCCGGGTGCTGGCCTCCAATGCCGGACACGCGCTGTTCGCCGGCATCGCCCTGCCCGAACGCGCCGCATCGGTCGCGGACCGGCTGATGGGCGAGGATTTCTTCTCGGGCTGGGGCATTCGCACCCTCGCGCGCGGCCAGGCGCGGTTCAACCCGATGTCCTACCATAACGGCTCGGTCTGGCCGCACGACAATGCGCTGATCGGCCTCGGCCTCGCCCGCTACGGACGCCGCGACGCCGCCGCCCGTCTGTTCGATTCCCTGTTCGCAACCGCAAGCTGGGCGGAACGCTACCGGCTGCCCGAATTGTTCTGCGGGTTTCCCCGCGCGCGGGACCGGGCGCCGACCGCCTATCCGGTCGCCTGCGCGCCGCAGGCCTGGGCGGCGGGCGCTTTGTTCGCGTTGCTGGACGCCTGTACCGGGATCAGCGTCGACCCGGCGGCAGACACGGGCAGCGCGATCCTGCCGGCGCTTCCGGCCAGTATTCCCCATTTGCGGATCGAGGGATTGACCATCGGCAATGCCGCGCGCGGCTTCGCGTTCCAGCGCAACACGGACGGTCAGGTCGTGGTGGACTCCTGATCCGTCACCGTTTCGGGCATCAGGAACCACACCGCCACCGTCGCCAGAAGCCCAGCGCCGGCCAGCGCGAAAAACGCCGCGCGCACCCCGACCCCATTGGCGATCGCCCCGGCGGCGCCACTGCTGACCGTCGCCCCCAGCCCGACCGCAAGCCCGATCGCGCCCATGGTCAGGTTGAAATGGCCGCGTTCCCGCGCGATGTCGGCCGCGATCAGCGGCAGCAGCACCCCGATCACCGCGGCGCTGATGCCGTCCAGCCCCTGGATCAGCACCACCGGCACCGGCGATCCGGTCAGGCCGAACAACAACCCGCGCAACGGTTCCGCGGCGAAGCCGAGCAGCAGAAGCCGCCGCCGTCCGTGGCGCTGCGCGGCACGCCCGACCCAGGGCGAGATCGCCGCAACCACCATTTGCGGCCAGACGATGCAGGCGGCGATCACCAGATTGGCGACACTACCCGCCTTGCCGGCGATTTCGCTGCCGACGAACGGCAGCATCGCCGCATCCGCCATCTGGAACAGCACGATGCAGGCCATGAAGGCGAGCAATCGCCGGTCCAGGAACAGCGCCCGCAATTCGGCCCAGGTGCCGCCATGCGGGCGCCGGCGCTCGGCCGCATCGCGCACCACCCGGCGGGATTCGATCCGCGACAAGGCCAGCAGCGACGGCACCCCGAGCGCCGCCGTGAGCCAGAACACCGAACCCGGCGCGAAATAATAGCCGAAACCGCCCATCACCGCCGCCGCCACGCCGTTGCCGATCGAGGCGAAGCGCGCGTTGCGGCCCAGCCGCTCGCCAAGGGCGGCGACGCTGACCAGCGAAATACTCACCGCCGCGATCGCAGGGTTCAACATGCAGCTTGCGAAACCGTGGAGGATTTCGGCGAGGCCGATGCCGAAATGCGACGGCATCAGCACGAACAACAGCGCGCTGCCGGTGATCGCGCCGATCGCCAGCGCCGCCGCCAGCCGCTTGCTCGGCATCCAGTCGACCAGTGCGCCGGCCGGCAACTGGCTCGCCATCGCGACGATGGTGCCGAGCGAGAGCACGCCGCCGATCGCGAGATCGGTCCAGTGCTGGGTGGTCAGATAGATCGCGATGAACGGGCCGAAGCCGGTCTGCACGTCGGCGACGAAGAAATTCAGCCAATCCAGGCCGCGCAGGCTGCGCGGCGAGACCGGATCACCGTTCACTGGGCCGCTTTGGCGCGGGGCTGGATGGCGACGGGCACCGACGGCGCGCTCGGCTTGTATTCCGGCAGGGATTTCAGTTTGGCGGCGTCGAGGTCGATGGTGATCGCGATGCGCTGCTTGACCACACTGAAATGCAGCGCGGTCCAGGCGACCGCGATCTTGCGGTTGCCGACGCCGAGGAACCCGGCAAACTCGATCACCGCGGCGTTCGGATCACCCCGCTGATCGATCAGCACATCGACAATAGTGCCGATCGCTTTTCCCTTGGTGTCGAGCACGGGCTGGCCAAGCAACCCCTCGGCATGGACTTTCCGCAAATGCTCCAGCTTCGGCGGCTGCGGCTTGGGCTTGGGCGGTCGAACCGGCGGCGGCGGCAGCCGCGCCGCGCCGCTCGCGCCATAGGGCGTCTGCGGGTGCGCCACCGGGACGGCGAGCAGCACGGCGAGACAGGCCGCCCGCGCATCATTCCGCATCGATCATCTTCCTTGTCATGCCGCCGGCCTCCACACTTTATCCTGTACGAAATGGCGGGCGCCGCATGGGTTTCCAACCCGGCCAACCGGCTTGCGCCCGGCCGGATATCCAACTATATGAAATTGGATATCCCCCCATGGAGGGTGCGATGCCCCTGTTCATCAAGGACGACGAAACCGCCGCGCTGGTCGCCGAACTCGCGCAAAAGCGCCATTGCACCAAGCAGGACGCGGTGAAACAGGCGGTGCGCGCCGCTCTCGATCACGACCGCGAAGCCATCCCGCTGCGCGAGCGGCTCCGGCAGCTCTGGGCCGAACATCCTTTGCCGCCGAAATCCGGGCTCGTCGCCGACAAGGCGTTTTTCGACGACCTTTCCGGCGAACCGTGAGAGTTTTCACCGACGCTTCCGCGCTGGTCGCGATTCTCGCGAAGGAGCCTGCGGCAATCGCTTTGGCCGATTGTCTCGATGCCGCGTCATCACGGCTCTGTTCAGCCTTGTCGGCGTGGGAAACCGTCGCCGCGCTTTGCCGCAGCCACGCCCTGCCGATCGACATCACCCGCGCCCGCGTCGATCTTTTTCTTGAGAATCTGGGTTTTGGCTTCGTCCCCATTGCGGAACGCGAATTTGCCCTCGCCACCGAAGCTTATGCGCGCTTCGGCAAGGGCCGGCACCAAGCCGCACTCAACATGGGCGATTGCTTCGCCTATGCCTGCGCGCGATCGAACGATGCGAAGCTGCTGTTTCTCGGCGATGATTTCGCCCGAACCGACATCACGCCCGCGCTGGTCTGACGCTCAGGCGGCTTCGACCGACTTCAACTGCCCGCAGGCCGCCAGGATGTCGCGTCCGCGCGGGGTGCGCACTGGAGACGAATAGCCGGCATTCATCACGATATCGGCGAAGCGGCGGATCGCGTTGCCGCTCGATGTTTCATAGGTCGAGCCCGGCCAGGGGTTGAACGGAATCAGGTTCACTTTGGCCGGAATCCCCGCGATCAGCCGCACCAGTTCGCGCGCGTCGGCTTCGCTGTCGTTGATCCCCTTGAGCATGACATATTCGAAGGTGATCCGCCGCGCGTTCGAGGCGGCGGGATAGCGCCGGCAGGCGGCGATCAGTTCGGCGATATTGTATTTGCGGTTGAGCGGCACGATCACGTCGCGCACGTCGTCGCGCACCGCATGGAGCGACACCGCGAGGTTGACCCCGAGTTCCGTGCCGGCCCGGTCCATCATCGGCACCACGCCGGAGGTCGACAGCGTGATCCGCCGGCGCGACAGGCCGATCCCCTCGCCATCCATCACGATCTTCATCGCCGCCGCGACATTCTCGTAATTATACAGCGGCTCGCCCATGCCCATCAGAACGATGGTCGAGAGCAGGCGCGGGGTCTCGCCCTTCGGGCTCGGCCATTCGCCATAGGCGTCGCGCATCGTCATGAACTGGCCGACGATTTCGCCCGGCGAGAGATTGCGGGTCAGCCGCTGGGTGCCGGTATGGCAGAACCGGCACGACAGGGTGCAGCCCACCTGCGAGGAAATGCACACCGCGCCGCGATCCTCGGTCACATCCGGGATATACACCGTCTCCACCGCCTCATGGTCGCGGAAGCGGAGCAGCATTTTGCGGGTCTCGTCCGCGCTGAGCCGGTCGGCGGCGATATCCGGCCGGGAAATCGCGAAATGCGCGGCCAGTTTCTCGCGCAAGGGCTTGGCGATATTCGCCATCAGCGCGAAATCGGTCACCCCCTGGTGATAGATCCAGTGCCAGAGCTGCTTGGCGCGGAACGGCGCCTCGCCCACGCTCGCCACCGCCTCGGCCAGTTCCGCGCGCGACAGCCCGACCAGATCGCGCCGCCCATCGTCCAAGGTCGCCGAAGGCGGCGCAAAAATTGCCGCCTTGGCGAGAATTCGCGTGCGTTCGGCTTCGTCGAGGTCGAGGGTCGCGGACAATTCTTCAGCTTTTCGTCTTGGTGCTGCCGGGCGTTTTTGCTCCTGAAGCGGCCGGGCAGGCTTTCTGGATCGCCTTATAGGCATCGGCGAACCCGTCGAGCCCGAACGTATCGGTCACCGGCTTGGCGTTGGGCGCCGTCGCGGTCGCGGTGACGGAACTGCCGGCAAGGAACGCCTTGGTGGTCGCCGCACCCTTCATCGCATAGGCCATATTGTCCTTGGTGAAGAATTTCAGCGTGGTCGGGCCCACCGCCAGCGTCACCTTGGCGCCCTTGGAATAGGTGATGCCCTGGCTCAGCGAAATCTCGTCGCGGAACGCGGCGCGCTCGGTCACGGTCAGCATCGCCGGCGTGGCCTTGCTGCCTTTCGGCAGTTTCGTCGTGGCGAAGGCATAGCAGGCCTTGTCCGCGCCGGTGCCGTAGGTCGCGGCGGTCCAGGATTTGAACACGCCGAGCGGTTTCGGCGCATCGGCGGCCGGGGTTTGCGCCGCGACGGCCAAGCCTGGCAGGGCGACGGCGGCGAGAAGCAGGAGGGCGGGTGCGTGTTTCATGACCGGAGAAATACGCGCCCCGCCCCGCCGCGACAAGCTGTCCCGCGTTTATCGCCCGACGCGGATGCCGATATTCACCTGGGCGATCGCCGCATCGACCGCCCGCAGCGCCGCGACCCGATGGCCGCCCTTGTTGTGCCTTGCCGCGAGCAACTGGCTGCGCGCGGCGTAGAGTGCGTTGCGCGCCTGGAACATATGACCCTGATAGGCCAGGGCAACCCCGCTCGCGGCACCGCTCGCCAGCAGAACGCCGGCCATGATCGCGGCTCTGGTCTTGCTCAATGTCATGAATTCGTCTCCCATCCGGTGTTGAACACGAACACGTTATCGCGGCGGATCATGGCGCGTATCGGGCGGTTCGGCAACGAAATGTAAACGGCCATCGTCTTGGCAATCCGACCTGCACGCCGTAATTTTGAGGCACCGATGAAACCGCTCGCGATCCTGCTGATCCTCGCCACCGCGCTGCTCGCCGGCTGTGCCGACAGCACCGCCACCTATTATCACAAGCACCCACACACCCTGATGCGCGAAGTGGTGAGGTGCGAAAACAACGGCGGCGCGCTGGCCAACACGCCGCTCTGCCGCAAGGTGCTGCGGATCAACAGCCAGTTGTTCTAACGATCATTTCCCGAACCGCGCGATCAGCGACGACGTGTCCCACCGGCTGCCGCCCATCGCCTGCACATCGGCGTAGAACTGATCGATCAGCGCGGTCACCGGCAGCCGCGCCCCGGTTTCGTGCGCCTGGGCGAGGCAGATGCCCAGATCCTTGCGCATCCAGTCGACCGCGAAGCCGAAATCGAAGTCCTTCGCGACCATCGCCTTCCAGCGATTCTCCATCTGCCAGCTTTGCGCGGCCCCCTTGGAAATCGCGCCGACCACCGCCGCGACATCGAGTCCCGCCGCCTCGGCGAAATGCAGCCCCTCGGCGAGCCCCTGCACCACGCCGGCGACACAGATCTGGTTGACCATCTTGGTCAACTGGCCGCTGCCCGACGGGCCGATATGGCTGATCGCCGCACCGAAACAGCCGATCGCCGGCCTGGCGCGCTCGAAATCGCCCGCATCGCCGCCGACCATCACGGTCAGCTTGCCAGATTCCGCACCTGCCTGACCGCCCGAGACCGGCGCATCGAGAAATCCGAGTTTCCGCTCCCGCGCCGCCGCGTCCAGCTCGCGCGCGACGGTGGCCGAGGCGGTGGTGTGGTCGACGAATACCGAGCCCGGCTGCATCCCGGCGAAGGCGCCGCCGTCGCCAATCGTCACCGTGCGCAGATCATCGTCATTGCCGACACAGGCGAACACGAACGCACAGTCGCGCGCCGCCGCTTCCGGCGTCGGTGCGCTGCGTCCGCCATGTTTCTTGACCCAGGCCTCGGCTTTCGCCGGAGAACGGTTATAGACCGTGACATTGTGCCCACCCGACGCAAGATGCCCGGCCATCGGAAAACCCATCACGCCGAGACCGATGAATGCAATTTTCGCCATATTTTTGCTCCTTATCCGTTTGCGCCCACCGCACCAAGGCCGATCAGCGCGTCGATCTCAGCCTCGCCATAACCAAGCTCCGCCAGCACGTTTCGGCTATCCGCCCCCGCCGCCGGCACGTCGCGCCGGAGCGGCAATCGTTCGCCGCCCATGCTGATCGGCAATCCGGGCAGATCGACGCGCCGCCCATCCGGCAGCGACACCGAAACCAATCCTCCCGAATCCCGCAAATGCCGGTCCTCGAACAGATCGGCGGGTCGCGCGATCGGCGCGAACGGCAGGCCGAGCCGTTCGCAGCGCGCGATCAGCTCGGTTTCGGTCAGGCGCGCGAACGCGCTCGCGATCACCGGCAGGGTGCGCGGCCGTGCCGCGCGGCGCTCCGCCTGGGTGGACAAAACGGGGTCGTTCGCGAGTCCGGCGAGTCCGAATTCCGCGCACAGCACGCGCCATTGCGTATCGGTCACCACGCCGATGAAAATCTTCCGTCCATCCGCGGTATCGAAAATATCGTAGACCGGCCAGGCGACATCGCGCGCACTCATCGGCTTGGGCTCGGTGCCGGTAATCGCCGCCTGTGCCATGTGCTGCGCCATCAGCATCGCGACACTCTCGAACAGGCCGGACTGCACGTGCTGGCCGAGCCCGGTGCGCTCCCGCTCGGCGAGCGCCGCCAGCACCGCGAGCGCGCCATAGGTGCCGCCCATGATGTCGATCACCGAAGCCCCGGCGCGCAAGGGCTGGCCGACCGGGCCGGTCATGTAGGCGAGGCCGCCCATCATCTGCACCACCTCGTCGAGCGCGGTGCGGTGCTCATACGGGCCGGGCAGGAAACCCTTCAGCGAGCAATAGATCAGGCGGGGATTCGCCGCACCGCATTCCGCATAGCCGAGCCCGAGCTTGTCCAGCGCGCCGGGGCGGAAATTCTCGGTCAGCACATCCGCGCGCCCGATCAGTCGGCGCGCCACCGTGAGCCCCTCGGGCGATTTCAGATCGAGCATGACGCTGCGCTTGTTGCGGCTCGCCATGGTGAAAAAGCCGATGCCCGAGCCGGTCAGCCGTCGCGTGTTGTCGCCGTCGGGCGTCGGTTCGATCTTCACCACGTCGGCGCCGAGATCGGCCAGGATCAACCCGGCGGTTGGCCCCATCACCATATGCGCGAATTCGACGACGCGGAGCCCCGCCAGCGCCGCGGCGCTCATGCGGCTTTCTGAAATGTTCGGGGAATCCCCGCTTTCGCGAGCTGGCCGTGCATCGGCTCGGCCGGCAATCCGGCATGCAGCAGGCCGCGCGCCGCGATCAGTTTCGCGAGATCGATGCCGGTTTCAAACCCCATGCTCTCCAGCATGAACACCAGATCCTCGGTGACGATATTGCCCGAGGCCCCCGGCGCGAACGGGCAGCCGCCGAGCCCGGCCAGCGCGGAATCGAAATCGCGGATGCCTGCTTCCAGCCCTGCCAGCGCATTGGCGATGCCGAGTCCCATCGTATCGTGCAGATGCAGCCCGCGCAGCACCGGCCCGATCTCGGCGCGCACCGCGCGCACCACCGACTTGATCTGTGCGGGATTGGCGTAGCCGACCGTATCGGCCAGCGCGATCTGGCTCACCCCGGCCTCGGCCAGCGCCGATGCGATCCGCACCACCGCATGCTCCGGCACCGCGCCGTCGATCGAGCAGCCGAAGGCAGTGGAGCAGGCGACCTCGATTTCCGCCTTGTCGCCCGCCTCGCGCATCCAGGCGACGATCTTCGCCACCACCGCGACCTGCTCGTCCGGCGAGCGGTTGAGATTGGCGCGGGAATGCCCCTCGCTGACCGATACCGGAATGCTGATCCGGTGCGCCCCCGCCGCAAGGGCTGCTTCCGCGCCGCGCAGATTGGGCGCCAGCGCCACCACGGTCAGCCCTGGAATTCCGCGCGAAAACCGCACCACAGCATCGGTATCCGCCATTTGCGGGATCAGTTTCGCCGGCACGAAACTGCCCACCTCGATCTCCCGCAGACCCGACGCCGCCAATGCGCCGATCCAGGCGCATTTCGCCTCGGTGGGCATGACCGATTTCGCCATCTGCAACCCGTCGCGCGGGCCGACCTCGCAGACCATTACATGTTCGCTCATGCGGCCAATCTGCGCCGCCCGCGCCGGCGCGGCAAGGGTCGTGCCGGTTACCCAGACATTCAGAATTTCGCGGTCAGCGATACCAGATACTGGCGCGGTGCACCTGGGGCAACCAGGATCGTTCCCGCACTGTTACCGCCGAAATACCCGCCACTCGAAATATACTGGACCGGGTTGTAGCGGGTGCCGAACAGATTGTTGATATTGAATGCCAGTTTCAGCACCTTCACTGCGCGGGAAACATTTTGCGGCACCGGAATATCGGCACCCAGACTCAGATTGGCGATGTTGAAGCTCTTCTGCTTCACATTCGAGGGCGCACCGGTCAGATTGTTGAACAGATATTGCGAGCCGGTATATTGATCGAGGAAGCCGACATTCACCAGAATGCCGCGTACGAAAGTTTTGTAGTCGATACCGATGGAGGCCAGGACTTTCGGGTTATAGGAGATCGGAACGCCCTGGAGCGGCATGGTCGCGCCGCCCGGCAGATAGGAATTGTAGATGTTGTTGCTGAAGCTGACATTGGCGAACAGATGCCAATGGAAGTTCGGATCGGCGGTCGCCGCGATATTGAATCCCTTCAGCGTGGCGTTGGCAGATGCGAATTTGGTCAGCGCAAAATTCGTAACATAGGTTGCGATCGTCTCGTTGGTTAGTTTGTCGTGAAAGTAATTGATGTTGAGCGATGCGTTGTGCAGAAAGCCCGCATCGTGAAACAGCAGCTTGGCGCCGATTTCGTAATCGACGCTCTTGACCGGCTTCAGCGTCGCGATATCCACGGCACCGGCATTACTGTTGTTGGCGCCGAACCCGTTATCGGTTGGATTTTGATAGGATGTCGCGTAACTCGCATACAACGCGCCCCAAGGTACCGGTTGGTAACGCACGCTCACCGAAGGCTCCGGGTTGGTAAATGTTTTCTGCGTATTGCCCGTCACCGAAACGTTGTTTGGATTGCCCAGGGCGTTATTATAGAAGCTGGTTTGATACTCCACACCCGCAATACCTGGGGTAATGCTCAATCCCTTGAACGGCGTGATCGTGTCCTGAATGTATGCGTCAAGAAACGTGTTATAGAGCGTAAAGTTTGAAATCTGAGAGGGATTCGGCTGGTTGGTGCCAAGGCTCGGCGTATAGCCGAGATAGATCGGCTGATAGCGCTGATGGATCGCGTAGCCCCCGAACTTTACATCGTTCGCCGGCAGTTTCCAGTCCATGTAGGCCTGATCGCCATACGTGTCGGATTCGGTATAATAATACTCGGTATTCGCCGCGTTGCCCGGAATATAATTATTCATCCTGTAATGAACGCGCGCCCCGTGCCGGAACCAGGTATTGTTGTGGAAGGTCAAGTCTGGCGCGAGATCGAGCGCCAGTTTGCCGTAAAGCATGTAGTCGCGCACCTGAATGCGCTTGAACCAGACAGCGGGCGACAACAGACTGTAATAGCCGCTGGTCGACTGGCTGTAGAGCGGCGCATTGGCACCCAGCCCTTCAGTCGTGATTCCGGCGATCGGCGCGATCGGGATGAACAGTGGACTGGGGCGCTCTTCATGATTGTTGTCGACATAACCGCCGAAACTGATCGCGCCGCCGTCGAACACCCGGGTCACCTTGCCAAAATAGGCATTGGATTCGGATGGCGCGTGAAAACTGACGCCCGGCACGCCAACGCGGAACGTATCGTTGCGGATATAGCCGCCCGCGAGAAGGATGCTCCACCCATCGATCAGGCCGGAATTGGCGATGAAATGCCCGCCATAGGTGGCATCGCTGCCGAACGTGCCGCCAACCTCGTAGTCCGGCTTGGCGGTCGGCTGCACCGGCACGAAATCGACTGTGCCGCCGATGCTGTCGAACCAGCGCGACGCCGGATTGCCCGGTCCGTTGATCACGTTGATGCCGCTGATCATTTGCAGAATCGGAATTTCGTTGGAATCCCACTGGCCGTTATGCGCGGTTAGGTTGTTCATCGGAATGCCATCGAACAGAACCGTGATCCCGTTGCGCTCGGCATCGCCGTTCACCGACGACCAGCCAACCTTCGCGCCACGCAGCGAAAACTCATAGCGCGCCGTTCCTGCCGATCCGCCATAACCACGCACCGCAACGCCTGGTGCCAGCGACAATGCCTGTGCGGCACCCGCTGCCGGCCCGACCGATTGAATCTGCTGTCTGGTCAGAACCGCTTTGCTCTGGCCGGAGGCAAAAATCTGCTTTTTGGTGAGTCTCCGGTCGGTTTTTTTCAGCGCTGCGGCGGCGGCATTCATCGTCCCGCTCGCCGACACCGTTCCCGCGTTTACCGCCTGCGCCTGTGCCGCTCCGGCCATGGCCATCATGCTCGCCGCACCCAGCAACGCCGCGCGCAAGCCCTGGCGCGCCATGCGCCGGCCGGAAAAACCGCTTTTCATCGAAGTCCCCTCTGTATCGCGTCGGTAATGCGCCGGTAACGGCGCGAAAGATCGAGCGGGGGATAGCCGGAACCGGCCGCGCGGGGTGTTAAGCTTTCGGGACGGTTTGGTTGCGCCTCGATGACGCACCGTCGTGCCCGATGCAGGTTTGGCAGGGTCGCGGTGCGGTGGTAAACGCCGCGCCATGACCGCCGTGACCCCTATTCCACCGGCAGCCGACGTTGCGAGCCGCACGCTGGTTCTCGCTTTGCCGAAAGGTCGCATTCTCGCCGAATGCGCGCCGCTGCTCGCCCGCGCCGGCATCGTCCCGGAAGCGGATTATGCCGACGAAAGCTCCCGCCGCCTGCGCTTTCACACGGAAACCCCCGAGCTCGACGTGATCCGGGTGCGCAGCTTCGACGTCGCCACCTTCGTCGCCTTCGGCGCCGCCGAAATCGGCATTTGCGGCGCCGACGTGCTGATGGAGTTCGACTACCCGGATATCTACGCGCCGCTCGATCTCGGCATCGGCCATTGCCGCATCTCGGTCGCCGAACCGGCGGACGCGGCCGGGCGCACCAATTTTTCGCGCCTGTCGCGGGTGCGGGTGGCGAGCAAATACCCCAGCATCACCCGCAAGCACTTCGCGATGCGCGGCATCCAGGCGGAAATCGTCACGCTCAACGGCGCGATGGAACTCGCCCCCGGCCTCGGTCTGTCGCGCCTGATCGTCGATCTGGTGCAGACCGGCAGCACCCTCGTCGCCAACGGCCTGGTCGAGACCGAGGTGATCGCCCATGTCACCTCGCGGCTGATCGTCAACCGAACCGCGCTGAAAACCCGACCCGAGGCAATCGGCGCCTGGATCGCCCGGTTCCGCGCCGCCCTCGAAGCCGCCGCCTGATGCGCCGCCTCGCCACCACCGATCCTGGGTTCGATGCCGCGCTCGCCGCCTTGCTCGCCGATCGCGCCACGGCGATCGATGTCAGCGAAGCCGTCGCCGCGATCATAGCCCGCGTGCGCGCCGAGGGTGACGCGGCGCTGATCGACCTGACCGCGCGCTTCGACCGTTTCCCGCTCACCGAAACCACGCTCCACATCGGCGCCACCGAAATCGGCGCGGCGGTCGCCGCCGTGCCGGCGGCGCAGCGTGCAGCGCTCGACCGCGCCGCGACCCGCATCGAGACATTCCACCGCGCCCAGATGCCCGCCGACCTCGCCTTCACCGACGAAACCGGCGCGCGCCTCGGCCTGCGCTGGGGACCACTCGATGCCGTTGGCATCTATGTGCCGGGCGGCAAGGCGGCCTATCCGTCCTCGGTTCTGATGAACGCGATCCCCGCGCGCATCGCGGGGGTTTCGCGCATCGCCATGTGCGTGCCCACACCGGACGGGGTGACGAACCCCCTGGTTCTGGCCGCCGCCCACCGCGCCGGCGTGACCGAGATCTACCGCGTCGGCGGCGCGCAGGCGGTCGCAGCACTCGCCTACGGCACGGCGCGCATCGCCCCGGTCGATCGCATCGTCGGCCCCGGCAATGCCTATGTCGCCGAGGCCAAGCGCCTTGTGTTCGGCCGGGTCGGCATCGACAGTATCGCCGGCCCCTCGGAAGTCCTGGTCATCGCCGATGCGGCGCAGAACCCCGATCACGTCGCCCTCGACCTTCTCGCCCAGGCCGAGCATGACGAGGCAGCGCAGGCCATTCTGATCACCGACGATGCCGGTTTCGCCGACGCGGTTGCCGAAACCATCGCACGCGTGCTCAAAACCCTGCCACGCTCGGCCGTCGCCGGGGCAAGCTGGCGCGACCATGGCGCAATCGTCCTGGTGCGCAACCTCGACGAGGCGACCGCCATTGCCAATCGCATCGCCCCCGAACATCTGCAGATCATGACCGCCGATCCGGCGCGGGATTTCGCGCGCATCCGCCATGCCGGCGCGGTTTTCCTGGGCCGGCACACGCCCGAGGCGATCGGCGATTACATCGCCGGGCCGAACCACGTGCTGCCGACCTCGGGAACCGCGCGCTTCGCCTCCGGCCTGTCGGTCTATGATTTTCTTAAGCGCACCACCTGGGCGGAACTCGATGCCGCATCCCTCGCCACGATCGGCCCCTCGGCCGTCACCCTCGCCGAAGCCGAAGGGCTCGGCGCCCATGCCCGCTCGGTCGCGATCCGGCTCGAAGCTTGACCAATTCGCCGCTCGGGCTCATGGGAACGATCGTTCAATGACCGACCGACGAGGATAGATGTCGAAAGAAGACATGATCGAATTCAGCGGCACCGTCGCCGAGCTGCTGCCCAATGCCATGTTCCGCGTCAAGCTGGACAACGACCACGTGATTCTGGCGCATACCAGTGGCAAGATGCGCAAGAACCGCATCCGCGTCCTGGCCGGCGACCGGGTGAACGTGGAAATGACCCCCTACGACCTCACCAAGGGCCGGATCACGTTTCGCTTCAAGTAAGCGGGCCGCTTCAAGTGACTCTGGTTCTCGCCTCGTCGAGCCCGCGTCGGCTCGATCTGCTGCGCCAGCTCGGCATCGCGCCCGACGCGATTGTCGTCCCCGAAATCGACGAGACGCCCTTGCGCGGCGAAACCCCGCGCGAACTCGCCGCTCGCCTCGCCCGCGCCAAATGCGCCGCCGTGCCGCGCGCCGATGCCTTCATTCTCGCCGCCGATACCGTGGTCGGGCTCGGTCGGCGCGTCCTGCCGAAAGCCGGCACTGAAACCGAAGCGCGGCGCTGCCTCGAATTGCTCGCCGGGCGCCGCCATCGGGTCTATTCCGCGATCGCGCTCCGCGCGCCGGATGGGCGGATCGCCGCGCGCAACGTCGCCTCGGTGGTCGGCTTCGCCCGGCTCGAACCCGCGATGGTCGATGCCTACATCGCCAGCGGCGAATGGCGCGGCAAGGCCGGCGGCTACGCGATCCAGGGCCGCGCTGCCGGCTTCGTCGATTTTCTCGCCGGCTCCTATTCCGGCGTGGTCGGGCTGCCGCTGCACGAAACGGCGAATCTGCTGCGCGGCCTCGGATGGCGACCGTAATTCTGGCCTCCGCGCGTGGTGAAGCCGTCAGGCTCGCCCTGATCGAGAACGGCGCGCTCGCCGAATACACGCTCTGGCGCCCGGCGAGCCCGGACGGCGTGGGCGATCTTTATACCGGGCGAGTCAGCACCCGCGCTTCGGCCCTCGGCGGCGCGTTCGCCGATCTTGGCGACACCACCGGCTTCCTGCCCGACAGCGCGGGCGGCAAGACCCTGTCGGAGGGCGATATCGCCGCCTTCCGCGTCACCCGCGCAGCCCAGGGCGCCAAGGGACCGCGCCTCGCGCTCGCGAAGGACGCGCCCGGCGCCAGACCCGGCCTGATCGCGCGCGGGCCTGGCCCGCTCGGCGACTGGCGCGCACTGCACCCGACCGCCCCGATCTACGCCGATGACTACGCCCTGATCGCCGCGCTCCGCCCCCGATTTGCCCTGGTCGAATACAAATCCGGCTGCTTTGCCGACATCGAAGACGAAATCGCGTCTCTCGAAGACCTCGAAATCGCCCTTCCCGGCGGCGCGCGCGCCACCATCACGCCGACCCCCGCGCTCACCGCGATCGACATCGACGCCGGCGCCGCGACCGCCGAACGCGGCGGCAAAGCCGCATCCCAGGCACGGCTGAACCGCGCGGTGATTCCCGAACTCGCCCGCCAGATCCGGCTGCGCAATCTCGGCGGCGCGATCCTGATCGATTTTGCCGGCATGAAAGCGTCGTCCCGCGCGGCACTCGGCCCCGATCTCGCCGCCGCCCTCGCGCGCGATCCCCTGAAACCCCGTCTGCTCGGCTTCACCGTCCTCGGTTTCGCCGAAGTGCTGCGCCCGCGCGTCCGCACGCCGTTGCACGAGATCCTGCGGTGACCACGCCGCCGCTCTGCCCGATCTGCCATAAACCGGCCACGCGGGAGCACAAACCCTTCTGCTCGCGCCGGTGCCGGGAAGTCGATCTCGGCCGCTGGTTCGGCGAGGATTACCGGCTGCCGACCGCGGAAATCCCCACGGACGATTCCGGCTCGGAATAATCTGCCAGCGCCTCCAGCCGGGCGAGTGCCACCGGCACATCCTTCACCATCTCGATCAAACCCCGCGCCGAAGGCCGGGCGAAACCGGCCGCGATCACGTGGTCGAGCAGAGCGGCGACCGGCTGCGCCCAGCCGAGAATATCGACCAGGATGATCGGCTTGTCGTGCCGGCCGAGCTGCTTCCAGGTGATGATTTCAATCAGCTCGTCCAGCGTGCCGAGCCCGCCCGGCAGCACCACGAAGGCATCCGCGCGGGCGAACATGCGCCGCTTGCGGGTGTGCATGGAATCCGTCACGATCAGCTCGCTGAGGCCGGGAAACTCGACCTCGCGGGCGCGCAGGAATTCGGGAATGATGCCGGTGACATGAGCGCCCGCGCCGAGCGCCGCACCGGCGAGTTCGCCCATCAGCCCGACATTGCCGCCGCCGAACACGAGGCCCATGCCGCGCGCCGCCAGACCCTTTCCCAGCGCGCGCGCCGCCGCCATGTAGTCGGGCTCGGCACCCACCGAAGACCCGCAGAATACCGTGACCGAAATGTGACTCATCATCCAGAATTACCCACCGATACTATCGAACAGCGCGCCTTCGTGGCAGGGTCTTTCCACCGAAGCAAGCTAGTGTCTCGATTCGGAAGTTCGTCGGTGCCAAAAGCGGCGTTTTACGACCTTCCGAATCGGAAAAACACTAGCAAATATATGATTCTAGTGTGGTTTTTGGTTCTGGAGTTCCTAAAACCACCGCCGCGAATGCATAGGAACTTCAGAACCGCCACACTAGCGACAGAGTCTCCGATGTCTCAGAACGCGCAGCAGGCCGGACCCGACAAAATCGATCGGCGACCGGCGATCCCCGATTGGGCCGCCCCGGCGGCGATCGCCACGCTCGGCGTGCTCGCGTTGCTCGGCCTCGTATTCCTCAGCGGCAAGAGCCATTTCGAACCGACCAAGGCCGCGCCGAAAATCGCCCAGGCAACGGTTCAGAAGCAGGCAGCGCCGAACGGACCGACTTTCGACACCGTGCGCGTCGATGCCGGCGGCAATGCGGTGATCGCGGGGCGCGCAGCACCCGGCGCCACGGTGACGATCACCGCCAACGGCAAACCGATCGGCACGGTGAAGGCGGATTCCTCGGGCAGCTTCGCCTTCGTCACCTCCAAGCCGCTGGCGCCGGGCGGCCAGCAGATCGCGATCTCCGAGGCGCTGGGCAATGGCCAGACCCTGGCGAGCGCGCGCAGCGTGACGGTTTCGGTGCCCAACGCGCCGAACGAGGGTGCGCTCGCGGTGCTGAGCGGCATCGGCAAAACCCCGTCCGAGGTGTTGACCGGCCAGGGGCCGAAACCCGGCAGCCTCGGCCTCGGTTCGGTCGATTATGACGCCACCGGCAACGCGGTGATCGCCGGCACCGCGAAGCCGGGCGCGCATGTGTCGCTGTTCCTCGGCCACACCAAGCTCGGCACCGCGATCGCCGGCGCCAACGGGCGATGGCAGATGCGCACCGATCACATGCAAGCCAAGCCCGGCACGTTCCGGCTGGAAACCACGGGCAGCAACGGTGCCGTCACCGCGACCATGCAGACCGCCTTCGCGCCGCATCGCGTCGCGTCGCTGGCACCCGGCCATGTCGTGATCAAGCGCGGCCAGTGCCTCTGGCTGATCGCGCGCGCGGTGTACGGCAAGGGCACCGAATATTCTCTGATCTATCGCGCCAACGAAGCGAGCATCCGCGACCCCAACCTGATCTATCCCGGCCAGAGATTCGTGCTGCCGCAGCCGGCGCAGAATTAGGGTGTGTCGTCATTTGACCGGGGGGATTGAACAAAACCGCTCTGCGGTAGTGATTTCCGGCTGATTTTGCGGCGCCGTTGATGGCGCACTTCACGCGACGGTCTCCTGTCTGAGAAGTTTGGGTTGCCATCCCAACCTCAGCAGACA